>CALUWH010000017.1 GCA_944324435.1 Candidatus Gastranaerophilales bacterium
AGTCTTGCCTGCGATGCTGCCATTCCCATTGGTGTTACGTCCTTAAATTTGTCCCTTTTACATGTATTACGGCATTTCTCTTGAAAACTTTAGGTTTTCCAATTCTTTTGTTACATTTCTTAATGTAAAGAATAGAAAAGGGAATGCGGCCGCTGAAAATGCGGTAGAGTTCTTATCACCACTAATATCTGATAAACAAAAGATACACCTGCCCAGAGAAGTGTAAGGAACTAATGAGTCTTTCTTAACACTCCTTGTTAACTTTTCAATCTTTCACTTATCATAAACTCCTTAACTTTTCTTTTAAGGCAAGCACTGCGTAAGTAACAATTGTAACAGAGAAACTTGCCTGAAAAGTATGTTTGTATTACGATTTTATTGGTTACACTAGTTCGATAGATTCGCTCTAGTCGGTCAAAATCTGGGCAAGATGTAAGCAGCCTTAGTTGCATTACATGAGTTTTGCCCCAACCGATGGAACAGTGCAACCCGTAGTAAAACAAGTTAGAAAAAAGGAGACACAGATGTCAACAGCATCACTTATTGAACTTTTAGAAGCCGGAGTCCACTTCGGACACCAAACACAACACTGGAACCCTAAAATGAAACCGTATATCTACGGGGCTAGAAACGGTATCTATATTCTTGATTTAAGAAAAACAACAGAATTATTAGATGCAGCTTATGATGCAGTTAGAGAATACGCTGCAAAAGGTAGAAACGTACTTTTCGTTGGTACAAAAAAACAGGCTGCAGAAGTCGTAGCAGAAGAAGCTAATCGCTCCGGAGCTTACTATATCAACAGAAGATGGTTGGGCGGTATGCTTACCAACTTTGAAACCATAAGAGGCAGAGTTAATAAATTAAGAGAACTTGAAGATTTCATATCTTCCGGACACGCTGAAAAATTGCCTAAGAAAGAACAAGCTCAGCTTAACAGACAGCTTGCTAAATTGAGCAAAACTTTGGGCGGTATTAAAGAAATGCGCGGATTACCGGATATTATTTTTGTAGTAGACCAGGCTAAAGAAGATATTGCAATCGCAGAAGCTAACAAATTAAATATTCCTGTTATTTGCCTTGCTGATACAAATGCTAATCCGGACGGTATCAACTATATTATTCCCGGTAACGATGATGCTATACGCTCTATTAAATTGATTACTTCCAAATTGGCTGATGCTGTATTGGAAGGTAAGCAATTGAGGGAAAATAACGCTGTTAAAGGTAAAGCTGAATCTATTACAGCAGCAGATGCAGGTGTAGAAGAACCGGCAGCAGTATAAATTTTGTTTAATAAAATAAGATAAGTTGAGGGGAGGTTTCCCCTCATTTATCCCAAGAAGGAGAATTTACAATGAATATTACAGCTACTATGGTAAAAGAACTTCGTGATAAAACAGGTGCAGGTATGATGGATGCAAAAAAGGCGCTTGTAGAAGTTGACGGCGATATGGAAAAAGCAATGGAAGTTTTACGCCAAAAAGGTATTGCTTCTGCCGACAAGAAAATGGGTCGAATCGCTGCAGAAGGCAGAATCGGCTCTTATGTTTCAGATTCTGTTGGCGCAATGATAGAAGTTAATTGTGAAACTGACTTTGTAGCTAAAAATGCTGAATTTATAGAATTAACAAACGGACTTGCTCAATTAGTTGCAGAATCTAACCCTTCAGATGTTGATGCACTTCTTGCAACTACTTGCCCGAAATGCGGCAAAGTAATTTCTGACGTGATTAAAGAAAAAATCGCTTCTATCGGTGAAAAAATTACTGTAAGAAGATTTGTTAGATATGAAGGTAATGTTGCAACTTATATCCATAACGGTAAAATTGGTGTTTTACTTCAAACTGACGCGAAAGACGATGTTCTTGCCAAGGATATTTGCTTACATATCGCATCTTCCGCTCCGGAATTTGTTTCAAGAAAGGATATTCCTCAATCTGTAATAGAAGAAGAAACAAGAATCGAAATGGGTAAAGAAGATTTGGCGAACAAGCCTGAACAAATCAGAGCTAAGATTGTTGAAGGAAGAGTTAACAAATTAATGGCTCACAGATGCTTAATCGAACAGCCGTTTGTTAAAAATCCTGATCAGACTATTGAACAGCTTATCACGGGCAAATTTAATATCGTTAAATTTGATAGATTTGTTCTCGGCGAAGGTCTTGAAAAAAGAAACGATAACTTTGCTGATGAAGTTATGAGTCAATTAAACAAATAAAAATGTTTAAAATAACTAATTAAATGTTGAGGCGGCTTCCTAATATAAGGAAGCCGCCTTTATTCCAGAAACTGTTTCACTATTACCTAATAAGCATTTTTATGGCCTCTACTGCAGTTTTTATCGCAGAATCTGTATCGTGTACAACAGGATTTTCCATTCCGAGTTTTTCTCTTTCCTGATTTGCAACGACAAGAAAAATAGAGCCTACTTTAACCCTAAGATAGCTTCCTACAACAAACAATGCAGCCGATTCCATCTCTGAGGCAAGACATCCGAGTTTAAGCCAGGCATCCCATTTATTCATAAGTTCATAGCTTACTGGCATTATTTCGGGATTATGCTGCCCGTAAAAGGAGTCCTTGCACTCTACAACGCCGACATGGTAAGACATCTGTAGTTTTTTTGCGGAATTTATAAGTGCAGTTACAATGTCATAATCAGCTACCGCAGGGAATTCAATCGGAGCATATTCTTTGGTTGTACCTTCCATTCTTATTGCACCTGTAGCAATAACTAAATCTCCACTTTTTACATCAGTATCCATTCCACCACAGGTTCCAACCCTGATAAAATATTTAGCGCCCACTTTAACAAGCTCTTCCAGAGCAATCGAGGCTGATGGACCACCTATACCGGTCGAAGTCACACTCACTTTCTCACCGTTAAGAAAACCTGTATAAGTTGTAAATTCTCTCCTATCAGCAACTAATTTTGCGTCCTCAAAGTATGCCGCTATTTTTGCGCACCTTTTGGGATCTCCGGGTAGAATAACATATTCCCCTACATCACCTTCTTTTAGCCCTATATGGTACTGTGTACCGTCATCAGAATATTTCATAAACTCTCCTTAGGTTAAAAATCTCAGCCAAATATAAACCATACTCATAATTAGTGATACTACAGTTATGATTACACCGTATTTTAAAAACTCCATAAATTTAATCGGATAATCTGCAGCTGCGGCAGTTTCAGATACGATAACATTGGCGGCCGCACCTATTATAGTCATATTTCCCCCAAGGCAAGCTCCAAGCGACAAGCACCACCATAGCGGATATGTATATTCAGCCCCCATGACTTTTTGAACCTCAAGCAGCAATGGGGCCATTGTTGCCGTGTACGGAATATTGTCAACAATTCCCGACAATATTCCGGAAGCCCATAAAATAATCATAGCAGTAGCGCTTTGAGAGCCCTCAGTTACGTTCAAAAGCCATTCTGACATAAGCCTAATGCCTCCGGAATGTTCTAAACCGCCAATTATGATAAACAGACCAATAAAGAAAAAAATGGTATTCCACTCTATCTCTTGGAATATGTCATGCGGACGTTCAAACAATAACAAAAACGCTGCCCCTGCCATCGCAACAACGCAAGTTTGTATATGGATAACATCATGCATAACAAAACCTATTATTACAAGCAGAAGCACAAGTCCCGAACGAATCATTAGAGGTATATCTGTTATTGTATGTGAATTATCCAATTCAACAATATTTTTCATTTTTTCCGGATCGCTTACTAGCTGTTTGCGAAATATAAATATCAGCATTGCAGTACAGACAAATAGTATTAATGTAACAATTACCGTAAGCGCTTTGATAAAGTCCAAGAAAGAGAACCCTGCCGCACTGCCTATAATAATATTAGGAGGATCACCGATCAAAGTAGACGTCCCCCCAATATTTGAGGCAAAAATTTCAGTTATCAAAAAAGGAATTGGATTTATGTCAAGTTCTTTTGCAATAACAAAAGTAACCGGCATTACAAGAATAACTGTTGTAACATTGTCGAGAAATGCAGAAGCAATAGCCGTAAACACCGAAAGAGATATAAGAACCAATTTCGGCTGCCCTTTCGTTTTTCTGAGCATTTCTACTGCTATCCAGTTAAACATACCGCTTCGTGACGCAATACTTACAACAATCATCATTGAAACAAGCAGTAATATTACATTAAAATCGACAAAATTAATGAAATACCCCGGATCAAATTCGCCGTTTACGAGTCTATCCTGCCCTAGAAGTCCCAGCACGAGAGTTATTGCAGCTCCTATCAAGGCAACGGTAACCTTAGGAATTTTTTCAAGCGCAATAAATATATATGCAATAACCAATATTACTGCAGATACCCCCATGGCATTTGAATGTATAAAACTTAACAAATTTCCCATATCCACTCCTCATAAATTTAGAAATAAAATCTATCATATTACAAATATACAATTTTGCCAATAATCATATAGTTTTATATCTACAATTTTTGATTACTGATTACGTATTTTTCTTTTTCCTATCTTCATACAAGAAGAGAACAAAGGGGAGAATTATTATAACAGCAACTGCAAAGTATCTAAAAGTCTCTACATATCCCCACAAAGTAGCCTGTTGTCTTAACATACCGTGAATTTGGGATTGCGCCATATACATAGCTGTCGCAGGGTCAACTTGAGTCATAAATGACGAGGCCATGCTGTTTAGCCTCTCTGCATAAACACTGTTTGTTTCGGTTAAAGACTTTATCATCATCATCTGATGCGCCTGAGAAAATCTGGAAATCATAGTTGTTGCGATAGATGTGCCAATTGCAGCGCCGGTATTTTTTAGCAGATTTTGAACTCCTGACGCATTCGTTTGAGCTTCAGGAGGCAATGTTGCACAAGATATATTTGCAAGAGGAACCATTGCAGATACCATACCAAGACCAAATACAAAGTTAGGAAATGCAATGTCTACAAGTGATATATTTGTATTTATTTCGCCAAAGAGTAATCCGGCACATGCAAGAACTAATAAGCCAAAAATCGTAACCGGTTTTATGCCGACTTTAGCAACAAAAATACCACACAATATTGATGCAAGAAAACACCCTGCGCCGCGTGGCACCATAGAAATACCGCTCAAGAATGAAGTATACCCAAGCAATGATTGAAGCATTGAAGGAAGGATTGATGCAGATGACATCATAACCCCCATCAAAACAACCTGCCCCAGAGTCCCGATTACAAAGTTGTGATTTTTCATTATGGATAAATCTATCAAACCTGTTTTTGTCTTACCTTTTTTAATTTGAATATATATAAACATAATAAGAGAAAGTACAGAGATTACTGCTAATTTACATATCCATGGTGCTCCAAACCAATCTGCATCATTACCTTTATCTAATATTACCTGTAGTGTTAAAAGCCACATTGCAAGAAAAAAGAATCCAGATTTATCCATCGAAACATTATTTTGTTTTCTTGAATAAGGCGGCTCTTCAACATATTTATGAGAAAGGATAAAGGCTATTATACCAAAAGGAATATTAATAAAATAAATGAAAGGCCACGACCAGTTTTCTGTAATCCAGCCCCCTAGAGCCGGTCCCATAATTGGCGCCATGATTACACCGAGACCAAATATCGCCATTGCTGCCGGAAGTTTTTCTTTTGGAAATATTTCGAAAATCATAGCCTGCGAAATAGGCATAATACCACCGCCTCCTACCCCCTGCAAAATTCTTGAAAACAACATCATTGCCATCGAATTTGCCATACCGCATAAAATAGATGCAAACGTAAAGACTACTATACTTAGCATAAAATATTGTTTTCTGCCTATAAGTTTGCTAAAAAAGTCAACAGCAGGAATTACAATACCGCTTGCAACAAGGTAACTTGTAATAATCCAGGTTGATTCATTATGGCTGACTGAAAAAGTACCTGCCATATACGGCAAAGCAACATTTGAAATTGTTTCATCAAGCGCAAACATAAATATTGATAACATAAGCGGAATCATTGTTATCCAAGGATTTAGCTTAAATTCCCATTTTTCTCCGGCTGTAGCTTCCAAAATTCTTTCCCCCTCGGTTTTCGCCTTATGTAGAAATATCTACACGTTTATTTAACCACACAACAGTAGAAAAAACAAGTCCTTATTCAAACTTAATTCCGAATTGCCTAACTGTATCTTCGCGCAAGGATTTCAATAAATCTATAGTTTCCTGAATTTTTGATTCAGGTACAACACATATATTTTTAATATATGAGGTAACTGTTTTATTTATCTCATTATATATTTCCAATCCCTGTGCTGTAATCTCTATTCGCATAACAATCTTAGAACTCTGTAGTACCGGAGTACGGATAATCAGCTTTTTTTCTTCCATTGATTTCAAGAACTTTCCTGTATGTGCGCGTCCTTTTAAAATCATTTTTGCGAGTTCCATCTGTATAATATCCGGATGTGTATAAAGACAGTCAAGAATAATATATTCATCCGGAGATACCGGAAAGTCATTGTTTTTAAAAAACATATCCATTGCCTCATGCAAAACCCTCGAGGTCAAAGCAAGCTCATAAGGCAAGCTGTTTGTATAGTGTTCCAAAGTTATGACTCCTTTATTTCAATTCTAGTTTAACATAATGTAATTTGCAAATTAAAACCAGAAATTATACGTAAGATTCTGCTTTTTCAAGTATCAAGCTAAAAAACATATTCTTGCTTCTTGAATTCACCACTAACAAAATATTAAGTTTTGTAACAATTCCTGTCAAAAATTAAAGTTTTTAATAATAGATGCCGTAATTAATAATATAGGGAAAATTTAAAGGAGCAATAAAATGACAAATGATGTATCAAGAGTTTACCAGTTTTTAGCAAAGTACAATGAAAGCGGACAAACTTGGCAGAGCGCTGTTGATTCAAATGGGGATGGAACAGTTATTAAAAGTGAATTTCGTGCGTTCATGGAAGATAATTTTGAATGGGACGGCGAAACTAGCGAAGCTGGCAAAAATGACTTAATTAATGCATTCTGGCAAAATATTGATACAAATAGAAGTACCTCAAAAATCAAAGGTACAAAATTTAAAAACGCAAATGCTTTAGACAAAGATGAAGTTGCGAGTATGGAAAATCGTATTACGATGTATGAAATTTTAAATGAATATACTTCAACATTAAACGCTCCTAGTGTTGTTTCTTCTGCCTCTGAATGGAAAAAATCCGTAACAGAAGGTCTTTCTGCACTGGTAGAAACTTATATAAAAGAAGGAAAATCCTCAGAAGAACTTCTTGCATATTTGGAAGAATCAGCACCTCTTATTATGAATAAAGCTACTGCCGATTATTGTGCGACAGAATATATGAGTTCGGTAATGTCAGAAATTGTAAACGAATACGGGTATGCTTACGCCTCTGACACAACATTACAAGATATGATTAACAACTATGTACAATCTTTGACCGGGGAAGAAAATGCCGATACAATCAAGAGCACTGTTACAGGAATTGTTGATGCTTATATGGCAACAGCCGGGCTAGCAGAAGAAAACTCTGTTGACTTATCTCAATATGGTTATAATATTACGGAAAATTCTGCCTTGAATGAGATGCAGAAGAGTGTTGTTAAAAAGAAACTTGAAGATAACCTTGAGGCAATAAAAGAAGAAGCCGACTATAACAACTATTCTGAAATATATGATAATGCTGTCAATGAATACATTACAACAACACTTTCAAACGCTAAGTTTAGCGATTTTGAAGCTATTCAGGAACTTGGTATAGAGGATTTCAAAGCAACCAAGCAATATCAGAATATCGAAACAACAATTGATGTTAAAACTGCTTTGCAGGGTGATGAACTGTATAACATCCTTAAAGAATCAGTAAGCGAATCTTTTGCAAACAAGATTAAAAATGACGGCAGGTATTTCGAGGCATATACCCAAGTACAAGAAAAAGCCGTTGAAAAAGCAATTGATGGCGATTTTAACGTAGACGGTGCCCTTGATACAACAGCATTAATTAACTGGGTAGCCGAAGAATTAGCAAAGAATCTCTCGGATTTCTATGAGAATGGCTTAGGCGACATGCCGATAAATGATTTGAACATAATGTATGATCAGCTTGCAGCTGCTGCTGCAAAAGAAAGTGTTGACACTGAATCATTGGCACAGTCACGACAGGCAGCTATACAATATTGTGATGTCATAACTGCTAAGAATTCTCCACAATTATCAGAAGCAGTTAAGGAAATCTTTGGCGATGACTACGCTTCAGCTATAAACCAACTGTATCCGAGCGAAATCACAGAGAAAATGACTGAACTCAAGGCAAAAGCGGTTGAAATTGGTGATGTATCAGAATTTACCGTCTCATCGTGGTCCGGCTTACCTGCAGATAATACAGTAATTGGTCTTAATTCAACAGAAAAATACAACATTTCTGCTACTCTTGATACTAAGGGTTCTACTCAGGCTCGTCAGATTTCATACAGCTTAGTCAGTGTATCAGGCGGTACCGCAACATGTTCTGAACTAGGTGAACTCACTATAACAGGAGGTTCTACATCAGGTTACATTACGGTTAAAGTTGCAGTAGTGGCTGACGGAGTAACTGTAGGTACGAAGACTGTAAGTTTACAATGTAAGGCTACTGCATCAAGTATCGTTAACAATATTGGCAGCGACTCCTGGGGAGGTAGCTCCAGCAACCTTGAAGTCTACGGATTATTAGGTGTCAGTGATGGTAAGACTCAGGTAACTTCTCAAAGCTTTACGGACCTGTACAATAACAATGCAGTCATAATGCTTCATAGAGACAACAATAATGACACGGAAACAGATCTTGTAAAAGGAAGATTAAAAGAACTCTGCGGCTATATTGTCAATGCATTAAGCTCTCAGGGACTTGATAAATACAAATTAGAAAGTGCTGCTAACGAAGTAATAGACAGCTTGATGAGTAACTATTATCGTAAGGGCGAAAGTGATGATAACACTGAGAAAGAAGCCTTGGGCACAAGAGTCAGCGATATGATCAAAAACGGTGAAATGGATGGCGTTGTCAAGTTTACTGACTTCAAGAGAAAAGATTATCAGGTAAACATGGTAAGTTTCAAAGAACTTGTTGATCTTATCCTGAACGCCTACGGAATTTAATAAAAAAATAACAAATTTAAAAAGACCGCCTAGGCGGTCTTTTTTTCCTCTATTTAATGTTTTGCCTCTAATCATTTACTTTTTGTTTAAAAACATGACCTTTTCTGTCTTTTTCAATATTCGGAGTATCAATTTCAAAGACATAAGCATCATTTGGGGCTAAATTAACTCTTAGTTCGTTAGCATCAGCTTGAAATTCGCTGGTCTCTCCGTACGCCGGAACCATGTTTACAAGCTTCTGCTCGGCTTTTAACCCCGGAATCTCAATAATTCCTGTAACATTTCTGTTTGGATTTTTATTGGCAACAACCAGAAGAGTTCTTCCGTTATTGTGTCTTGCATAAGTTATTATCTGGTCATTTTTGTCTTCTCGTTTATTTAACTCAATAAAGCTGCTGTTTCTGTCTGCAAGAACATCCAGATTATTGCGTCTCATTTCAAGAACACCTTTCATAACCCTTTCAATATCAGGAGCATCGCCGCCCGGCTTTCTCGACAGATTAAACAGCGCAAGTCTATATCTGTGATCGTTCATATCATATTTAGGAACCTGTTTATGCTCAACAGGATCCGGTTTTGTAGTCCAGGTCTCTATATTATCTTTGTCTCTATATTTGTAATCATAATAATCACCGGACTGGAATCCATCTATAAAGTATGGATTACACATCGGAATTGTAGCCTGCAGAACTGTTGTCATTTTGCAGAAGTTTTCTCCGCCATGAATCATTGAAGAGCTGTCATCGTGTGTCAAGAATGAACCAATAACACTTTTTCCTGCCGGAAGTCTGTGAGACAAGTCAAGATTCAATTTGATATAATCATTAAATTCCGATGCATTTTTCCAATCGTGGAAAATGTGATACTGACCGTAATATTCATCAAAACCGGCTTTTAGCAAATCTTCAGGTCTGTCGTATGGCATATTTACCATAGGAGAGGCGCACTCATAAGTGTAGCTTTCAGCAAGCCAGCCAAACTCAGGATCTCTTTGATGTGAATACTTAATCAATATATCCCAAAATTCAGGAGGTTTCGCTCTTGCAACATCGGCGCGGATTCCGTCAATCCCCAAATCAATGCAGGCATCTACATATTGTTTGTGCATTTCTAATAATTTAGGATTTAATGTTCTGTTTGATTCATCATCCCAGGGCTCAAACATTCTGATATCAGTCCATCCTTGAGGAGTTTTTTCCTCGCCGTTTCTTCCGTATGCCATTAACTCCGGTTCTGCTTCAAACATATCTACAGAAGCGCAGCTCGGTAAATCTAACATTACCTTAATGTTTCTTTTGTGACACTCATCAATAAATGCCTTAAACTGTTCATCAGGAGTCCTCGGATCATCTTTTTCTATAATCATAGGATCGATTGCCAAATGCCCATCCTCCGTAACATATTTTGCAGGAGAATATATAGAACCTGCGGTTCCTTGAGCATTTTTCTTGCCTGTCGGGTGAATCGGAAGAATATGTATTGTATTAATCCCATCATCTTTTAGCTCATCTAATCTTGATATTGCACTCAAAAGAGTTCCGTTCTTCTCGCCGGTTTTTAGTGTTACTATATCATCCCCGTTTAAATCCTGTGCAGTAAACGTTCTGGGAACTATTGCAAGCATTACGGATTCGTTATTGCGAATCATTGTTTTTAAATTATTTTTATAAGGCTTAGCAGTTCCCTGAGTAAGTTCAACTTTATGAACCTTAGGCGTATTGATAAGTGCCATATTTTGCAAATACTTATCAATAGAACCATTGTCCTGATGATTTTGCGGCTGCTCTGTTTTTTCACGAGTAACCTGATAGTCTGCCGCTTTAAAATTTAATGTTGAGATTTTACTTACTTGAATCATCGCTCACCTGCTTTTTTAACGTATGTGGGTTTCTTATTTTACCAAATCCTAACTGTGCAAGAATTGTTCCGCCAAGAACCACTCCGCCGATCGTTCCGGCAAGTCTTGCCCATTTTTGGTTTGTATATCTTCTGTCTGCCGCATTCTTAACAAAATCTATAGGAGTTTGTGATATTAAGTTGAACATAGACATTCTGGTCTTTGATTCTTTTGAATAATTCTTTAGAGCCGCAGAATCCAGAAGGTGTTCCGGTTTTGTGAAGTCTATACTGTTGTTTCCGATTATATTTCTGAATCTGTTTATGTACTGCTGGAATCTTGTCATTATATTTCCAGCTTCCTTGCTGTCATAACGTTTCAGTGCATTTCTGGTTGATTCAGTAATACGACCCTTACCTCTGGTTGTCCTTGAATCAATACCTTCTTCTGCTCCCCATACTGTATTCATAACATCTTTATAGAAGTCAGGATTATTTATTGTATTAAGCTTTAATGTATGGTCGGAAGATGTTGCTCCAAGCATTGCCTCTTTACCCTTTTGAAGAATTTCTTTATCATAAGCAGATACCGGCTCTTTTCTGTTATACAAATCAAGCGTATGCAAGATTCTGTTAAACGAATTGTTTGCACCTTGATATCTTTCAATGATTCTTGAAATTGTATAGTTTTTAGAAGAACCTACACCTTTTGCATTTTCTTTAGCATATTCAATTCTTCCGGCTTCTCCAAATTCTTGAGACCAGTATTTGTTTGCAATATCAGCAAATTTATTTTCTTTAACACCATCCAGCATATCAAACAATTCCTGCCTTGTACTTAGTGTATTTGAAAGTGTAGAAACGTCTTCTTTTACAAGTTTTCCAATTGTATTTGAGAACTTGCCCTTACCGGTTTGATTCAGAAGTTTCGCGGTATTGTTGTAATTATTTTCTATTGCGGTTATTAAATCAACAATGTGTGACTGGTCGGCAGATTTACCGTTTAGTTTAACTTCCATCTCTGACATAATCTTCCCGAGTTTAGATACAGCTTCTTCATACTTCGCCGGATTTGATGCTAATTCCGTAAGCTTTTTATCAAGAAATTCGTGAGCCGCATTGTCGGATTCTCTTATTAATTTAAGATCTTTGAATTTCACACCCAGTACGTCAAGAAGCGTCTTTTCAAACTGAGCACTGTATGAACGGGCAATTACCGTCTCCGGTGCGTGTTCAAACTTGAAGGACTTACATTTATCTAAAATTTTGTCATTCTCTTTGAATACGCTTAGAATTTTTGCAAAATCTGTAATTTCTTTAATATTAGCCTCTGATACATAATTTGAAGGGGTTTTCTGTATTGATTTTGAAATATTTTCAATAATTCTGTTTTTAAACCCATTTAAAGATTCTTTAGAAACTGCCGCTTCTTTTGCGATTTTTTCATCAAAAAGAGATTTAAGTTCTGATTTAAACTTCAAGAGTTCTTCTGATGTTAACTCTTTAGATTCAAATTTCTTGAGAATACTATTTATTTCATCCTGTGTCGGGATGAATACTTTTTCTAGTGTTGCTTTATTAGTATTTGGCAAACTGGTTCTTATTGTATTAATAAGAGTTTCTGCAGTTTTTTCATCCGTAACGAAGGATTTTACTCCGCGTTTTTCCATCTGCAATATATTTGCCAAATCCTGTTTTACACCTTCTGCCGTGTTTGCATCAAGATTTTCAGTAAATAATTTTACAAGATTATCAAACTCAGCCTTAGGAAGCTCTTGATTTTTGTAATTAGTAAGTATTCTTGCGGCATTTTTACTCAGCTTCGTATTTCCGATTTCTCCTGCGGAAATATTCATATTATTGGTTCTTTCAAGAGCCTTTGTAATCTTAGAGTTATAATTTGAATTTCTGGCCTTTTCAATCCAAGGGCCTATAATTTTTTCCAATCCGCAGCAAATCAGAGCCGTCATAACCGGAACAACACCGGCTGTCATCATCCAAAGCGTATTATTTTGGATTGCAATCTTTCTCATTTGTTCTTTTATTATATCGTGCCGATCCTTTAAATCTCTGGGGATTCCCATCCTATCCCCGATGACATCCAAATCTTCTCCCGGATATTCGCCTCTGTACAAATCAAACGGAATATAGTTGCTGTCCTGAAATACGGATTTTTTACGACCTTGATCATCAATATATTCTTTGCCGATATTATAGCCTTGATATAGTCTGGACGGTGTATTTATTGCGATTAACGGATACAATGACATTGAAGCGAGAAAAGCTCCAAGCCCTGCATATTCCATAACTCTTGCCATAGGGTTTGTTGTTCTTGCAGCCAGCATTGTTGCGATTCCGATACCGCCAAGCTTTAAACCTACATCATTGAGACGGCCTGACTGGTGATCATTTGCGTTTCCTTTAAATCCGTCCTTAATAGCTTTTATATCATAAGCAATATCTTTTAAGAAATATTTGGGGATAGTAATTAAAGAATCGTGTACCAAGTGTCCCTGACCGGGAAGAGGTTTGACATTATTGGTTGTACGAATATGGCCTTCAGCATCTCTATAAGATTTATGAGGCCTATGAGACTTAGTATTATCTATATTTGTCTGTATCGGATTAATTGATGTCATACTAAATCACCGTACTTTCTTTATTGTCATCTATAATGTCTTTATTGGCTAATTTACCCATGTGTCTTGCCTTATATATAACATTTGCGGTACCTCCTAAAGTAAGAGCCGCAGTCAAAAGCATCCAGGCTTTACCTGCATGTTTCATAAAGCCTGAAGTTCCTTTTTCTCCTGTCCATAATGTTTTAAATGCTTTTACAAAAGACTTTCCAAATGTTTTGGAGATATCTACGAAATTAGTACCTGTATTTTTGAATCTTGCTCCCATTTTAGTAAAGAATCCTTCTCCCGGTTTTGCAATATGACGTTTTCTGTTTGATATTGCATCAAATAAGTCTGTCCAGGAATTTTGAGCCGCAAGACCTACGCCGACTCCGGCCCAGGCATAAGTTGAAAGCGATTTTGCTGTTTTTGTCGTAGAAACAATGCTCTGTATGATAGGGGTTGTCTCTGTTACAGAATCGTTTAAGTCATCTCCCAAACCTATTTTTTTAGCAATCTTGTCGTAATATTTAACCCCGTAGTCCGGATCATTTTGGATTAAGTCTTTTCTAAAGAACTCTCTGCTGTCATAAACTTTTCTTTGCTGCCTTAAAGGATAAATATTAGCATCTTTACCGGGCTGTGTTGGAAGCGGATAATAAACATTTGTATAAGGTAGTTCGATATCAACTCCGGTTCCCCAGTATACAGGACGGGTTACCAGATCTGCTGACAATGTTTTGAATAAACCGTAAAGTATAACGCCCAGCGCCATTTTTTTGCCGTTTACTGCAAGTTTTTGGGATTTTAAATTAAGATGCTTGGTGACCAGATTGAACATTGCCATAAACATAGCACTCCCTGCTAGGTATGGAACAATACCCATTGATAGAAATTCATAAAAATCAGAGTTTACATCCCCTCTAAAACCTTTCATGGGGTATTCTGTAAAAGCGCTCATAGTCTTATCCATTTTTTGCGTAATCCTTGTACGCAAAGTGTTTGGTAATATTTGCGGTCCATCTTCTCCGTGTTTTTTTTCTTCAGATTTCGCGCCAAAAACTGTATTGCTGTCTGTTAATCTTACTGCTTTAATCATACGAACCCCATCTGGTACCTATATATTAAAAGTTTCCAAAATATAAATTTTTGCTAGTATTTAAGCATGAACTTTACATTTTTTTACAAAAAATAAAAAAATACTCCACACACAATTTAATCTACCAAAAACAAAAATAAAAAACAAGAAAAAAGGACTATGAAGTCCTTTTTTACTAGTTACGTTCGCCCAATTCTTTATCCATAAGGAAAAGAGAAGCATGGTTATCGCCAAAAAGCTCCAGACGCTTTATTATGTCCTTAACGTTCTGCTCTTCTTCTATCTGTTCATTTATAAACCAATCAATAAATGAGAGAGTTGTTCTGTCACACTCGTCTTCTGCAGCTTTTGCTATCTGCATAACGGATGCTGTTATACTTTTTTCATGCTCATAAATATGATTAAAAATTGACAGTATACCGTTGAACTCGAATTCAGGAGTTTTAATCTGTTTTAACGTAACAAAGCTGTTTCTTTCAATCAAATAATCAAAGAGTTTCAGGCCATGCTCGACCTCCTCTTTTGCTTGAACTTTTGTCCAGTTTGCAAATCCGAATAAACCAAGTTCTCTTAAATGGGCTGACATAGACAGATACAAATAACCTGAATAAAATTCCTTGTTTATCTGTTCATTAATAATAGTATTAATAGAATCGCTAATCATTTTTATCCTCCCCCCACAGACCATGAATATTGCAATTTTCTATAGCTTTAATGTCATCATCAAGACCTGTTATTTTAAATTCCGCAGTCTCACCGGGATTCAGATATTTCAAATGCAATTGTGACTTATCTTTTTTATAAACCTCAATGAATTGGATATAGTGCTCTAAAATCATAGGATGAGTTTTTACTTCTACGTACTTTTCGTTTTCTCTGAATACAATTTTCGGTGCGTGTTTTTCCCCCATTTCACTTGTATCGTGTTGAATTTCCAGTAATTTCATAGGTTCTCCGCAGCAGACAAGTTCTCCGGCTCCGGGCAATATTACCTGAACCAAATTTCCGCATACTTCACACTTGTAAAGTTGTAATTTTTCTGTAGCCATAACATATCCTTTCTTACACCCACCATTTTAACTTCTTATATTTTATCCGCATTGTCGAGCTCGGTAATTTGTGATATTATCTGGTGTATGGATAATTTTTTTAGTAAAGCACCTGATATTAAGCCTTTAAAAAGTCAATTTGATGCTTTAAAAGATGATTATGAACGAATTTTTATAGAAGCGGCTGAGAGTATCCGAGCAGAGGTTAACAAATTTAAACCTGAAAATCCCTGCGCAAACTGCCCAGTAAAGGATTGCAAAATAGAAAAAAAAGATGTATTTACTCCGTATCCTCCAAATTGTGAATACAGAGACTGGCAGATTAAAATTTTAAGCTTTCTTGCCGGTGATTACAGGCAAAAACTAAAAAATATTCATAAAAACATCCTTGATAAAAAAGCTAATTATACTTGTAACAATTGCGCCTCCTGCTGCAAGCTCTCTACTAGCGAACTGTCTTATGCCCAGTTAAAACAAAGAGCTTTGAGAGGAGATAAGTTTTCCAAGGATTTTGTTTCGGTATTTGTCCCGTACGAAACCGATGAGGAGGCTAAAAAGGCTAATCCTGAGTATTTTGAGCTTTTAAGCAATGTTATGGGTGATGTTAAAGTATATTATTATTATTGCCCCAAGTTGAAAGGAAATCTTTGCTCGGATTATGAAAACCGGCCGGATATATGCAAAGACTTTCCGCATAATCCGCTTAAACTGCTTCCCTCCTCCTGCGCATTTAATGCCTGGAAGGATGAAGTTGCTCACCAGGCACTGTTATTAAAGGCTAAAGTTGATATCATTGAATATTATAAGGACAAATTGCAATGATACTTGCAGGATTAACGTTAGAAGAACTTGAGAATTTGATGTCTGAACTTGGTGCAACAAAGTTTAGAGCTAAACAGATTCATAATTGGATTTATTCAAAATCTGTCTCTTCTATAGATGAGATGACGAATCTTTCCAAGGATTTTAGAGAGCAGCTGAAAAGTATTGCTTCTGTTACAGATACACAAATTAAAATAAAGCAGGTCAGCAAAGACGGTACAATCAAATATCTGATTGAATATCCTGACGGTGAGTGCGTTGAAACGGTTCTTATGAGGTTTGATAATAGGGCAAATCTCACTGCTTGCGTAAGTTCTCAGGTCGGATGCGCAGTTAACTGTTCATTTTGTGCAACCGGCAAGGGCGGATTTAGAAGAAACCTTACTTACAAAGAAATTATAGAACAGGTATTAACAATTCAAAGAGACACCGGGCTCAAAGTTACAAATATAGTCTTTATGGGGCAGGGAGAGCCACTGCTGAATCTTGAAAATGTTCTAAAAGCATTGGAACTTTTTAATAATGATTTTCAAATTGGAGCAAGAAGAATAACAATTTCCACAAGCGGAATTATTCCGGGGATTAATCGGCTTGCAGATTCAGATTTGCAGTCTACACTTGCAATATCTTTGCACGCACCTACGCATGATTTGAGAAAACAAATTATGCCGATAGAAAATAAATACCCGTTAAATGATTTAAAAAATGCACTCTTGAATTATATTAATAAAACAGGAAGAAGAATAACCATAGAATACATTTTAATTCACGGTTTTAACGATATGCCACAGGCTGCAAAGGAACTTGTTTATTTTCTCAAGGATTTGAAATGTAATATTAACCTCATACCCTATAATTCAGTTATCGAGAATGATTATAAAAAACCTTCCGTAAATGACACCATGAAGTTTAAATATCTTCTCGAACATTCGGGCAAGAAAGTTACAGTAAGACTTGAACGCGGCGCTGATATTGACGCAGCCTGCGGACAGCTTCGCGGCCGTGCATAAAACCTTAATTATTGACTTTATATAAAGTATTATTAATCATACAAATAGATGTATCCTAAATAACAGATATCTGCCATAATTAATATGTGAGAATATATTATGCCCTTTGTTTATCGACTGCAAAAAATTCTGGATTTTAGGATAAGAAAAAAAGAAGAACAACTCTTAGTTGTACAAAAAGCCCAGCAGGACGTATATATTGCAGAAGAAAAAATCAGACAGAATAATGCAGAAATACAACAAACCATCCAAAATAAAAAGTCAGCAGATTTCAGAATGATGGAATACTATGACACCTATCTCCACCATTTGTGGGATAAAGCGGATGCCCTTGAACAAGAACGACAAAGACTTCAAGCAATACTTGATCAGGAAAAACAGAAACTTGTAAAACTGGAACAGGCAGTCAAAGTAGTCGAAAAACACAAAGAAAAGCAAAAAGAGGCGTATCTCGAAGAACAAAAGGCCATAGAACTCAAACAATTTTCTGAAATAGGTGTTCAAAGATTCTTTATACACTCAAGAGAAGAAGCAGAAGAGCAGGAACTTTTACAACAACTAAAAGAATTAGAGGCAGCAGAAACAGATGAATATTGAATCCACTTCAAAGGTTATATCAAAGGTAAGTCCGGATAACAAGGCTCAAAACACAAGCAGTCAATCATCGGCAGAGTTTAAACAGGAGTTAAAAAAACTCAATATCAGCAACACAGAAGATGAAAAAACACAAGAAAAAAATAATAAAAATACGGATAGTATAAATTCTAAAACAGATGCCACAGAGGAACTTAACAATAATGCCGGAGATAAAGAAGCAAAACTAAAAGTTTCAGACACTCCCGGAAAGCAGGATGTTAATACCGAGAATACAGTGGAACAAGAAAACTCGCCTAATATTAATACGGGTTTTGATATTAATAACCCGGATACATCCTTTCAGGAGGAAAGTACCAATTTTGAGGTTATGCTGAACGGATTGCAAAGCGCAGTGGATGAGGTAAGTCAAATAAAAAAAGACGGTATAGTAGTCCAAAAATACGATATGTTTGAAGATGGATTCAAGAAAGAAGAGCAATCTCCCGATAAAACTAATAAACAAGAGGTTAATACTGTGATTAATAATGATATTAATATTCAGGAGCCCAAAGAGCAAATCATGCCGCAAATGGATTTAGGCATGAATTTTAACAGTGACGGCAAACCTTTTTCAGACTTTGTTCCCCAGAATCAAAACCAGTTATCTATGTCAGAAAAAGATTTAAAAGAAGAAAGTGAAATTTTGTCAACAATGGCTGAAAACATTGCAATGATAAATAAAAACATTGTTGAGCAGCCGAAAAATACCGTTTCTAAAACAAAAACCGTAAGTGATACCAGCGGAGTAAAAAAGGTAGATAAAAAAACAAATCTTGTAGTAGAGACAATTGTAAAATATGACTCCATTATAATGGATAAATCCGATGTAGATTTTTTTACGAAACTCGTTGAGGGAGGAAGTATTAATATGGACTCACTCCGAGGTGCTGATAAGTCCTCACAAGTATCCAAGACCCTTGCAGACATGCTTGCAAAATCTATGCAAGATAATAAACCTATAAGAATAGATTTTGACAATAATATTTCTGTCATTATAAGAATAAGTAGGGAAGGTAAAATCTCCGCAGATTTTCTCCCGAGTTCACAGGTTGCAGAAGCCTACTTGAAAGAAAACTTGCCGCTTTTGAGGCAAAAATTTGATGAGAACAACATTGATTATGATGAGTTAAATCAGCGCAAACAACCGCAAGACGAACGAAACAACAGAAAGAAGGGACGCGACAATGAATGATTTGTACACAACCGCAATTAACACCCAAAAAGCTACTGTACAGTGGATGGATGTTTTAGCCGAAAATATGACAAACATCTATACGCCGGGGTTCAGAGAAAATAAAGTAACTTTCAAAACCTTTCTGGGCGGCGCGGTTATTGACAACAATGTCAAAAACTTAGGACAGGGGAAATCTATTCCCGGAACGTCTAATGAAAACTTATTTTTTGAAGGAACAGGTTATTTTATGCTTCGCTCTCCCGAAGGGAATGTAGCTTACACACGACTTGGTGAATTTACATTTGATTCGGAGGGTGTATACAGAGCGGCCAACGGTGATACTGTGCAGGGCTATATTCTTAACGATAAAGGAGAAATAATGTCCGGTACAAAGTCTATTAGCGCAGATTTATATGAAGAAACTGCTTTGAAAGGCGGTGCACTAAGCGTTCCGACAACCAATATAAAACTATGGATAGACCCCAATAACGGAAAATTTTTGGGCAAGTATGACGAATATGAAATAAAAAATGATGGTACCATTTATGGAAAAGCAGATGGAGGCAATCGTTCGGTTCCGTTATATAAGATTGCGACAGCAAATTTCCATAATCCCAATGGTTTGTTTGAAGTCAAACAAGGAGTATTCATTGAAACTCCTGAATCAGGAAAACCCGTAATCGGAAGAGGTGAAATTCGTTCCGGACTTCTAGAGCAGGCAAATACTGATTTTAAAGCCAATATTTCAGATTATCAGCAGGCAAAAGTACAGATGGAACTTGTTAATGCCTTGATTAAATCTAATAAAGACCTCTTGCAATCTGCTCTTGAAATGGCTACACAATAATAAACTCTATTAATTTTTATTTCTGAAAACAATTAAACTCCGTTTTATAAAGGAATTAAATATTTAATTCCTTTTTATTTTTTTTAAAAAGTAACTCTTCCTGCAAATCCTATAAACGGATACTTATAATTTTCACCTGTTGTTGCATATACGCCCAAATCCATTTTACAGTTATCAACTGTTTTATATATGCCTGTCTTTACGGATGCACTTTTATTATCTACTGAAACAGTAGTATTTATGCCATTATGGTGAGAATATCCGGCAGTAACGCCGTAAATGCCGTCATCATGAAACAGAGAAATTCTATAATTTTGTACAGGAGAACTTTCTGAATATTCAAATACAGCTTTGTTTTTTCTTACATTATACGTAACCTGGAGTTCATTTGTTGTTGAAGCCTGGTTTGACTGCCATACAAATCCGGTATCATCACCGGCCATTAGGCCGTAATTTAAATTTCCATTTTCCACAAATCCCGTAACACTAAATCCTTTTACCTTATATTTAACTCTATTAAACAGCTTTGAACGCCCTGTAACTTCGGGTATAGATTCGTGAAAGTTTGTAACATTATAAAGTGTACCTGAACGTTCCGGCGCCAGTACAGACTCCTTATAAGTAGGCGTAGGACCTGACGGAACAGGCGGCTTTTTATTTTTATCGGGCTTTAGCATGTCAAGCACAGTTTCGCCAAAATCAACGGCAAAATCTTCCAACTCTGCTTTTGCTGACGCTCCTAAATTTGTTTCTAAAAGAGTCTTATCAACATCTAATTCTTCAGCTGTATCTATAAATCTTTTTAGCGGCTCTGGCATACTCTCACCTTATATATATAAACTTTATATCGATTTTAAAATTGCCTTTTTGTTACAAAACTTAATACAAATAGGTGATGTTTTATAATTTTCTATAAAGTTTTTCAAAATTATACCGACATAATAATTGACTTTACGGAAAAAAACATTAAACCGTATACAGAAAGGTCTACAAAACATGGCAGGAATTGTAAATTTATTATCAAGAGTTTTAACCTCAAGTCCAATGGTTCAAACAACAAGCATTAGCGGTTCAAGAAGTTCAAACCCTTTTGCTTCCTCATCAGGTAACCCTTTTGTAACCCCACAAAATGGAAATCCATTTGCTTTTTACGGCAAAAACAGACCAGTTGCAGGAGGATACTTTGCAGGATATTACAATAACCAGCCGAATATTGTCGGAAGACGACTTTTCATAGAGGTATAGACTCAAAAATATACCCACATTATTTACCCTAAAATAGAGCTGTGCAAATATTGTACAGCTTTTTTGCTTATATTTTTAGGCGTGATACAATAATAAAAAAGAGGAGTATTTTTAATATATGTATAAAAGGGTATTATCTTTATTTCTTACGGCTGTAGTATTAACATCAAACATCTCTGCTATTGCGGCAGAACAAATTGCCGCGGCTAACCAGACAAACGCAGAAGATACTGTTGTTGTTCCAAAGCGCATTGAAAATGAAATTAATAATTGTATTATACAGATATATGGAGAAAAACAGTCTAAAGAGATTTATGACAAGGTTATGGAAATAGCAAGAGAGGCTATTGCCAAAAGACCCGAAGCGCTCAAAAAAGATGACTTAAACAGGGCGGATGACTGGTATAAAGACGAAATTATATATATGTTCTATGTAGACCAGTTTGGGGTTGTAAGTCCTGAAAAACCAAATACCTTCAGAGATACTTCAATAATGTTTGATTACCTGAAAGATTTAGGCGTTACAACGCTTTACTTATTACCATTTGCGGATTCTCCAATGTCCGATTCCGGTTTTGATATAAGAAACCCTCAAAACATAAGAGAAGACCTTGGGGGCAAACCGCAGTTCAAAGAATTTATTAAAGAGGCAAAAGAAAACGGATTTAAAATTAAATCAGATTTAGTTTTAAACCACATCTCGGACCAGCATGAATGGTTTCAGAGCTTTTTAAGAGGGGACATCACAAAAAAAGATTATTTTGTTGTGAAAGATAAAATGCCGGAATATCGAAAATATGTAGATGAAAAAATCGGTACTGTTGTAGAATACAAAGAAAAAAATGGTAAAATTTCTAAAAGAAGGCTGATATTTCCTGAGATTACAGATAACCATTACAGGAAGGTCACAGTAAATGGCAAAGATTATTACTTTTATCACACATTTTACCCTTTCCAGCTTGATATAAATTGGGAAAATCCGGAAGTGCTTTATTATTGGCTTGATACAATAAACTACTGGACAAATATTGGTATTGATATTTTCAGATTAGATGCAATTCCATATTTATCAAAGGAGGACGGCACAAGTGCTGAAAATTTACCTAAAACACACGCAATTATAAGATTATTAAGCAATTATATTCAAATGACAGCACCAAGAACAGTTATTCAGGCAGAGGCTTGTCAGTATCCGAATGACATTCTGCCATATTTCGGAAAAGAAAGAAAGTTTAAAACTACAATTAATAATGAAGAAAAAGTAATAAAACGAACCGACGAATTTCAAATAGCATATCATTTCCCATACATGCCTGCAATATGGGCGTCATTAATAACCGGAGATAAGCAGCATTTTATTAATGCTTATAAAGCAACGCCCCAAATTCCTTCAACAGCAAGCTGGGGAGTGTTTTTGAGAGTGCACGATGAATTGACTCTAGAGATGATTGACCCACAGACAAGGGAGATTATATATAATGCTCTTGTTCCAAAGGGGGCAGAATTTAGAAAAGGGCTTGGCGTAAGCGGCAGACTTGCGAACTTTTTGGATAATGACCCTGACAGAATAGAAATGGCATTCTCCATTCTTATGTCTATGCCTGGTATCCCGATAATTTATTACGGGGATGAAGTTGGGGTTAGAAATAACTTTGAAAATGCGAAAAAGAGTGCTATGGAGAGAAAAGAGAAGCATAAAGGCAGCAAGATTAAGCTGCTGAGTTATTTTGACAGCCGTGACATAAATAGAGGAGCCGTTCCTGCAAAATTATTTTATGGTTCATCAAAAGACTACTATGAATTTAACAGCAAAGTTTATAAAAAGGTTAAAAATCTAATAGCCCTAAGGAAATCATTACCTTCAATGTCAAGAGGGGACTTTACACTACTCAAGACATCATCTCCAAGTAACTTTGCATATATCAGAAGCTATAAAGATGAAAAGATTCTTGTTATTAATAACCTATCCGATGAAAAGCTGATTGCAGAAATAACAATTCCAATGGATGTTGTCTTAAAATCTGAAGGGCATATAGATCACTTTACTAACCTTATTAACGGAGATGACATAAAAGTTGATGTCTCTCTGACAAACAGAACAATGCACCTTAGAATAGCACCTTATGGGGCTGTATGGCTAAAGCTTGAGCCTAGGGACGCCAAATAAGTTTATTGCTAAATTCCAGATTTAAAAACTTGTTGGATTTGTAGAAATTAATTGCAGATTCAACAGGCTGCAAGATAATTTCCTTACCTTTAAGCAACGTCTTTATGGAATCTAAAACAGCAGTACCTATACCTTTAAATAAGGCCTCCTGAGCAAACATATTCTGGGTCGGGTCTACCTGTAGATACACTAGTTCATTTCTGGTATCAGATATTTTTTTTATTTGCGCAAGAGCTAATATCTCATCAGGTAATGGAGTCTGAAAATCAGTCTTTTGTCTTGTAATCCCATAATACTGATATTTTGGAGAACCGCTTGAAGCTCTATAGTAATCCTCCTGAATATCATCAAAAATGTTTTTTGCAAACGTTTCACCGTCATCCCAACTGCGTGAAACATCCTTTATTGCATATAAATCTTTGCTGTTTGTCGGTTTAAACTCAACAAACGCCACCTTATAATCTTGGACTTTATTATTAGGCATTCTTCGTTGAACTCTGGTCGTAGATAGGTAGTTGGCTTTAAAATTTATCATACTCTATGTAAAACACGTAAAATTATTTTTTGCCTATTAATCTTCTTTAACAGCACCGACCATTGGATTATTGATGAGATATTTCTTCCCGAAAATAAAAATTAAAATAACCGGAATAGAGCAAATACAAGAGCAGGCCATTAATTCTCCCCATAGAGTAATCTCCCTAAAAGAACCCTTAAATATAGTAAGCCCAACCGCAAGCGTACGCATAGATTCAGTGTTAGTAATAATCAACGGCCACATAAAACTATTCCAGGTTGTTACAAAAGTGAATATACTAAGAGTTGCAACCGCCGGCAGAGCACAGGGTAGTGCAACATAGAAGAATTGTTTTAACACTCCGCACCCATCCAGCTTTGCAGCGTCTTCCAAATCTTTAGAGAAGTTGAGAAAATACTGCCTCATAAGAAAAACCCCGAATCCGCCAAAAATTCCGGGAACAATAAGAGCCTGATAAGAATTTACCCAACCTAACTTACTCATCAAATAGAATAATGGAACAATATTAACCTGAGGCGGAACCATCATAGATAGGATTATAATAAAAAACAGAACATTTCTTCCCCGAAAATCGAATCTTGCAAAACCATAGCCTGCCAGAGCAGATATTAAAACCTGAAATATAGTTGTAATCAAAGCTACTATAAGACTATTCAAAAAATATTTGATGACAGGAATTGAGGCAAAAACATTTTTATATGCGCAAAAAGAAAGATTTATATTTTTATAATTTGTAAAAAATGCCTCGTCACCGCTAAGTGAAATCACAAACATTACCACAAACGGCAGCAGCATAGATATTGCGAAGATAATCAATGTAGAGTACAACCAAAACTTTCTCATAAATTTATTTTATTACACTATTAGATATTTATGAAGGTTAAACAAAAAATTTTATTTTCATGCTTTTATAGAAATGTATGCAAGTCAACAAAACTCTTGATAATGTTTTAAATTCCACACTCCTTTCCACGTCAATTTTCATTGGAAGCGGAGTTTATAAGACATATAAAGATTATAAAAATGCAGATGACAAATACAAGTCAAAATTTTTGGTAAAAGACAGTGTTGTATTGTCAGGAGCCGCATTAGGGCTTTTAGGGTACAACGCTGCCTCAAAAAAAATTCTTAGTCACAAGAATTTCAAAAATGCTACTCACGCCATAACACACTATTTAATAAATAAAGCCAAAGTAGTTGAAAAACCTGTTAAATACGTTAAGGAAATAACTCACGACCTAATATCAAGCTTTCTTCTGTGTACTTCCGGTATCCTAGGAGCACTGGGTATGGACTATTTATTATCAAAAACAGGATTTGAACAACCGGAAAACAATCCTGACGCTTATGAAAAAAGTCGTTTTGCCGCATATCTCGACAACAATATTATGAAAGATGTCGACGAAAATACTCGTGATATAATGTATTCCAGAATAACTGACATGCCGCAAATGCGAATTTTTACTACGGGCATGATAGGAACTCAGGCTATAGACTTAGCTAAAAATAAAGAGTTTGATAAACGGCTCAAATATACAACCGAGTGTTTAATTAATGACACGCTTATCCCGATTGCAATATTATCAACGACAACCGCTTTTACAAAGGAGGTAAAACCGCTATACCGTATCCCAATTATATTTGCATCACTTGTTGGGGGTACAATGTTTGCTAATAAACTTCTGCAACACCATATTGACGAAAACGTATATACAAAGAAGTTATGTAAAGATTTATAAAATTAATATATATACCCTATTGCATAGTTTAAAACCTCTGGTAAAATAGAATTTAAGATATGAATATACGCAAGGTAAATACAATAGGTTTTCAAGCTAGAATCAAGTTCGGTAATAATAACCTTGGCAATTCAGGAGTAAGCAATCAAAATTTTGGTCACAACAGCAGAACAAAATCCACTGCGTACATAAAAAAAACATTACTAATAATAACGTGCTTTTCGGCATTAATATCAAAACTAATAAAGGTCAGAAATGGTATAAAACTACCATCATAGTGTTAAGAAGAAAGTAGGAAAGGAAAAACGATGAACATCAATGCAATTGGGGTTACAACATTTGGAAACAAACAACAGATTGTAAAAAGAGCCGCTATGGCTGGAACCGCTGCAGGAGCAGCATTACTCGCAACACCGGCAGTTGATACTTTTGTCAAAGGTATTTCAAAACCGGAAAAAGCAGTTGAAGAAAATATTATTAAAGCAAATGACGACGGAAGCCCGGATGATTGGAATCCATTTGATAGCTGCTGCTAATACTTGCACGCAGAGACAAAAAAAACAAAAGAGAGGGTTGAGCTTTAAAGGCTCTGCCCTTTTTTATAAAAATATTGATACTTATAAACGTATCAATATAGATTCTGCAGACTATATAAAATACATCTACTCTACCGTGAAAAAATGGTGCAAAAATCCTGTAGAGATTAATGTAGAATCAGAAAGATTAGCGCGGATTGTTGAAGCAAATGAGCCCTGCATTTTTATGATGAATCATACAAAAAATCAGACTCTTGACTTTGAGAATCTTAAATTTTTTAATACTCTACTATATAGGGAGTATATTTATCATGGCTTGGCAGAAAACTGTCCGAGAAGCAGAGTCTTAACTAATAAGAGCATTTTGGAAGAACAAAAAGATCTCGGAGAAAAATTGAAGTGGATGGGATTAGTTCCTATTAATGCTGGTCTTGATGGAAAGGGAAAAGCTGAGAATGCCGTTACGTTAAAAGGGCTTGTGAATGAATTGGCCGCGTCTAAGATAAACTTGTTCATATTTCCAGAAGGGGCATTAGGGATATTATCATTTTTACCTATGAAGTATAAATTTCAACCGGGCATTTCAAGTATCGTAAAAAAAGTTCTGGATTTAAAAGAAAGCATAAAAGTTGTTCCGCTTGGATTTGCACATAAAAAAGATGCCTCAGCCGTACACATGGGTGAACCTGTTTATTTTCGCAGAAATTCTGAAGGTTACGTCGCAAGCCGGGGGAATGCGGATTCCAAATTTTTTACACCTGAACTTGGAGAGTTTTATAAAGATAATGAAGAAATCCTGCTTACAGAAAGCGGAAAGGCCGTACAGGACAAAAAAAGCATTCCATATATTTCAGGGATATTAACAGAGAATCTTTACGCTTGTTCCAAAGAAGCAAAATCAGATTTATTAAAAGCTGACAAAAGGATTTATATTATATGAAGATAAGTTCTCGTCTTGCATCATTTAAATATAGCTTAGCCTATAAAACCCTTCTATACATAAATAAAAACAATCCTCGCACTGAAGCATACAAAAATGAAGGGCTTAAACTTCTGGCAGGGAAAGTTGCAAGACTACCCGAGAATATCGCATTTAAACCGTCATTCACGCCAAAATCCAGCTGCATAAAGGCCTTTGATAAACTCTATATATTTATTTCAAAATCTAATCTCAAAAAGCCTGAGTCAGAACGATATGACTCTCTGATCCATGAAATCGGGCACTGGCTTCACTTTCAGAATCTCCCTTCACCGGCGGAAAGAAAAACTGCATGGAGGAACGTAAACTTAAATAAAATCCATACAGAGGTTTCCCCAAGGGCGGCAAGTGACTCTAAAGAATTTGTAGCAGAGGTTTTCAAATGGCTTATTAAGGGTAAAACATTTGACGAATATATAATGAATTTATACAAACAGCTAAGAGGCCCTCAAGTTAAGTAAAAAAATTGCTGGAAAAGATTTTTCCAGTGTGGTATTATGAACGAAATATTGAGGGAGAAGAGAATGAATACAGCCGATTATCTGATAAAAAAACTTGAGGAGCTTGGAATTAACGACTTTTTTGGACTTCCTGGCGATTATAATTTTAACCTTTTATACGCAGTTGAAAATAACCCAAATACTAACTGGATAGGGTGTACGAATGAGCTTAATGCAGGGTATGCCGCGGACGGATATGCCAGAATGCGCGGCTTTGGCGCGATTATAACAACATACGGAGTCGGCGAACTAAGTGCAATAAATGCAATAGCTGGAAGTTATGCGGAAAATATTCCCGTAATCAGTATAGTTGGAGTTCCGGCAACTACATGCATAGAAAACAAAACGATGGTGCATCATAACTTTCAAGATGTTGACTATTACAAGTTCATGGAAGCACACAAACCGGTTGTAGCCGCAACAGCTTATCTTACAAGAGACAATGCAAAGCTTGAAATTGACAGAGTTTTAAAAATTTTCGTAAAAGAGAGAAAACCTGTTTATATTGCAATCCCGATAGATATTGCAAAAATGCAAATCTCTGACAGAGAGGTTTCTTACGGTTGGAGCAGTGATGATGAGGTTTTGAAGGCTGTGACAACTAAAATAGTTGAAAAGATTAATAATGCACAAAAACCCGTAATTCTAGGCGATGCTCTTGTAAAAAGATTTGATGCAAAGATTGAATATAAGGAATTTGTAGAAAAATCAAAAATTCCTGTAACAAATTTTTTGATGGGCACAAACCTAATTGATATGGATTATGAAAAATACCTTGGCGGATATTATGCCGGATATAAGAATCCCCAAGCGCAAAAAGCACTGGAAGAGACAGATTGTCTTATTGCTGTCGGGCCTGTTTACAGTGATTTAAATGCGTTCGGATTTAATCTTCCGTATAAAATTAACAATCATATCGCAATTTATGGAACGTTCACTTATGTTGACGGCATAAGATTTGATAACGTAAAAATGAGCGACGTTTTGGAAGAGGTTACAAAGCTGATAACTCCCAAAGAAATTTATATAGAAAGAGGCCGTATCGGCTATGAACATGTTCCGGCTGATAATGAAGATTTAACGTCAAAATATATTTATCCGCGCTTACAGGAGTTTATAAAAGAGAATGACATTGTTGTAGCCGAAACCGGTATTGTGCCTCAAGGCGTATGCCAGATAAAATTCCCTCATAATGTCGATTTACAGACTCAAACCCTCTGGGGCTCAATAGGATGGGCAACTCCTGCCACTCTCGGAATTTGCCTTGCAAAACCAAAATCAAGAGTCATTCTTGTAACAGGAGAAGGTGCACATCAACTAACTGCTTTGGAGATAGGGAATATGCTCAGGTATGGAGTTAATCCTGTAATTATTGTCCTGAATAATCACGGGTATACAATTGAGAGAGTTCTTTCCGACAATCCGCACGACAAGTTTAATGATATAATGCAGATGAATTACTCAAAATTTGCCCGAATATTTGAAGGGGACGTATGGTCAACGAAAGTTAATACGGCTGAGGACTTTGATAAAGCTCTGAAAGTTACTCAGATAATGAACAAAATGTGCTACATTGAAATCTGCACAAAGGCTATGGATATGCCCGAGATTACGGAAGCAGCCGTTTCTGATATGAAAACTCGCTCAAAGTCAATGGAAAAATCTGTTCCGGAACAATACTGTGTTCAAAAAACAGAGGAAAAAGTAGAAATTGAACCAGAGATAAGCTGTAATATTGATTTTGAAACGACGGTGCATAGAGGATTTGATTTATGAAAAAACTATATGTAATATCAGGCTCATCAGGTGTCGGCAAAGGTACTGTTATCAAAGAGTTTTTAAAAAAGCATCCTGAATTCAAGCTTTCAGTCTCTTGTACTACCAGAAACAAACGCGAAGGCGAGATTCACGGTGTAAATTACTTTTATCTTACAGTAGAGGAATTTGACTCTTGTATAAAAAATGACGAATTTCTTGAATGGGCTGAATTTTCAGGTAATCGCTACGGTACCAAAAAAGATTTTGTCAAGAAATGTCTTGATAACGGAGAAAATTTAATCCTTGAAATTGATACTAAGGGTGCATTGAATGTAAAATCGCTCATGCCCGAGGCTGTATTAATCTTTATAGAACCGCCCTCAATAAAAGATCTGGAAACCAGACTGCGAGGCCGTCACACTGAAGACGAAGAATCCATTAGGAAAAGACTGGCATCAATAAAAGCCGAGATTAAAAATTCTGAAAAATTTGATTATAAAATTATGAATGATACCGTGGAAAATGCCGTAAAATCACTTGAAACAATAATGACGGCTGAATAATATAAAAAACCGCCATGCTCGTAGGAGCAGACGGACTTATATAATATAATTCTTAATATTAACCTAATCCGAATGTCGGTGCTGAATCTTTGATACCTTCGCTGCAAGCCTGTTTTACGGATTCTAATCTTGCCTTTGCATCTGCTAACTGTGCTTCGCAGGACTGATTGTCGAGTTCGATATCTGTTTCCTCTGCCTCGAGAGGTGCAAGTGCCGCATCCTGTTCGGCTTCCAATTGTTCTTTTGCTGCTTCCAGCCAAATCGATACATTGGATTGATATTGAGACGACATCTGCTGTACTTGCATTTGTCTGACATTTTGCATTTGCTGAATTTGTGTATATGCAGCCTGGAAAGCTTGATATTCTTGTGCAGTATATGTATTACCGCTAATATCTTTCCATTCTGCATCTTTAATAACCTTGCCGTTTTCATCCAAGTTTTGCTGGAATCCGCCATTTTGGAATGCCTGATACATTGTTGCAGCTCTATCTGAGGAAACAATCTCGTTGCCGTCTTTGTCTTTTGTACCTTGACCGGCCCAGGCTGCCAAACCTTGCATAATAAACATTGAAATACCACCGGCGGCCCCAAAATTCATTGGATTCAAGCCTGCGGTACCAAGTCCGGACCAATTTTGAGCCCAAACAGAGAATTGGCTCTGAGCCATCTTCGCCTGGCTTTCCAATTGCGTCATTTTATTAGAATACATTTTCTGTACTCTGGAAATGTTTTTTGTTATTCTTTCTTTACGGCTTGACAGCTGCAACTGACGCAAAGTTAATTTATTAACTTTACGTTGAAGCCTCATTTTTTCATGTAATAACATTAAGAATGCCATTTTATGCTGTCTCCGTAATTTTATTTATACTCTTATATATATAAAGTATATTTACTTGATGAAATTTCATGTTTTTTACAATATTGTTACAAATCTTTACATAAATTTTGTTACAAAATTTTACAATTAAGTTTGAATTATGTCGGATAGATTATAAAATAAATCTAATGAAGTACAAAAAATTGACAGAAGAACAAATTGTTATATCACTGGATAGACTAACCAGATTTAAGAATACAAAAGAAAAATATTTAAGAGTCTTTTTTGATATAATTCTATCCTGCCTTATGGAGCCTAAAATAAAAAAAAGTGATTTGGGAAGCTGGAAATTTTCTGAAATAAAAAATTGTGCACAAGAAATTTTTAACAGTTCCCTGATACGGCGAGCCGAACCAAACTTATCAATCAACAAGACATTGAAAGATTATGAAAATAGTGTATTCAAGAATGATGAGTCAGTTCAAGAACTTCTTAATAATGAAATAGACTATAACTCCGCTCTGAATTATATAAAAAAAGACAGTGTGGTTAATTTACGCTGGCTCAAGTCTATAAGCTTATCAAAAGGAGACTTGCGTGCACTTAGAGAACGTTATCAGCTTAAATACCCTGTAGAAAAGGTCATACTAGTCGAAGGACTAACAGAAGAGATTCTGCTCCCTGCATTTTCTAAATTCTTGGGGTTTGATTTTTATACTAAGGGAATCCAAATTATTGCTGCCGGCGGTAAAAATCAGGTAGTAAAAATGTATTATAAACTTATTGAGGAGCTTAAAATCCCCATTTTTTTGCTTTTGGATAAAGATGCAGAAGATAATATTGCTCAGATAAAGCCCAGATTAAGACAAGAGGATCAAATTCATTTAGTTTCCTGCGGTGAGTTTGAAGATTTATTACCCAAATCGCTGATTGTAAAGTCCGTCAACTCCTGTCTCCAAAATTTCGCAAAGATTGAAGAAGAAGAACTGGATGACAAACAATCAAAAGTTTATAACCTGGAAAATATTTTTAAAACTAAAGGGCTTCATGAGTTTAAAAAAGCGGAATTCGCAAAACTTGTAAGAATGAATATATCTCAAAGCAGCGATATTTCTTCGGAGATAAAAGATATTATCAATGAGATTGCAGCAAATAACAAACCACTTGACACTCGAATTTGTTCTTGATAACATAAACCTTGTGGGTAATTTTGGCTCACATACCGAAGTATAAAGGTTTAAAATTTCATAAAATATGCGCTTGTAGCTCAGCAGGTAGAGCACTCCCCTTTTAAGGGATAGGTCGCGCGTTCGAATCGCGCCAAGCGCATTTTTTAATGCTTAAAAACGCAAGCTACATTGTATCTCCCCAGCTAGAGAGTCCCCTTTTTAAGGCCTAGCTCGTGCTTTGTATCGAATCACACAAGCGCAAAATAAAAGAGGACATATCTTGTCCTCTTTTATTTTGCTTATTGTCAGGGATTTGAACGTTTTTGCGTTCGAGCGCGAACGAGCGGAGGCTGGAGTATTTTGCGATGTATGTAAATACAGAAGCAAAATACGGAATTGCCGTTCAACGCGAGTGAGCAAGACAATCGCGCCCATAAAAGCGCAAGCTACATTATACCTCACCAGCTAGAGAGTCCCCTTTTTAAGGTTTAGCTTGCACTTTGTATCAAATCGCGCCAAGCGCATATTTTTTCGTTAAAACACTGCAAGAAAGCCCTTTTTCAAAATTGCCGATGGGGAGACTCGAACTCCCGACCTACTGATTACGAATCAGTTGCTCTACCACCTGAGCCACACCGGCTTAACTTTTATTTTAGTATGTCCATAAATCAAATGCAAGATAAAATATCTCTCTTGATAATGTTAGCAACCCGTACAATATACATCTTCCCTCTTGATATGATTTTTTTATGTGATACGATTTAGGAAATCTCACTTGATGAAGGAGTACGTATCGTGAAAACAACAAGTGTTATACTTGCAATAGCGATGATGTTCGCATTTAACTGCGTGGCTTTTGCTGTGTCTCCGGTTGAACGTTCCATAGAAAAATATACACAGGAAATTCAAGCCAATCCACAAAACTCGCTTGCGTACTCTAACAGAGCTTCTTTTAGGTTTATAAATAACGATACGGAAGGTGCAATCCAAGACTTTGACAAAGCTATTCAACTTAACCCTAATAACCCTGAACTTTATTTAAACAGAGGCTACATAAAACAGCTCACATTGGATTATGACGGAGCAATGCAGGACTACAATAGTGCCATAAAGATAAATAGCAAATTTGCTTTCGCATACAATAACAGGGGGGTACTAAAAGTTGCACTAAACGATATCGAAGGTGCGATGAAAGATTACGAGCAGGCTCTTGCTATAAACAGCAAATACTCCGATGTTTATTATAATAGAGCAAATCTAAAATATATGCTCAACGATAATGAAGGCGCACTCAAGGATTATAACATGGCTATTGAGCTTAACCCCAAAGATGCTGAAGCTTATAACAACAGAGGAGTTGTAAAAAAAAGACTTAACTATAATGTTGGGGCATTAAGCGACTACACACAGGCAATAGCTTTGAACCCTAATGACAGCATAGCTTATGCTAACAGAGGACGATTGAAAAAGCTTTATTTTGATAACCAGGGTGCAGCCATTGACTTAGATCAGGCCATAGCACTTGCTGAAAAACAAGAATTTATCAAGAATGTTAAACCGCTGCTTTCAAATGAAAGCTATATAGCAGCCATTCCGGCAAAACCCGTAACTGTACAGCCCAAACAATTTGACGATTACACAAAAATTGCACAAGCTAAGCCTGCAGAACAGCCTGTTGTAAAAAAGCAAACTGCAGAAGCAAAACCTCAAGAAAGCCTCAAACAAGCTGCGTCTAAACAAGTTGAGCAACCGGCTGTTATAGCTCAGGCAAAGTCTGTAAAACAAGAAGTTAAGCAGGATCCTAAAACAGAAAAAATTGCAGGAGCTATTAATGCAGGTGTAGCAACTGTTCAAGCAGCTGCTAATCCTGTCATAAATACAAAAGCCGTTACAAAGAGCCCGACAACAAATATTAAACTGGCTGAAAGCTACTACATAAGAGGGCTGCAAAAATGTGTACTAAGAGATTTGCAAGGGGCAATTGCTGATTTAAATAAGGCAATTGAAAATAATTCCCAATACGCAGATGCATACTATTACCGAGCTGCTATAAGAAAAGAGCTGGGCGACACAGAAGGCTTCAGAAAAGATTACTCTACTGCAATCCAGATAAATCCTGCATTACAAGCTTTTAATGACTCCAACTGTCTGTCACTTGTTAGAGGATAACAGGCCGTAATCTTGACTAATCATAACGGGTTTACTTAACGCATTGATTTGCCATACAGGTAACTCTATCATCGGTTTAAGCCTTTTATTACTTTCCGTTTTTTTTATCAATAAACGAATATAATCTTGCCCTTGCATATCCTACGTTTGATTCTAAATTGTTAGAAATTCTAAAACCGCAATTTACTTCCGAGAGTAAAAAATAAACGATTTCTAAATCCCTGACTTGCAAGAATTCCCTCAACGCATCTAATATCATCTTTGTTTCTTATTGGCTCTACTGTTGCCATAATAACCCTCCTTTAAACAGAAAGAAACAAAAAATTTAACGCATCTCGCACAATACCTCTTCAAATACTCCTACCCAATCTCCGGGAGCTTTTTGTCTAAATAAACGCATACTATCATACCAAGCACACTTGTCAAACTCATCATGCCATCGCCAATTTACTTCATAGGGTAAAATCACCCAGCACGGAATCCCCATTGCTCCTGCAAGGTGTGCTAAAGATGTGTCATTACAAATAACAATATCAAGATTACTCAGTGCTGCCGCAGTCTGCTCAAAATCCAGTAAATCCTTACCTATGTCAACAACATTATATCTTGATGTCAGCTTAGTGACTTCTTCAGAACCTTCAAATGTTTGGAAAGAATAATACTGGGTATTGTCAACCTCAATCAATGGGAAAAATGCTTCTGTAGGAATTACTCTATCTTTGTCGTAGTATGTGTTTCCCTGCCATTTTATCCCAACTTTAATTTTATCGTTATTAAAGAATTTTTTATGGTATTCCTCTGCCATTTTTTTATTTGGCCGAATATACCCTTCAGGATAGGCAAAAATTTTATTCCCTTTTAGCCCTATCAGATACGGTAAACTTAAAAGTGGTGCATGTACATCAAACTCAATATTTGACTCAGGTATAAACCTGTCAATAACTTCGTCTATACCAAGTGGGTTATCTTTATAAAGCGGAGCAAGAGGTTTTTGAGGCATAAATAATAGCTTTTTACATTTCTCTGCCGCAAGCGGAAGATATCTTGAATACATTATTACGTCGCCAAAACCTGCCTCGTAATAAACAAGCAGAGTTTTATCCTTAATATTTTCGCTACGCTTCCACAAACACTCTCTTGAAGCCTTGTTGGGATATGTTTTATTCTGCAGTGCTATTGCGGTTTCCCGACACAGCCTTTTTTCAAAGTATTTAAGCCCCTTATCATAATCTTTAACCCTCATTAGTGCTAACCCGAGAAAATACTCTGTATCTTCATCATTAGGTTTTATCTTATTACAAATCTGCATAGCAGAAAGTGCATTCTTTGCCTCTCCCTCAACACTGTACAGGTGCGCAAGATTGAACCAGGCAGAATATGAGCCGGGATTAATCTTTAGGGCTTTCTCATAAAACTTGATAGCGTCTCTGTTTCTGTTTAAATTCTTAAAAGCGAGTGCAACATTGAAAAGCAGAGAAAAATTCTCCGGAAAAAGTTTTAAGACCTCGACTTCTCTGTCAATAATCTTATTGTACAATTCCCCTCGTATATATGCCTGAAACAAAGTCTCATAAAAATATGAATTAGGGTTCATTGCAATAGCTTTTTCTATCCAATCTATAGCAGCCGGAATGTCTTCCTGCTGGAGTTTTAAAACGCCCATAAGATTATAGATTTCTGCGTTTCCACCATCAAGCTTTAAAGCTTCATTATATTTATTCTCCGCATCTTCGAGATTGCCCTCCTTATGCAGTGAAAAACCCATATTTATAATCTCATTAACGCTCATTTCTCTCTCCTAAATTTTATTTTAGCGCCTTATGATTCTATTTTCAAGCTGTCTTGCCAAGATTTCATCGCTTTGTAGGAGCTTCTGACAAGAGGCCCTATTTCAAAATGCTTAAACCCTGCTTTTTTCGCAAGTTTCTTTATATTTTCAAATTCTTCTAATGTATAATATTTTGAAACCTCAAGATGAGCTTTGGACGGCTGAATATATTGACCTATCGTAACTATATCAACTCCTGCATTTTTCAGATCATAAAGAGTTTCTTCTATTTCATCAAAATTCTCGCCCAAACCAATCATCAGACCGGATTTTGTAATCATATTTGAATTATCTTTTATATGTCTTAAAACCTCCAGCGAAGTAAAGTAGTTTCCCTGAGGCCTTGCTGTCTTAAAAATGGATTTAACGGTTTCGATATTATGGTTAAAAACGTCAGGCTTTGCTTTGATAATGGTATCAAGAGCATCTCTGTTTCCCTTGAAATCCGGGGTTAAAATCTCAATTTTAGCATCAGATATTTTTCTAATCTCATCTATACATTTCTTGAAATGTCCTGCACCTCCATCCGGTAGGTCATCTCGCGTAACTGATGTTATAACTGCATATTTAAGCCCCAATTCATTTACAGCTTCTGCAACGTGTTTCGGCTCCTCCTCGTCAAGCGGTTCGGGTCTTGCCGGAGAAATATTACAGTAACGGCAGTTTCTTGTGCAGACAGAGCCCATAATTAAAAAGGTCGCAGTATTTCTGGAATAACACTCGCTTTTGTTCGGGCATCTTGCCCCCTCGCAGACTGTATTAAGGCATTTTGTTTTTAAAATCCTTCTTACTGTTTTTGTTTTCTCTGTATCAATAATTGGTCTTTTTAAATACTCCGGAAGTCTCTGCATAATTTCCCCTTGAAAAATTTTTAAAATAAGTTAAAATAAGAATACATGCAAGGGTGCAGCGAACACCCTTACCAACCCAGTTATCGGGTTTTGTGAATTAGAACTAATGTTATTATCAGCATTAGTTCTTTTGCTGTAATTTCAACTAACATTCTAACCTCCTTTCTTTTAGTTGAAATCAGTCGAAATGTTTGTTAAAATTTTTAGCCTGTATTCCTTTTTTAATGTACTGTGTAATTATAATATTTTCTGATTTATATACTTGCTATCGGCATATAAACTTTTACACAAAAACCGTATTCTTCGTTAGAATAAAGTCTTATTTCTCCATTCATTGCCTCAACAAGTCCTTTTACAATATACAACCCGAGCCCCGTGCCTCGTGTTGTTCTTGTTGTTTTATCATCAACCCGGGTAAATTTTTCAAATAAAGTTTTGAGTTTTTCTCTAGGTATGATGTCATATTCATTCTTTACGCTTACGACAAGCCTGTTGCCCTGAATTTCATAATCCAATATTATTGCAGAATCCTCTTTTGAATATTTAATAGCGTTTTCAATAAGGTTAACAAAGACCTGCTCAATCCTGTCATTGTCTGCAATGATTTCGGCTTGGCAATCCTGAACATTGTTTATAATCTCTTTTCCTGCGTCATTTTTTACAAGCATTATAGAGCTTTCTATAATTGTATTTATAGGAATATTTTTTAAATCAACATTAAGTCTTGCTCCCTCAATATCAGGAATAACAAGCAAATCTTCTATCATGCGTTTAAGCCGTTCGGATTGCTTTTTGATAATTTTCAATGATTTTTGTCGAGTTTCCTCATCTATCTTAATATCCTGCCTCAAAAGTCTTGAAGTATACCCCTGAATACTTGTAAGCGGAGTTCTGAACTCGTGGCTTACAGTATCAACCATGTTTGAACGAAATTCATCCATCTGTTTAAGTTCTTTATTTTTCTTTTTAAGCTGAATATAAGACTTGTGAATCTGATTGACCATTCGGTTAAACTCGTTTCCCAAAAAGACAATCTCAAACGGGGTAAATATATTTGTTAAAAGACGGATTCTGCGTTCATAATTCCCCTTAGAGATTGCTATAATGGCTTTAAAGAGCTGGCGAATATTTATATACAGATAATAGGTGTATAACCCGACAACAAAAAATACCGTTAAAATTGTGATAATTATAGAAAGTATAATCTTGTCGCGGTTGTAATCAATAGCATGCCGGGTTACATACTTTGTAGTATTAACAATGATTAACGCATCTGGTTTAGATTTTTTTAAGTAAACAAGCGGCTGGTTTTTAATTTCGCCATATACAACGACTTTATCTGTCTCAAGTTTTTTAGGAAGCTGCTCTAAGCTCTTCTTAAAAGATTCTTCCGAATAGTTTGCAGAAGCGATTAACGTTTCATCTTCGCCCAAAACATATATTTCCCGTCTATCACCGGCAAGTGTTCTAAAAAGATTTTCTTTTAGACTCTTTAAGTCTAAAACTGCAACAATATATCGTCCGTCATTCAGCAGCCGGTTAACAACAACATAGTCATCCTGAATATTATAGCTGTTATATTTTTCAAGCCCATCTTTATCAACAAGCGCGAGTTCCTTATATATAGGCAGCTCCAGATTAATTGTATCAAGGTATTTTTGCTCTTGCTGCGGTGAATTGTAATATTGAAGCGTTGCGATAATTTGTGCAAGCTCGTTGTTTATAGAGTGTTCAAATACGTCAATCTCTTCTGATACAATATTTGCAATCATAACCGCAGCATCTCGAAGCTGTGCCCTGTTTGACTGCTGGTTAATGTTGTTTATAATAACACCGCTTACCGTCATAGGAATGAGCACTGCAAAAAAGATAACGATAATTATCTGCTCTGCTATCTTTAAACGTCTTTTGCTGAAAAACTGCACCATTTGTTTATTCTCCAAACGGAGTAAGCTTGTATCCTACATTGGTAACGGTATGCAGATACTTTGGATTCTTGGAATCCGGCTCAATCTTGTTTCTTAATGCTCCCACATGAACCCTTAGCATTCTTACATCCTCATCGCTGCTGTAGCCCCAAACTTCTTCCAAGAGAGTCGCAAGCGTTACTGCCTTGTTAAAATGCTGCATCAGGCAGTATAAAATCTCAAATTCAGTAGGAGTAAGTTTCATTTTTTTATTAAGAATAACTGCTTCCAGAGTATCCGGCAGAATCTCAATTTCTCCGGCTTCAAGTATTTCTGAGGAAGTCATACTCTCAACCTGCGGCTGGTTTCTTCTAAGAAGAACCCTTATTCTTAAAAGAACTTCCTGTACGTCGAATGGCTTAACCAAATAATCATCCGCGCCGCTGTCGAATCCGCTTGTTTTGTCCCCGATTGTACCTTTTGCCGTGAGCATTAAAATTGGAACGTTAATTTTTGCCTGACGAATATTTTTGCATACGTCAAAACCGTTCATTTTAGGCATCATAACATCAAGAAGAATCAGGTCGTATTTATTGTTAAGCGCCTTGTTTAAACCTTCCATTCCATCTTTTGCTGTATCAACAAAATAACCGCTTGATGCAATATCAAACTCTAATAAATCACGAATTTCTGTATCATCATCAACAATAAGTATTCTTTTCTTTTCGGTCACAATAAACTCCTTTGTTCATAATTTTACGTAAACAAGGCGTCCATTGCAATAAATATTAAAATAATTTAAGAACAGCCTTATTCTACGGTTACAGATTTCGCTAAATTTCTTGGCTGGTCAACATCTTTGCCAAGAAACTCAGCAATATAATACGCAAGTAATTGAAGCGGAACCACAGCAAGCGCAGGCGAGAGGATTTCCGAGATTGGAGGAATATGAATCAAGCTGTCAAAAAGTTCATACAAATTACTGTCCGTAGAATCAGTCAGTGCAATCATCTTTGCGTTACGAGCTTTAGCCTCTTCTGAGTTTGAAAGCATTTTTTCGTAGACTTTTCCTGTCATCAGTATTGAGAGAACCGGCATAGACTCATCAAGCATAGCAATCGGTCCGTGTTTTAGTTCCCCTGCCGTATAACCGGTTGCATTTATATAACTTATTTCTTTTAGTTTTAAAGCACCCTCCAACGCTGTCGGGAAATTTATTCCGCGTGCGATGAATATAAAATCTTTTGAATTTGCAAACGTTCTTGCGCATTTCTGAATTTCTTCTTTGTGTGCAAGAATTTTTTCAATTTTCTGAGGCAATATAATAAGCTCGTGTTTTAAAGTCTCTAAATCTTTTATACCCTTAACTTCTGCCATGTAAATTGCAAGCAGATAAAAGGATATAAGCTGTGCCATATAAGATTTTGTAGCAGCAACTGAAACTTCAATCCCGGCATTTACAGGAACAAGGCTGTCCGCTTCTCTTGCCATTGTAGAATCAGGCCTGTTTGTAACAATTAGTATATGAGACCCCCTGCTCTTTGCCTGTCTTATGGCTGTTATCGTATCTGCAGTTTCACCGGATTGGGAAACCCCGATAACAAGTGTATTTTTATCGGTAATTGTTTTTCTGTAAATATATTCGCTTGAAGGTTCGACATCAACGGCAATTCCGCAGAAGTCCTCTATTAAATATTTCCCTACCATTGCTGCATGAAGAGATGTACCGCAGGCAACAATTTGAATACGACTCAAATTTTTGAGTTTTTCTTTATCAAGAGTAACTTCTTTTAAAACAATAGGTTCATCAATTGCTCTTAATTTGCCGGAAAGAACGTTTCTTACCACATCAGGCTGCTCATGAATCTCTTTGAGCATAAAGTGTTTATACCCCATTTTGCTCAAAGCAACAGGTTCCCAGGGAAGCGTTTCAAATTTTTGATTAACCTTTTTTTTGTCTATATCAATTAAGTCAATAGTATCCGGAGTCAATGTTACAATTTGGTTATCTTCGATGTACATTGCTTTTTTTGTGTATTGAATTAAAGCCGGAACATCAGACGCAACAAAATTTTCGCCCTCTCCTAATCCCACAACAAGAGGTGCGTTTCTTCTGGTTGCTACAATCGTATCTTTCACATCCTGATGAATTACACACAGAGCGTATGCTCCTTCGATTTCTTTTGTTGCAAGTCTTACTGCTTCAGTTAAATCTTTGGTTTCCGCAAATTTTGCCGCTACGAGATGAGCAACCGTTTCTGTATCAGTTTGTGAGCGGAAAACACATCCCTTTTTTTCAAGCTTTTCTTTTAATTCTTTAAAATTTTCAATAATCCCATTGTGTACAACTGCTAAACGGCCGCAGTTGCAAGAATGTGGATGAGCATTTTCAACGGTTGGGGCACCGTGAGTTGCCCAGCGGATATGGCCTATACCGATTGTAGACTTTGATACTTCTCTGTAGTCCTTATCTACAATATCTTTAAGGTTTTGCAGCTTTCCTGCGGCCTTATATAGCTTAATTTTCCCGTCAATATTAACCGCTATACCGGAAGAATCATACCCCCTGTACTCAAGACTTGTCAAGCCTTCCAAAAGAATATCTATTGCCGATTTTCTCCCGATGTATCCAACTATTCCGCACATAAGTACCTCTCTTTTTAACAAGGTAAATTATTACGACACCCTTTTAGTCTTGGCAATTTACCCCTCTACCCAACTTATTTTAGCATAAATGAAAAATTTTCCTAATTAAGATTTTCTAAAGAACTCCTTGATTTTATAAATTCCGGCAATGCCGGCTGAAAGCAGGGTTATTCCGCCGAATATTTTAAAATACAGAGACTTATTAAAATCACTTTTCGTTTTTTCCCTTTTTGCACCTTCGTATATATCCGTATTAATCTGTTTCACTTTTTGAGTTGCTTCTCTGTCAGAAAACAAATTATGTTTCGGCAGAGTTTCGGGAGGTTCTGCAATACTGTTAAGCGGACGTTTTATTTTTGTATCCGTTGTGTAATGTGCATCTAAATTAAAATTATTTTGAACATCCCCCATCAAAACAATTCTCCGTATCTTAACAGTTTGTGCAGCCGGTTTTTAGGCAGGTACATCATACCTGTTTGCGCAGGTATATCAGGCATGTTTTTTGCAAGGCACTCTTCCATATATTTATTTGCATCTTCTGATGTGAATCTAAAACCTAATTTATAGAAAAACATTGCCGGAGACATTTCTTTAAGCATAGGAGCCGAAAAAGTTACTATACGTCCTTGCGCTTTTGAATCAAACATAGCTTTTTCTGCAAGATTTTTTATTGCTTCCGTTCCAAGACCGCAATGTGTTTTAGGTGATTGAATAAAATCAATCAGGTAACAATTTTTTAAATATTTTACTTTCCTTTTTATTTTCGGCATAAATTGAGGAGAACTGAAAAAATTTCCAGTTGATTGAGAAGAAAGTTCTATTTCGTCTTCTACAATATCAACATAGTCATCATCAATTTCTCCGGGGATAATAAGGTTATCTCCACGCCTTACTTTTGTAACCCTTAAAGTTGCCTTTTCTTTTAGCAAAGGATTCTTAAAACCCAGTATGGGCGGCATACTCATGCTTGTCGCTGACGGCATTGATTTGGCAACCGTCATCTGCGGACGTACGTCCATTGTCATGATATTATTAATCATACCTACCTAACCTATCTTTATCTAACCTTACTTATATAAAGTCTTTTTTTTTATAAAAATTGCCGATTATAAGAAGATAAACAGATAAATCGTTACAAAAATTTACAATTTAGTCTCGGTGAAAGGGGCGATAAATTGATAAGTTGGGGAGACGTTTTAAGGAGTTGAAAGGTTGAAAAGTAGTTTATAGTTTAGGAGTTTATAAGTTGAGAAGTTTAGAAGTTTAGAAGTTTAGAAGAAGTTAAAAATCTATTCACTAATCACTATTCACCACTCACTAAAAAACACTTGATCACTTGGTCACATAAAAAACGCTCCCTTCACGCTTCACCCTTCACACCTCACGCTAAATCAATCTAAAGACTACTCAACAAACCTAAAACATTTTGTGCCTTGAGGCTGCGAGAGGAAGACATCAACGTAGCTGAGGCA
>CALUWH010000018.1 GCA_944324435.1 Candidatus Gastranaerophilales bacterium
TGTACAGTTTATGGTAATCACAAAGGGTGCTGAACGTATCGCAGAAGTTGCAGCTCGTTTTGCATTGGATGCTATGCCCGGTAAACAAATGACTATTGACGCGGACTTTAACGCAGGACTGATTTCTCCGGAAGAGGCTGTAAAAAGACGTGAAGATTTGCAGAGAGAATCAAGCCTCTTCGGTTCTATGGACGGTTCTATGAAGTTCGTAAAAGGTGATACTATTGCAGGTATCATCATTGTATTAATAAACATTATAGGCGGTTTAGCAATCGGATGTCTTGTAAACCAGATGCCAATTGCAGATGCCGTCAGTAAGTATACTGTATTAACAATAGGTGACGGTTTAGCCTCACAGCTTCCGTCTCTTTTGATGTCAATTGCAGCCGGTATCGTAATGACACGTGCTTCTGCAGGTAATACTTCATTGGGCGGTGACTTAACTAACCAGATTCTATCCAAACCGTATTCACTGTTTTTTGCAGCGCTGTTTTTGGGCTTAATCACGGTAACTTCTCCAATAACAGGACTTCCGTTCCTGCCGTTCTTAATGTTTACAATAATCCTTGCAATAGCAGGCTTCTCTGTATTAGTTAATGCAGACGTCCAGTCTCAATTGGGACAATTGGAAAGCGTACGTCAGAATATGCAGGATTTGGTTAACCCGAATAAGATGTACGAAAGACTTGGTGTTGACGTTTTAAGTTTACAAGTCGGTGCAGGCCTGCTTGTTATTGCAGACCCTGATCAGGAAGGTCAATTACTCGCAAAAATCGCAGCTCTCCGTCAGAGAGTTACGGACGAGTTGGGTTATATTATCCCGAATATCCGTATCATGGACTCATCTGCCCTTGAGGCCAATGAGTATGTAATTTCTATACGTAATAATGTTGTTGCATCAGGATACGTTTATCCGGGTAAATATATGGTTATTGCAGACCAGTGGGATTCTGTTAAGAAAACGATTCCGGAAGATGCTATTGTCGGTGTTGATCCTACGTACCAAACTCAAGCTTATTGGATATCTGCAGAGGATGCTAAATCCGCGAAGAGTGTAACTGCAGTTGACGCAACTGATGTTCTTGTTACACACCTGCAGGAATGCGTAAGAAAACACGTTGATGAAGTAATGACAAAAACAGATGTGCTCAAGCTTATGGAACTTGTCCGTTCACAAGACCCGACGCTGGTCAATGACCTTGTTCCTGCAATTATTTCAACATCAGATTTACGTAAGATTTTTGTTAACCTGATTAGAGAAAAGGTCTCCATCAAAGATATCATATTTGTATTTGAGCGTCTTTGTGATTACGCAAGATTCTCAAAAGAACCTGACATCTTATCAGAACGTCTGCGTGCTGCATTAGGAAGACAAATTTGCTTGAACAACGTTGACAGAGATAAAGTTCTATACGCACTAACACTTTCTCCTGAATGGGAAAAAACGCTTGATGACAGCTGTCAGAGAACTGAGCTTGGTACAATGTTCCTGCTTAATCCAATGCAAGTTCAGGATTTGATTGAATCAACCGCTATGACGCTTATGAGGGCGCATCAGGCTATTGGACAGCAGCCGGTTATATTATGTTCACCAAGAATCAGACTTCCACTTTACCAGCTGCTTGAACGTCATATCCCGACTATTGTTGTTATTTCATATTCCGAGTTAATCACGGATATAAAGGTCGAAGCGGTTGACACTATTGGCGAAAACAGCGGATATTAATGTTTTAATTATATACACTTTTACAAAACATTACATTATGTTGGCATTTAAATATGTTTAAAATATAATTATTTCAGTAAACTTATGAGGGAGTACAGAAATGCCTAATAACGAAAGTGTTGGAAAAAAAATAGTCGAAGCCTTAAAAAAACAAGCTGAAAATATGGATATTCAAGAAGATATAAATTTCGAGTCAACTCCGGTGACAAATCCGATGAATAATGATATTTTTGCTTCATCGGATGATATATTTGCGGAACCGGTTAAACCGTCAAAGACAACAAATTTCTTTGATGATATTGAACCAGAAAAAGAGCCGTTTTTTGCGGAACCAAAACCTGTACAAACTCCTGTTGTCGAAACAATGAGTGAAGCGTTTGAAATGCCTGCAAATATAACCGTGCTAAAGAAACTTATCTCACAACTTCCTAGTGGTGTCTCAAGACATACCGGAGCTCAGATTATTAAACAAACGATGGAAGCGCTGGGAATTTCAATGAAGAGTGTTCTTCAGGATGCACAACAGGTACAGGAAAATTTAAAAGTTTCAGCCCGAGAGTGTCAAGCCTCAATACAAGAGTACAAAAAACAAATTCTAACTCTTGAAAAACAATCACAAAGCTACCAAAAACAATATTCAGCTTTGAATGACCTGATAAGCTTATTTATACAAACAACGAAATAGCTTTTATAAAATTACAAACTTAAATAACAATAGCCGGTGTTTTTCAAGAATATCGGCTGTTGTTTTAATATGTATGAGTTGTAGAGGCGGATGGATAATTCCCTGTATCTATGCAAGAAGCTCAAATTTGTCTGCTCGTGTTTTAATTAATGATATAGCTGCTTGAGAATTTAAAAAATTTAATGCTCCCATAAAGCTCTGTTTATTACTTAGGGTGTTCCTTGCTTCTATCATATTATTCTGTACTGTAGCTTGAGTAATTTGTTCTTCGAGAGATTTGCTCTGCAATTTTATCTGAAAAGAAGTCGGACGTTCTTTTTGGGTAAATCCTATCTCCGATGCCGGTTTTTCAGAGTCGGCCGGCAAACTCTCCGTTTGTTCTATTATTCTGGAAAAAGGATTATCCTTGCTAACAAAAGAATCCCGGGCTAAATCCATGACATCCGATTGGACCTCCTCTGTCATAGACTCCGAACGTTCACGAGCACGCTGAAATATCATCTCCTTTAAGGCTTCTGCCTCACTTCTTGTTACTATGGAATCAAACTTGTAATTGTTCATAGATCGTCCTCTTATATATATTAAAACTCAAATGTAAAGAAAATTGACATTTTTTATATACTGTTTATATAATTGTTACATCTCTTAACATTTAAATGTTTATGCCAAAGTCGCTGATATCAAAGCTATAATGCCATTTTAAAGACATGATTTAGAATAAAAAAGACTTTTATTATTTGTATTTTTTCCAATTTTGGTGTACAATAGAATTGCTATTTATATTTCGGCTAGTGTAAAATCTTAACAGGAAGGATATAACCGACCTGTTTTCTTTTGCCCAACCCCTCTGAAGAATTCCCCTGACAGGCAATTCATTTTGCAGCATAAGCCAATAATAATTAAAACTGCAAAGGGTTTTGTATGTCTAAAACTAAGTATAAAAAAGGGGATATATATACGCTTATAGTTTGTGCCCAAAAGGGCGATATGAAAGCGCTTGAAGAACTTATCAGGCGTGTACAGAAAAACGTCTTTACTATGTTCAGCTATCTTACGAACAAAAGACAGGATATTGCCGATTTAACTCAGGAGGCCCTTCTAAAGATGGCGAGGGGGCTGCCAAGGTTGAAAGACCCGAAAAAGTTCAAACCCTGGCTCAACCAGATTGTCACAAATATTTTTTATGATTACATAAAAAAGCATGCCGGAGACAAGCATTTGGACGTTGATAATAACAAACTTTTAGAAATTAAAGATAAAATCGGATGCGAGCCGGGAGAAAAATGTCTTTTTTCAGAGATGGAGAAGCTTATAAAAGCTGCACTTTTAAGTCTTCCTGAGAATCTGAGAATTGCAATAATTCTTAGGGAATACGAAGGGATGAGTTATAATGACATCTCAAAAATTACCAATACAACGCTCGGAACCGTAAAATCCAGAATTTCACGAGCGCGGCTCAAACTGCAAGAAGAACTTATAGAATTTATTTAGGAGGAGTATTAATGGAAATAACATGCGCTCAAATGGATGTATTATTGTCATTTTATATAGACGGCGACCTTAGCAGGGCGTTGAAGCTTAAAGTTGAAGAGCATTTGAAAAGATGTTCGGCCTGTCGTGCGAAATATGAGATTATTAAATCTATGCTAAACGACTTGAGAAGCTCTTTTGAGGATTCTGAGCAGGAAGAAATGGCAGGTAATGCAGTCTCCGGACAATATAAGGTATTTCAAAACAATCTCTCTGCATACGTTGATAATGAACTTAGTCCGGAAGAAAATGTGAAAATTAAAAAATTTACCATAAATAACAAAAATGCGCGTAAAGATTTGGAAAACGCTTACAACATAAGAAAACTTATGTGCGATTCATTTAACAAAACCAAATCTGATGCAAGACACGATTTCTCTCGAAGTATTATGAAGCAGCTTGAACCGTCGGAAGATTACAGCTTTTCGTTTCATCCGGTCTTAAAAGTCGCAATAGCATTTGTTATGACTGTACTGATTCTATCCGCAATTATTATTTTTTCACTTACTCTTTAACGTATTGTACTTCTCTCAAGAGCTCTGACGATTTTGGTCGGCAAATTTTCTTTCGGGTTAATTGAGCCGACCAATATTGTTTTGCATCCCAGAAGTTTTCCGGCAAGAATATCCGTTAACGGTCTGTCACCGACCATCACAGCACATTTAGGTTCAATTCCAACAGAATCAAGATAATTCTTCATTATCTTAGGATTAGGCTTGTCTGCATGTCCTATAACTCTGCAAGGGGCAAGTTTGGAGACATTCTCTATATAATCTCGATTTTTGTTATTAGAAATTATGGCTACATTAAAATCTTTTATAAATGTGTTAAACCATTCTACAGTCTCGGGAAGAAATGTTGCAGACTTGGAAACCATTGTTGTGCTGTCCAAATCAAACATTACGCATTTTACTCCTTGGCATTTCAGTTCGGAAAAGTCAATTTCATAAATATTTTTTAAGTTATAATCCGGTTTTAAAAACATATATCTTCCTTTCGTTTATTATAGCATAAAGTTAACAAGTGAATTTAAAAAGAGCACTTTGTCCGATTTGCGGCTAATTCAGTACAACAATATATTTAATATTTCTCCAGACGTTTGTGCGTGACTGATATTATCAATCACTCTCTGCCGCTCTATATGCCGTAAGTACACCGCCGGGGACTTCTATTATTTCATATTGAAAATCTTTGTCAGCTTCAACAGCATCAATAAATGTTTGAACTTTTTCTCTATGAGATGTTATATTATCCGCTGCTATCATAACTTTGGGTGTTAAATGCGGTTTTATAAGGTTAAAATATTCTACATATTCTCTTTTATTTGCATCAATAAATACGAAATCGAATTTTTCATTTTCACCAAAAGACTTAATAACATCACACGCAGACCCTTGCAGTGGACGGATTATATCAAAAACTCCGCATTTTTTAAAGTTTTCTATAGCAATACTCTGTCTTTTTTCATAAAACTCTATTGTAGTAAGCCTTCCACCGGTCTCTTTCAAGGCCTTTGCAAGCCAAAGCCCTGAATATCCATTTGAAGTTCCGATTTCAAGGACATTTTGTGCGTTCAGCATTTTTACAAACATATTCAATAATACGCCCGTTGTGCGCGGAATATTCCAAAACTCTTTCTGTGTTTTTTCAAGCTCCGCCATAACTTCTGATGTTATTTTATCCATAATTCACCGCTATTCAAATAATTCAACTTTGTTTGTAATCACAACATCTTTTATCGGAACGTTCAAAATATATGTTTTCAGAAGTTTATTTTTAGACAAATCTACAATAGAATACGCATTTTTCTTCAAATCCGTTACAACTGCGAGATTTGTATTATTAATTCTGTGGAACCCTGACGAGAATCCGCCGGTTCCAAGCTCAATACTTCCGATAACCTTATTTGTAGATGTATCAATTCTTTGGATTATATTATTCTCGGCGCCCAATACGTACAAAACCTTGTTATATATAAGCATCGCAAGAGGTTTATTAACCGTCGTAAACTCTGTTATTAAACCAAATGTAGTATAATCTATAACCGCAATACGGCTTTTGGTTCTGCTTGAGATATAAAGTTTGTTATCAGCAAAAGCCAGCGCTGAAACATTAGGAAATTTCCCGATATCTTTTAGCTCATAACTGTTCGTTAATTCAATTGCCCAGATTTCGTTTTTCAATTTATCAACATAGAAGAGCTTATCCTCTGTCAACAAAAGTTTTTCACAGTATCCGTTAATTTTAATCTTTTGAATAAGAGACATTGTCTCCAAATCAAGAACAAAGATTGTAGATGCTTCAGGCGAGGTTATATATGCTTTTTTATTTGTCTCATCAAGCAAAATTTCAGCAGGATTAGAGGTTAAATTTATCTGTTTGATAAATCTTGCGTCTGCAACAGATACAATATCAATAAACGGTCTGTCATAAGATGTAACCAGAAGAAATTTCCCGTTGTTTACGGCTTTTATATCAATCGGGATTGATTTTTGAGCCAAAGAGTAACTCGGGACAGCCTTGGCAGGCTCCACTACCTGTATATTTTTGGAATAGTTTGTTGAAACATAAAGAATTTTGTCTTTAAGCTGAGAAATCAAGGCTTGCTGAACTTCCGGCTCACCCTCGGAGAGAAATTGTTCATAAGAATCCTCGTTTTCAACCTTGATTATATCTTCATTTTTAATATCGATCTTGAGATTTCCAATTATCCCCTTGATATTTTCCGGGATAATTAATCCGCTCGGAACGAGCATATCCTGGGGAAGAAGCCCTGTTCTTACCTGCAGAGGCGGTGTTGTCTGGTGTAACACCGTTCTGTGACCTTCACCGTCTGTCAAAACTTTCATCAAGACAAAATCATTATTAAAAATTATAATATCAGGCTCTTGTTTTAAATCTTTATTCGCCGGATAAGTTTCTTTTATTTTCAAAGTTGTTATATCAGAAAACAAAGACGGATATAATGGAAGGTAAATCGTATTATCAGGAAAAATGATTACGCCGTCAAAACGAATATCAGCCTGAGGAACTTTGTCCAGAATATAGGCTTTTACTTCTGCTGGAATCTTTGCCGCGAAAACATTTGTGCTGCTAATCAGTAATATTCCTAACAATAACAAAAACTTGCGCAAACTTTTTCTCTCCCATTTTTCTATAATTTTACCACAAGTTTTATTATTTAAAAACACCTTTCAGACGTTCTTTAACAGATTCTTTTGATTTTCTTCCGGCCTGAATCTCGTAGAGTTTCTGATACAAGAGTTTTTCTTCATTAGAGATATGTGTAGGAGTTTTAATTCCAACAACGACTATATGTTCCCCTCTAACAGAAGGTTTTGAAAGGTTCGGAACTCCTGCCCCTCTTAGTTTCACAACTTCGCCATGCTGGATTCCTGCAGGAATCGAAACTGTTTTTTCTCCGTCAAGAGTTTTTATGGTTACAGTGTCTCCCAGGACAGCCTGTGCAGGTGTTATATCAAGTTTTGTGTAAACATTAATACCGTCTCTCTTATAATAAAGTGATGGTTTAACGTGAATTACTATATACAAATCCCCTGCAATACCGCCGTTTATACCGGCGTCTCCCTCGTGGGAAAGTCTCATTTTTGAGCCGTTGTCTACACCTGCAGGGATTTTAACTTCAATTTTCTTTTCAACAGTTTTTCTTCCCTGTCCACTACAGTCAGGACATGGATCTGAAATTACCGTACCTTTACCATGGCAGTGAGGGCAGGTTACTATCTGAGTGAAATGACCGAGAATAGTTTTTGTTGTCTGCTGTATTCTTCCGGAGCCTCCGCAAGTCTTACACATTGTAGGCTTTGAGCCCTCTTTTGCGCCTGTTCCATTGCAAGATTTGCAGGTTTCAAGATGGTCAATTGTAATCTCTTTTGTAAGCCCAAAGACTGCTTCTTCAAACTCTAATTCTATGTCGAGCCTTAAATCATCACCTCTTTGCGGAGCATTAGGATCTGCTCTCCTGCTTCCGCCGCCAAATCCAAAGCCGCCAAAGAATGAGTTAAATACTTCGTCCAAATCGCCAAAACCGCCTGCAAAAGGCCCTTGAGTATTAAATCCGGCATTTTTAAGACCGTCCTCGCCAAAGCGGTCGTAGGTTGCGCGCTTCTCGTCGTCCATAAGCGTTTCGTATGCTTTACCAAGCTCTTTGAACTTAGATTCCGCCTCCGGAGATTTGTTTACATCCGGATGCCACTTGCGCGCCATTTTCCTAAATGCGCTTTTTATCTCATCTTTGCTGGCGTTTCGGCTTACGCCAAGTATTTCATAATAATCACTCATCTTTATCTTTTTCTATTCCTTGCTATTTATTTCTATTCGGCAGAAGTCGCAACATTTACCAGAGAAGGTCTAAGCACCTTATCCCCCAGTTTGTATCCCTTCTGTAATTCTGCTATAATTGTATGCTCCGGCTTATCAGCTGTAGGCGTCTGCATCACAGCCTCATGAAAATTAGGATCAAATGTTTGGCCTTCTGCATCAATAGGCTCTACACCAACCTTTTTCATAACGTCAGTAAAGTTTTTGTATGCTAAATTGTAGCACTCTTTTACCTTGTCACAGTCTTCTACAGTTTCTATAGCTTTCAGTCCTCTGTCAAAGTTGTCGAGAACCTCAATAAATTTCTTTATTGTATTTTCTGCGCCATACTTTAGAAGAGCTTCTCTTTCCTGCTCCTGACGTTTTCTATAGTTATCAAAATCAGCGGCAAGTCTGATGTATTGATTGTTCAACTGATTATATTTTTCTTCAAACGGATTTACATCAGAGACTGCCTCTTCAGTTTTTTCTTCTGCCTCAGCTTCTGAGTTTTCAGCCGCAAGCTTTTCTTCGTCGGCTTTTACTTCTTCTTGAACACCTTCATTATCTTTGTCTAAAAGGATTTCATTTTCCTGCAGGGTCTTGTCATTTACCCCATCATCTATGCTGTCATTTACCCCTTTGAATGGATTTTTCATGATTTTCTCCCTATTTACTTATATTATATAAGATAATTATAAAGTATCAAATCGGATTGATGGGGAAAATTTATTTTTTTTTAACAATTAGATATAAAACATTTATAACTAATCTTCAATTATTTTTTTTTAATTCATTATTTTATCCTCCAGTCGTGCTGTTAGCCTGTTATATTTTTATTAGCATATCAATAAAATATCGTTATGACAAATAGCACGATAAATATAGGGAAAAATATTGCTTTCTACAGAATTCAAAATGGTTTGACTCAAGATATGCTGAGTGAAATGAGTAAAATTTCAAGTGATTATTTGTCAGAAATTGAGAGAGGTAAAAAGGTTCCCAACATAAAATGCTTAATAATGATAGCGAATGCTTTGAATATTGAAGCTTATAAATTATTAATGGATAGATAATCAGGCTTACTCTTTGGTCAGACACTTGGTATTATACAAAATACTGAGTTAACAACAGTTCAGCCGCATTCGCCTTATCTTCTTACCTAATTCTTCTTTTATACCCATAATAACCTTTTACTACATAATAGCTTATACATTTAATTTCATAAAATCTAATATTTATGACCTTAAATGTATTTTATATTAAGTTTTGTAAATCTATAACGAGGCGTTATTTCTATATCTCAGCTTTTAAGAAATTTAATCTCATAGATTTGAGCAATTTTATAAAAGAAAAATACTTTATATAAACATAACACGCGAGGATTTGCAAATCTAGAATAGCACGAGGAGATTAAGAACAACACGCATTAGACAATTAAGAAAGGAAAATTATTATGGAACCCAAAATAGAAACATCAATCTCAATTAAAAATGGGAAAATGTATGAAACTCAAAGCAAAAATGGTAAGCCAATACGTATTGCTGTTTTTGAAGATTTAAATCATGATGGAAAATATAGTGCAAATGAAGTGACTACCGTTTATAAATATGAATACAAAAATGGCGGAAATTATAAAGAAACTATGTATCTTGACAATAATAACGATGGTACATTAGATGTTATACGTTTGCAAGATTATAATCAAAATGGTCAAAAACTAGGCGCTACTACCTGGAAAGAAATTATCGACAAATGCTGTGATTTCCATAGTAATATGCAAAATATTAGAGATTCACACGGTTTGTCAGTCTTCCATCTTCCTTCTTGGGAAATAGAGTAAGAAAGCTAAGTAGGGTGCGCAGGTGTGCGCACCCTACTCTAAGTTCATTTCTGTTATTTTATATTTGTCCTCAAAATTGCACCAGCTCTTTTCATATAATCCGACTTTTATAAACTTACTAAAGGAAGAATACTTCCACTCAATAGGTGCACTTACTAATTTATGCTTTACCGGATTGTAATGAATATAATCCAAATGCCTGTTGAGATCAGCTTCATTTCTTATTACATGGTCGTAATAACGTCTCTGCCAAACACCCTTTTCTCGTCTATTAATCTGTGACTCACGTCTGTTTATCTCTGCATTGACAAGGTTTCTGGAAAAATAATATTTTATCGAACTAATAATTTTGGGAAATTCTTCTATGTTTTCGGGCGATAAAATAATATGTAAATGCTCCGGCATAACAACACCGGCATAAATTTGAAAATTATATCTAGTTGTCCGTATAGCTTCCTTTAATAAGTCTATATTTTCAATCAGGACAGGCAATCTTTTATTAGTTACAATCGTTATAAACACCATAGAGTTAGGAATATAGTATCTTTTATAATTTGGCATGAATACATTATATCTCAAAAGTAGAATGCACCAATTACACAATAAAAAATAAGGCGCGCTGGTGAGCGCACCCTACGTTAGTTGACCTTAATATTCACTTATACATAACTTTTTCTTCTTGGTAATATAGATTTATCTCAAGAACAAGACCCGAAAATATTCTCGGGTCTTGTTCTTGTAGGGTGCGCTCACCAGCGCACCATTAATTTTTGTCTCTATACATTACCATAGTAAGCGTCAATGTAGATTTTCTTGATGTCGGACATCAACGGATATGCAGGGTTAGCACCTGTACATTGGTCATCAAATGCCAATTCAACAAGTTCATCCAAGTTATCCATAAATGTCTTTTCATCTACGCCGAAGTCTTTGATAGATTTCGGTAATTCAATCTTATCCATCAATTCATCAACGGCTTTAAGAAGCAATGCAACCTTTTCATCGTCATTGTTTCCGCCCAAACCTAATTCATCAGCAATCTGACCGTATTTAGCCTTAGCATTCGGGAATTTATATTGTGGGAAGATTGCTTGTTTGTGCGGAGCATCAGATGAGTTGTATTTAATGATTTGTCTGAATAACAAAGCATTAGCAACACCGTGAGGTACGTGATACATTGCACCAAGTTTGTGAGCCATTGAGTGGCATAATCCTAAGAACGAGTTTGCAAATGCCATACCTGCAATTGTAGCAGCATAGTGCATTTTTTCTCTTGCCATAGGATCATTAGCACCTTCTCTGTATGATCTTTCTAAGTATCTAAAGATTAACTTAGTTGCTTCTAAAGCGTTTGAGTTAGTGAAGTTAGTTGCCATATTTGAAACATAAGCTTCAAATGCGTGAACTAGAGCATCAATACCTGAAGCTGAAGTTAAACCTTTAGGCATACCGTCTACAAAGTTCGGGTCAACGATTGCCATATTAGGTGTCAGAGCGTAATCTGCGATTGCGTATTTTACGTGAGTTTCGTCATCAGTAATAATAGCAAACGGAGTTACTTCAGAACCTGTACCTGATGTGGTCGGGATAGCAACCATAGTAGCCTTCTTACCTAATTCAGGAATAGAGCAGATTCTCTTTCTGATATCCATAAATCTCATAGCAATATCTTCGAAGTTTGTATCAGGTTGTTCATACAATAACCACATAATCTTAGCAGCATCCATCGGAGATCCGCCGCCAACAGCGATAATTACATCCGGTTCAAACGGTTTCAAGATAGACATTGCCTGATCAATTGTAGATAATGTCGGATCCGGTTTAACATCAAAGAATACTTCGTGTTCGATTCCGATTTCGTCAAGAACGTTAGTAATAGTGTTTACTGCACCTGAATTGAATAAGAATCTGTCAGTTACGATAAATGCACGTTTTTTACCTGCAAGTTCTCTAAGTGCTAAATCAGTAGCACCTCTCTTGAAGTAAACTTTTGAAGGAACCTTAAACCATAACATATTTTCTCTCCTTTCAGCAACAGTCTTGTAGTTCAATAAGTTTTCAACGCCGATATTACCAGATACAGCGTTTTTACCCCAAGAACCGCAGCCGAGTGAAAGTGACGGTTCAAGTCTAAAGTTATATAAGTCACCAATACCGCCTTGTGATGATGGAGAGTTAATCAAAACTCTGCAAGTTGGCATTAATTCTGCATATCTGTTAATTCTATCACTCTTACGTTCATCTGTATAAAGAGCTGATGAGTGGCCGGCACCACCTTTGATTACAAGGTGATGAGCCTTTTGAGCAGCATCTTCAAAGTCAGAAGCTCTGTACATTGTTAATACAGGTGATAATTTTTCTCTTGAGAACGGATCTTCCCAATCTACTTCCGGTCTTTCAACAAGAAGAATTTTAGCATCTTCAGGAACTTCATTACCGAAACCTGCAAGTTCTGCAATTCTGTGCGGCTTTTGACCAACAACGTCAGGATGTGCAGTTCCTCTTTTTGGATCGATAAGAGGAAGGTCGATTAATTTTTGTTTTTGGTTATCATTTACAAGATATGCGCCTCTGTAGATGAATTCGTTTTTAACTTCCTCATATACACTGTCAACAACGATAACAGATTGTTCAGAAGCACAAATCATACCGTTATCAAATGATTTTGACATAAGAATTGATGATACAGCCATCTTGATATCAGCAGTTTCATCAATAACTGCAGGAACGTTACCGGGACCTACACCTAATGCAGGGTTGCCTGATGAGTAAGCAGCCTTAACCATACCAGGACCGCCTGTAGCAACGATGCAGGCAATTGATGGGTGCTGCATCAATGCGCTTGAAAGTTCGATTGACGGAACATCAATCCAGCCGATGATATCATCAGGTGCTCCAGCCTTAACAGCAGCTTCCAAAACAATTCTGGCAGCTTCAATTGTACATTTTTTAGCTCTCGGGTGTGGTGAGAAGATAATACCGTTTCTGGTTTTCAATGCAATTAAAGCTTTAAATATAGCTGTTGAAGTAGGGTTTGTTGTAGGAACAATCCCTGCTAAAACGCCTAAAGGTTCTGCAACAATTTTAATACCATTAACCTTATCTTCTTTTATAATTCCGCAAGTTTTTGCATTTTTATGTTTGTTATAAATGTATTCTGATGCAAAGTGGTTTTTAATAATTTTGTCTTCTAAAATACCCATGCCTGTTTCTTCAACAGCCATTCTTGCAAGCGGAATACGAGCCTTGTCAGCTGCAGCTGCAGCAGCTTTAAAGATAGCGTCAACTTTCTCTTGAGAAAAAGTTGCAAAAATCTTTTGTGCTTTGTTAACTCTTGAAATTAAACCTTCTAACTGATCAAGTGTTTCAACAACATTTGATGCATTTAGAGATTTTTCCAAAGACTCAACGTTCTTTTTTGTTTTCGTTGTCATAATAAAATCTCCTTTTATAGTACGGCTATAACAACATTCCAACACAAATCGAAAACATTGTCAATAAAAGCGTACAGGGTAATTTGTATATAAAATATTAATACAAATTACCCGAATGTGTTATCCTAAAAGCAGTTTAGCTAGTGTAAAGTTTACACTAGCTAAATAAAATTTAATAATTTCTTAATATTAATTTATTATTTACTTGTTGTTTTAAAAATATTTGTATCAAATTCAAACTTTTTGAATATGTTTTCGGCATCTGTATTAACAGGAGTTTCTTGTGATGCGTTGTCCTGATTCGGTTCGGTTGTTACAGGAGTTTCTTCTGCGCCCTCTGTCATTTCCGGAGGCAGCTCAGCTGCGTATTCAGTAACATAGGTCTGAAGCTGGTTGTTTGCCTCTGATACAACATCCCAAGAACCGATTGAAGTTATCATCGCATTTACGGTTGTATCATATTGACCAACAAGTTCAGATGTACCGCCGACTACCTGTCCGATACCGTAAGCGAAATTAACAAATTCCGTCAAATAAGAGTTCATTGAACCAACTGATTGAGTTAATTTTCCTAAACCTTGGGTAGAACCTTGCATCAATGTAGCACCGGCATTGATTTTATCATTACCGCTCATGATATATTTTGCACCGGTTGAACCGGTTACTACAGAATGAATACCTGATGTCATTGCCTCACCTATTGCAATCTGGATTCCGCCTGCAGTATCTTTTGCAACTGATTCAGTGGCCATAAGCGTATTTTCTCCCTGAAGCTGCTGGGCCTTGCCAACATTTTCTTGAATGCTCAGGATACCTTGAGTAATAACTTCTGATGTTTGAGTCATAAGTTCAGAAATACTTGTAGAGGCACTTTCAACAACGGCGTTTTGTTCCTGAATCTGTTCCAGATAACCGTTTACTGTTGTTACAAGAGTATTGATTGCAGAAGTTGCGCTCAAAATGTTCTTCAAAGCGGTCTGACGATCTTTAGAATTTGCATTGTCATCATTCAGAACTTTTTTATTATCTTCTATAATCTGTAATTGTTCATCCAACTGTTCCTGAACTTTTGCTACTTCTCCGCCGTCTTCGCCGCCAAGTTTTTGAATTTCAGCTAAAGCATCTTCAATCGTTTTTGTTCCGGCTTCGCATTGAGCAAAAATGTCTTGAAGCTTAGAATTTATAGTCATTGATGTTTTCTGAGCTTGCGCATCGTTTTCCGCAATCTTTTTATCATTTTCTTTAACTCTTTGGTTAGCTTTTGCAGAATCTTTTGTGCCTAAGCTGGACAACAAATCAGTCAATTTATTTACAATATTGTTGACAGCATTTGCTTTTTGTGAATCATCACCATTAACAAGTTGTTCTGTACTTCCTGCCAAACCCCATACTGAATTAACATAAGAAGATGCACCATTGCTTCCGGCGGCATTTTGTCCGCCTTCGGTAGACCCTAAAAGCTGATTAAGCTGGTCTTGTGCCTGAGCTAAAAGATTTTGATAATTTACGCTTTCTAAAGGTGCCATCTTACTTAATCTTCCTATTTATACCATCTTATATATATAAAAAGTATTTATAAAATAGCTAATTTCAATAACACATAAAATCTTTACAAAACTTTACAAAGTTTTGTAGAGCGAATTCAAGAAGCAATCGCAACACTATGAAGTTGAAAAACTATTCCATCCCCCTCCAAGAAATCTTTGATTTCTTGGAGGGGGATGTTTAATAAACATAAAATTATACCGGTCTATGATGCCGCAAGGAAACGGTGTTTTTCACCATCAACCCTTCTCAAAAGTAAGTTCGTCATCATTAAGATCAATCTTGATATGATCTCCGTCAATGAACTTTTGAGCAAGCAGGAGTTTTGACAGAGGATTCTCTACAAGCTGCATAATAACCCTTTTAAGTGGTCTTGCCCCATATACAGGATTAAAGCCGCGGCGTGCAAGAAATTCTTTGGCATCATCCGTTATCTCAAAGGTTATGTCGTGTTCTGCAAGAAGCTTTTTCAAATGATCCATCTGAATATCCACAATAGATGCAAGCTGCTGCATTGTAAGCGCCTTGAAGAATATTGTTTCATCAACCCTGTTCAAAAACTCAGGTTTGAAACGTTCTCGCATTACAGCCATTACTTTTTCTTTTGTGTCATCAAAATTTCCGCCCGGATTATTCAAAGAATCTTCCAGAATAATTTCGCTTCCGATATTACTTGTCATAATGATTACGGTATTTTTAAAATCAACGGTTCTGCCCTTTGAATCTGTTAAACGACCGTCATCAAATATTTGAAGCATTAAGTTGAATACATCAGGGTGTGCCTTTTCGATTTCATCAAAAAGAACGACTGAATACGGTTTACGTCTTACGGCCTCCGTTAATTGTCCGCCTTCTTCATATCCTACATAGCCCGGAGGAGCTCCGACAAGTCTTGCAACGTTATGTTTTTCCATATACTCTGACATATCTATTCTTATGACTGCGTCTTCGTCATTAAATAAGAATTCTGCAAGAGTTTTAGCAAGTTCAGTCTTACCAACACCTGTCGGACCCAAGAATATAAACGTACCAATCGGACGTTTAGGATCTTTTAAGCCGGAACGAGCACGTCTTATTGCATCTGAAACGGTCTGAACAGCTTCATCCTGACCGATAAGACGTTTATGCAGAACATCTTCCATGCGCAAAAGTTTCTGCATTTCGCTTTCCATAAGCCTATTTACAGGAATTCCTGTCCATTTGCTTACTATTTCTGCGATATCATCGCCGTCAATTTCTTCTTTCAGAAGCTGATTTTCACTTCTTTCTTTTCCTTGTATAGATTGAAGTTTCTTTTCAAGTTCCATCAATTTGCCGTACTTGAGCTCTGCGGCGGTTTGCAAATCTGTATTGCGTTCAGCCTCGGCAATCTGTGTTTTAACTTTATCGATTTCTTCTTTTAACCCGGCTTCTCCCGTAATTGTGTTTTTCTCAACTTCCCATTGAGCCTTGAGCTTTGATATCTTAGCGTCCAAGTCATCAATCTCGGAAGTCAGCTTATCTATTTTTGCAATACATTCAGGAGAAGTCTCTTTTTTCAAAGCTTCCCTTTCTATTTCCAATTGAATTTTCTGCCTCATCATTACATCAATTTCTTCAGGCATTGAGTCGATTTCAATTCTTAATGCTGATGCGGCTTCATCAATCAAGTCAATAGCTTTATCAGGCAAAAATCTGTCCGTTATGTACCTATCAGAAAGCTTTGCAGCAGCAATAAGCGCGCTGTCAAGGATTCTGACACCGTGGTGAACTTCGTATTTTTCTTTTAAGCCTCTAAGTATTGAAATTGTATCTTCTACAGACGGCTCATCTACCATTACAGGCTGGAAACGACGTTCCAGAGCAGGATCTTTTTCAATATACTTACGATATTCATTAATTGTAGTCGCACCGATCGTTCTCAATTCACCTCTTGCAAGCATTGGCTTCAAAAGGTTTCCGGCATCCATAGAGCCTTCGGTAGCGCCGGCGCCCACGACGGTATGCAATTCATCAATGAACATTACAATCTCGCCGTTAGATTCTTGAACTTCTTTCAATACAGCTTTAAGACGTTCTTCAAACTCACCTCTGAATTTTGCGCCTGCAACAAGCGCGCCTAAATCAAGAGCGATAAGTTTTACATTTTTAAGGCTTTCAGGGACATCGCCCCGTATAATTCTTTGGGCTAAACCTTCAACAATTGCGGTTTTACCAACGCCCGGTTCACCTATTAAAACCGGGTTATTTTTTGTTCTTCTGTTTAAGACCTGTATTATACGACGGACTTCTTCATCACGTCCTATAACAGGGTCTAACTTACCTTTGCGAGCTCTTTCCGTTAAGTCGGTCGAATATTTTTCAAGAGCCTTCATATTTTCTTCTGCGTTTTTTGTATCCACTTTTTTATTACCTCTAATCTTTCTCATTGCGTTCAAAACCGAATTTGTATCAACTCCGTAGCGTTTTAGTATATCCTTAATAAAGGAGCCTTCAAGTTTTGTCATAGCAATTAGTATACATTCGATTCCTATAAACTCGTCTTTCAAAGTTTCGGCCTCTTGAGTTGCAATCTCAAGGAGAGCGTTTGTATCTCTTGATAGAAATACCTGCTGCCCTGCCGTAACTCCCGAAAGTATCGGGTATTCCTTAATCCTTGATACAATTTGATTGATAAAGTTCTGGTTTAAAAGTTTTAATTCTTCCAAGTAATCCTTTGCGATTCCTTTATCTTCAATCATTGCCATAACAATGTGTTCAGGCTGGACTTCAGAATTTTTATAGTAATCCTTCTTTGCATTTGCTGCAAAAATAATTTCCTGAGAATAGTTTGTAAATTTTTCAAAATTAATCATAATATTAAACTCCATATATTATAATTTTAATGTTATTTTGAAAAAATCAAGGAAAATTAATTATTATTTAATTTTTGTATGAAACTACAGGAGGTGCAAGTTTTTTAAAGTATGGCATTTTCAAAACAATATTTTTGCATTGCTTTTACAAATCCGTCATTTTGAACCGTATCAGTGATATCATCTGCAAGTTGTTTTAATTCTTCTGTAGCGTTTCCCATTGCAATTTTTATTCCGCCTGCTTTCAAAAGCGCTATGTCATTGTTCTGATCCCCGATAGTAAGAGTTTCTGACCGGGAAATTCCCCAGTAATTCTGCAAAAACTGCACCGCACAATACTTAGAAGCTTCTTTATTTGAAAATTCAAGAAAATATGGAGTGGATTTAACTATATAAAGTTCCGGGAATATGGTTGGAAGCTCTTTTTCGTACAAGTCTATTCTCTCCGGATTATTATAATCAATTGCAAGGAGTTTGTTCACCTTTATTTTGTCCACATCACAAAATTGTTTAACTTCATAGTGTGTATGTAAATTATTACAATAGCGCTCTATTTCATAGCATTTTTGTTCCGAGTACAAAATATCGTCATTATACAAATTGAGATGAATTTTTTCTTCTTTAGCCCAGTTGATAATCTTTTCAGCCTGTTCTTTTGTGAGACACTTTTCATACAAAGTCTCGTTGTTATGCTTAATCAATCCTCCCTGATACGAAACAACCGGGGTATCCAGACCTAAATCTTTTGCGATTAAGCTTGCTGCAGCATGCATCCTGCCTGTAACAAGAACAACTTTTATACCTTTTTCGCAGAGCTCCTTTATACAATCCCTAACATGCTCGGTAAAGGTTTTTTCCGGTATAATTATAGTGCCATCAATATCCGTTGCTATAAGTTTTATCATATAAAAATTGTAGCATAAAAAAAACGCCTTTCGGCGTAATATGTCGGTTAATTAATAAGGTATTTTATAAGGTTATTTTTTATGCTTAAACCAGTTTACGGGATTCATTTTTGTCCAAAAGCTTGTTTTGGGCTCAGGCGGTTTCTTTTTACCTTTGAGACAATATGCGATTGTCCCCACTACTATAACGCCTGAAATAAGTCCCTTTACAAAAGTCGGAATTCTGTCAAAAAATGAAACTGTCTTTTCTAATCCGTTTGAAAAATCAGCACTGAGGTTACCTAAACCTCCCCCAAAACCATTGACTCCGGCATTTGACTCTCCGCCTATACCCTGCTCGCCAAAACCGTTTAAACCTCCTGAGGCAGTATGCCCGATATTCTGTTCACCAAATCCATTCATACCTGCAGAATATCCGTTTCCGTAACCTGATACTCCAAATCCGTTCATGCCGGCACTTTTGACGAATGAATCATTGACAGTGCCTTGTGTCCGATATAATTGCCCCTGCATTGCGCTTTGCAAGTATGGATTCTGCATTCCGTACGAAGCTGAAGGAGTAATACCCAAATCATACGGAACATAGTCAATAATTCCTTGACCATACAAATTATTCAATGTAAACGGGTCAATTGTCATACCAACATATACCTTTCACTAACACTTGTATTAATATAAAGTTTTTTCTCTTTACAAAATTGCCTTATTTGTAACGCTTTGTTAAGATAGGTTTATGAGTATGAACTTTATTAAGAATAGTTGGCAGGTCATCGTAATAAATTTATTTATCCTTCTTGCATTTGTACTGGGATACGGAAGATTTGGCGATATTATAATAGATTCTTTCAGAGAAGCTTATATCCCTGCGCAGGTCGTAGAAGGTAAAATTTTGTATGAAAATATTTTTACTATATATGCGCCGTTTGCTTATATGTTTAACGCCTTGTTATTCAAAATCTTGGGGATAAATCTAAGTGTTTTATATTTTGCCGGATTAGCAGCTACTTTAGGGTTTTTAAATTTAATCTATTTGATATCTAATAAATTTATTGATAAGAATTTCTCACTCGCAGTTATTTTATTTACTATTGCAGGCTGCGTGCTCTCTCCAAATGTTTTTAATTTCTTTTTTCCGTATTCGTACGGAATGATATACGGGCTTTTATTTATCACTGCGAGTATTTATTTTGGTTTAGAAAAAAAATTCCCTCCGGCTTATTTGATGTACTCATTTGCCGTATGCTCAAAATATGAATTTGTATTCCTGCTTCCGCTTTTGATTTACGTAAATTACGGGTATTGGAAAAAGGATTGGCTGAAAAATATAATTTGCCTTATACTTCCGTTTATTCTTGTTTATACCCCTCTTTTACTACAGGGAGCCGAGCTTAGAAATCTGGCTGCTTCTCTGCAAATAGTTGCCGCTATGTCTACAGCCAAAACCCTGCGTTGGTTTTACTCTGTTACAGGCCTGATTTTTAGATGGGAATTGATTCCTGTCTATATTTTAAATATTGTAAAAATTGCCGTTCCGTTTTTTATTTTTGACAAATTTAAAACTTATTGGCTTCTGCCGGTTTTGCTTGTTTATCTTTATTTTACCGTAACTCCTGAAATTATTATCTTTGCGTTTCCTTTAATCCTTGTATTATTTGTTACAAGATACCGAAAACTTAACGGTAACGAAAAATTTTTTATTCTTGCCTCAATTCTGATTTCAATAAAAGTGTTTTTTGCGCTGACCTTAAAGGCTTATGGAGTTTATTGCGTTCCGTTTGCAATGATTTCAATATATATACTAATGCCTCCAAAATACAAAAAAGCCCTTTTTGTAATGACTCTTTTGTCTGCATTAATACTTCTTTTTCAAAATACAAAAGAGCTTTCCTCCAAAAATGTAAAAATTGCAACAACAAGGGGGATTATCCGAACAACTCCATACTATGGAAATACTATTCGTGAATTTTTAAATTATATTCAAAAAAACACTTCAAAAAATGATACTGTTCTTGTTTATCCAGAAGGGCTTGCTGTCAATTTCTTATCAAACAGAGCTTCCGATAATAAGTTCTACTCTCTGATACCTCTATACGTTGAAACTTTCGGCGAAAATTTGATTATGGACAGATTATATATCAAGCAACACGAATATATAGCTATTACAAACTATGATACTTCGCTTTATTATTACTCAAAATTCGGTATTGACTATGCAGGTAGAATTATGGATTCTATCAAGACAGACTACACATTAGTAAAAACATTCGGTGATGATTTTAAAATCAGTCTTTATAGACTTAAACATCATCATCCTTCTCCATAGCGCGTTTGATAATATTTCTGTCTAATTTCTTACTTCCGTATTTCTTATTAGATTCTTCCATAAGTTTTTCACTGGGTCTTCTATTTCTTGTTTTCTTCTCTGTTTTTTCTGTTTGTATATTCAATTCTTTGTACCAAATAGCCCATAAAATTGACCTCATAGGAAGGGTATACTGAATCAAAATTTGAGCAGCAAAGGTTTCAATAGTGAATCGAGCTATATCAAAATCAGAAATTGGTTTAGCACCTGATGCAGTGATTAAATTATTCAGTGCGTCTGTAGGAAGCTCTTTTACAAGCGGCAAGATGACATTTACAAGTAAGTTATTTATGCCTGTAATTTCAAATATTTTTAAGAAAACCTGTGGAATAAAGACATAAGTCAGCACTCCTGCAAGCGCCATAAGCATAAATGTTGAAGCAAAATGTCCTTTAACAAGAAGCAGACTTCTTTTTACACATCTTAGCGGTGAAAGTTCCGGCTCGTATGTAAAAACCTGAAAAACCAGTACAAAATAAACCGCTAAAATAGCGCATATTATCCAAAAAAGCGGACAAACGGCAAATATAGAAAATATACCAAATAAAAACCAAAGTCCGATAAATGATAACGTCCTTCTTTTTATTAATTCGGTATGGGCATTAAAATCATAAACTTTTCCTGATTTGAGCATATTATCAACCATCGAGTTAATTGCACCATAAGCGACAAGGTATTCCCAAAAGGCTTTTACAAAAATAATCAGTCCCGGCAATGTTATAATCAGGGAGATTAAAATTAATGAGAGAAAATTGTTCAAAACCGGAAATTTGATGATAAGAGCCGGTAAGTTTCTTGTGTAAAAAAATGTTATCAAAAATACCAACGCAAGACCGGCAATCTGCCCGAGTACAGGAAAAGACATGTACTGAACAAATTTACTGAAGTTTGAGAAATAAAGTCCGATTGATTCTATGAAAAGACCCAAAGGTGTTTGTGTTTTTTTTGCCATATTTTATCTCCGCTTCTTTTTTACAAACAATTGTAGTATAAAGATAATATTATGAAAAATTTTACAGAAGAAGATTTCCTATCAGGAAAAGTTAATCTCCATATACATTCATCCTTTTCTGATGGCAAAGCCGACTTTAAGGCCATTTTGGACGCTGCAAAAGCTAAGGGCTGCAAATGTATTTCAATAACAGATCATAATACAGTTGAAGGACACAAAATATACAAGGATGAAATCTTACTTCCCGGCGTAGAATTTGACTGCTGGTTTGGATATGTTTTTATACATCTCCTGGCATACGGGATAGATGTCTATAATAAAGACCTGGAAGTTTTCATGGCAAAAACAAAAGCGGAAACAGAAGGTGATATTATCAGGCTTTTTGCGAGAAGAAACGTAAAAAATTTAATACAAGCCATTCACAATGCCGGCGGAATTGCAGTTCTTGCCCACCCTGCTTGTTATTGGGCATTAAATCTGGAAAAACTTGTAACAAAACTGGTTGAATACGGTCTTGACGGAATAGAGACTTACTATCCGTATCCGCGTTTTAGGAAAATAGTTAAATTTCATTCATCAAAAGATGTAATTAAAATTGCGGAAAAATACCCGAATCTAATTCGTACAGGCGGCAATGATTTTCATGGAACAAAATTTCATCCCACTAAGCTACAGGGCTGGCCATGAAAAATTTAATGGAGAAAGCCCTTACAAGCTTTACCTAAAGAATATTAAATTTTTATCCGAACTCCGCCCAGCTTTGAAAAAAAATCTTTTAAGTTATCAATGAGAACAAGCTCTCCCCTCAGCTTTGATGCTCCAGCAAATCCGTTTAAATAGTATGGAATAAATTTACGGCAGAATTTTATTCCGACATCTTCCCCCCGAAATTCTACTTCTTTTAGAAGATGTTTTTTTAATATTTCAATTTTTTCTTCAGGCCCCGGCGGAGGTATGTATTCCCCCTTGTTCAAATAAGTTTCAATTCTGGAAAGCAGAGAAGGATCTCCAAGTGCGCCCCTGCCTATTGCAACCCCATCTGCCTCTGATTCTTCCAGACACTGAGCAGCCGTTTCTATAGACACAATATCGCCGTTTGCAAATACAGGAATATCAATATTATGTTTTAGCTTTGAAATCCTTTTCCAATCAGCCTTACCCCCATACATTTGTGACCGTGTCCTACCGTGTATGGTTATAAAATCTGCTCCGGCTTCTTGCATTTTTTGACCGAATTCCACAAAATTAAGCTCGTCAAAAGTATACCCGAGCCGAAATTTTACGCTCAACGGAATTGATATTTCTGCTTTCACGGTTCTTACAATTTCTGCTGCCAAATCAGGATTTCTCATAAGTGCGCATCCGTCAGTTCCTTTAACAACTTTGTTCACCGGACAGCCCATATTAATATCAATCATATCTGCAAATTTTTCCAGATACTTTGCACACTCTGCAATCATTTTCGGCTTATGTCCGCTAAGTTGGTATGATATCGGAGAATGATTTTCGTCCCGAACAGTAATTGCAGTATCCTTGACTTGAGTCAAGGCCTCAGAACTTATCATCTCCGTTGTTATTAGACATGTTTTAGAATACTCTCTGACAAGCGAGCGAAGCACATAATCAGTTATTCCTGCCATTGGAGCGAGGGAAACTCTGCTTGATATTAATTTATATAGTTTGTTATTATTCATGATGTTTTATATTGTACCTCACTATTATAAAATAATCATCATAGGTAACTTCAATATCTTTATCGGAAATCTGCACAAAAAAGTGCGAGAAAACGCTTTGTTTTCTCGCACTTTTTTTATTTATTTTATTAACCGAGAACATCTTCCAAATCGCCGATAATACCCTCATTATTACCGCCGCACTCACAGTTACACTTGAAGTTTTCCAAAATCTCAATGATTCTGTCAAGCTTAGAGCTGTAATCTGGATTTGTCCAGTCAATGTCTTTAAGAAGATTGTAGATATCGTTCAAAATTGCTGAGTTGCCTTGAATTTGTTCAAGTCTGCTGTCAATTTTAGCTAACAAAGCATCTATATTATCTGTGTTGATGTCAACATTGATCTGCATGTTTTCAAGAAGTTCTTTATATCTATTATAATTAGCTTCATCGTGCTTCTGCCAAAGTTCTTCAAGCTGCTCTAATGTGATACCGCTTGAACCGCTTCCGCCATCTTCTACAGCATTCTCGATATTCTTGATTGATATTTTCAACTCGTTCAATTGAGTTTCAAAGTTCTCAAGATATTTGTTCGCAATCAATTGTGCTGAGTAAAGATTACTAATGTTAGTATCAATACTTGACAGGTAGCTCAATGCCTGATTAAACTGTTCAGAGAATTGAGAGAAGTATGTATCAGCTTTTGATGATAAATCTCCAACCTCCTTGTAAAGCGCATCAACGGCCTGCTGAAGTTTGTCAAGAGCATCCTGTAAAGCCTTTAACTCATTTGTAATATCTTCATTACCATTGTTAACAGCAGTTGTTACATCCTTGATTGCACTTACAATCTCATCTTTTGCAAGACCGTTGAAGATTGCAAGTTCATCAAGTTTAGCCTGAATTGTCTGCATTTCTTCCAATTGCTTCTGTTCGGTTTCTATATAAGTGCCCTGGAAGTCTTGTATTGCAAGAATTAATTCAGCTTGTGACATTTCAAGAGCTTCAGTGATAGTAATACCAAGAGAGTTGAACATAGCTTCCAAATCTGCCTTTGTTATATCTCCGTCGCCATCGCCTCCGGCGTTGATATTTTTGAGGGCTTCCATTAATTGATTGAACTTGGTATCATCTTTTGCAATATCAAGAAGGGCGTCTGTGTTTGTCTTGATTCCATCAAGATTTGTTGCCATATTATCTTGAGTATTTTTCATTGACTCAAGTATTGATGTCTGAATCTGGTTGCCTTTGATGATATCTTCCAACATATCAAATTCAGTTTTTCTGTCATTTTCGAAGTTCAATACAAATTCATTGAAGTTCTTAGACATCGTCTTTAATTGATCCAGAATTTCTGTCAATGTTCCTTGGATTGCCTCCAGCTTGTCTGCAAGTTCTTGCAATTTTGCAATCATTTCTTCTGAGTATTCACCATTGTTTGAAACAGCTTCCTTATACAGGGCATAGAATTCTTTTAACTGTTCATTTGTAATCTGTCCATTCTGATAAATTTCCGGAAGAATATCTAACTGACCGCTAATTTTTGCTAACAATAGGTTACCGCTGTTTGTAAGTTCTGTATTCTTATCAATTGCTGCAATAATTTGAGATGCCGTCATATTGAGAATTTCTTCTTGACTATAACCAAGTTTTGTTAATGCTTCAATGAGGGCATCTTTATTTGTATTTAATGTACTTACAACAGTTTCAAAGTTAGCGTTGCTGTCGAGATTTGCATCTTCAATAGCTTCTTTGATTTCCTGTCTTTCTTTGCTTGCCTGTTCTGACAATTCTATCAAAGTTGCACTCTGTTCTGAAAGCTTATCAAGCTTGTCATTAGAAATTTTACCCGTTTCGATAAGTTCTTCAAATCCTGCTTTGCTTGTTTCAATCAATTCATCTTGTTTTGCAAGCATTTGTTCATAGTATTGGTTGAAGTTTGCAATAGCTTCTTCCAGCAGTTCCTTGATTTCTCCAAGCATGTTTTGAATTCTATCCAATGCTTCTTGTGCAGAAATATTACCGGCACGAACTTCATCAATCAATTCCTGAATTAACTGATTTGCTTCTTCTTGAGAATGTCCGTTTTGTACTAACTGGTCAATAATGATTTCCTGATTTGTATTGTTTATAACCATGAATTCAAACATTCGCTGATAAGCTTCTTCTGCACTTATAAAGCCGTCTCTAACGTCTTCTATAAGCTCCATCATTAATTGATTCGACTGAGCTAACAGCTCGTTCGCTTCTTGGCTCAACTTATTATCTTCCTTTTGTAATTCTAACATTTGTTGATACATATCCATCATCTGCTGTAATACTTTTGTCAGCTCCGATGTATCAACGATCTGTTTGTTTTCAATACAAGATGTTAATGTTGTAACTGAGCCTAATGTCATTAATCCCATCAGGGCTGCCATTGCCATATTTTTAAATTTGCCTGCTTTTCCCTGAAATGCGATATTGCTCTGGTAAGGAATTGTATAATTTTCTGCTGATTCTGCAGGTTTTGGAGCATCTTCTTTCATTACTCCAAGATTTTTTGCAAGCTGAGGATTGCTTACAACATTATTTAACCCTTGAAACATCAAAGAGTTCAAGCCTGTTTGAGGTTTGTTATCACCGGATTCGGGAGTAACAATTGCTGCCGGCTTTGCAGCCTCCGGTTCTTCTCCAAACCGGATTTTTTTGTTTAGTAACAAAAGTTCGTTTGCATTAATGTTCATACGTCTATGCTCCTTTATATTCGACTTGTGCGTTAACCTATGTAATGAGTTTAAAACAGATAAAAATAATTTTTGCTAAAAAAATATTTTTTTTGGAAAAAAATTTTGTATAATTTTGTAAAACACTTTTGTAGAGCCGATTTAAGACCTAAATTTTAACTTTACAATTCTTCATAAAAGACGGTAAATTTAAGAAACAATTGATTATTCAAAATATTCATTTTTGTCTTTTTATTGCATTTTTCAATTGTTTGTAATAAGTTTGTTTTGTTATAAATTTTGTATTGATAAGGAGGACGCCGAATGGAAACTTATGGAATAGAAAAAATGGGAATAATAGGTCCGAAAGCTGTTTATCGGAATTTAAGTATTGCAGAGTTGACCGAAGCGGCATTAAGACTTGGTGAAGGTAAGTTGAGTAGTACAGGCGCTCTGGTTGTCACAACGGGCAAATATACCGGCCGTTCTCCAAAGGATAAATTTATTGTTGATACAGACGGTATTCATAATGAAATTGCCTGGGGAAAGGTAAATCGTCCTATCAGCAGAGAAAAGTTTAATTCAATAAAAGGTAAAATTGCTGCATATTTGCAGAAAAGAGAAATATTTATATTTGACGGCTTTGCAGGTGCCGATAAAAAATATACACAAAAATTCCGTGTAATTAATGAATTGGCAAGCCAAAATTTGTTTATTCACCAGTTATTAATCAGACCGACCGCTGATGAATTAAATAGCTATGGTGAGCCTGATTATACAATACTTTGCGCACCGGGATTCAAGTGCGATCCTGAAGTTGACGGAGTAAATTCTGAAGCTTGTATTGCAATAGATTACGAGGCGCACGAAATCATTATTTGCGGCTCTCAATATTCAGGTGAAATTAAAAAATCCGTATTTGCGACAATGAATTATATTATGACCAAGAAAAATGTACTTCCAATGCACTGCTCGGCAAATATGGATCCTGAAACCGGAGAAACAGCAGTATTTTTTGGACTTTCCGGAACCGGAAAAACTACACTGTCTGCCGACCCCGGACGAAAACTTATCGGCGATGACGAACACGGTTGGTCGCCAGATGGTGTATTTAATTTTGAAGGCGGATGTTACGCTAAGTGTATAAATCTTTCGGCTGAACACGAACCTGATATATATAACGCAATCAAATTTGGCTCTCTGGTAGAGAATGTAGTTATGAATCCCGAAACTCGTGAATTTGACTTTAACGACGGCAGTCTAACAGAAAATACTCGCGTCGGCTACCCGATTGATTATATTAATAACGCTCAAGTCCCTTCAATGGGCGGCATTCCAAAAGTTGTTATCTTTTTAACGGCAGACGCATTTGGTGTTTTACCTCCGATTTCAAAATTGGATAAAAACGCTGCCATGTACCACTTCGTAACAGGTTTTACTTCAAAACTTGCAGGAACAGAACGCGGTGTTACAGAGCCGCAGCCGACATTTTCAACATTGTTCGGCGAACCGTTTATGCCGATGGATGCGTCTGTTTACGCTAAAATGCTGGGTGAAAAACTTGATAAATACGGTACAAAAGTTTATTTGGTTAACACCGGCTGGGCCGGTGGAAGTGCTGCTTCCGGTGCCAAACGAATGAAATTGAGCTATACCAGAGCAATGGTAACGGCAGCACTTAACGGTTCTTTGGACAAAGCAGAATTTAAGCATCATGACATATTCAATGTAGATTATCCGGTTTCATGCCCGGGTGTCCCTGCTGAAATGCTTGATGCCCGAGGAATGTGGGCTGATAAGAATGCTTATGATGCAGCCGCAAATAAACTTGCTCAAATGTTTGCAGATAACTTTGCATCTAAATATCCGAACATGCCGGAAGAAATTGTTAATGCAGGCCCAAGAGCTGCGGTAAACATATAAAAATTATTAATCATAAAAATGCCTCATACTTTCCGTATGGGGCATTTTTAACTAGTCTAAAATACAGCGCTCTTTTATTTGTCTATACTTTCAGAATCATTTTGTATTTCTTTATTTTCCCTTAAATCCTCAACGACCTCTACTGCTGTATAAAAATCGACCACTTTTTGATACAGTTTCGGACAGGCAGTTTTAATTTTATCAAGGAAGTTAGTCCTTTCCTGACCGGTAAGCTCTCCATCGGGTTTTTCCTCACCATTAGTGTTCTCAACGTCACATTCGCTGAAAATTGTGTTAATTTTGGCAGTGTCTTTGGAGTTTAACTTAACACCGTTATCACGAAAAAATTTATTCATGCCTTCAAGGTTCATTTTTAAATCACCATAATCTAAACTCATAATATTATCTCCTGTATTTTTACAACCAAGTTAATTAACGGCATATTAAAAAAAAACTTTAGTTTTTGTAAAGAATTTGTTACAAATTTTGTCAGGGGCGATTAAGTTTTGCGTCTAGTCAGAGATATCCGTATTTGATTACAATACGTAACAAAAACTGCTAAAATGTTAAAAAAATATTTACAAAAGAAACGGTCTCTGATATAATGAAGAAGTGAATAGTTTCTTTAAAAAGAACGGTAAATTCTCCGTTCTTTTTTTATGTAAGAAAGGAGGTTAATCTGAGATGAAACAAGATGTTAACAGACATGAAATCTTGGAAAAAATAACACCGCTAATTGAAAATACCGCGATGAGATTTAACCTCATTCCCATAGAAATTGAATTTATTAAAGAAAATCACAAATGGTTTTTAAGAATTTATCTTTATTCTTACGAAAAAGACATTACTCTTGACGATTGCGAGAAGGTTACAAGAAGCCTCAATGATTTTCTGGATGAACTTATTCCGGTAAAATACTATCTGGAGGTTTCGTCACCCGGGCTTGAGAGAAAATTTAAATCCGATAAAGAGTTTTTAATTTTCAAAGGGCGCAGAATAAGCCTTAAACTCAAAACTCCGATGGAAGGCGAAACAGAGAAGATTTTTAAAGGTGAAATTCTTGACTGGGATGATAATGAAGGACTTAAATTTTTTCGTTTTGATGACGGAGAAGAACTTCAAATCCCAAAATCCAATATTCAGTCAGCAAAGCTATATATTGATTAATTAATAAAAAGGAGAATAAATAATGATTAAAATCGGAACAGCATTATTTGAGGCCTGCGAGGAGCTCGAAAGAGAACGCGGTATTTCAAAGGAAGTTTTAATAGCATCACTATGCGATGCAATGGTAGCAGCGTATAAAAAACACATGCACGTGAAAGATGCAGCTAATATTGAAGCAATTCTTGACGAGCAGACCGGTGAAATCGGTGTTTTCAGTACAAAGACTGTTGTTGAAAACGTTGAAGATCCTGATACACAAATTTCTCTAAAAGATGCCCAAGAAATTGACGATGAAGTTGAAGTTGATGACGAGGTAAAGATTGAAGTTACACCTGAACAATTCGGCCGCATTGCTGCACAGTCTGCAAAACAGGTTATTACACAAAGAATTCGGGACGCAGAAAGAAATAATATTTTAAATGAATTTCTTGAAAAGAAAGGTACTTTGACTACAGGTATTATACAGAGGGTAGAAAACAGAAATGTTATTGTTAACATCGGAAAAACTGATGCAATTATGCCTCAAAAAGAACAGATACCGCGTGAATACTACAAACCCGGAAACAGAATCAGAGTTTTTGTTCTTAATGTAAAAGAAACAAACAGACTTCCTCAGGTAATTGTTTCTCACGCTCATGCAGAAATTGTTAAGGAATTGTTTGAACTTGAGGTTCCGGAAATTGAAGACGGAATTGTTGAAATTAAATCAATTGCTCGTGAAGCAGGATTCAGAACAAAAATTGCAGTTTGGTCAAATGATCCGGAAGTTGATTCAGTAGGCGCCTGCATAGGGCCGAGAGGTTCAAGAATCCAGACTATCGTGGGCGAACTTAAAAATGAAAAAATTGATATTGTACGATGGTCTCCAGATCCTGTAGAATACATCGTAAACGCAATTTCTCCGGCAAGAGTTGTCTCTGTAGATATTATGACAGACGATGAAGAGACAAAAGATGCTCTTGTTGTAGTACCTGACGACCAATTATCACTTGCAATCGGAAGAGAAGGACAAAACGTAAGACTTGCTCACAGATTGACAGGCTGGAAGATTGATATTAAGAGTGTTTCTCAGATGGAAAAAGAGGAGGCATCAAGAAATCTGGACTATGATTACGAAGCTGACTCGCAAGAAGAGGAAGAAGAACGACTAGTTGATTCTGATGAAATAGCTGAAGAAATTGAAGAAGAAATGAATCAACAGGAACTGGATGAAGACGATATCCAACAGGATGAAGTTGAAGAGGAAACCTCAGAGGAAGAATAGTCATTTGAGTAAAACTCAGTTCCACTTCCCTTTAAAATAAAAAAATATAATCTTAGTTCAAACACAACAATAAATGACTTCAGAATTGTACTGGAGTCATTTACTATATTATCTCTATTTAATATTACCTTATTAGTTATTTTAAAAATTGGAGATTTTGGTAATCTCTGATTTGAGATACATTTTGTTATGGTATTTATTTTTTACAAACGACCTTCTTATTACTATTCCCTCTCTACGAAGCAGAAAGGGTTGGTCAGATACTTATATGGTGGAGATGGCGGGAGTCGAACCCGCGTCCATCGTGGATAAAAGCAAACCTCTACGAGTGTAGTAATCTATTAGCTCAGCTTAATACGGAAGATTACATAACCTGAATTAAGCCAGAGACTTTTTGCGGAAGCCTAACCTCCAATGGTTAACTTGATGTGCATACCATCATCTGCACATTGCAGCTTGCATAGTGGTCCGATACAGCCGGCAAGCTGGGCCATATCAGAGGCTGACTGCAAAGTCTGTTATGCAGCTCTACGAGCAGCAGCTCTAGAGAAATCAGCAACTACAACATTATCTGTAGCATTTAATTTAATGTGCTCGTTGATAAGCGGGAACAGCGCCCGCACTCGCAATCCGATTCTACCGATCACGGCGTCAAAACCAGTACATCCCCATATAATAAGGAAGCAAATTATACCCAAAGCAATTACAAACGAAATCGCAACAGCAAGCTTTATCTTACGAAAATTCGTTTTTTTGTGGGACATTTATATTGGTATATTTATATCTCAATGTGCGTTAATAGTAAATATAGTATAAACTATTGCATTCTCTTTTTCAAGCCTTATTCTAAATATAGTTTTGAGGCTCTCCTGAAAAAAGATATGCGCAGTGTAGATTCAAAACAATAAATTCGCGTCAGAATTTAAAGATAAAGAAATGTATTGGTTTATATATTGCGATTGCTTCTTGAATTCGCCCTATTAGATTTTGTTAACTTTTGTAAATACAAGTTTGTAAGCTGAAATTCAGCAAGTATAATGGTTTAAGGATTTATTGGCATGCTGAGCCGAAAAATTTACAAAAAAAATTAGCAATTTTTATTTCTCACGTGTGTTTATATATATAAACCAGATAAGATGTAAAGATTTATGGGATTAAATTGAATAGAAATAGTACGTTGTAAAATATAGGAGTAATTAGTTATGACAGATGAATTAGCAATTCAAGCGGTAAACCCACAGGTAAAACGCAAAGACAACACAATGCCTTATGCATTAGGAGGAGCAGCTATTGGTGCTGTAGCCGGCGGTTTATCTCCGATTGGGGTTACCAAACCAAAATACTCTTCTTATGAAGATATTTTGAAAGAATCAAATGATACTTTGGAAAAAAATATCAACAAGGGCGGAGACAACAAGAGCTTTTGGGAAACGGCAAAACAGCATAAAGAAGCTGTAGACAAAGCCGGCGAAGAGTGGGAAGCTAAGGTTAAAGAAATCAAAGAATCCCACAAAACAGCTGCAGGAGAACTCCCTGCCGATAATGAAGCTGCTAAAAAATTAAAATCAGCACAAGAAGCTTATGACAATGAGTTAAAAAATCTTGTTGAAACTGAAAAGAAAAAATTAGGAAGAGGCACTGTAGCGGATATTACAACAAAAGATATCAAAGCCTTTGATAAGATTACAACAGAACAGTTGCCGACAGAATACGCTTTTGGAAAACTAAAAGGCAAAAAGATCCCGGGTAATCAAGTAGAAGCCTTGTATAATACATTGACAAGCAACTTACGTAATGCTGAAGCTTCTCTTGAAGCAACTCTGAATGCAGGCTTGAGAGCAGATAAGGCCAATTATTCGACTAAGATTGCGCAGAGTTTTAATGCCGCAATCCACGATACCGCAGGAATGTCTGATGACAAAGTGGTAGAATATTTTAATAATAAAACTACCTGGTCAATTCTGGGCGGTTCAAAACCGACTGCTCAATATCAAAGAGCTATTGATGTTGCAAAACAATATTATCCTGATATTACAAAATTATCAGATGAACAAATACTTTCAATTGGCAGAGACTTAAATCCGGGCGAAAAAGTGTCATCAGGTATGAAGACAATTGTCGTAACGGTTAAAGATGCTGCTACCGGACGTAATGTAACAAAGACAGTAATTTTTGAAGAAAAAGCTTATGATGAGCTGCTAAAAGCTGAAAAAGAGCGTATTGCAAATTTAAGAACAAAAGCCGCAGATCAGATTTTTGTTGAAACACAAAAAGCAGTTGCAATAGATAGAGAACTCAAAGCTTTTGACGGAACTTTCGAAAAAAGTATTAAGGGTAATCTAGCGCAACAGACAGGTTTATATAATACTGCCACTGATACATTGGATTTAGCTAAGATTAAGACTGAAGGTGCTCTCGGTTATGCTGATGACATCAAGGCATTGGAGGCGGCTAAAAAGGCAGGAAGTACCACTCTACCGGCAGGCTTGAAAGGAAACTACGGCACTGCAACAGTAGAAGAAGCTTTGACACAAGCTCAGGCAAGACAAAGTGTTTATAAGAATTATACAAGACAACATAAGGCTATAGAAGACCGATTAGCAAATTGTGTAAGAAATAACGCGATTATACAGGAATTTGATAACAAGATAGATGATGCGATTGCTAATGATAAAGCTGTTCTCAGAGCAAGACAACAATTAGCTGAACAATTCCCTGGTGTCTATAGCGCTAAATCAACACTTTCTGCTGATGAAATTGCAACAAAAGCAGAAGAAGCAGCTAAAAAAGCGATTGAAGGTAAAAAAGCCGCAACAGACTTAAAAGCGGCAAAAGAAGCGGCTGAAAAAGAAGCTGAGAAATTAGGTCTCAAGGCTAAGGATTTGACTCAGGAAGAATTAGAAAAAATCCTTAAAGATAAAGGTCTAGCTGTTAATAAAGAAGAAGCTCTTGCTAAAACTAAGACTGCAGCTAAAGAAGCTCTTGAAAAAGACTTGAGCAAAATCAAGGGACCAAACAGATGGGTCAACGCAGCTATCGCAGCTGTAGTCCTCGGGCTTGGCGGATACGCTTTAGCTTCTTCCAAGAAAAGCTAAGCTTACCCTAATTCATAACTAATTATATTTTACGCATAAACTAATCCGCGGTCAGCAGCCGCGGATTAGTTTTATAAATTAAGAATTGCCATTTCGCAATTCCTGCAATCAAATAACAGAGGATATATTTTGCCATATTCATCTTTAAGTACAAGTTTTTGAGGCGATTTGCACATGTTAAGTGCATATTTAATGCAATGCTTTGTCCGCATAAGCTCAACAGGTCTTTGCGGAAGCTTTGTCTCAAGGCTCATTTCATCAACCCTGCATCCGCACTGCTCGTAAAACTCCTTTGCTGTTTTGTTGTGAACATTGGCTCTGTAATCAACTGTGTCTTTGTAATATTTAACATAACTCAATTTTGGGGGAATCTCGCGTTTGTAATTTTTAAGCCGCACATCCAGAAGCTCTTTAAACGCATTCCGCCTTAAATCATTAATTTCGCTTACCGGCATGAAGGGAAGCTCCGATTCAATTTTTATATCAAGTATATAAAAATCACTTTCGCCTGTCTTTGAGAACTGTTTTATAAATGTCTCCTGCATTTTTTCGGGATTTTTTGCCTTCTCACCTTGTGCCAATCTTACCTCTATTGAATTTGAGTCCTCGTCAATAAGGCGTAATATACCGTTTTCAAATGTAATATTTACCCCGATTTGACGCTTTGAAGGCAAGTTCAATTCTTTTTCAAATACTACATCGCTGTTCCTGAAAATCTTTGTTCCGGCCTTTATTTTGACCGGCCTGTTAGGATAAACTTTTTTCCCAATTACTTTATTAATTAAAAATCCATTCCCTTCGTAAAACAAACCGTCCTGTGGATGAAGTTCTTTTGAAGTCTCAATTTTTATATATCCGTCTTTGCATTCCTTAACCTTGCCCAGATATTCGCCCTGTGACTTTGGGGATGTAAAGTTAAAACATTCGCCTCTCTTTTCAAGAAAATAGTCGGTAAACCCTCTGTTAAAACTTTTTTCAGGATTCGGCGCGAACGGAAGAAAAACCTTGCCGGAAGAAGATTTTTGAGAATACTTATCAAGCTCCTGTCTATAATATGCCGTAATATTTTTGACATACCCTACCTCTTTCAGCCTGCCTTCTATTTTAAACGAGTAAACCCCGTTTTCAATCATTTGCTGTAAGTGTTTTGAGGCATTAAAATCCCTAAGCGAGAGCGCGTGAATATCTTTAGCCAAAACTTCTCCTTCAGAAGTTAGAACCGAATATTTTTTTCTGCAGGGCTGCGCGCATTCTCCTCTGTTAGCGGAACGTCCGCCTATATATTGACTTAAATAACACTGTCCGCTGTATGACACGCATAAAGCTCCGTGGATAAAAGCTTCCAGCTCAAGATTTGGATTTGCAGCGTGAATTTCTTTAATCTTATCCAAAGACAATTCTCTTGCCAAAACTACTCTTGATACCCCTACTTTATTAAAAAAGCTAACCTTCTCGATATCTCTGTTATCGCATTGCGTGCTTATATGAACAGGAATCCGGATTTCTTCATCAATAATACGCTTCAAAAGCCCCATATCCTGAATTATAACAGCATCAACCCCGATTTTATCCAAATCTTTTACAAGCCTGACTGCCTCCTCAAGCTCACTGTCCGTAAGTATAGTATTTACCGTAACAAAAACCTTTACCCGGAATTTGTGGGCGTAATTGACAACCTCTTGAATATCCTCAAGCGAGTTCGGCGCATTTTTCCTTGCTCCAAATGCTCCGGCACCGATATAAACTGCGTCTGCGCCGCAATCAATTGCCGCAAACGCGGTTTCTTTATCTTTGGTGGGTGATAATAATTCTGTTCGTTTTAATTCTGTCATTTTTAAGCCACTTGTACAGTATAGCCTAATTCTTTTATAATTTTTAAAGCTGTTGAAAGCTGCGGTTGCTGTTCGCCATTAAAGATAGCATAAAGATTACTTCTTGATATACCTGTTTTTTTTGAAATTCCGGATATTGAATCTTTTGCTCGAACCGCATATTCCAAGGCTTTTACAAAAGCATTCAAATCATTGTCCTGCAGGAATTCCTGAAACCCTACATTTATCCATTCTTTTATAGCCTCATCAGTTTTTAAATCATTTAAAACATATTCACCAAAAGATTTTTTATCCATTTTTAAGTCTCCATAATTTTAGAAGTTCTTTTGCGTTTTCAATATCTTTAGATTGCTTAGATTTATCACCGCCATTAAGTAAAAGTATAATTGTACTATTTGTAACGGTATAATAAACCCTATACCCTTTGCCAAAAGAGAATCTTAATTCAAAAATTTCATCTGACAGTTTTTTATAATCACCAAAATTACCGTCTTCAATTCGTAAAATTCGTTGAACAATACGCTTTCGTGTAATACTATCCAAAGAATTTAACCATTCAATAATCGGCGCTTTACCATTGGGCAAAGTAAGATACTCAATGCGGAATGTTACCATATTATATATTGTACTGTATACAGAACAATTAGTCAATCTTTGAATAATCGCTTCACACTCTATCAAAAAATTAACCTATATTCTATATTTACCCCTTTACCCCAATTTACCCCTTCATGCCTCCGCCGAACATGTTACGCAAGAATGAAAACAGGCCGCTACCATTTTCTGCAACATCTTTGATTCTTTCATAATTATCTGCAAGAAATTTGTTTCTCGGATCAACAGCTTTAAGCCTGTCTGCAAACTCCAGAGCACCCTGATTGTCGCCGATTGATTCTCTGAATATAACCAGCTTTTGCAAAGCATTAGAGTTTTTTGGGTCAACATCCAAAAGCCTTTCGTAAAACTCTGCAGCCTTTGTCTTGTCGCCTTCGGCCTCCAGAAGAGCGGCTATTGATTCTATTAAATCAACATCTTTGTTGTTAAAACTGTGAGCTATCATAAACTCGTTGAGCGCAACATCCTTGTTTCCGCGAACGATATTATATTTTCCCCAGTTTAAATGCTCATTATATGAATCGTCTTTTGCCTCATATATAAGCGCTCTCATCTGGTAAATCAAAGGCGAATTCGGATCAAGTTTTGCGTACTCGTCAATCTCTTTGAACGCTTCTTCATACTTGCCTTCCTGAAAATAGTATTGTGCAAGCAGCGAGTGGAAAAGTTTGTCGTTAGAATATGCTGCCTTATTTTTCATAAGGATTTCGTAACCTTCATTATTTTGGCCCATATCAAACAACGCACGGGCTTTAGTCAACTCGCTTTGAGTAAGTTCAAACGCCTTTTGCGGCTGTGAGTTTCTTATATAATACCCGGCAAGAATTTCTTCAAACCCCTTGAACCCTCTGTCTTTTCTGCCTCTTTCAAGAGTTTCGATTGCAGCGACAACACCTTCTGTTTTTTCGTAGAGTTCTGCAAGCTTGAGAAATACGGCAGGGTTAGTCTCATCGTAATCCGAAATCCTTAAATATTCATCAATTGCTTCCTGCAATTTGCCCTGCCCTTCGCATAGACCTGCGTAAAGATATCTTGCAGGAATTGCCTCTTTTGGGTCTTTTGCGTGGTCGATTGCTTTTTTATAATCGTTTCTCGCATGGCTCATCTGCTGCTGGAGCGCATGAAGATTTCCTCTGAGAAGATAATATTTAAAACGGTCTTCATGAACATACAAATCTATAAGCTGTTCGTGTGCGAGAATATTCGGCGGATCTATTTCCAGAATCCTGCCGTAGTATGCTTTAGCATCTTCTTTTTTCTCCAAAATGAGAGCAAGGTGGGCGAGTTTTGTTAGCAACTCCACATCACCTGATTTGTTTGCAAGCTGCTTTTTGTATTCCGCGTAAGCTTCGTCATATTTTTCATTCTGTTCAAGTTGTTCTGCTAAATTCATTATATTCTCCTAATTAAACTTATTCTGCGCTGCTGCCATACCCTCTTTAAAATAACATACAATACCTTCTTTTGCCCTGCCTATTGCACCTTTCAGTGTTTCTAATTCTTCTTTTGAAAAGTTTTGAAGCACAAAGACTTCCGAAGGCAGATTCGGCTGAGGTCCGATACCGATTTTCAACCTTGCAATATTTTTAGTCCCGAGATGCTGGATTACTGACTTTATTCCGTTATGCCCACCATCCGAGCCGTCAGGGCGGAACCGTATTCTACCGAGTTCAAGCGAGATATCATCATATACAATAAGTACATCCTCTACCGGTATCTTATAATAATCCATTACAGCACGCACCGCCTCGCCCGACAGGTTCATAAAGGTGGTTGGTTTGATAAGCAAGTAATCGTCAACTCCGTTCCTTAAATTTGTCATAAGGCATTTCAAACGGGAGTTTTCTCTAAACGTAAGATTAGAATTAAGTGCAAAACTGTCTATAAGCATAAACCCAGCATTATGTCTGGTAAATATGTATTTGTCACCGATATTTCCTAATCCTGCAATTAATTTCATTATCTGAACCGTCTCATATTTTTCATCATTTGATGAGCAGTAAGTTTAGCGCCTGCAGAACCCATCTTGCCCATCATGCTGCCCATATTTTTCTTGACGTCGGAAAATCCCTTCATCATCTTGCGCATCTGCTCAAACTGATTAATAAAAACATTAATATCATGAATAGGAATCCCCGAGCCTTCTGCAATCCTCTTTTTTCTGGAGGAATTCATTAACTCTGGATGCTCACGCTCCTGGGGAGTCATACTCTGGATAAAAACTTCAATTCGTTTAAACTGCTTTTCGCCTTCATGAGAGATCTTCTGCCTGTCATCTTTTGAAATCTTCAACCCCGGAATCATTCCCAAAAGCTGATCCATTGAACCAAACATTTTTATCTGAGACTGCATTTTAAGAAAATCATTGTAAGAAAATTCGGCTTTTGCCATTTTCTTTTCCATTTCCTTGGCGGTCTTTTCGTCAAAAACTTCCTGTGCTCTTTCTACAAGCGAAACAATATCACCCATTCCGAGAATTCTGGTTGCCATTCTCTCCGGATAGAAATCTTCAAGAGCATTAAGTTTTTCACCTGTTCCGGTAAGCTTAATCGGCTTATGAGTGCAGTAAACAACGCTTAATGCAGCACCGCCCCTTGAATCACCGTCAAGTTTTGTCAGAACAAGACCGGTAATGTTCAGCTGTGCATCAAAATTTTCCGCAACATTAACCGCTTCCTGCCCTGTCATCGAATCTATTACAAGCAGTTTTTCAGCCGGATGGAAAACTCTGTCTATCAATAAAAGTTCAGCCATCATCTCGGTGTCAATCTGCAGACGCCCCGCCGTATCAAGAATAAGAGTATTAAACCCTTTTTCTTTAGCGTAATTTATTGCGTTTTGGATAATTCCCTGAACATCTTTTGAGTCTTGAGCAAAAACTTCACACCCGACTTGCTCCCCTAGAGTTTGAAGCTGGGTAATTGCGGCAGGTCTGTATACGTCACAGGCTACAAGCAAAGGATTACGGCCTTCTTTTTTAAGCTTAACTGCAAGTTTAGCCGAAGACGTTGTTTTACCACTTCCCTGAAGCCCGAGCATCATAATAAGATTAGGGTTTCCTGAAAAATCGAGCGGATTTGATTCTTTGCCCAAAAGCTCTATCAACTCATCGTGCACTATTTTAACAAGCTGCTGGGATGGGTTTACGCCCTGCAGAACATTTTCACCCTCAGCACGGTCTTTTATATTTGAAATAAAAGCTTTTACAACCCTAAGGTTAACGTCTGCCTCCAAAAGGGCTCTGCGAATTTCTCTAAGAGCTTCCTGCATATTATCCTGCGTAAGCTCTTTTTGCCCTGCGGTTTTAGCTATAATATCCTGTAGTTTATCCGATAACGAGTCAAACATTTACAATATCCTCTAATTTTAATGTTTTAAGGATATCATAAATATATTATTATGTGAATATGCTGAAGCTGCGTTCAATATTGTCATCTCTTACAGATTCTATACTTTTAATCATTTCATTAATTGATGATTGTTCTGTTTTTAGGTCTTCCATTTTTAAATCAATACGACTTTCTTTTTCATCAATAATTCCTTTTTCGTATTCATATTCAGCCAATGCTTTATTTTGAGCGCTGGAATCGTTGACGGAGTAAATTTTATTAAAGTTAGAAGCAATACTGCTTGAATATTCGTAATATTCTTCTCCGTCCTTATCTGTTGAACTTTCCATGGTAGTTATATAATACTGATTGTTTTGTAACATTTGGTTCAAATAATCCGTATCTGAAACATCAGCGTTATACACCCATCCTTTTTCTGCAATTGCGGTAAATAATTGATCATAAAATGCAATGGCAGATTCTTCTGCGGAAGTTAAGCTTTGATTGTCCGTATCTACCGAGGAAGAATATTCGGATTTAGCAGCTTGTAATTCTGCATATTTAGCTTCATAAGCCTGATAAGCTTCAGACTCTCTGTCTACTGTTTCGTAGTAATATATATCTGTGCTGACTGAACTCTGTTCACAATGTCCTCCTGCGCTCCTGTATTGCTCAAGCAGGCATTCAATAAAATCATTAACCCCTATGCAATAGTTACCGCTGTTATTAGTCTGTTCTATGGACAACGGGCAGGTATGTGCACAGTCAACACCAGCGGCATCGATATAATCGCTGTAAATTTGATAAGTAGCGTCTGCAGCTTCATTAAAGGCTTGAAGGTCATCATCTTTTAGATATTGTGATACGTTTGTAGTGATTTGGTCGAGGAGTTCTTGCAAACGGGTCTTTGAATCAGCCGAATTAGTAGATAAGCGCCACTGTACTGATTGGTCGTCAAGATCGTCAATAAAATCGTCGTAAATATTGCTTTCGCCGGTTTCTGTAGAACTGTAATTAAATCCTGAAACACTTCCAAAGCATTCTTTTATAAAGTCTGTATCAGAGTATTCTTCTGTGCATGCGGCTTCCAGTTCGTCAACCTCTTCCTGCAGAGTGTTTACATTCTCTGCGGAGGTCTCTACATTAGCACTTGTTGTTTGTGCACCTTCAATCTTTTCAGCAGAAATACCTGTCAGTTCTGACAGAATCGAGGTTCTGTTCGATTCATAGTCTCCGCCGGCTTTTCCTTCCGCTGAAATCATCTCTGCATACTTTTGATATTGGCTATCTACAACAACACGGCCGCTTGAATTTGTAAGCAAATACGGCGTGTTTTGGTTGGCATCACTAGGACGCATTAACGTAGCATAACTCAGGTCTACATAACTTACCCCCGAATTATTAGACCATTTGAATATCTTCGTGTTGAGAGCGTTCTGGTAATTCTTTGAGACCTTATTCATCTCACGGGTCAAAGACATTTTTTGCAATGACAGGCTGGAAAGCTGCCGCCCGATGTCATTTTTTCGGCCGGTAAGCTGCAATAGTCTAACTTGTGACGCTGCCATTCCCATAATGTGATCCGCTTTCCTTTATATTTTTTTCCCTTTTACTATGTATTACGGTATAATTGGGATAAATCTTTAATATTTTAGCGAAATTGTTACAAATCTTTACAAGATTTCCCCCAAAATTGTTACATTTATTAACCAAATTGTTACTTTTCTTAATAAAAATTTGTTGGTGAATTCAAGAAGCAATCGCAACACTATGGAGTTGGTTTAGAAGTTGAGGGGATGTTTTAGGGTTGAACAGTTGAACAGTTGAAAAGTTGAAAAGTAGTTTTAGGGTTTAGAGGTTGAGTAGTTTATAAGTTTAGGAGAAGTTATAAAGGGTTGATAAGTTGAATAGTTGAAGGGTTAAATAGTAGTTTTTGGTTTAGGAGTTGAGGAGTTTA
>CALUWH010000019.1 GCA_944324435.1 Candidatus Gastranaerophilales bacterium
ATAAAACAAAACTCTGTTAGCATTTCTTAGTCTAAAAGCTTACAGAAAGCAAAAACCACGTTAATATAAAAATGTTGGAGTTACGCAATGATAAAATCTGTTAGACAAAACAAAATAACAAAAAAATGGGAATTTGATTTTAAAGACCTTAAGGGCAAACGCCGTATTAAAAAAGGTTTTAAAACAAAAGCCGAAGCAGAAAAAGCTCAATCTAAACTTTATGAAGAATTAAACAAAGGCCGAAATCCTATTGATTCAAAAGTAACATTAAAGGAGGCTGGTGAATTGTTTATGAGGCTTCATGCTAGCACAAATTGCAAACCTTCAACATTTTTAACTTATCGTGGATATTTAGACAACATTATTTATCCGTTTTTCGGGAATTTACAATTAGTAGAAATAAATCCCTTATTAGTCAAAGAATTTCGTAAAACAATGATTGATAAAGGTCGCAAAAATTCCACTGTTAATAAATATATGAAATTTTTAGGCTCAATATTTAACTTTATGATTGATAGTGATGTACCTGTCAGAAATCCATTAGCAAGAATAAAAGCCTTAAAAGAGACTAAAAATGACAAAATAAGAGCTTTATCAACAATTGAAGTTCAAACATTATTAAAGAAAACAAAAATTGTCTATCCTGATTTTTACCCCCTTTTATTCACCGCCATATTTACTGGCATGAGACAAGGCGAGTTAATGGCTTTAACTTGGGATTCTATCAACTGGATTACAAAGAAAATTACAATTGATAAAAACTATACGCATGGTAAATTAGGAACACCTAAAACTGGTAAAATTAGAATAATTGATATGTCTGATGAATTAGCTAAAGTCCTTAAAGAATGGCGTTTGGCTTGCCCAAATAGTGAATATAATTTAGTATTTCCAAATAACGAAGGCAATTATCAAAGTGCAGAAAATATGTTAAAAAGAAGATTTTTAACCTCATTAAATAGAGCCGGAATTGATAAAATAAGATTCCACGATTTAAGACACACGTATGCAAGTCTTCTTCTTGCAAACGGCGCCCCGATGAAGTATGTTCAACATCAGTTAGGACATTCATCTATAACCATGACAATGGATTTATACACTCACTTATTGCCGGAAGTTAATGACAAATGTGTAAACTTACTTAATAGCATTGTAAATCAAGCTATTGAGTCACAAGAAGAAGTTAGAAGATTTGGAACTTAGATTTAGCAATCTCTTAATATTTTAGATATGTAATGTTCTTTGTATTTAACACGCTTTTCTTTTTCTATTTGTAAACATTCAAAAATGTAATCTATAATTATTAGCTCTAATACCCTATATATTTCTATACATTTGGACATATCCGTTTCAGTGTTTTTATCATTGAAATGAACTGTTAATGCACGTAATTCTGATATTTTTAAACCTATAAGTCCCCAAGATTTCTTCTTTTGTTCATTTTTTACTTTAACAAATTTTAGTTCTTTTCTGAATAAATTTAATAATTTATTTTTATCATCTTTTTTTAATTCAGAAGCAAAATTGGATAAGACTAGTTCATATTTAATTTTGCCGTATTTCTTACAATTGCCTATTGCATCAATACAGGTTAAATAATTTGTTAGACTAAATTCCGTAATAACTTTATCTGTATGATTTTGCAGTAATATAAAGAAATATTTATTTAATTTATTTTTGTTATTAAATAAATGCTTAAATATAGTAGCCCATTCATTTTGTGTAAATGTATTTAATTTAAAAGGTGCTGATTGATGATGGTAAAAAGAGCGTCTTTCACTTATATGAATATGTTTCAGCATAAAAAAAGAAGAATCGTATTTTTCTTCACCATTGTTTGATACTATTCTTATTTTATCAATATTTGTACTAAAATCATATGTTAAACAGGTTAATAAAGATTTAATGTCATAAATTATTGGGTACAAATCTTCAATATTTCGTACAGTATTAATATTAATAAGCCAATCATGTTTGTCAGGTATTTTAATTCCTATTTTATCTTTATATGGAACCAATGTTTGTTCTAATTGCTTTTCTATAAGACTTTTTTCTTTATTGCTTAACTTTGAAGAACAAAATATTGAATCAAATATTCCCTTTTCTGGTAAATAATGACTTGATATATTCTGATTAAAGGTGATTCTTAAACCAGGTTTAACTCTAAAAGATAGCATTTTGTTTATGTATGGCGCATGAGATTTAAATCCTTGAGGATAACAAAATTCATTCCAATTACTATAAAATAAACTGATACTCTTGATAGAATCTTTTGAAAAATCAAAAGTACGATGTCTTGAAAATAATGCAACATCAAAAAATACTTGATACTGATAACCATAGCTACCTAAAGAATTTATAAATAACTGACAGTCTTTTAAACTTATAAAATATGTCTCATATTGTTCATCATGAATTTTGCCGTATATGAATGGAATCGCTGTTTCTTTCTCTTTGTCTAAGGGGAAATCAGAGAATAATTTTAACTCAAAATTACTATTCTTTTGGTAAATTAATTGCCCCATTACTTCTTTATCGTCAGGTAAATAAAAAATTCCAATATATGTTTTGTTTTTCAAAAAATCAATTTCGTGGTTGTTCATTCATACTCCTAAAATAAAAATGCAACTTTTTTGCAACTTTTGTTCATTTTAACATGAAAAAAGACTCTTAGAAATCTCTAAAAGCCTTTATTTTAAATGGTTGCGGGAGCTGGATTTGAACCAACGACCTTCGGGTTATGAGCCCGACGAGCTACCAGACTGCTCCATCCCGCGATATTTTAGTTTGGGCCACTGACAACTAACGTTGTCATCCCACCCTCCACTTCATTATTAAATGCTAAAAAACAAAAATCAAGCCCCTTGATTTTTTATTAAAAAATAGACCTTCCCTACAATTATTGTAGGTATGTTTGTAGGAGCGGTATGTCACCGGTAAAACAATGCAAAAATCTTAGGAAACCTCCGGCGGAATATTTATTAATAAAATTAAATGGCTGCCGGAAATACGTATTTAGTAATGAATAATATAATTAAGTATTTTATAAATACCAATAACACTGATTATATCAAGCAAGGAAACAAATTTTAAATAATTCTTATGAGCCAACAAGCTACTTAAACAACACTATTAACATATCTTTCTATAAGTTGTTGCTTAAAATCTGGCAACTCAGAGATTGAAGATTTAAAAACAATTTCATTTTCATCAATAGTATCTATATATGGTATAAGCCATTCAATTCAGAGGTTTTGTTATAATCGGTCAAATTGATTTGCTTAAATTCAGATAACTCCATTCTATTCCTTATCTTATTCATCATAATATATCAATTACAAACACTTGTCTATTATCTTAATAGTTAGTTTATCCCCATACAGCCCGTCTCATTGCGTGATGAGGTTTCTTAGTCATGGACACAAGTTTTCGGCTGTAACCCCACTTGGTTGCTCGCATTAAACGGCATTAAAGGTCTTGCTAATCGCAAGCCCTTTCAGCCTCTGCTCGCAATCCCCTTTTCTCGGTTACAAAAACGCCGGCGGTGATTAAAAAGAATAAGAGCATTCTCTGGTTGATGATGGAAAGTTTATAGGCGGTGAGGTATAAAATTACCGAGAAAGATATTTTAGTAATCTAGTGCCAGAACTATTCTATATACAGTTTTTAGCAAGTTTGGATTATTATTTAGCCGTTTGATGATTTCATCTAATGATACATCTTCCGGCACATCTGAATATTTGAAATCAAAAAGTACATTAGGATTTATTTCCAGAGCTGAACATAATTCTTCCAATGTTTCAGCAGAAACAAAATTGTTACCTAATTCAATCTGGCTTAAACTTTTTGCGGAAAGATTTATCTTTTCAGCCAGTGCTTCTTGGGTTAAAGAACGACTTATTCTTATCTCACGAATACGGTTACCTAAATTTTTTTTAATACTCATATTATCACCTTAATATATTTAGAATGGGAGTTACACACATTGACAACAGAGCTAATCTATCGTAAATTGATTCACAGAATTTATAGTAGGAGTGGTGTGTTATGGAAAAAGACTATAAAAAGATGTTTTTAATATTGGATAATTATTTGAAAGACAGAGTCCAAGATATTGATATATCGATTTTAGAGGCGGTTGAAGCTAGAAAGAATGGTGAAGTTTTCAGTTTTAAAGAACATTTGAAAGGATTTATTTATGCTCAATTAAGTGCATTAGTCTCTTGGAAAAGAATTAAAGATAATCAGCAGGAGTTAAATATAGTCTTTTGCGGTTTTGAAAAAGATAAATTAAAAGAAAAAGCACCGGAAGAATTGATTGACGAAATAAGAGCATTAAAATGTTACAGTCCATACACAACCAAAAACCAAATGAATGCCTTAAAAGCGAATATTGAAACTTTTGAAAAAATCGAGCAAGAATATAGAAGCCTTGATAAATTTATAACGCACAGCACACCGTCTAACATTATCAAATTACTTGCCGATAGTAATAGTACCTATAAATTAAAGTATGCAGGTGTAGCAATCATTTGTGAGTATGTACGAAATGTTGGGATTGATATTATAAAACCGGATGTGCATATTAAAAGAATTGCGGCTGCAGATAGATTAAAATTAGTCACTGCAAAATCGGATTATAAGATTATAGAAGAATTTAGAAAGTTATCAAATGAAATAGGTATGAGCCAAGTCAAAATGGATTATCTGTTATGGAATTATTGTGCAAAAGGTTATGGTAAAATTTGTACCGCAACCCCAAAATGCGAAGAATGTGTAATAAAAGAATTTTGCCATGCAGAATCTAATAAATAAGGAACAATAATGATAGGTAAAGTTATACATACAATAATAATTTGTATAATAATATATATCATTGTTAGCCTGTTCGGTTGGCATTAAAATTTGTACCGGTGGAAGAAAGAAAGTTCCAACTTTAAAGAGGTTTATCAAAAATGGCTAAATCGTGAAATTAAATCGAATGCCGCAATACGTGAGCTGAACATTTGCGAATACGCATTCTATAAATAGCTCAAATCATCAACTACTGTTCAAATAAACTATAACGGAATCTCGACAATAAATGTCGAGCCGTTATTGACTTCGCTTATTACGGAAATCTTGCCGCCGTGCAATTCTACAAGCTCTTTGGTTATGGTTAAGCCAAGCCCTGTGGAGCTTTCTTTTTTGGTATAAGCGCTATCAAGCTGTACAAATTTGGCAAAAATTTTGCCGTGGTATTTTTTATCTATGCCTATACCATTGTCGTGTACCGCAATTTTAAAACTTTTCTCGTCACAAACAGCAGTGATATCAACCTGATTATTCTCAGGCGAATATTTTATTGCATTACTTATCAGATTATATAGAATCTGCTGTATTTTCTGGTAGTCCGCAAAAATTTCAAAATCCATACTGAGAGCTTTATTGAGCGTAATATTTTTTTTCTGAGCCAGCGGTGATAAGATATTGCAGACCTCATCTATCGCGCGTGTAATCCAGAATGTACTTTTTACAATCTTCATAGCATTAGCTTCAATTTTAGACATATCAAGAATTTCGTTAATCATACCTAAGAGGTGGGTTGCAGATACCTTAATATCATTTACGTATTCTTCCTGTTTATGATTAAGATTTCCGTAAAGCTGTGTTCCTAAAATCTCTGAAAAACCTAAAATTGAGTTAAGCGGTGTTCGAAGTTCATGAGAAACATTTGCCAAAAATTCATTTTTGACCTTATCTGCTTCTAAGATTTTTTCATTCTGTTCTTTTATAGTTTTGTACGCTTCATTTTTCTCAATAATACCGTCTTTCAGCGCTTTAAGCTGCAGCTTAAATACATTGGAAAGTTCTGCATCTTTCAGAAGGTATGAAATTACGGCAGATAAAGTATTAAGTGCATCAAGGTCTTGGTTTGTATAAAAATTCTCCTCTCGCTTTGACAGGGCAATAATCCCAAAAACCGTAGATTTAATAAAGATTTTTGATACAAGGTAAGAATTTTGCCGGCTGCCTTTTAACTCCATAGTCTCGACAAGTTTGTCATCTCCGTCAGTTATTTTTCCGTCCTTTTTAAACACAAAATCTTTAATTTTTCCTGAAATTGGAAAAACTTTATCAATTTCATAATTTGAATGTTTTTTGTATGAAAATTTCAGCTGCAAACTGTCAGGGTTTGCGTAGTATATAAACCCCTCGTCAAATATAAAAACTTTTTCGAGTTTGCGAAAAATATTAACTCCGCTTGACATATCAACTTCAAAAAGCGAAGGCAGTAGTTTTAAAATTTCATCCGATGTTAATAAAGCCATATCCCCTCTATTGTTAGACTTGCAGTTTACACATTTATCTTTGACGTCAGACCTGTAGCCTTACCTACTAACCAAATACATTTCCCCCTAAGACGTCAAACCTGTAGTCTTACTTACTAACCAAATGCATTTACCCCCCCCCCGGCTGATAGCGAAAATATATCGTAGATTTCCTGATCAGAAAGCTCTGTTATTATTTTTTCGCCTTCGTATACAGCCAAATCCGCAAGTTCTTTTTTGGATTTCAGCATCTCGTCGATTTTTTCTTCGAAGGTTCCGAGTGTAATCATTCTGTGAACCATAACGTTTTTATCCTGACCGATACGATAAGTTCTGTCTGTTGCCTGCTCTTCAACCGCAGGATTCCACCAGAGGTCGTAGTGGATAACATTTGTCGCACTGGTAAGGTTCAGACCGGTTCCGCCGGCTTTGAGAGAAAGTATCATAACTTTGCGCTCATCGTTGTTCTGAAAATCTTCAATTAATGTTTCACGTTGCGGAACGGTAAGCGAGCCATGGAAAAATGACGGCTCTGTGCTGCATTCTTCCTGTAGTATCTTCACCAGCAAATCTCCCATTTCCTTATACTGTGTGAATATAAGAGTTTTTTCGTTGTTATCAATGATATTTTGAACAAGTGAAACACATTTTTCGGCTTTGCCTGAGAGTTCTTTTGACATCTCGCCGCTTTTCAGGAACTGATACGGATGGTTGCATATCTGCTTTAAGGCCGTAATTAATTTAAAGATATTTCCTCTTCTGTTTACGCCCGTGAATCCGCTAATCTTTTCCATCATTTCGTTAAGCGTTTTTTCATACAAAATCGCCTGAGGTTTTGCAAGATAGCAGTAGTCGTTCATAACCATTTTATCAGGAAGGTCTGAAATCACGTGTTTGTCGGTTTTTAATCGTCTCAATACAAACGGTGATACGGAAAGTTTAAGCTTTGAAGCTCTTGATTTTTCCTTAAACCGCTCTATCGGCACTGCGTAACTTTTTTGAAATTCTTTAAGCGAGCCAAGATAGCCTTTATTGATAAAATCAAAAATACTCCAAAGCTCTGTAAGCCTGTTTTCAACAGGAGTACCTGTCATTGCAATTTTTATATCGGATTTTAATGACTTTATCGCTAAAGTCTGTGCTGTATCAGGATTTTTAATGTTTTGAGCCTCATCAACAACAATCATACCCCAGGTGTTTTTCTTCATCTCTTCAACGTCAATTCTTAATATTGCATAAGTTGTAAGAATTACGTCGGATTTCAAATCCAACTTTCTGTCCAGGCCGTGATAAGTTGTAGTTTTAAGAGACGGGGCAAACATCTGCAGCTCTTTCATCCAGTTACCCATCAGGGTTGTCGGACAGATTACAAGAACGGGATTTTTAAGCTTCTTTTCTTCTTTTAGTTTTAGAATAAGGCTTATAACCTGAATAGTTTTACCTAAGCCCATATCGTCTGCCATACAGCAGCCAAAGCCTTTGGAAACATTTGTCCATAACCATTTAAGCCCTGTCATCTGGTACGGTCTTAAATCGCCTTGTAATTCTTCCGGCTGACTGACTTCAACCGGTTTTGCAAAATCTTTGATTACGTTTGCGTAAGCTTCATCATAATTGAAGTCGTAATTTTGAAGCTGACCTGACATTGATGCGTGGATTAATTCAAGACGAGTCATCTTCTTGTGGTTTGCGTTTTTAATCTGTTCGATTAACTTTTCGCCTTCAGCCTTGTCTACAAGAATGTATTTGCCGTTATACTGGATAAGACCGTTACTTTCGCTCACGAGTTTATTGAACTCTTCAAGCGAAATTTTTTCATCCCCGAGAGAAACCTCGTATGAAAATTCCAAAATATCATCAAGCGAAATTGCGCTACTTGATACCGTGTTAAATATCTGCATTAAATCCTCAGAGCGAGCTGCCTTAACTCTTGCATTAATTGAAGCCCTCGGAATAATAATGTTTGTAAGCTCTTCCGGCAGAATAACATCAATCTGGGCTTTTTGAAGATAATATGCAGTTTGGGTAATAATCTTATAAACTTCATTCAAATTCAGCGTGAGAGCCAGCTTATCTTCATCCTCAAACAGGTTCTCAAGCTCCGGCATATACCTCAATGCGTAATTGAGCTGTTTTTCAATAATCTTTGAAATATCCTCGGTATCCAATCCCCAGATTTCATCCTTATGATACAAATCATCAAGAATAATTGTCTCATCTGTTTTACGGTTTTTGATATGGATTTTGAGTTCAAACTCGTCATCGCTGATTTTATTAACCTTGAAAAACGGAATCAGGTCATATTTGCCGAGATACAGTTCATCAAACCATTGAGCAATGTTTTCTGCAACATCTTTGCCTTTGAGCAGGCATCTTTGTTCTAAATCCTTAATCATATAATGACCGGATTTGATATCTTTGAAGCGGTAAGCCTTTATTCCGAGGAATTTGTAAATAAGATAATTTAAATATTCTCTTACAAATCTTTCAACAAAATCTTTCGGTTTATCACCTTTTATAAAGACATTTTCAGGGAGATTTTTTTCAAGCTCATTAATAATCTTTGCCGATTCTTTATTTGAAATAATCGGTTCATAAACAATGCGGAAAGTCCCCCCTGAAGGGCCGTCTTTTTTATGAATTGTGGGGATAAAATAGAGTTTTTCAATAAGCTTCATAACGAAATGTGTGAGCTTGTTAAAATACGCAAATGTTTGCGTGAGCGCAGAAAAATCAACGATTTCTCCAAACCCGCCAAAATAGTCTAACACCAAATCCAAAGGCATTATGTATCCAATCTGGCCGTTAACCTCTTTTGAGGAGAATCTGAACATAGACCCTTTTGATTTCAAATAAAACTGAAAATTATTGGTAGGTGTGACAAAAAATGAAAGCTTAGAATGCTCTACCGTGCCGTCATTTATAAGCAAAAAATCAGTGTTTCTGACAGGAGAATTCGGACTCAGAAATATCCCTTCAAACTCGTCTTCCACAAGCTGGTAAATAAGGCTCAATGTGTATCGAAAATCCTTATTTTTAAACCCTTCCGGATTCTCGCTAAGGTTGAAGAAAAACTCGTCTACATTATTTTTTTTCAGTGATAAATCAATATCTAAAGCTTTTACATTTTCAGTCATTTACGTCTCTCTATTTTATATTATTAAACGCGCACTGCCTTAAAAGGCAGTGCGCTTATCGTTATTATTTAATTAAACTGTCGCAATCCATTTCAGCCGGTTTTGGAATACCCATAAGCTGTAAAACGGTTGGAGCAACATTACAAAGTGCACCGTCTTCTTTTAACTCAACTTTTTCAGGTGCATTAATCACAACAAGCGGAACTTCGTTTGTTGTATGAGCCGTGTGCGGTTTTCCGGTTGATTCATCAAACATAACCTCTGCGTTTCCGTGGTCTGCGGTCAGAATCATTACAACTCCGTTTTCTTTACATTTTTCCGCAATTTTGCCTACGCATTCATCAACAACTTTACAAGCTTTTTCAGCTGCTTCAAGAACACCTGTATGGCCTACCATATCAGGGTTTGCAAAGTTTACAAGAATGAATCCGTAATCTTTGTTTTCAATTGCCTTTAGAACATTTTCGCAAACTTCCGGAGCGCTCATCTCAGGCTGCATATCATAAGTCGGCACCTTTGGTGATGCAACAAGTTTTCTTGTCTCATGAGGCTGAGGCTCGTCAATACCGCCGTTAAAGAAGAAGGTTACGTGAGCGTATTTTTCTGTTTCAGCAGTCCTAAACTGGTTTACGCCGTTTGCTTCCAGAACATCGCCTAAAATATTTACAAGCTGAGTTTTAGGGAAGGCAACAGGGAATGTGAATGTTGCTTCGTAGCTTGTCATTGTGCAATAGTAAATGTTTTTAAGAACTTTCTTTCTCTCAAAACCGTCAAAGTCTGTAAAATTGATAGCTTTAGTGATTTCACGAGCTCTGTCAGGTCTGTAGTTAAAGAATATGATTGCATCGTTATCGTGGATTCTGGACTCTTCTCCGCCGATTGCTGTCGGAAGAACAAATTCATCCGTAACCCCGTTTTCGTAAGACTTTTTAACTGCTTCAACAGCAGAAGAAGCATGGTTACCTTCGCCTAAAAGCAGGCAGTCATAGCCTTTTTCAACTCTGTCCCAGCGATTATCCCTGTCCATAATATAGTATCTTCCGATTACTGTTGCGATTGGCGGAAGATTATATTTCTTGAGTTCATCTTCAACTATTTGAAGGTAGGTGCAGGCACTTGACGGAGGAGTGTCACGCCCGTCAAGGAATGCGTGTACATAAACTTTTGTAAGCCCTTCATCTGCTGCAAGTTTAATTAAAGCAAGTACATGGTCAAGTGAAGAGTGTACACCGCCTGTTGACACAAGACCATAGATATGAAGTGATGAATTATTCTTTTTAGCGTGTTCAATAGCTTCTAAGAATTTTTCATTTTTAAAGAATGAGCCGTCTTTTATGGCTCTGTTAATCTTGGATAAATCCTGATAAACAACTCTTCCTGCGCCCAGATTCAGGTGTCCTACTTCGCTGTTACCCATCTGTCCGTGCGGCAGGCCGACATATTCACCGTCAGCGTGAATTTCTGTTGACGGATATTCTTTTATTAATTTTGGAACGTTCACCGGATGTGAAAGTTTGGTTGCATCATATTTTTCTGAACCGGTTGAGATACCCCATCCGTCCATAATACATAATAAAACTCTGTTTTTCATTTCAATCCCCTCTTGAAAAGTCTTTTTAACCCTTTAAGTGTATGACAAACAGGGCCAAAAGTAAAGAGGAAGATTCTTCTTGGCATTTCCGGACTGATTCGGCATTTGCGGCATCTTGAAAAAACCGTTTTTTGTTTATTGTATAATTCCTTTATGAAGTATCCGAAACTTGAAAAACTTGTAGATATCGTTAAGGTTCTGAGAAGCGAAAACGGCTGTCAGTGGGATAGAGAACAAACTCATACTTCACTGCGGCCAAATATGCTTGAAGAAGCTTACGAGGCCGTTGATGCCATTGACGACGGAAATATTGCAAACCTGAGAGAAGAGCTCGGAGATGTATTACTGCAAGTTGTTCTGCACGCACAGATTGCAAAAGATAACAATGAATTTGATATTGAAGATGTAGCGGAAGAATTAACCAACAAGCTTATTCACAGACACCCCCACGTGTTTGGTCACACGGAAGTACATTCTACACAAGATATTATCGATAACTGGGATAAACTTAAAAAAGAAGAAAAAACCTACCGCAAATCTATTCTGGACGGGATATCAAAGTCTCAATCAGCTTTAATGTCCGCACAAAAAATCAGCAAGAAAGTTGTTAAAGTCGGTTTTGAATGGGATTCGGTTGAAAGCTTGAAAGAATGCATAAAATCAGAGTACAGAGAATTTGAACAAGCGGTTGCAGAGGGTAACCCCGAAAAAATGGAAGATGAAATGGGCGACATATTTTTTGCAACCGTTAATCTTGCAAGATGGTATAAAATCGACGCTGAACAAGCGCTTCTTAGAGCAAATAAAAAGTTTATCAAACGGTTTAAAAAAATGGAAGAAATAAAAGAGAAGCCGCTTGAAGAGTATACTTATGAGGAATATGACAAACTCTGGAAACAAGCTAAAATAATGACAGAAGAGGAGGGTTAACTTTTATGAAAAGACTTTTTGCAGCTTTATTTTTAATTACCGGATTGTGCCTCTCTGCATCCGCAGAAGAATTCAGCACCGTCTGCGCAAACCATATCCTTGTCCCGACAGAAATGGACGCTATTAAATTAAAAAGCGAAATAAAAGATTTTAACGATTTTAAAGCACTTGCAGCTCAATACTCAAAATGCCCGTCAGGACAGAACGGCGGCAACCTCGGCTGCTTTGGCAGAGGACAGATGGTAAAGCCTTTTGAAGAGGCTGCTTTTAACGGTAATGTCGGCGAGGTTTCAGAGCCCGTCAAAACACAATTCGGGTACCATTTAATATGGGTTACAAAAAAATACTAGATAATTAAACGAAGCCTGATGTTTTTAAGATATAATATCTGTTATGAGACATAAAATTTTAGCAAATTTTGCACTTCTTTTGACGGCTGTTATCTGGGGATTGTCGTTTGTTGCCCAGCGAGAGGGAATGGAGCACATAGGGCCGTTTACCTTCAACGCGGTAAGAAGTTTTCTCGGTGGTTTAAGTCTCATGCCGGTTATTACCTGGGTGAAGTTCTCTAAACCTGATAAGAGGACAAAACGGATGAAAAAGTTTCAGCACATTAATCTTGCCCGTGCCGGTATAGGGTGCGGTATTGCGCTTTTTACGGCCATGAGTATACAGCAATACTGCATGCAATACGTAAGCGCCGGAAAGGCCGGATTTATATCCGCACTTTATATTGTCTTTGTTCCGATTATCGCAGTTTTGGAGGGTGAAAAACTGAGCAAAAATGTTATAATCAGTATTTGTCTTGCTGTTATTGGGCTTTATCTGCTTTGTTTCAAACAGGGAAGCGGATTTAATATTTATGATTTGTTTTTATTGGCAGGTGCTCTGTTTTATGGAATCCATATTTTAGTTGTGAACTACTATTCAGATAGAGTGAATGCCGCAAAGGCCTGCTGTGTACAGTTTTTCGTAGTCGGAATTTTGTCATTTATGCCGATGTTGCTGCTGGAAAACCCAACACTGAGCGCGATTTATTCCTGCAGAGCATCACTGCTTTTTGCCGGAGTGCTGACCTGCGGAATAGCGTATACTCTTCAAATATACGGCCAAAAATATACTCCGCCTGCAATTGCGTCTCTAATACTATGTTTGGAATCTGTTTTTGCAGTAATCGGCGGTGTGCTTATTCTTAGTGAAACAATGATACCAAAAGAAATTGCAGGCTGCATATTCATGATTTCCGCAGTTATACTCTCTAACCTAAAAATGGAAGACAAGTCTGAAATGAAACATCCAAGATAATTAAAAACATTATCAAGCAGACAGGCAGGTCAGAACCTTTCGTAAAACTTCTTCGGAATTGGTATTATCATTAACCGTCGGCAGTATTTTGTTAATAGCGTCCTCAATCTCCTTAGGCTCATACCCGAGCGACAGCAATACAGCCTGAGTATCGTCAATAGCCTGAGTTTGAGACAGCGCAGCCGTCGTCCTCGGGAGCTCGGTCTTAATTAACTTATCCTTTAATTCAAGAATTATTTTTTGTGCTAATTTAGGCCCGACACCTTTTGCTCTTGTCAACTCTTTATAATCTCCCTCAATGACGAGTGATATAACATCGCAGGCATCAAACTCATTGAGCAATGCTATCGCCATTTTAGCCCCTACGCCGGAAACAGAAAGAAGAATTTGAAAAATATCACGGGTTTCTTTGTTCAAGAATCCGTAAAGCGCCATTGAATCTTCTCTATGTGCCAAAAATGTATATATTTTCTGCAAGCCCTCTTCTTGTATTTGTATATTAAAAAAATCTCTTTCGGTAATTTCCAAAGAATACCCGATTCCTGCAGCTTCTATTGTTATAAATACACCCTTTGCGGTCTTTCTCTTATCGGTTATTAGTCCTTTAAAATAATCGTACATAAAAAAATTTCCCCATTCACCTTACTATTTAATTATATAACAAATTTTTAAGCCTGAGTCTTTCTGCCGAAAGCACATTCAAAACGTATTCAGTACCAATAAGGTATTCGGGACATTTGATTGACTTTAGAGCCTATTTGCAGTTAAATAAAACCTATGAAGATTATAGTTTTTGGAGCTAATGATATCGGCTCCATGATAGCCTCAGAGTTTTATACTGATAATGATATAACCGTCATTGACGATGAACATAACAAAAGCGATATATTCAATAAATTAGATGTAGGTTTTATTGCCGGAAACGGCTCAAATATAGAGATTCTGAAACTTGCAGATATAAAAAATGCTGATGTTTTTATTGCCTGCACATCTTCTGATGAGTTAAATATAGTAGCCTGCCTAACCGCCAAAAGAATAAGCACGGTAAGGACAATGTGTTTTGTAAGAAAAGAGGAGTATAAATCTTCTCTTGGTATTGCAAAGGATGCGGAATATAATTGTGATTTTTATATAGACAATATTATTTGGCCTGAAGAGTTAATGATGCAGGAAATTTTCCGCATAATCACGGTTGCAAAGGCTCTGGATGTAGAAAATTTTGCGGATGGAAGGGCAAGGCTTCTGGAATATAAAATTGCAAAGAATTCTATTCTTGTAAACTGCATGGTCAAAAACTGTGAGTTTCCAAAGGATACACTTATTGTCGGAATTACAAGAGATGGAGAGTTATTTATTCCAAACGGTGAAACCGTGCTGCATGAAGATGACAAGGTTATATTTATGGGCTTATCTCATTCGTTGGATATTCTGGCCGGGAAATTTTTCCATGAAAAAGAATTTGTAAAAACGGTTACGATTATAGGCGGCGGAAATGTCGGCTTGAAACTCGCAAAAAATCTTGAGGATTTGAAACTTAAACTCAAGATTATTGAAAAAGATGAGAAACGATGTGAATATCTGGCTCAGGAACTTAGCAATGCTTTGATTATAAATGGTGATGGCACGGACTTGGAATTATTGAATGAGGAGGATATCTGTTCTTCTGATGTTGTTGTAAGTGTTACTAATAATGACGAAAAGAATTTGCTTTGTTCTTTGCTTGTCAAGCATATGGGTGCAAAGCGTGTTATATCGAGAGTATCTAAGACAACAAACGTAGCTCTTTTTGAAAGGGTTGGTATTGATATTGCAATCTCATCTAAGACGGCTGCTTTAAATGAAATAAAAAATAATATCAAAGATACCAATATAGGTATTCTTGCAACTGTAGAACAAGGCCGCGGCGAAGTCCTTGTAATAGAGCTTTCGGATAATTACGAGACAAAAAAAATTATGGATTTAAAACTTCCGGCAAAAGCAATAGTAGGAGTCATTCAAAGGCGCAAGAGAATAATTATTCCAAACGGCGCAACTCAGGTTATGAGCGGTGATAATCTGATAATATTTACAACCAGCGAAAACGCGCCGATTATTCGCGAATTTTTTGAGGAAGTGTGATGAGGCTTTCATATCTTGCATACTCGTTTAGTCTTACAATAATGTACTTCAGTATAGTTTTACTGATACCGATTTTTACCGCAGTTTATTATGGTGAAATTGATTGTATTTTACCGTTTTTAATCTCTGCCGTACTGGCTTTTTTGGTTTCTGTAACCCTAAAAAAGGTTATTAAAGGTGCATCGGAAATTAAGTCAATCAATGATATAAAAAAATCAGAGGGGCTTTTTGTCGTAACGTTTTCCTGGCTGTTTGCAGGCCTGTTTGCGGCTATTCCATTCTTGTTCTTTGGAATTTCACCTTTGGATGCTCTTTTTGAAGCAACCTCCGGCATAACTACCACCGGGTCAACTATTTTAACCAGTTTTGATTATCCGAAAGCTCTGTTCTTTTGGCGTTCGTTTGCACAATGGCTTGGCGGTATGGGAATTATCGTATTGTTTATAGCGATTCTTCCCCAGTTTGCAATCGCAGGACGTCAGTTGTTTTTTGCAGAAGCACCGGGCCCTACGGAAGATAAATTTACGCCTAGGATTAAAAATACCGCAGCCGCTTTATGGAAAGTTTATGCCGGGCTTACAATTCTGGAAATTATTCTTTTAAAATTTAACGGAATGAGCGGGTTTGATTCTATTTGCCACTCGTTTGCATCTCTGTCAGGGGGCGGCTTGTCACCGAGAAGCCAGAGCATGATAGGGTATTCTAATATAATTCTCTGGGTTATGACCTTTTTTATGTTTTTTGCGGGAGCAAGCTTTAACTTGCAATATTTTGCCTGGGCAAAGTTGAATCCGAAAGTTTTATTTAAAAGCGAAGAGTTTCGGGTATATTTCTGGTTTGTTGTTATTATATCTATTCTTTTAAGTTTATCTCTATTTGTTAATATGCACTATGGTGTCTGGGATAGCTTAACTCACTCATTTTTTAATGTATCAACGCTAATTTCTTCTACCGGATTTTGCAGTGTCGATTTTGCAAAATGGGACTATATTAGCAGATTATTGCTTTTTGCAGCAATGATGTTCGGCAGCTGTGCCAGTTCTGCCGGCGGTGGTCTTAAAATTATGAGATGGCTTCTTTTATTCAAAATATTGAAAGCTGAAATGTTGAAAATACTGCACCCTAGGGCTATATTTAATATAAAAATTGATAATCGTTCTGTTTCAAAAGATATTCTTGATCAGACGTTAATGTTTATAGCTTATTATTTTATAATGATGGCAGTTTCTATCCTGCTTGTAGCACTAATAGAACGTAATACCACAATTGCAATAACTGGAACGGTTGCCAATCTGGGTAATGCAGGCCCCGGTTTTGGTGCTGTTATAGGGCCTCTCGGAAGCTATGCATCACTATCTCCGTTTACGAAGTTAATATTTATTATTGATATGTACGTCGGTCGTTTAGAATTAATACCGTTTTTGGTGCTTTTCCAAAAGGATTTTTGGAGCTTCAGGAGGTAAAGGGGTAAAGGGGTAAAGGGAGCAATTAAAAGAAGGAGAGAAATTACGAGACTTAGGCTAAGAAAAGTTTTGTAAAAATTTGTAAAATTTTGTTTTGGTTTTGGCAAAAATTAATATTTATGTGCCTTAATAAAGTAACCAGTGTGTGGAAAGGAAGTAAATTATGGTTCAATCTCCGGATTTCAATAACAGGATAAATCAGCCCGTATATAGTGCCGTTAAAATAAATATTACCAATCCGAAAGTAAATGCACAGCCCTCTGAGGAAGCAGATTCTGGACAAACAGGTATGTATAATGCGGTAGATATAAATATTGATAAGCCGGAAGTAAATACAAAACCAGTATATTCTTATCCGGAGGCTTCTTCTCCGGTGACTTACGATATGGCAAATATTAATAGGATTCCGCTGCCTGCCGGGTTTCCTATAGCATATCAAACTACAAACGTAATTTTGCCAAAAGATAGTTTTAATACTGATATTGAGTTTGAAATAGAGCAGCCGGAAAGAGAAGTTGAATCAGAAGAAGAGGAGGAGCCCGATTTAACTGTTGCGGATGATTCTGAAGCTGAAGAAGAGGCTGTTTCAAATAACACGAAAGAGGAGCCTGTTCCTCCGCCGCCATCATACACGACCGTTGAAGCGGAAAAGGGCGGCAAAGAAATCCTTGAACAAAACCAAATACCGGTAAACGAAGGTGAAGTTATTGCAGAAGAAGTAAAAGCAACGGAAGAAGAGACTGCGCCTGTCGAGATAAAACGACCGGAGATTATTCCTTCAGAAGACATTATGCCTGAAGTAGATATTCCGCTTGTTGTGGCAAACCTTACGGATAAAGATTTTGATATTCAGGCTCAGCAAATGGAAGAAATTGCCCGAGTTTCATTAGATAATCCGGAGAATGCGGTTCCTTATATCGTAAGAGAAGTGCTTACCGCACTTATCGAGATAAGCCAAAAGGATTCAACAGGGCTTCCGGCACCAACAAATGAACAGGTTAATGCAAGAAGAAAAGTAATGGCCAACTTTATCGCAATGGAGAACAGTGAAGCTGCGAACGAAACACAAATTCAGCTGCCGTTTCGTCTGACAGAGAAGGAGATTGCACTGGCTAACGAAATCTCTCCTATGGAACAGGCAGAACGTAATAAAGAATACGCACTGTATACTATTGCAATTTTAGCAAAGGTTTACACTGACGAGGTTGAGAAACATACCGGAGATATTGTCCCGATGACGGATATTCCGGGAACTTCCGCTATGGTTGATGCTCTCAGGTACAGTCCTAATGCAGGCGTAAAAGTTGCCGCAATTGATGCTTTAAAATATATTCAGAGACCGGAATACAAAGAAGAAATGACGACTTTGTTTACTCTTGCAGGAACTGATATAAATCCGGATGTTGCATACTCCGCACAAAGAGCTCTTATGGAAATCAATAACTCTCAGTAGAGATTTTTTGATAGGTTAAGCATTGCCCCATTCAAAAGTAGATACTCCGTCCTCTACGAAGGATTCAACGGATTGTATTTCCGTATTAATTGCTTCCAGTTCTGTAGATAAGTCGGATATTAATATATCGTAATAATTTTCCTTGTCACTTATTCTTGCTTTTTCTCCTTCATACCATGCAGTGACTTCTTCTCGCACGTCTGAATCGGTTCTTGCCTGAACAAAGCCGTTTGTAGTAAAGTAAGTAAGCGATGTATCAACATCATAGTTTCCGTCACTTTCAACTTCTTCAAGCTGGAATGTTCCGTTTACAATCGCATCGCTTATATAGTTTTCGTTTGTACCTATTTCTTCGTTGTATTCGGTAGTCCATCCGTTAGCTGCGGCAGCGGCAAATATAGGATAATAAAAATCAACAAGTGATTGTACGCTGCTTGTCAATGTATCGGAGTTATCAACGGTTGTTGTATTACCGTTTGTTTCGCCCGTCATTGTATTTACGTTTTCTGTATCATAACTTGAATCCAGTTTACCGTTATCAATTACTGTTTGAAAATCTTCTTCGCTAAATCCGGGCAAGAATGCAGCCATTATTGCTGCGATCTTATCGGTAGAGAAGGTTCCGCCTCTGCCATGGCTGTCCATTGCCGAATTTCCTAATACGGATATTATAGCGTTAGCATAAGTATCGCTCATAATAACCTGTCCCTTATAATCTGCCAAAACAACGGAATTATCACTTTTTAAAGGCTGACTGCCGTTCAATATGGCAGTATATTGTGAACCATATCCCATTAAGTAACTGTAGTTGATTGTATTATATTGTCCGTTTGCATAATAAGAAAGCTGTTTTGCTTGCAGTCTGCTGTAATATTCCTGAGACAGGTCTGACTGCGCTCTGGTAAGTGCAGTCTTGTGCATTGAGGCAATCGCGATATCGTGTTCACAATCGGCCTTGCGTGCTGTTAAGAATAATAATGTAGCTTGTGGTACTGCTAACATGTGTCTTTCCTTTATTTAGTCCCTTTGACATGTATATCGGCAATTTTCGGCAAAACTTTAGGATTTTGGAGTAAATTTTTACAATTCTTTACATTTAGGCAATTAATTGTAACATTTTGTTTTATACATGTTAAAAGTAGAAGTGTCAGGAGTTCGTATGACTGAAATCAGAAGTGCAGTAAATTATCCCGTGGTGACAACAAAACCAAGTGTGAATTTTAAGGCGGTTTCTGCTATGCCGAATCATCAACAGGAAGTTGATACGTTTATAAAACAGCAGGAAAAAGAGCAAAAGGCTGCAAAACGTAAGCAGAATTTGATGTACGGTTTGCAAGCCGGAGCAATGCTTGCGATTATTGCAAGTATTTACTTTATGGCAAAATCAAGCCAGGGAATGGGTAAGAAAACAAGCGAACTCAAAGAAATTTGGTCTGATTTGGGAAATTCCGCAAAGGTTGAAGACTTAGCTCTGCCAAAAGGGTTAACAGATTTCTTATCAAAATTCAAAAACAGTGTGGATAATCCGGCAGCCTTAAAAGAAAGAGGCGGAAGCCCTATGAAATCGGTCTTATTATATGGCCCCCCCGGAACTGGTAAGACAACTTTTGCCAAAGCTATGGCAAAAGAATTTCCTGATTCCAAATTTGCGTCTCTTGATGTAACAAGTCTGGGGTCTGAATATCAGAGTGTCAGCGAAAGGAATCTTAACAAAGCGGTTGATATGATTTGCAAAGAAGCTGACAAGAATCCGAATAAACGATTCTTTGTTTTCATTGATGAAATTGATTCTGTTATGATGGTTGATAACAGTTTAAGCGCTAAGCATTCAAATGATATGCTGAACGAGTTTAAGAAATGTTTTACGGAAAAACTGGGAAAGCGTGATAACATTATAACAATCGGTGCTACAAACTTGCCGATAAATATAGAAAAAGGAATAACAATCGGCGGTAAATCCTTAGACCGTCCGATGTTAGACAGGTTCAGCGAAAAAGTTCTTGTTGATTTGCCGACAAAAGAGCAGATTGTTAATTCGGTTAAACATCATTACAAAAACAGTTCTCTTGTAAGTGACAAACTTAAAACTGACAGCAATGAATTAAAAACTATTGCAGAATTTTTGGCAAAAGAAGAACACAACACTTCGTTTAGAACGCTTGATTCAATTTATGATGCGACAGCTTCAAGCATAAAGGGTGAAGGAACTCCGGTTGATGTAACAGACATTGTGAAAACGATTAAAAACAAACAGCATGAGTTGAACTTCAGCGATAAGGATTTCTCCAAACTTCTTGCTGATTTAGGTATCAGCCCGTCACAAATCTAAAGAATTGTAACAGGTAAAGCAATTTTTATGTAAGATTTGTTTTATATATAATAGAAGGTCATAAAGGTGTGTAAATGGTAAACCAGATTAGTAACATAAATTTTAAAGCAGATATGACGGCTTATCCTGCAATAAGCTATAATAACCGCTATACCCCCCCGATGCCTGAAAATACAATGGATGATATCTTTCTTGCACAGGTTCAGGAGCAGAGTAAAGCAGCAAAAAAAGAAAAGTCAAAAGAGCGCTGGTATAAAACGGGTATAGTTGCTCAAGTCGGTTTGGCTGTTGCATTTGGTATTATGGCAATTGGTACAATTATTGGTTTAAAAAGAGGCGGAGCAAGCGGAGCTTCCAAGAATAATAAACTCGCCTGGAAAGATATTGCAAAGGAAGTTAACTTCCCGAGCTTGAACGATGACAGTGTCAATCCGAAAGTCCGTGAGTTTATAAAATCAATGAAAGATCAAACGGACTTTTCTCCTAAACTTTGCAAAGCAGCAGGCATAGAGAATCCGGAGCAGTGCCTCTTAATGTACGGCCCTTCCGGCACCGGTAAAACTTTCAGCGCCAAGATGCTTGCAAAAGAGCTGGGCGCTCAGTATACGGAAGTTCAGTTTGCTGACGTATCTTCTCCTTATGTAGGTCAAACATCTGTTGAGATTCAAAATGTATTTAAACAATTAAAAGATACAGCTTCAAAAAATCCGGATAAAAAGTATCTGGTAGCGTTTAATGAAATTGATGCGCTTCTTGTTCCGAGAGAAAAATGTGGCTCAAATAATTTGCACCTTGCAGAGAACAGAACTGCATTTTTGAACGGACTGGATGATATTGCAGGATTGAAGAATATTAAAATTGTCGGTACAACAAACGTTGACCCGAAATCAGGAAATCTTGATAAAGCTTCTTTAAGCAGATTTAAAAACATGATAGAAATTGATCTGCCGACCAAAACAGAACTCAAAGCAGCATTGAAGTTCCACCTCAAAACTGCTGAAAACGTTGAAAAACATAAGTTCTTTGACAATAACAAAAAAGAAATTGATAAGTTTATAGATAAACTTCATGATAACAAGTATTCTCAAAGAGATGTCGAAGACCTTGCAGCAAAAGCCAGAAGGAATTTTGGCGCTGAGATTAAAAACAGCACGAATGTTGATGGAGAAAAATTCGATATTAAATACCTTGAAAAAGCTTTTGAAATGAAAGGTATGACAACCGGCGCAATAGAATCAGAGGCAGTACCTGCGTGGAAGAAAATTCCGCCGCCAAAAGAAAACCTTGTCTTAAATAAAGCCAAGCCTTCACTTATAGCCCGACTGAAAGCACTGTTTGGAATCGGATAAAAAATTTACAGAGTTGATTTTGTGTAGTATATATGCTACACTGTAAATATGCATGATGTTGAAATTTATACAACTCCTGAAGGTAAATGCCCTTTTTTAGACTGATATAACACATTGAGTAATGAATATAAAATCAAGGTCTTAAAGCGAATTAACCGGCTTAAAGACGGCAATTACGGAGATTGGAAACACTTGTCAAACAGCAGGCTATGCGAAATGCGCTTGTTTTTTGGCAAGGGGTATCGCATCTACTTTAAAGAAATTAATAGGGTCATCATCTTAATTTTAGCAGGCGGTGATAAATCTAATCAGAATAAAACCATAAGGCTTGCAGACAAATACTTGGAAGAATATTTAACAAGGAGTAAAACTTATGACAATAAAATTTAATGATTTTTTGAACAATGAACTACAAAACCCGGAATTACAAAAAGAATGGATAAAACAGACAATTGTTGAATACGCTCAAGACGGCGACTATAAAGAATTTTTTAGGGCATTAGAACAAGTTATTAAAGCTCGCACAACCGTAAAACAATTCGCCGAATCTGTCGGAATTAACCGTGTACAGTTAATAGATATTCTGCACGGAAAAACTAAATCCCCCAGTCTTATGACCGTAAATAAAATTCTTTCCGGTCTCGGGTACACTTTATCAATCGATGATTTGAAAACCGCTTAAAACACTATCTCACTTTTATTTTATCCGCGATTTTTTTACATCTGATTTTTTCAATCTCTTCCATAACTTTTTCAACCGGCACTTCCCATGCTCCGGCAGTCGGAGCCTGAAATGGCTTAATACTCTTATACCAGCCGATATCATCACCTTCCACTTTAAACCAGCGCCATTCAACGATTCTGTTAAACAGCCCGAAAGTCTTAACGCCTAAAGCACCTGCAAGGTTCATAACACCGTTATCGGTTGTAACCATAAGATCCATATTTTTCATGGCACAAGCTGTATCTTCCCAGTTTTTGAAAGTTCCGCCAAGCCGTATTAACTGTGTATCCTCAGGAATCCTATCCATCTGACGGCTCAAATCATCAACCTGAAAACTGTACACCTCAACATCCGGAAGGCGCATAAGCGGATATAAGTATTCAAGCGGAATATCTCTGTCTGTTTCCTTACTCGCAAGCGTACCTTCAAACGCTATTCCGATTTTTAATTTTTCATTGTTATTTACGTATTTTTTGCCGTAAGCAGTAACTTTAGCTTTCGGAACTTTTAAGTATCCCTGAGCCTTAGGAATCGTATCCGGTTTTGTCTCGCACACAATCGGTAAATCCATCATCGGGAGATAGTAATCATAATTTATTTGAGGAATCTGATCTTCCGAATAAATATCAACCCCGAGTTTTGAATCCTCAAAAAGTGATATCAGCGGTTTTTGTACTACAAGAGAAACTTTTGCACAAAGCTTCTTTAATTCATCAAGAAATCTGACAAACATTATTGAGTCACCAAAACCCTGTTCAAAATGGACAAGTATATGCTTATTTTTAATATCTACCTTGATATTCCATCTCTTCTTTTTGTTCGTAAAGATAGCAGGGAATGAAACATTCTTCAAATCCTCCTTCTGGAATCTGTGCTGGAGGAATTTAAAACCTTCCGCAAAGCGCTTGTGTCTTACAAGATAAGCGCCGTAAGCGTGCAGGTCAGAATGTGTAGGATTAAGATACATAAGCTTTTGATAAAATTCATCTGCCTTCTGTATTTCGTCAAATTTGCCGTAAACATAAGCCAAATTCTTAACAACAATCCTGTTGTTAGGAGCAAGTTCAAACGCCTTTGTAAGATACTCTATCTGTTTATCCTTGAACTTATCCTGATAACTTGTTGAATATAAATGTCCGAGCATATTGTAAATAGAGAAGTTATTTTTATTTTTCTCCAGAGCTTTTTCGTAATACTCAATGGCCTTCTTGTTATCCTTGATATCAGTGTAAGTTAAATCTGCAAGATATACGTAAACATCTTCTTTATCAGGAGAAATTTCTTCAAATCTTTTAAGAAATTTGATTGCCAAGTCTGCGTTTCCTATAGCCTTCATACAAAGCCCGATATTTTTGTATATGTTAATCGGAAATCCCGAAAACTTCATTATATCGCGATAAATCTCAATTGCTTCAATATATTTTTTCTCAGCAGCCATCTTTCTTGCGTAAGAAGTTGCGTAATTCATATATTGATTAGTAACAGAAAACTTTTCGTTTTGTTCATATATATTCGGTATAACTTCCCGATAAATCTCCAAGCCGCGTTCAAAATCATTATTTTTGCAATAATATTCCGCAAGCGCAATATCCATTGAATTGATTAAATCTTTAGAATTATCAATCGGAATCTCTTTTTTTACAACCAGTCGTTTAGAAACTTGCATGCTATTTCTCCATTATCATAAAAAAATAATACCATACAGCGGCTGATTTTTGAACAAATTAAGAAAAAAATGGACCAAATAGAGTAATAATCTACAAAAATTATAATTATCAAAAGGAAAGTCTTGCAGTGTGTGCAAGACTCAAAAATATACATTTACCCCACTATCTTTATATCATATTGTACAAAGATTGTCAAGTATTTATACTGATTCACCCTATACTAGACATAGCAAAATTTAAATAAGCCGCATATAATTTACAGTTTTGCTTTTATCCGCTCTATAAGCTTGCTTATACTGTCTTTTTCTTCATCCGGAATATCAAAATTTGCATACTCTTCAAAGTATTCAATAGCGTCTTCATAGTCATTTCTTGCAAGAAAAAGAATTCCAACTTTTTTATACGCAAGAGTAAATTTGTCATTAACAGCAATTGCTTTCAAGTAATTTGAAATAGCTTTATCAATTTCGTTATTAGCTTCATAAGCTTGGGCAAGTGCATAATACAAAAGCTCGTTGTTATCCTTATATTCAATAACGTTTTCAAAATTAGAAATTGCACTCTCATAGTCGCCAAGCTCAAAGCAAACGTGTCCTAGGTCATAATAAGCATCGTAATTTTCAGGCTCACCGTCAAGCACTCTTTCAAGCTCGACAATCGCATCTTCCCATCTCTGGTCTTCTATATAAACTCTTGCAAGCAAATGTGCAATTGCAAGATTGTCCGGAAGCTCATAGCTTCCTCGCTGTAATGTTCCGAGAGCTGACGACAAATCTCCGGTTTTATAGTATAAATCAGAAAGATTTATATATGCCTGCGCAAGCTCCGGGTCAAGCTCAATAGCTTTGGTGTAATAATTAACAGCCTGTTCATAATCCCCCACGCAGGAATAAGCAACACCCATATTGTTATAAACATCCGCATTGTCAGGCTCGGTCTCTAACACGGAGCTGAATGCGTCAATTGCTTCTTTATATTTGCGTTCCTTAAATAACGCCATTGCTTTATCTATTTTTTCAGACATTATAAATCCTCTTCATCTTTAGAATCTATATTATGTATAATTGTTCTAACGTTTCCTTCTGCAACAAAATCCTTAGGATTCATTGTCATTTTAATTTTGTCAGCAATAATATCCTTGTCCTGCTGAACAATCTTTGAACGTCCCACAAAATAAACTTCGTTTGGTTTTCCGGTTTCTGCATCAGGGAATACGGAAACTTTCGGCCCCTGTGCATAATAATCATCGTACCAGATTTTTACATGTCCGCTTCCTATGTATGAGTTCTGTTTTTTATGGTACTGCTGATAATCTGAGTGAATCGTTAATTTTTTGCCGTCGTCAGAGATTGCAACAGTTTTTGTATTTCCAGAAACACTCATCTCCTCAGTTATCGGGTTGTATACAAAATGATGCCCCTCTGATTCATTTTGTTCCTGCTTAACTTTTGCATTTCCGATAAGGTCAATTTTCTTCAGGCCGCCTTTTTCATCAGCGATAATTACAGCTTTATCAGAGAATGTATCAATGTCTTTGTATTTTATTGTAACAGAACCTGTTGCAACCATTACGCTGCTTTTTGTATCGTATTCCTGAACATCCGCGTTGATTACAACAATAGGAGTGTCACCTTCTGTTATGATAGATTGAGACTCGCCTTCGGCTCTTACGATTTTATTAATCAATGATACTTGAAGTATATTCGCCTTAACTTCTCTTTTTTTATTTTCATTTACCTCGTAAGCATAAGGTTTATCATAGAAAGTTGCGGTATCAAGCTTGTTATTACGCCTGATTGTTACATCAGCTCTGTCGCTTTCTACAGTAAGGTTATCCAGTTTAACCTTTACTCCGCCGTCAAGCTTAATTTTTCTTTCTTTATCAGAGAAAGTTTGCGTCTTGGAGTCTATAACTAAGTCTGCTGAGAAAACTGCAAGGCTTGATAATATTAACAAAGAAATTATTAAAAACTTTTTCATTACTTCTCCTTACCGTAGATTTTTGTTTGAGTTTTACCAATAATTTTAAACTTTTCGTAATCAGCGCCTATTATGCCTTTTTGCGCTGTCGCAATCATTTCGTTATTCTTCTTGATTAGAACATTCCCTTCTGCAACGGTTTCTTTGTCCGAACCTGACCAGATTAGCTTATCCGTATTCAAAGATGTGTTGTCTTTTAATACAATATACGTATTTTCGTAAAGAGTTATGACGCCCGTTTTTTCATCATAAGTCCCCTTTGACGACTGAAAACTCATTGCAACTTCATTATCTTTATAAAAATTACCTATAACGTTATGCAGAGTTGCAATACTGTGGTCGTTGCTATAGTGCCCTGTTTCGCCATATATCTCAAAATACTTATTTCCGTCTTTCGTTTCGGTAATAATAATCCCGACTGCATCAACCCTCTGCTCATCCTGATTTCCCTTTACCTGTGCACGATTAAAATTGGCAGTAATGAGACCTGCTGATATAAAAGCCCACGCCATAACAAAAATAACGGCAAAAATCGCAATAAAATATGTCCGCTTTTTCTTATCCAGATTTTTAAATCTCTCATAAAACTTTTTAAGAGTTTCCATAAAGACATTTTATCACAGCAAAATGTGTATATCAATCAGATTAACTAGTTGAAAATATAGGTTAGTAGCCTGATATTTTTACGATATCATTTACAGTGTTGTATTGAGCTCCTAACCCATTAAACCAGTTGCAGCTTTGTAACCCCGATTCTGCTCCCATACGCCGTAAATGAAAGGCATATTTGTAGGACATAAAAAAACTTTCATTGAGCGCCCTATTAATAAGTTCCTGATTCTTACAGCGTATAAATGTACGCCGTTCTCCATCAGGATACATTCCGGCCGCTGCTGTAATAATTTGACTATCATTAAATTTACTACAATAATCAGGTTTTAGTAAATATTGATTTACCAAAACCTGATTAAATTTCTTCTTAACTTATAAACTTCTTTTTATCTGTTCAATCCCTTAAAACAAACTATGTAGAAAAATATGTTCAAAACTTTAAAGTTTTGAACATTTATCTACATAAAAAAAAGAAAATCTTGAAAATTACAAAAAATTTGTAGAAATATGTTCAAAACTCAGAAGTTATTGACAATCTTTTTACATAGTTTTCTACATGAAAAACCGTTAGTTTTAAAGAGTTTTAACCGGTTTTCTACATTTTGACAGAGCTTATTACTATTATTATTAATTATTATTATATTTAAATAATAATAATAGTATTATTATGTTTGTTCAATAAAACTTTTATGAAACATTACTAAATAATAATTCTACCAAAAGGTTATAAGAAATGTAACGATTTTGTAAGAATATTAAATGTTTTTGATACAATAAATTTAATATGAGAGATTGTACGTTAGTCGAAAATTAAGGAAAAGATTTATGACAAGATTTTTTATGATGTTATTTACCATGTTTTTAACACTGCAGTCAGCTCAGGCAATGAGTGTTGATGCTTTTATGGATAAGCATGTTGCTCCAATATCTGATGCTGTTGCAAGATTAATCTTTTTCCCTGTCAAATTATGCGGTTATGATGTTCCGATTATTATTTTCTGGATATTAATCGCAGGATTTTTCTTTACTATTTATTATAAAGGAATTTCTGTTTGGGGATTTAAACACGCAATTGATGTTATCAGAAAACCGGCAGAAAAAAGTGCTGACGGATGCGGTGAGGTTTCATCTTTTCAAGCACTTGCAACAGCCTTATCCGGTACTATCGGTATAGGAAGTATAGCCGGCGTTGCAATCTCTATTTCCATAGGAGGCCCCGGTGCTGCATTCTGGATTTTTGCAGGTGCACTTCTTGGTATGTCTATTAAGTTTGTTGAAGCTACACTTGCAGTTAAATACAGAAGAGTTAACCTTGACGGCTCTATTTCAGGAGGCCCCATGCACTATATTGCGCACGGGCTTACAAGAAGAAAAATGCGCTGGTTAGGGCAACCGCTTTCTGTTGTATACGCTATACTCTGTATCGGAGGCGGTATAACAGGCGGTAATATGATTCAGATTAACCAAACAGCACATCAAATGGTATTCATTACCGGCGGCGAACACAGCTTTTTGCAAGGATTTACCTGGGTTGTTGGACTTATTGTCGCTATCCTTATCGGTATGGTTATTGTTGGCGGTATTAAGAGCATAGCTAAAGTTACAACTATTCTTACTCCGACAATGTGTATTATGTACATTGTCTCTGGATTAATCGTTATATTTGCAAATTTTGTTAATATTCCGCACGCTATTATGCTTATTTTAAAAGAAGCGTTCCAACCGACTGCTGTTGCAGGAGGTATCTTCGGAACAATTATTATTGGTTTGAGACGTTCCGTTCAATGTAACGAAGCCGGAACAGGTGCTGCTGCAATTGTTTATGCTACAGCTCAGACTAAGGAGCCTGTTTCTCAAGGGTTTGTTGCACTTATTGAAACTTTCTTAACCGGTGTTCTCTGCTTATTTACATCTTTTGCAATTATATTTTCCGGCGTGCTTGACCAGTACGAGGTCGGAAAAATCTCCGGCATAGAGCTTGCCTCAAATGCTTTTCAGTCTGTAATTCCTTTCTTCCCGATTATATTATCCGCAATCGCAATTATGTTTGCGCTTTCAACTTTAATCTCCTGGGCGTATTACGGACAGAAGGCTTGGACATTCTTATTTGGCGAAGGCAAAAAACGCGTACTTGCGTTTAACTTGATTTACTGTATGTTCATTATCGTAGGTTCTGCAATGAACGTTAAATCTGTTATTGATATTACAGACGCGATGATGATTGCACTGTGTGTTCCGAATATCATTGTTCTTTATATTCTCGCACCGGAAATCAAGAAGGATTTGAAGGCTTATCTCGAAAAACATAAAATGAACTTTATGCGGTTTTAGAGATAGTTGAAAATTTGGAGAAAAAACAATGTATTTTCCGATACATTGTTTTTTTCTGCATTTTGGTATAAGATTTAATAGAACATTGAAAAAAGAATACAGGCTAAAGATTTTGACAGCGCATTTTAACTATCAAAGAAAGGAGGTTTTTATGACACTCCCTCTTGATAGGTCTAATTAAGGCGGACTTGGTGTTATAAGACTATCTTGTGATTATAAGCTTAAAGCCGTCCTTATGTCTACGTGTGTAGCACTGTTAGTTGAAATCAGTGCAGAAGAACTACTACTTATTATAGTAATAGTCCTTCTTAACCAAGTCCTTTAATTAGGGCGCAGGTTTGGGTGCTAGCACCACCCTTGCCTGTATTCTTATTTTAACGTATTTTGAATAAAATTCAAGTGGTGAAATATGATTTATTTAGACGCAGGGACTACATATTCAAAAATTATTAGTGATAAACATTGTTTTGAGGAAAAGTTTTTAAAGGATAGCATGAATGGTTATTATTACTATATCCTGCCGTCCTCTATTATCAAATCTTTGAATATAGTTCCTGACCATGCCTGCGGACACATGTCATCTGCGGATGAGAATGAAATAATTGCTCTTGCAAATGGCGCAAAGGGTCGTGAAATAGATTCTGATGCTACAATTTTGGATTTGGGGAGCAGGGATGCCAAGTGGATAAAATTCAAGGACGGCAAGTTTCATGACATGGACTGGAACACTTCCTGCGCAAGTTCTACAGGTGCAACGGTTGAAATGCTTTTGAAGTTTTACGGCGTTAAATCCGAGGAGTTAAAATTTGATGATGAGAAATTTGCAGTAACTTGTGGAATTTTTGGAATGGAAAAGATAATGGATTCCATATCAAACGGGGTTAAGCCTGAGGAGGCGATTTCTAAGTTTGTTCACGGTATTGCATTTAATGCGTGGAGTTTTTCTAAGAAGCCGGAAAAAATTTATCTTTCCGGAGGTTTTTGCGAAAACGAATGTTTTGTGGAATCTTTGCGCAGATACTGCGAGGTCGAACTTTTGGGGCGTTTTGTTTTGTGCGAAGGACTTATGGCGCGAAATTTTCAGGGCCGCAGATTTTAAGATAAGTATGCCGGATAAAAACGGAAGTTTAACGGTATAGTTTAGGTTTCAAATCTGATTCGTCCGGTCTGATTTATTTCAACTGGTGCATTCAGGTGTCTTATGTACTCACAGGTTATAAAGTCTTTGTTAAACGGATAATTTATGCACTCATCTTTTGAGGCTAAAACATCAAAATCGGCTCCTTCAAACATCATAAAAGAATCTTGCGCAAGCTTATAAAACTTATCTTCCCTCGGATTATCAATATCAATCGGGTGTTCATTTCCGTTTTTATCTACAAAGTTCATTCCGACAAGTTTCCCTTCTTTAGGGTTAACAGTGTAATTCAATCCGGAAACAGCCAGCAGTCCGGGTTTATTTCCGTGAGTTCTGTATGTAGCTTCTATTACATTTTTAAACATATTAACAAGTTTCTTTTCAGAAACATTTGCGACAGAGATTCTATCTTCAAATGGCGCTATATCTTTAATATCTCTGGAATCAATAATTCCTTCTCTAAAAAAGCTTCTTGTGCCGCTGTTATTCCAGAGTGCAATATCAGTGCCCAGTTCGTATCGCATAGCATCGCACATAAAGTTTGCGTGTGCGTTTTCCTCTATTAAAGTAAGAGGGGGAGGTGTAGTTGATTTTATAACTCCGACAACTTCCGGTTCGCCAAGAATCTTGTTGATTATATACTGGTTAATCATATTTTTAGAGAACATTCCTGTTTCTCCCAAATTATTCTGGGCCTTGATTATAACCCCGTCTTTGTCAAAAGTAAGGTTTAGTTTTCCGAAATTATTTCCGTTCTTTCCTGCTTCTGTAAGAATTATTGGCTCGCCTGATTTGGAATAAATAAGATTTTCTCCTTCTTTAATATCCTTTATAAGCTCGTGAGTATGTCCTCCTATGATTACATCTATTCCATCTATATTTTTTGCTACAAACTTATCTCTTTCATGTCCCAGATGTGATAACAAAAATATTTTATTAACTCCCTGTCTTTGCAGTTCTTCTATTTGCTCCCGAATATCTTCGACAGTGTCCTCTAAATCGTCTACCGAACAGTCCGAATGGTATGCAGGATGGGTAATTCTTTCTGTTAAATCAACGGGAGCCGCTCCAATAAGTCCGATTTTTTCTCCATTAACCTCAACTATTTCTGATTTCTTTATATAATTACCAAGCTGGGTACGTTCTTGTTCTTCTACCTCTTCAGGGTCTTCTTCATCGATTGATTCCTGTTTTAGATTCACTGCAAAGTAGCTGCCTTTATATCTTCCGACAGTATCCGCAAAATCTTTTTGTTTTGTATCAAGTTCGTGGTTTCCCAGAGCAGAGCCTCTTATTTTTGCAAGGTTCATGAATTTTATGACGGCAAGGTTAACCGTCTTATTTTTTTCATCACCTATATTGTTATCACCACCTGATAAATTCAAATCTCCTTTTAGACCTGATAATATTCTTGTCATGTTATTTGTCTGTCCGTGAAGGTCGTTGACATATCCGACAGACATTTCAAACGTATCGCTTTGAGGAGTTTTTTCCAGTTTATTGTGTTTAGAGCCCTTTGAATCTCTAAACGAAAATTTGAGTGGGTTAATGTTTATTGGTGATATTTTCATGATTTCCTGCTTTTTAGATAATAAAACTCCTGAAAAAAATTTTTTGCTATAGACTAATCGTCATCATCATGCTCATATCTAATGCGCCCGAATTGATTGATTACAACAGGCTCATCCATTTCTTTTATATATGCGCTTGTGAGTACGTCTTTGTCATAAGGAAATTTTTCTATATATAATTCTTCCGGAGCAAGAACATTGTAATCTGCGCCTGCAGACATAAGAAATTCGTCTGTAACAACTCTGTATGTTTTATCTTTTCTCGGGTGTTCAATATCAATTTTATGTTCCACACCGTTTTTGTCTACAAAATTCATTTCGGTAAGAGTACCTTCTTCAGGGTTAACCGTATAATTCAAACCTGAAACAGCTAAGAGTCCCGGTTTTAAAATAGGAGAATCATAAGTTGCCTTGATGGCTTTTTTAAACGCATTTACAATAATATCTTCAGGCACATTTGCTACAACTACGTAATCCAAAAACGGAGCCATGTCTTTTACGTCACGCGAATCGAGCTCCCCTTCATGGAAAAAGCTTCTTACGCCGCTGTGATGCCATAAGGCAATGTCAGAATTAGTTTTTTCACGCATAATATCACATACAAAATTAGCGTGCGGATTTTCTTCTGCAAGGTTAGACGGTGGCGGCGGCGCTTGTTTTATGTATCCGACTTTTTCGGGGGCTCCGAGAATTTTATCGAACACGTACTGGTTAATCATATTTTTGAAAAAGAACCTTGTTTCTCCAATATTGTTTTGAGCTTTTGTTATAACTCCCTCTTTGTTAAAGCTCAGGTCTAGTTTTCCGAAATAGTTTCCGTCTCTGCCGGCTTCAGTTATAATTACGGGTTCTCCTGTTTTTGAATAGAACAGGTTTTCTTCTTCTCGTATATCTTTAATAAGTTCATGGGTGTGACCGCCTATAATAACATCAATACCGTCAATTTTCTGTGCTGCAATTTTGTCTCGCTTATGCCCCATGTGTGAAAGGAGTATTATTTTATTAATACCCTGTTCTCTCATTTTATCAACTTCTTCCTGAATATCTTCAATAGTGTCATCCAAATCTTCTATCGAACAGTCTGTGTAATAATTCGGATGAGTTAATCTTTCCAGCATATCCATCGGGCAAGCACCTATTAATCCTATTTTTTCCCCTTTTACATCAACTATTGTTGATTTTTTCAGAAAACTTTTTAAATCAGCTCTGCCGAATTTTTCTATATCTTCTCTGTTTTGTTCCGAAATCGGAACTTGCTCAAAATTAATAGCGAGCATATCGCCATTGAATCTTTCAATGGCCTCAATACAGCTTTTTTGGTTCATATCGATTTCATGATTTCCGAGAACAGATGCTTTTATATCCGCAATATTTAAAAATTTTGTTGTCGCATGATGTATTGCTTCGTTTTTTTCATCACCAATATCAATATCACCGCCTGCCAGTTTTAAGTCGCCTTTTATACCTGAGAGTATTCTCATCATATTGTTAGTAAGCCCGTGAATATCATTTACATATCCGACGGACATCTCAAAACAATCCTTTTGCGGAGACTTTTCCAGAGAATAGTTATTTTGGGACTGTTGTTGAATTGAATTGCTCTTAAACAGAACTTGAGGAATATTAAGATTTACATTTTGTATTCTGAAGTTCATATTTTACCTTCTACAAAGTAAAAACCCGTGAAAAAAATTTTTTGCCTTTAAAAAGGAAAATTTACAATAATTTACATTAAGTTTATGGTGGATTCCTGAATCAATATTGACAAGGTAAGTCAAGGATATAACGGCACAGATAGTCGAGTTATACACCCGGTTCTACTTTTATAAAGAGAGGTATTATTGTTATAAAGATAATTTGTCGATTTGGTTTATATAGTATTGCTTTAAATCCGGTTCTACTTTATTTAACTGTATCCAGTCACCATATATAATTTTCTTATTTTCTTGCCCTATAAATAATGGCTCCCTTGATGCGAAAATTTCTTTATTTATATAACCGGTGTTTAAGGCCATATTCTTCAAGCCGGCTTTGAAGAATTGCTTATTTTTATCAGTGAGTAGACTTCTTGCTTCACTATAAGGAAGCAAAGCCTCTTTATCACCTTCTAAAACTGATAAAAACTCATCGTTACCCAGCTCTAAATACTTTACGAATTTAGGCATAATACCTTCTTGTTGGAAAAAACCTAAATTTTGTTCCAAATCATAAGCCGTTTTCCCGTTTGTTATTGTAAAAAGCAGATTATCGTATTGATATAACTTGCACTCTTTATCTCTTAACGGAATTTGTTTGGCATCTTTTGACAAAAAGTCTTTTATAATTTCTGTTGTTGAATTAGACAGTTTATTGACAAAATCTTTGGTCTTTTTACTGAATTCATTAATCATTTCACTATCCGTTTTTTTCTTGCCTGCACCGGTATAAAAATCCTGAACCTTATTTATACTGTTTTTAATATTACTACTGTTCATTTACAAATTTTCCTTTGTTTCATTATATCATCTTATTAGTTGTTTTCAAAAAAGCTGTTCCATTTTTTCTTGTATTCATCTAAATCCATACAAAAAGCTTCCAGATCCAAACTGACACCTTGTTTTATTGCCGGCTGTTCAATGCCCAGGCTTTTATAGAGACTTCTCATAAGAATATCGCTTATACCATTTGAACCTCTTTCATAGGGCATAGAATTTGCCATTAGAAAATATATCTCTGCAATTTTTTCATTTGCCGATTTTATATCCTGTTTACTAAGCGCCTGCCCGTTTTTAACTTTATCAAACAAAGGCTGTAACTCCTCATAGCGTTGTTTAGCATGTTTTAATGCAGGTTCAACATATTTATTTTCCGGATGATACATCCGGCCAAATGTTTTATTATATTCTGGATAATATCCAATTTGCGTTAACTCTATATCATCATATGGAGGTTTTCTAGGTGATTTCACCTTTATTAACCGCTTAAAGTACTCTGAATAAGAATCTGAGTTGTCAAATGGCGTGACAAAATCTACATTAGGATTGTCATACCCCCTATATTTACCTGAAGCTAAACGCCTGTCATTTCTTTGTGAATGATTTGTCTCTAATGTCGTTGCAGTATCATATCCGCGGTATTCACGCGAAATATAGCCCAATACTTCATCGAAATCTTTACCGTTCGATATTAAATGACCTGCGCCGTTTGAAATATCATTCATTTTAGAAGCCCATTGAATATTCTTTCCATAATTCCGTTCATTTGCGGCTGTTCTTGCAAAAAACTTAGAGCTTTCGTTTATTGAATTCAGGATTGATTTAATTTCTTGAGGGGCAGCATTTTGGGGGATTATATCTTCCCATTTGACTTTTGAAAAGAAATCTTCGCCCAAAGTTTGGCGCAGAGTCTTCATTTCATTCGGATAACTGCTTTCCAATTGTTCTTTTATTTTAAATCTTTTTTCAATTGTACTTTTTGGAGTATTCGCCGGAGTATCATCTATAAGTTTATATTTTGGACCTTCATTTAATATTATATCCCTGAGTTCAGGATATTTTTTTACAGTCGCAAGGCTTGCTCTCATATTTGCAATAGAATAATTCTGCCTTGACAGAATTAAAATATCTTCTTTTTTATACCCCTCCTTAAGGTATAAATTCAATGCCGTTTCAATGGTATTAATACCGCCGTCTGTTGATTTTGCATCCAAATTCCCGTTTTTGCTCAGCTCTATTATGAAGCTTTCGTGTTCAGGATATTTGTTCAAAGTCTCAATATAGCTTCTAATACTACTCGTAGGGTCTGTAGTATCATTATCTGCCCGCCTTTGAATTTTCATATAGCCAACGATTTTGTCTTTATGATTTGGGTTTTCCTCCAGGATTTTTACGAGATCATCAATATGCTTTGCAGATGTACCATTTAGGCCTTCCTCCAGGATTTTTACGAGATCATCAATATGCTTTGCAGATGTACCATTTAGGCCTTCCCCAAATTTAACGTTGTTATTGGCACTTACAATTTCTAATATCTCATTTTTATATTCCGGATATTTATCCAAATAATCGGATAAGCGCTTAATATCTTCAGTAGGACAGTTACGTCTCATTTTAATATCAATTAAAACTTCCATTTCAGAGCTGTTTCTATTTGGAACAGCTTTTTTAATTTCAGCAATATCCGTAATCTTTGTTTTTAATTCAGGTTGTCTTTCCGGGGGCAGATTTTTAAATTCAGGACTATTAATAACTTCTTCTCTTACATTTTCAATATCGTTGCTTCTCTTAACTTTATCCGTTAATTTTGCCATTATCTCAATATCATTATTTGCCTCAAACTTATTTTGTTTCGTTGTAATAGCACCTTGACTGTTTGCCATTTTTTTATGAGCAATAATACCTGTTGCTATATTAATAAGATTCGAAATAGTTTCCTGAGACAGACTGATATCCCCCATAACAGCGTAGTTTGTTAAGGCTCCCATTACAGCCATAGAACCATATTCCGCCGTATATTGAAGAAGCTTTGGACAAGATTTTAACAAGGTCTGACCAATTTTTGCCGCAATTTCAGCTTGCTTCATACCTAAAAGCGTTAATACTCCGGATGATGCAATTTCTTTCGCGATTTCTTTTGCTTCTTCTTTTGTCATACCGCCGTCTTTAGTTACGGCTTCAATTCCGCTTACAATACCGCCACCTGCAATACTAAGCATAGTGCCTGATACAACAGGGAGCAGTGTTCCGTTGCTTAAAACAACCAGTGCAGCACCGCTCAAAGAGACTCCCAATTTAGCATAGCCTACACCTTCCTGCTGGCTTTCCTGAAATTTTGAGGCTAAATCAACCGCATTTTGAGTCCCATAAGCATTTTCATAAGCTTCTTTTAAATCCGCTTGATAATCTTCTATAGTTTTTCCGTCCATTAATTTATTCAAGTTCCCCTGAATATTTGCCAACAGCTTTTTTGCCATATCAACAAGCAGGTAATCATTCATACCTGGAGTGTTAAAAACAATCTTTCCCCCATCAAGCTTCGCATCATATTGAGAGAGAGCCTCATTAATTTTTTCTTTGTCATCTCCATAAAACTTCTGCAATGTCGACAAAATAGAATTGCTTAAATTGTTGTATAAGATATCTCTTTCATTTGTTAAGCCTGTTGTACTTCCTAATTTGTTATAACCATCCAAGGCAGAGATATTTTTATTTAAATCTGCGCTTACCTCATTCACTTTATTATATACAGCCACAATGGCGCTTGTTTTATTATACTGTTCTTCATATCTGCTGATGTGATCTTGATTAAAAGGCACACCTGTTTCTAATTTAAAAACCGTTTCGAATGCTATTTTTTCTTCAGCTTGGGCAGAAGCTAAGAAAGATTTTAGCCTGCTAAATTTTACAAAACCTAATTCTTTATTATTATTTTGATTCGATTTTGTATTTATATCATTAAGAATTTGTTTTTGTAAAGCACTGTACTCGTCATTTTCCGCGTTTGACAGCGTTGTTATCAAACCATCTATTTCTTTTATATCTAAATCTTTTATAGCATTTTCTATTCTTTCCTGTTCACCGGCAGAGAATTTGTCTGCTCCAAGCAAAGATTTTAATAAAGAAATTTTTGTTTCTATATATTCTCTTGCAGTTAATCCATCTGCACTGTCGGCTTTTTCTAACAGCAAGCTGCTCACGTATTGACTTGCAAGCTGTCTATAGACTTTATCACCGGCATATTCTGTATTAAACAGTTCTTTGATACTATTATAACCTTTAGATATCACACCTCCGACAGAAGCATAATAAATATCTAATCCTTCTTGGGCATTTTTGTGCATTCTTGATACAGCTTGTTTGCGGGCATTTTCTTTTATAAGAGTATCCAGTGATTCATAAACCAAATTAGTATCATCTGTCTTAAATATTGAACGAACCTTATCTACTGCATTATTAGTTACTTTTGCAAACCACGCAATGCTTTCATCTTGAGTAATAGCCCCATCTCCATCAATATCAGAATTATGCAAATCCTGCATAAATTGCTGGACTTCTCCAGAGTCCCAAACACTGTTATTATTAATATCATATTTTTTCAGAAATTCATCATCAGTTTTTATTGTACAACCTTCTTGAGGCTGTATTGACCTAATTTTTGCGTTATTCAGAAAAAAATCAGACATTTTCTAGCTCCATTACCATCTACTCTGTATAGTACGGCACCATTATAAAAAAACTTTAATATAACAGCATAATTTGTTACATTTCTTAACCAATCATTATGGGGCGAATTCAAGAAGCAATCACAACACTAAAAAAACTTATTTATTTTTTGCGCCATTCTTTTATGAATAATTTTACCGCTTTAGTGATAATTGTGCTGCATTTGTTTTAGAATCTATATAAATTCTTGTATACATTAAAATATCTTTGTGCTAAAATCTGGGTGCTAGGATTTTATTAAAAGCGTATACAAAAAGAAGGAGAAACTAATGGCTGAAAAACGTGTATGGCTATTTAGAGAGGGTAATGCAAATATGCGCAACCTCTTAGGCGGCAAAGGTGCAAACCTTGCAGAAATGACAAATTTAGGTTTACCGGTACCTCCGGGACTTACTATTACAACAGAAACTTGTATGGATTACATTAACCACGGCAACAAAATGCCTGAAGGTTTGATGGATGAAGTTAAAACAGCTCTGAAGGATGTTGAAGCACAAGCAGGAAAGAAATTCGGCGATACTTCAAATCCTTTATTAGTATCTGTACGTTCCGGTGCAAGAATTTCTATGCCGGGTATGATGGAAACCATTCTTAACCTCGGCTTAAATGATGAAACTGTTGAAGCAATGGTTAAATTAACTAATAATCCTAGATTTTGCTATGATTCATACAGAAGATTCTTAACAATGTTCGGCTCAGTGGCCTGGGAAATGGACAGACAAAAATACTTTGAATCAGAAGTAGAAAAAGTTAAAGAAAGAGAAGGCGTTAAATCTGATACTGAAGTATCTGCAGAAGGCTGGAAATCTCTTATTCCTATCTACAAAAAGACTATCAAAGAAGTAACTGGAAAAGAATTCCCACAAGATCCTTATGTTCAGCTTCAAGAAGCAATTGAAGCAGTATTCCGTTCTTGGAACATTCCTCGAGCAGTAGCTTACAGAAACATGAACAAAATCGATCACAACTTCGGTACTGCAGTTAACGTTCAAACAATGGTATTCGGTAACATGGGTGATGACTGTGCTACAGGTGTTTCATTCACTCGTAACCCTGCAACAGGTGAAAACAAATTCTACGGCGAATACTTAACAAACGCTCAAGGTGAAGACGTTGTTGCAGGTATCAGAACTCCAAAACCGATTGCTGATTTGGAAACAGAAATGCCTGATTTGTACAAACAATACGTTGATATTGCTAAAAAACTTGAACTTGGCTACAAAGATGTTCAAGATATGGAATTTACTATAGAAAGAGGTAAATTATACATTCTTCAAACACGTAACGGTAAGAGAACTGCAGCTGCTGCTGTAAGAATTGCTGTTGAAATGTGCAAAGAAGGTATTATCACAAAAGAAAGAGCTATTCAATTGGTTGATCCATACGCAGTAAATCAAATTTTGTTACCTTGCTTTGACGCTAAAGCCATGGAAGAAGCACACAAAGTTGCACATGGTGTAAATGCTTCTCCAGGTGCAGCAGTTGGTAAGATTGTATTCGATACGGAAGAAGCTGCTCAAAGAGGCGCTGCAGGTGAAAAAGTTATCCTCGTAAGAATTGAAACCTGCCCGGATGATATTCACGGTATGGCAGTTGCTCAAGGTGTTTTAACACTAAGAGGCGGTGCTACTTCTCACGCAGCGGTTGTTGCAAAAGGTATGGGTAAACCATGCGTTGCAGGCTGCGAAGATATGAAGATTGACCTTGAAAACGAAACATTAACAGGTGCTGACGGTACAGTTTATCATAAGAACGATGTAATCTCTCTTGACGGCGGCAAAGGTCTTGTTATGGACGGTGCTGTTAAATTAGCAGATGCTCAAATTGATGACAACTTTACTACATTCTTCCAGTGGGTTGATGAAATTAAGACAATGAAAGTTGAAGCTAATGCTGATACTCCAAAAGATATTGCAAACGCTCTTAAATTCGGAACAGAAGGTGTAGGTCTTTGCAGAACAGAGCACATGTTCATGGATCCTGACAGATTACCTTGGGTTCAAAAGATGATTATTGCAGGTACTCCGGAAGCCAGAAAAGAAGCATTAGATCACTTGCTCCCAATGCAATATTCTGATTTCTACAATATGTTCAAGGCTCTTGGTTCAGGCATGCCAATGACAGTAAGACTTTTAGACCCACCGCTTCACGAATTCTTACCTTCAAAAGAAGATTTGATTGCAGAAGTTGCTACTCTTAAAGCTCAAGGTAAAGACGCTAAAGAAAAAGAAGAACTTCTTCAGGTTGTAGAAGGACTTTCTGAATCTAACCCGATGATGGGCTTGAGAGGCTGCAGATTAGGCTTAACTTATCCTGAAATCAATGAAATGCAGGTTAGAGCAATCTTTGAAGCAGCATGTGACGCTAAAAAAGAAGGTGTTGACGTAATTCCTTACGTTATGATTCCTCTTATCGGCCACGTTAACGAGTTAAAAGTTGCAAAAGAAATTCTTGAAAGAGTTGCCGAAGATGTAATGAACGAAAAAGGTATCAGAGTTGAATACAAATTCGGTACAATGATAGAAATTCCTCGTGCAGCATTAACAGCTGATGAGGTTGCTGAATACGCTGAATTCTTCTCATTCGGTACAAACGACTTGACTCAGATGACATTCGGCTATTCAAGAGACGACGCAGAAGGTAAATTCCTGAAACGTTACGTTGAACAGAAAATCCTTCCTGCTAACCCGTTTGAAACACTTGATACAAAGGGTGTTGGTAAGTTAATGGAAATGGCTATGGAAAAAGGTAAA
>CALUWH010000020.1 GCA_944324435.1 Candidatus Gastranaerophilales bacterium
CTTTCAAGACCTGTTAATACTAAAGAAGAAATCGCTCAAGTTGCAGGAATTTCTGCCGGTAACAACTCTGAAATCGGCGAATTAATCGCAGAAGCTATGGAAAAAGTGGGACACGACGGTGTTATTACAGTTGAAGAAAGCAAATCTTTCGGTACAAATTTAAAAGTTGTTGAAGGTATGCAGTTTGATAAAGGTTACATTTCACCATATTTCGTTACAGATCCTGAAAGAATGGAATGCGTATTGGAAGATGCTTATGTTCTTTGTGTTAACAAAAAAATCAACATTATTTCAGACTTAGTTCCTGTTCTTGAACAGGTTGCACGTGACGGCAGAGCATTATTGCTTATCGCAGAAGATGTAGAAGGCGAAGCTCTTGCAACACTGGTTGTAAACACAATGAGAAAAGTTCTGAGAGCTGTTGCGGTTAAAGCCCCGGGCTTTGGCGACAGAAGAAAAGCAATGCTTGAAGATATCGCTATCTTAACAGGCGGTCAAATGTTCACGGAAGAACTCGGTATTAAGCTTGAAAATATTACAACACAAATGATGGGGCTTGCAAAACGTGTTACAGTAACAAAAGACGAAACAACAATCGTTGTAGGCAACGAAACTAAAGAAGCTGTTCAAGAACGTGTAAGACTTATCAAAAAGCAGATTGAAGCTTCTGACAGCGAATACGATAAAGAAAAACTTCAAGAACGTATGGCTAAGTTGTCAGGCGGTGTTGCAGTAATCGAAGTTGGTGCTGCTACAGAAATCGAACTTAAAGAAAGAAAATTAAGAATCGAAGATGCGCTGAATGCAACAAGAGCAGCTAACGAAGAAGGTATCGTCCCGGGAGGCGGAGTTGCCCTTATCAGAGTTCAACAGGAGCTTGAATCAAAATTGAACACTATTGCTTTTGAATCTGATGATGAAAAGAGCGGATATAAGATTTTGATGACAGCACTCGATGTACCTTTGAGAGCAATTGCATTCAACTCAGGTGCTAAATCTGATGTTGTTGTAGAAAATGTTAGAGCAGAAAAAGATGCTTACGGATATGATGCATTGCTTGACAGATACACAGATATGTTTTCTGCAGGTATTGTAGACCCGGCAAAAGTTACAAGAAGTGCTCTTGAAAACGCAGCTTCTGTAGGTTCTATGCTGCTTACAACTCAAGCTGCCGTTGTTGATATTCCGGAAGAATCTAAAGGTCCTGATATGTCACAAATGGCCGGCATGGGCGGTATGGGCGGCATGATGTAGAATGTAAAAATTATTTACGCTCAGATAGTAAAAGTGCAGACTGAAGTCTGCACTTTTACTTTTATGTATTTAATAATGTTAGTTTATTTTTTATGGTACAATGAGTGTAGTGTTCATAAATGGTGAAAGGGAATTACTCAAATGGAAAAAATAGCAGATATAGGTGTTTTTGGCGGATCCGGTTTTTACAAATTCTTGGATGATATTAAGGAGGTTAAGATAGAAACTCCTTATGGTATGCCGTCAGACAGTTTGTTTGTAGGTAAAATCGGTACGCATAATGTTGCTTTTATGCCGCGTCATAACAGAGAACATTCTATACCTCCGCATTTGATTAACTATAGAGCCAATGTTTGGGCGATGAAAGAAGCCGGCTGTAAGAGAGTTATTTCTCCTTGTGCTGCAGGCAGCCTCCAAAAACACGTTGCTCCGGGTGATTTCGTAATCTGCGACCAGTTTGTGGACTGGACTGACGGAAGAAAATCAACTTTCTATGAGGGGCCGATTGTTTCGCACCCTTCTGCGGCTGAAACTTATTGCCCTGAGCTTAGAAAATTGGCGATTGATACAGCAAAGGATTTGGGAATCAGAGTACACGAAGCCGGTACTGTTGTTGTAATCAACGGGCCGAGATTCTCTACAAAAGCTGAATCAAAATTCTTTACTAATCAAGGATGGGAAGTTATCAATATGACAGCTTTTCCTGAAGCGTATCTTGTTAAAGAAATGGATATGTGTCCTTTGAACATCTCTTTGATTACGGATTATGATGCAGGGCTTGTCGGAGATGTTCCTCCGGTTTCGCATCAGGAAGTTATGAAAGTTTTTGATAAGAATCTTGATAACTTGAAAAAACTTTTATTTACATTGATAGAAAAGATTCCTGCAGATAACAATAATTGCGAGTGCGCAAAAACAAGCCAGGTTTCTCATTAAATTAATTAAGGGGAGAGGGTTATGATATCAAGAGCAGTAAGTTCATTATTCTATTTTTATTATTTATTGATAATTATAAGAATATTTTTGAGCTGGATTCCTTCAATAGACTGGTTTAGCCAGCCGTTTGCAGCTATCCGTTCTGTAACGGATCCTTTTTTGAATATATTTAGAGGTATTATACCACCCATAGGAATGCTTGATATCTCGCCGATTCTCGCAATTATTCTGCTTCAAATCCTGCAGGGAATAATCGTTGGATTCCTATCCGGTATGGGCTTATGATTGATATCAATATTTTAAATAAAGCAATCGCGCTTACGCAAAAGGGACGCGTATTAGAAGCGGAACAACTCTATCAGGAATTATTGGAACAAGAGCCTGATAACTATGTTCTATTATCAACAGTGGGGCTTTTTTATGTTAATGTTTGCGACTTTAGAAAAGCGAGCGAATACTTAGAAAAAGCCGTAAAGATAAAAGAGACTCCGGGAACATTATCGGCACTCGGGTTCGCAAAATTTGAACAGGGAGAGTTTGAGAGTGCGGCTGAATGGCTGGAAAAGGCTCTTGCTGCAGGAGAAAGTGCGGATATTTACCATAAACTGATTATAAGTTTATTTGAGAGCAAGAGTTACAAAAAGGCAGTTGAATACGCAGCTAAGATGTTTGAAAAATACCCTGATGATATTCGCTCCGTGACAAATAAGGTCAAGGCGCTTACTCAATCCGGCAAGCTTATTGAGGCGGAAAAACTCTGTGTTGAAAGTTTAAAGAAGCATCCCGAGGATTCCGGGCTGTGGTTCCATTTGGGGTACTTAAAAGAACTGATTTTCTGTGATGATATTCAGGCAAGAGAATGCTACAAAGCCGCGTTAGAGCTCGGGAATCAGGATGCTAACTATAATATTGCAGTAAGCTGTCAGAAGCTCGGCGAGTATGATGAGGCGGAAAAATATTACAGAAAAATGCTTGAACTTTTCCCTAATGACATGGATACAATGACATCACTCGGGATGTGCCTGCTTACAAGAAAAAAATTCAAAGAAGGATATGATTTGTTTTTCCAAAGAAACAAATCTTCGCTTGATAAAAAAACAAATAACCCCTGGAAGCCCGGCGAGGAGCTGCCTAAAGAAGTTGTGGTTATGTGTGATCAAGGATTTGGAGACCATATCCAGTTTATCAGATATATTCCGTTTATTAAGTCAAAGGTCAAAGTCGCTGCGGCAAAACAGTTAAGAGAATTATTCAAAAAAAATTACCCACAGATTGAATTTATAGATTACGATGAGATTAATCCTGATATGAAATCTTTGCGTGTAACGGATTTGGCCTACATTTTGGATATGGATTTTGATAATATTCCCTTTAGCGAAGGGTATTTGGAATCTGATACGGCAGAGATTCAAAATGATAAGTTAAAGGTCGGTCTGTGCTGGGAAGCCGGAAGCGCAGGCATAAGGACAATGATTAACAGAACAATACACATCAAATGCTTTGAACCTCTGCTTAATCTTGAAAATATTCAAGTGTATTCTTTTCAGGTGAGAGATACGCTAAAGGGTAATGAAAATTATCCTCAAATGATTAATCTTGCCAAGGATTTTAAAGATTTTTCCGATACTGCAAAAGCCCTAAAGGCTATGGATGTTGTTGTAACCGTTGATACCTCTGTTGCGCATCTTGCAGGCGCGCTCGGGGTAAAAACATTTTTACTTCTTCCCTATGCGTCAGACTGGCGATGGTTTGAGGACACCAAAACAACTCCGTGGTATAAAAGTGTCCGTATTTTCAAACAAACAGATCACATATCCTGGGAAGAGCCTATAAATAATGTTATAAACTTACTTAATAATCCCGAATCCAAGTAAGAAAACGCATACAACAAATACCGCAGCAACAATTGCAGTAAGTTTATTAAGTCCTTTTTCAGCACTCTTTTGTGATGAAAACATTTGAGCAGCGTTGCCGATTCCTGCGATTCCGTCGCCCTTTGGAGAGTGCATTAGAATAAGTACAATTAGTAATAATGATGAAAGAACTTGAATAGTCCAGATTAATGTTAACATTTAGTCTCCTTTTTTATGAAATGAGCTCTTTTAGAGTTCAGTTTGATATTGTCAAAAGTATACAACCTGGCAGGTCTTTTTGAAGAAGATTTTGAAAACTCATTGAGTTCTCTAAGTCCTTCGGTTGTGATAACTTTCTTTCTGAAATTCCGCTTATCCAATTTCTTTTCCATAATCATTTCATAAGCTTTTTGCATTTCAGTTAGTGTAAACTTTTCGTTCAATAATTGATAAGCAACCGGACACATTTCCAAACGTTCGCGTGTACGCTTAAGCGAGTATTGAATAATTTCTTTATGGTCAAACGCAAGAGGCGGAAGGTCAAATACTTTGTGCCAAGCCAAATCCGGAGTTGTAACTACGTTTAAGTCTTCTGCTCTTATAAGCGCAAAATAAGCGCAGGTTATAACTCTTGAAACAGGGTGTCTCAATGGGTCGCCGAATGTATAGAGCTGCTCCAGATAAATATTATCAACATTTGTTCTTTCTTTCAGAACTCTCATAGCAGCTTCATCAAGATTCTCGGACATTCTTACGTATCCGCCCGGAATTGCCCATTTATCTTTGAAAGGTTCGTTATTACGTTTAACAAGCAAAACCTGCAGGGCATCATCTTTTATAGTCAAAATAACAATGTCTACTGTAATTTCGTGTGTTTTGATTTCGTTGAACATTTCTCACCTCAAAGAATATTGTATAATAAATAGTTTCAAAATGTAAACGGTTAATAGTTGAATAAGTGTAATTTGTTACATTATTAAATTTTTATTTCAAAAACACATTTTTAATTGTTCAATCTGTTCTAAGGATTTTTGCAGATTTATTACTAATCCCACTTTGTTTTTTCAAGAAAAGTCTTTACCGCATCTTGCAGGTTATCCGGTGTAACCAGAGAAGTTTCGCCCGTCTGGGCATCCTGTTTGTTTGGCGCAATACCTGTTCTGATTCTGTTATATAGACTCAAAAGTACAAACAGAAGTACGGAGGATATTCCAACACCTGCCATTGCAAGAAGGAATTTTTTCGCAATTTTTCTTCTGCTTATCGGTTGTTTATATGTATAGTTTTCCGAGGTTTGAAGCGCTTGCTCTGTTTGAATAGGTGTCTCCTGATTCGCCGCACCCTCCGGTTTTTCAGCAAAAACCGGAGAGATTAGCATTATTGCGAGGATTACTATAATAATTCTATTCTTCAGCATCTTTTTTCTTTCTTGTTCTTTTTTGAGAATTTCTGTTTGGTCTTCTTGTTTTCTTTGGTTTCGTTTCTTTTTCCTCTGATTGAACCTGTTCTGCTGTTTCAGAAACTACAGTAGCTTCTGTTTGAGCGGCATCAGGCGCAATTACGGGTGCAATTTCAGCACTTTCACTAATTACTGTTTGTGCAAGGTTTTCTGCGCTTACGTCAGATTCTTTTACCTTACGTTTACCGCGGTTTCTCGTACTTCTTGCTTTCTTTTCTTCCTTAATTTCGGTCACGGCTTCCTGAGCTGCAACTGACGGATTTTCAGTCTGTTCAAGTTTTTCTTCTTGAATAACTGTTTCTTTAATTTCTTCCTGCTTATTGTTTTCGGGCTTATTATTGAACTTATTGTTATTATTGAATTTTTTCTTTCCGCCCATAGGAAGTTTAAGTTTAGCGGCTTTTGCTCTGTATTCGCCTTCAGAGGTAGCTGAAGCGAACTTAATATCTTCCATAATATATCCGTTACCCTGACAGTGCGGGCAGCGTTTTGCAAAAATTTCGCTCAAAGCTTGGCCTTGACGGTGTCTTGTCATTTCTACAAGACCTAAATCAGATAACTGACCGACTTGAGGCTTAGCTTTATCAGCCTCCATCGCCATTTCAAGTTCTTCCATCATTGTAAGCTTATCCACGCGAGAGTTCATATCAATAAAGTCAATGATAATCATACCGCCGATGTTTCTGAGTCTCAATTGGCGTGCAATTTCGTGTACTGCTTCAATATTGGTTTTGAGAATTGTTTCGTCCTGCGTTGCAGAATTTGTAAACTTGCCGCTGTTAACATCGATTACGGTCAGGGCTTCTGTTGTTTGGATGAACAGGTAGCCGCCTGACGGCAGGTTAACTTTCATCTGTAATGCGGCTTTGATTTCTTTATGAATATCCATCGCAACGAGCAGTGGTTCTGAACCTTTATAAAGTGTAACATTAATATTTTTGTTCATGTGCCAGTTTTGCAGGATATTTTGAACTCTGTTAAGCGCAAAAGCTGTATCAACAATAATTTCCTGAGTTTCTTCGTTGCAGGCTTCTCTTATAACCCTGTACAGCAAATCCTGATCTCTGTACAGAAGGCTCGGCGGAGTAAGGCTTTCTGCTGAAGTTACGATATTATTCCATTTTTCGAGAAGAATTTCCAAATCTTCCTGAATATCAGCTTCTGTCTGACCTTCTGCTTCCGTTCTTACGATAATTCCTACTCCTACGGGCTTGAGAAGGTTTACAATTGATTTAAGCCTTGCTCTTTCTTTTGCAGAGGTAATTTTTTTACTTACATTAATCCCTGCCTCATTTGGCATAAGTACCAAAAATCTTCCGGGAAGAGAAATCTCTGTTGTAACTCTTGGCCCTTTGTGCCCTGTCGGTTCTTTTACAACCTGTACAACAAGTTTTTGTTTAGGTTTCAATTTGTCCTGCAAAGCGCCTTTCCCCGTAACGTCCTGTGCGTGCAAAAAGCCCATCTTATCGGAGCCTACATTAACAAAGGCCGCTTCAATTGACGGCAGAATGTTTTCAACTTGCGCCAGATAAACATCTCCTAAAATAATTTCTCCTCTGTGAACATAAAATTCGGCAACTTTACCGTTTTCCATAACCGCAGCAATATTATCGCGCTCAGCTATGACTATTTTGTTAGCTACTGCATCTTTCATATTTTTCTAAATCCTTTTCTCTGTCAGGCGGGGTAAAGTGTCACCCCTGTACTACATCTCATTGAGTTTTTCGTCAAAGAATCTGATTCTTGTTATATCAAAAATTTGATTTGAATTTACAAGCTTCATCAAGTCATCCGCTCTCAAAGCAGGGATGTCAGAACCTTGACCGGTTTTTAGACATATAAACAGACTATCGTTTCCAAACCTATATGAACCTATAGATTTTTTAATATCTGTTGTTTTTTCAAAACCTTTCTTGTTTTTCTTCGTGAGTAAAATTTCATCGGAAGACAAAACCTTATTTACATCATACTGGAATTTTTCAAAATTGTAAAGAGAGTTCTCATTTGATTTAAAATAAGGAGTAATCTTATATTCAGCCCAATGAGCCTCTATATCGACAGGAGTGCAGTGTCTGTCAACCTGCTCAACGTGGATAATTTCTGCGCCTTTAGGGAGATTCGGGTTAATAATATTTTTTACTTCATCAGGCGATAAATTATCATAAATCTCTATATCTACGAGTTCTCCTTCACTCTGGGCAAAAAGAGGCAGCGCAATTCCCATTGACACTTTCATTGTAGGATTAAAGCCGAGCGTATAGGCCATATTAAGCCCTGTTCTTGCCAAAACTTTATGAAAAGTGTTCTGCCAATCGAGGTGTGAAAAATACCTCAAAAGCCCTTTTTTAGTTATTTTAAGCCGGTATCTGTAAATCGGGATATTCGGATCCGGATGCGCTCTTGTCGGATCTTCCGGCTTTATGTTAACGACTTCCTGAGCCTCTTTTGAAGCTTTGTATGGTTTTGCCGTGACTTTATGTGTTTTCAAAATCGGACATACTCCGCAATTTACGCATTTGCTCTCACAAGTCGGTGTAAAGATAAACGGTTCGGCAGTTTGTGTGTGGCTAAAAGCTTCTTTATATTCATTTTGCAGCCATTCTTTAGATAATCCGACATTTATAAAATCCCACGGCAGCGGTGAGTTTAAATCAAATTCCCGTTTTGCAAGCTCTTCCAGAGAAAATCCGCACTCTCTTGCTGTTTCTTCCCAAATATTTTTATCAAAATATTCGCCCCACGCATCAAGATAACAGTCTTTTTTGTACAGAGCCTCAATATATTTGCACAAATCTCTGTCGCCGCGTGTTAAGACAGCCTCTATTTGAGAGACAAATTTGTCGTGGTAGTTTATTTTTAACCCCTTAATATGTTTTGTTTTTTCTTTAAGATAGCTTATGTGCGCCGTGACATCTTCCAAATCCATTTGAGGACACCACTGGAACGGCGTAAACGGTTTTGGAACAAATATAGACAGCGTGCAGGTAATCTCAAATCCGTGATTAAGCCCTTTTTCTCGTTTGATAAGCTTTGAACGGTATTTGATTTTGTTAAGAAGCTCTGCCATCTCGTCCATATCTTCAAGGGTCTCTGTCGGAAGCCCTGCTATAAAATAGAACTTAATCCTTGACCAGCCGTTTTCGTACAAAGTGAGTGCCGCATTAATAATCTGCTCTTCCGAAATATTCTTTTTTATCAAATTCCTGAGTCTTTGGCTTCCTGCCTCCGGCGCAAGCGTCATTGTGGACTTTCTTACGGACTGCATCAAATTTGCAAGTTCAAGGTTGAAGCCGTCAATTCTCTGGCTTGGAAGCGAAACAGAAATTTTGCGTTTATTAAAATCAACCGCAAGTTCTTTGATAACTTCGTTTATATTGGAATAGTCGTTGGAAGACAATGAGAGCAGCGAATATTCGTCATATCCGGTATTATTCACAAGCTCTTTTGTAATCTTAATAATATCTTCTGCCGAACGTTCTCTGACAGGCAGTGTCACGTGTCCGGGCTGGCAGAATCTGCACATTCTTCCGCATCCGCGCCTTATCTCTACAATGGCTCTATCGTGTACAGAACTTGAAAACGGTATAGGATAAGAAGTCGCAGCATTTTCTAAAGTCAAAGATGCAATTCTTTTTTCAACAGGATTATTTAAAGAAGCGCTCCAGCACCCCTTAATTTTGCAAAGCTCTTCTATCCGTTCTCTGCGCGGTAAACCCTTTGTTTTTTCTAAGACTTCGCACACCTCAACCATCATATCTTCACCGTCTCCGATGCAGAATACATCAATAAATTCGGCAAGAGGCAGAGGGTTAAACGCACAGGGGCCGCCTGCCAGAACAATCGGTTCTTCGTCTTTTCTTTCATCATTTCTGACAGTAATCCCAGACATCTCAAGCATTTTTAACACAGTAGGGTAAGAAAGCTCATACTGCAAGGAAAACCCTACACCGTCAAAATCCTTGAGCGCACGTTTTGATTCAACGCCGTAAAGAAATTCCGGTTTAAAATCAGGCTCAGGCGCATAAGCTCTGTCTGCCATCATTCCTTTTTGAGCATTAACCCTGTCATATATGATTCTTACGCCCAGATTGCTTATTCCGATTTCGTATTTATCCGGAAAAACAAACGCAAACCTTACTGATGCGGTATCAAAGTCTTTGTTATATGACAAAGACTCACCACCGACATATTGATACGGCTTGGTTGCCTGATATAAAGCCTCATGCTGATCTCTAAAAAAACAATTCATAGTACATATATTACCATGAACAGTCTGAAAAAGTCAGAATTTGTCCGGGCACTGCTCAATTAAAGAGCCATCATACTTGTTTCCCTTAAATGTAAGTAAATTCTATTCTTTTAACAGTAAACAGCATAAAAAAAAGAGTCTTAACGACTCTAAAAACCTAAATGTGTGAAGTGTAGTATTAATATGTGTAGTTTGTATCCAATATCCTTATATATATAAAGTATTATTTTTGTTAATAATTGATATTCTATTCATTAATATTTACAAAACTTAATATCTCCTTGATTTTGTCGTGTGGAAAATTAAATAAATTACAGAGGTAATTATGTTTTTAACAAATTTATTCAGACTTACAAAAACTTGCACGCATGAAGGAATCACGCCCAATATGGAATGCGGTTATTGTCCAGATTGTGGGAAGTTTATAGAGAATGAGTGGTATATTACACGCTGCCCCTGCTGCGGAGTTAAGCTGAAAGCAATGAATCGAAACGGAAAAATAGTTCCTCAATACCACTATTGTACTAATTGCGGAAGTCATGAATATTCTGTTGAAAAGATTGAAAAAATAGACTTTATTAACATTAATTTTGCGGTTCTAGTTAAAAAAGTTATTGATGACAAAAATTTTTGTTCAACTACACAGTGCTGGCAAGAAAAAACAGACGTGAAACCAAGATTGCTAGTACAATACCTGTAGCATCCGCTATCAGACCGGCTAAAAGCGCGTATCTGTATTTTTTTATTCCTACAGATCCGAAGTATACTGCAAGAACATAAAAAGTTGTTTCAGAACTTCCAACCATAACAGCCGCGAGCTTTGTAACATAGCTGTCAGGGCCGAGATTATGTGCAATTTCAGAGAACAGCCCGAGAGTTGCAGAGCCGGAAAGAGAACGCGTAATCATTATCGGTATTATATCAGCAGGAATTGACAATTTTTCCAGCAGACCGCCTGCAAATCCGGTAATTATATCTATTGCGCCGGAGGCTTTAAACATTGAGATTGCAACAATAATCGCAACAAGATACGGGATTATTGATATGGAAACCTTAAATCCGTCTTTTGCTCCTTCAATAAATTCTTCATATATTTTTACTTTTTTTGCCGCACCTGCCGCAAGTATTACAAGTATCATCAGAGGCAGAATGTAAAGAGAAATTTTTTCAATCATAGTTCCTCCTTTTCCATACTTTTTGCAGAAGCATGGCGGCGGCTATAGCAATAACAAATGATAGAGTTGTTACGATTAAGGTCGGAAGAATAATCTCGGACGGATTTTTTGCCCCGACCCCGACAAGCACTGCAATAACCGTTGCCGGAATTAATTGAAAACCTGCCGTATTCATCGCAAGAAACATGCACATGGAATCAGAGGCACTGTCCTTTTGAGAATTTTCTTCCTGCAGTTCTCTCATAACCTTCAACCCTATAGGAGTTGCAGCATTCGTCAGACCGAGGGCGTTTGCCGCAACACTCATCGAAATGTCGCCGATTGCAGGTGAATCTTTTTTTATGTCTCTAAATAAAATTTTTGCAATAGGTTCCAAAAGTCTCGATAATATTTTTACAAGCCCTGATTTTTCGGCAATTCGCATCATGCCAAGCCAGAACGCCATAATACCGATTAATGAAAAGGAAATTTTTACGGCCATATCGCATGCCTGAAGCATGGAATTTACAACATCAGATATTGTATTATTAAAAATTCCAATAATTATAGACAGCGCTATTAGAATAAAGAATATATAATTCATATAATTATCTTAAAAAAAATTTTAGTATTTGTCACTATTTTTATATTAGTATATAATAAGTTATGAACGTATAAGGTGGGATAGAGTAAGAGTATATGGCAGATATTAACAACTTCGCAGAAATAACGGAAAATTTTGACACTATAAAAACCCTGTTAAATTCAATTCGGGCACAAGGAATATTGAATACTTCCGATGTAGATAAACTTTTGTCGGGAATAAATTCTAAATTGGAAAAAATCAATACAGAAGAAGATATTGATTTAATTAAAATATTTCTCTCTGAATTAAAACAGAATCTTGACGAGCGCCATAGTGTTTTGTTATCCAAGTTTGGAGCAATAGAATCGTTGTTTTCAAATCTGCTCAAAAACAGTTCCGAAACGCTTAAATCAAACGAAGTAAAAGAATTGTTTGATATTGTAGCGACAAACCTTTCTGTTTTTTCAAGAGAAGTTGTCTCTCAAAAAGAAACTCTGTCTGATATTACGCTAAGACTTGATGCTATGCGTTCTGACGACAGCCAAAAGCGTGAAATAATCAAGAGCGTAGGAGCCTTGAAAACGGATTTGGAACGTTTAAACAACGGGTTTGATTCCATTGTTTTAAGTCTTAATGAAAATTTCAAAACATTAACCAGAAATATTGCCGAAGTCGATCAGTCTGAATCTATTAATAAATTTGAAAAGGAATTAAACGAGATTTCAAATTCCTCCGGAACTATCCTGTCAGCGTTACAGATGATAGATAAGAAAAACCTGCAGATAGAAGATTCAATAAAGGCTCTCGCGACTCAGGACGATATTTCCGGCGCTAAACGAGCCATTTCTGAGCTAGCGGTAAAGAATCAGGAGCTTGTTAATTCGGTCGATGTTTTGAGCGAAAAGTATTATAAAATAGATAATCTGGCGGAAAAAATCGATGCTTCTGTCAGTATTATTGCCAGCATGAAGGCCCTTCTGGAAGATAGAGACGAACAGAATATTATACCAATTATTGATAAACTGGAGCAGTTAGAAGCTCAGATTAAGGATATATCTTCCGATAGTAAGTTTGATGAATTTAAGTTTAAACTTGAAAGCGTATTGAATGATATTACTGCAGATACTAAAAATCTTCAGGATATTTTAATTTCATCGTCCGAAGAACTTAAAAAAATTGGAGCCAATATTAAGGCACTGGATTTAAATACCGGCTTTCAAACAATTATTACCAATATTCATAAAACAGAGCTTGATATAAAAAGCCACGTTGACATGACTTCGGAAAAAGTCACACAGCTCGTTGATGTCGGCGTGACCAGAACGCTTAATGAAATTTCTTCAAATGCGGATGCATTAAACTCAAATCTGAAAGAGGCTCAATCTGCTTTGGCAGCATTATGTGAAAAGAGTTTTTCCGAGGTTACGGAAAATATAGCAGGGCTAAAGAGTGTTGTTGCTCAGATAGATGAGAATAATGTTTCCGCAAACAATGCAATATTTTCTAATATAACTGACAGGCTTGCTATTTTTGAAAACAGTTTAAAAACCTCTCTGGACAAGCAGGAAGATTATGTCGCAAATTCTTCGAGCAAGCTCGTTGAGGAAATTGCCAATCTAAAAAATCTTGCAGGTGTTCTTGATTACAAATTAGATTCTTCCGTTATGGATGTTAATAATGCAAAGAGAGAGTTTGAAGGATTAAAAAGCTCTATTGACGGAGTTTTAGAACTTGATTTTGTCAATAAAGTAAAAGACTTGAGAGTCGATTTGTACGCTGCAAAACAGGATATTACAACAGCAGTTGAAACATTTTCCGGAGAACTTGGAGAAAAGTTCACAAAAGATTTATTCGGTAAATACGAACTCTTAATCAGTAAGCTGGACAATGTTGAAGATGAGCTTAAACATGTGCAGGCCTCGTCTTTGACATCTTTGAAATCCATTCTTGATAATATATCTTCATCACTTGTTGATATTTTATCTTACGTAAGTGTCAGTACCGGAACATCTTCCTCCACGTTGGATGTAAGGCTTGCAGATATTACCGAGGCAGTAAAAAACAATAATCTCGATTATATAGAAAGCGTCAGAGATATTGTTGATGTTATCCGTATTCAGGTTGAAAATAATTTGAGTGAACTTGAAAAAGATACTGCAAAGAAAATAGAAACAATTAATTCTTCAATAACCAAAAATACGGAGACGATAAGGGATGAAATAAAATACTCCTACAACAAACTTTTAGAAGTTCAGGATGATTTTAACGAGGTTAAAGAAGCAATCGGGCTGAACGGACGCTCTTTGAGTTCAAATTATGAAAATATAATTTCAAATACGGACGCTTTGAGGCAAGATTTTGAGCTTAAAATGTCTGCTCTTAAAAATGCACTTCTTGAAAGCGTAACAGATTTTAAGAAGGAATTCACCTGCGAAAATGCCGATAAAATCAGTGAGTTAAAATTCTCCTCAGAAAACCTGCACTCAAAAAGCGTGCAGCATGCATCCGATTTAAAAAATGAGCTTAAACAGGAACTTACGTTGGTTTTAGAGTCTTTGAAACTCAATGTAAAGACTCTGTCCGAACAGCTTGTTAAGTCGGTTTCAAGTATAGAAGGTTCAAATAAAGATGTTGTAGATTATATAAAAAATGAATTTTGTTCTGTTGTTGACACTTCAATAGAGGCTGTGCGTACGAATATTTGTGACTTTACGGACGGCGTATCAGAAAAAATTGACGGAGTTACGGACGGATTTGATAAGCTTGAGGCCTCTGTAAGCGAATTGTCAACAAATACGACTACAGCCCTAAGTTCAACTCTTGCGCAGATACTTGACAATTTTGTTTCACTGAAAGCTCTAATGAATACATTGAACGAAAGAGCTTCAATAGACTTGGGCAAAAACGTCGATAAGATTATTCAAGACTTTGCCCAGTTGAAAGAAACCGTAAAAACGGTTGATGCAAATATTGATGAAGATTTGACCAGACAGCTTTCTATAATAGAATCCGGGTTTGAGACTTTAACAGAGAGAATGGTGGAGCTTCTGACAAACAATAATGAAGCTTTGGATGCAAAGATTGAGGCTGGTTTGACAGATATTTCCTCAAAGCTTTCTTTGTCTTTACAAGAAAAGCTTGAGCAGTATAAATCTCAGGTAGAAAATCTTTTTGACTCTTTGCAGGGTAACTCTCAAGCTCAGTCTGAGTTTATAAAAGAGCGCATAACCGCGTTAAACTCTGCTTTTGAAAGCGCTATCGCAAAACAAAACCAGACTGCTTTAGCCCAGATACAAAGTGTTGCAAATAAGTTAAAAGCTGTTTTAGATGAAAATATTGAACTTACCAGTGCGGATTATGATTCTCTAAAGAAAGATTTTAGCGAGCTTGCTGTAAAAATAAGTGATGAGAATAAAAGCTTTATACAAAATTTACAATCTCAGATGGAGGATGTTGTCAAGTTTATAGATTCGGGATTTGAGATTAATGCACAGGAAGTAAGCTCGAAGTTTGATGATATATCTTCCGATATAAAAGCTGTTTCCGGCGTGATTAATGAATTAAACGGAAACGTTCAAAACAGGGTGGAAGGAATACGAGAATCTCTTAGGGATTTGCGCGGAGAACTGTCCTCTTCAATTGACGTAAGAACGCAAACAGTTATTGATAAGCTTGAAGAGATTCTCAAGGATATAATTTCAAAAAATGAAGAGATTAACTCTGCTTTTTCGGCAGGAATTAAATCCCTCGGGAATAACCTGAGCACCGGTATAAAATCCGGACTAGCTGAACAAAACAAAGATTTTGGCGCTGTCATTGAGAAGCAAACGTACTCAATTATTGAATCCCAAAAAGAGGTTTCCGACAGAATCCAATCCGCAGCAGCTTCTGCGAAAGATGAGTTAAACTTATCTCTGATAACGGAAACTGCAACACTTGGAAGTAATATAAAAAACGATATTGAAAAGTACGGGGAAGAACTTCATTCAGTGATTGAAGAACAGTCAAGTGTGGTGCAGACTGTACAGAAAGAAACCTCAAAGGAGATTCAGGCAGAGATTGCTGCAACAAAAGACGGATTAAACTCGTCACTTGCAGCAGGATTTTCTTCCGTAAACAGCAGTATTAAGAATATTGTAGATACTTCTTCCCAAAATATTGATAGGATAAATACGGAGCTTGAAAAGCAGGCATACGCCCTTTTGACAAAGCAGGATGAAATTACCAAGGATATTGAAGCTAATTCTACAGAGATTACCGAAGCAGTTGCTTCAAGTGCAGCAGATGTTATCAGCAGCATAAAAAGCTTGTCGGATGTACATGCTGAAACACTCGGCAAATCGATAGAAGATAAATTCAGTGCGGTTAAGATATTATTGGAAGATGCCCTTTTAGACCAAAATAAGGATATTGTAGAAAGGTCAAAAGAAAATCTGGAAACGGCTCTTTCAAACCAACAGTCCGGTATTATTGCTCAGGCTAAAGGTATTTTGACGGAAATGCTTTTTAAACAGCAGTCAGATATTCTGGAGAAGTCCGAGAAATTTATACAAACGTCATTTACCAATCAACAGAGCGATATCCTTACTCGCTCCGAGAGTATTTTGAAAGAACTTCAGTCTGTATACGGCGGAGTAACTAAGCAGTTAAGCGTAATTAATACCCTTATAACAGATAATTTGAGTCAGGATGTTGAAAGCCTATATGAAAAAATTCAAAAACTACAGGAAGAACATTCGCTTAATTTGATATCGGGTGTAAGCAGCACAACTTCAAAATTAATTAATGAGATGGAGATTCAGTCTTCAAATCTGAAAAAACTTTTTGATTCTCTTCACAGCAGACTTGATAAAGATGAGATTTCGCAGATGAATCTTTTCCAGACTCAACTTAAAGAATTGAGTGAGACATTTAATACGTTAATAGAAGAAGCTAAAACTGTTACCAAAGAGGAGGTTTCATCTATTTCTGAAACTTTAATCGGCAACAGTAAAGCTATGATGGAAGATGTCGAGCAGTCGATAGAGGAAAAAGTTAATTCAATTCTTGCTGCCAGCGCAGATATTGCAGCAGGCGAACTCCAAACAATTGAGGCTTTTGCGGATAAAATCCTTAAACAAGTTGAAAATACAAAACAAAATTCTCTGGAATGCAGGGATATTATAACCGAGTTGGTCAGCAAAAGCAGTGATATTATTATTGATAATATTGAAAAAGAGACAGACGTTATTGTCAAAGATTTGATAGAACAATTTAATCTTATTAGAGATGCCCATAAAGATGAATTATCTAAGATGACGATTCATGTAGAAAGTTCTGTCGAAGACTACATTTATACTCACATAAGCGACTTAAAATCTTATCTTGATGTCAAAACAGACTCTTCTATAGTCAATACGAAACTTGATAATTTGAAAACTGATATTGATAAGTCAGTAGAGGATGTTTTGGATAACATTTCCAGATTAATAAACGCAGGAGCTGATTCAAGGGCTGCAAATGAAATATTAATAACCTCAATGACAGAGAAGATAAATGAGAGCATACAGTCGTTTGTTAATGTAAATGTTTCTCAGAGATTTGACGAACGCTTCAATCTGCTTGACAAGAAGTTTATTGATACAATTGTCGATAAATATGAGGAAATCAAACTTATTTCCGCAAGATATAATGATTCCTTTGAAACAATACAGGGTTCTATACAGAATTTGGTTTCCGGTTTCGTTGATTTCAAAGAAGAGCTCATTTCCAATACTGAACGAGTGCTTGGCAGTATAAACAATTCAATTGAGGATCTGAGCGTAAGCTTTGCTGATTTGAAGGCACAAATTCTTAACAAATCTTTTGATGAGGCTTTTCAGGCTTCTTTGAATAATCAAATCTCCGGAATAGAATCTCTTGTAAACGAACAGCTGGGATATCTTAATGACATAAGCGAACTTTGCTGCACCAACCTGCCTGAATTAACGGAGATGAACACAATTGTAAAATACGGAATTTTACAATCAATTTCGGATTTAAAAACAAAGATTGATGAGCAGGATTCTATACGGGAAAAGGATTTAAATGAGTTAAAATCTGATATAATTACACAGATTTTGAATATATTTAACCAGATTTCATTTGTTACAGAACAGGAAGAAATACTTGATTTTATACAGGAAAAACATTCGGATTTGATTACGATATTGAGTCATATTGTAACGTCCGTCGATACCGTTTCTGCAATGGATACAAAAGTCAATTCCATAAAAGATGAAATCGGTATTATTAATAAAAAGATAGCATCAATAATATCTTCTGATGGGGATGTAGATTATGTTTACAGCCTTCAGGATTTGGAATCAGATATAGCAAATCTTCGTCTTGTCCTGAATGAGATGAAAGAGGATAACAAATCGAAAGAATTTGCAGAGTTAATATCTTCGACAAACAATATTTATAAGCTTGTTGAGACAATAAAAACAGAGCTTCCAAAATTTGAAATAGAAGAGTTTAAACATGAGTTTGATTCACTGCAGGAGGATATCGTAAGTATCAGCACAAGAACAAATAAATTGATATTGGCTTCTGATGAATCATATAAGACATTGCAGGATAACCTTCAAGATTTCAAACTTGTGATTAATGATTTGGATGAGAGAACACGTAATTTTGCGCATGAAGCCGGCATTGATAGAATTGACGATAAACTTGGCTCAATCAGTTCAATGATTCATAGCGGCGCAAAAACAAATCAGGTGTTTAATCAAGTGTTTGAATACCTTGCAGAGTGGGTTGATAAGGCAGGCGAGCAGATTTCGACAATTTCGGATAAGGTAGAAACTCTCGACGATATCGGGCAGATTAAGGTTATGCTGGAAGATTTAAAGGCTGAAGCAGAGGACAATACTGACAGTGTAGAATTGATTGAAGCTTTGAGCAATGTTTTTGACAAGCAGGCAAAAAGGATATCTTCATTGGAAGCAAAACTTGACAGAGTAATTGTTGAGACTACAATTAGTAATAAAAATAACAAGATAGATTTATCTCCATTTGAAGAAACCTTGAACAGATTTTTGGTTGCAATTGATGATAAAATGGCAGAGCAGCAGGCAAAAATAGATTCATTGGAAGAAAAACTGGAAGAAGTTGTATCAAAGATAGATCCAAAAGACACAGCCCAACTGACTAAAAAAGTCGGCGGTATGGACAGGCAAATAGCAAAATTAAACAAAAGTATCGAAAAAATAGCTTCACATGTTGTTGAAAAGTAATGAGAACGAATTAAAATCAATATTAACAAGCAATAATGTTCTTACTAGTATAGAAGAACGTTATTGCTATGCTCAGGATTCAACAAACACTCGTAAAAAATCACCTTTACCGGAGGCCGTTGTTTTTGTAGAAACTACGGGGGATGTGCAGAAAGTGTTAAAACTTGCGAATCGCTGCAAAATACCCGTTGTTTCAAGAGGTGCCGGAACGAATATGGTTGGGGCTTGTGTACCGACAGAGGGTGGTATAATTCTTAATTTTTCTAAAATGAATAAGATTTTGGATTTCAATCCTGAAAATATGACAATTCGCGTTCAGCCCGGAGTAATTTTAGGAGATTTAAAAAAGTATGTAGAGAAGGAAGGACTTTTTTATCCGCCGGATCCTTCAAACTACAGGGTGTCAACTGTCGGGGGGAGCATAGCACAATCTTCCGGCGGCCCGATGTCGTTTAAGTATGGCACGACAAAAGATTATGTACTTAATCTTACTGTTGTTCTGGCGGATGGAACTTTAATGAAACTCGGGGCAGGAACAATAAAGGACGCTGTCGGGTATCATTTAAACCAGCTTATAATTGGAAGTGAAGGAACTCTGGCGGTTGTTGTTGAGGCGGAGTTAAAGCTTATACCGAAACCGGAAGCCTCCAGAGTTATCATGGCTTATTTTGATACAATGGAGGCTGCGATTGATGGAGTAAATAAAATTCTTGCGGATAAAATATTCCCTGCAACAATAGATTTTATGGATAATAACTCGATAACAACCGTAGAAAAATTTTATCCCTGCAATCTGAATACAGATAAAGAAGCCATGCTGCTTATTATGATAGATGGATTTGAATCCTCTATGGATGATCAAGAGGGGCGGGTATATAAAGCAATGCAGGAAGCAGGGGCTTCTGATACGGTAACTGCAATAACCGACGAAGAGAAGGACGCAGTTTGGACGGCAAGACGGGCGAGTTTTGCTGCGACGGCAAAACTCGCCCCGGATGTTGTATCTGATGATATAATTGTTCCGAGAGATAAACTTGCTGAAATGGTAAAGGGGTGTAAAAATATTTATGGTAAATATTCTCTTCCGGTTTGCATGGTAGGGCATGTCGGAGATGGAAATATTCATCCGCAGATTGCTTTGAATCTGGAGGATGATGCTCAGTTTAAGAACTATATAAAAGCAAAATCCGAGATGTATGAACTTGCGGTATCATTAGGTGGAACTATATCAGCAGAGCATGGAGTTGGAGCAGAAAAGATTTCTTATATTGAAAATACTGTGGACAAAACCGCTATCAATTATATGAGAAGTATAAAAAAGATTTTTGACCCTAATAACATACTAAACCCGGGTAAAATTTTTAAAGTTTAAAAGGAGAAGCTATGGATATTATTGTTATTTATTGTACGGTACCGGATAAAAAAATCGCAAAAAATATTACCAAAATACTTATGAAACACAAACTTGCGGCTTGTGTCAGCATGATAGATAAGGTTCAATCCGTCTTTTCTTGGGATGGTGAAATCTGTGAAGAAAAAGAAATTCTAATGATGATAAAAACTCGCCGCACAAATTATGGCAAAATAAAACTTGTAATAGAAGACTTGCATCCCTATACAGTTCCGGAAATTATTGCTCTTCCGATAGTTGATTGCAGTGAAGATTACTTAAAATGGCTGGCGAAAGAAACAGAATCTTAAAACTAAAGGAGTATTTAAATACTCTTGGAGTCGATGTTAACATAGGCAAAACACGTGCACGCGGCAACAAAGGAATTTTTATCGGGAAAAAGGACAGTTTCAGGATTGATATTTCAAAAGAGATTGCTGAAGATAAGATTTTCCCTGTAATCATTCATGAATTTGTGCACTACGTACATTATATTTATGACTCTTCTTTAAAATCATTAGAGTTTGTTTTTGGTGATATATCAGATGATTTGACAGAGGAGCTTATAAATATAACAGTAAGAGAAATTCCAAAGGATTTCGCTTCAGCTTTGTTTGCAAAAAAGAATGAACTTAGTCAGGAGATTAAAATTTTAGGAAAATCAATAAAGAATCAATATCCTGATTTTACTGCTTCCAGAGTTTTTAAGCCGCTGGAAAGAGGGATATCCTCTCCATTTAAGTATCTCTTGAAATATGATAGAGTTAGAGTTTTCAATAAGATATATTCGATAGATGAATTAGATAGTTCAGAAATTTCACCAGTGCATATAAATTATATTCGCTTAAAATCAAAACAAAGAGCTCTTGCGCGAATAAATTCAAGGATAAGTCGTTTGAATCGATATTATAATAATCCGTCAGAGCTTTTAGCACGTTTTTGTGAACTTTATTTTACGGATATAGAGACAGTCTATAAACTTGCACCTATAGCTGCAGAGAAGTTTACCAATATTCTAAAGATGAATAAAATCCCGGAACTTACGGGTGCAGCTAAAGTTATAATTAACAATATTTAAAATATACTTTATTTTTTTATAAATTTTATATACAATATAATAGAGAAAGAGAGTTGCAATCATGATATCAAACTTTAATAAGCCAAACCGTAAGGATGACTTTAAATTATTAGCTATAGTTATAGCTATATTTATATGTATCCTTTGGCTATGCACTCCACCGGGTAATAAGTTCCTGCAAATGTGTTTTTTGGGAAACCATGTCAAATACTTTATAGTAAAAATAACCGATAATGATGCAACAACTAAATATATTTTTCACAGGAATAATGCCATATATTTAGCAAAATTGTATAAAAATAAGCCCTATGCAGTTGAAGAAATGAATAAGGCAATTGAGGCAGCGCCATCCTTTGTAGCGGATAGTGAAATGAAACTGTTATACAAAGAACGTGCACAAATAAAGCTTTATGTTGGTGACTACAACGGCGCACTCGACGATTATCTTCACTCAGAGAATATTAGTTTTACAGAAAACTTAACGGTTGCAATGCTTCTAAAAGAAAGGGGCAACTACAGACTTGCCGGAACTTACTGTAATGCAATTTTGAACACCGATGCTATGGCTTATGCCGGTTATGCATGCTTATCCGAGTTGTATACTTCGATTGGAAAATATGAAACAGCACTTCATCTCTGGGATTTGGCTATCGACAGAAACAAGAACAACCCGAGAGCGTATTTGGATAGAGCCAAAATAAAGAAAAAAATTGGTGATATAAAGGGGTATGAGGACGATGTTGTTCTTGCGAAAAAGTATTTACCAACAATAGATGAGGACGAGTCTATAACTTATGATGCACTTCATCATAAAATATTGTCCTTGCAGATTCGTCCGCTTTAGCTCAAATCTTAATATTAAATTTATGTTTTGTGCGCTGTGTTTGTTCTAAAATATTATTATAAAGACAGCCAGTGGGGTACAAAATGAAATATTCCGAATATTCAGCGGTAGTAGTAGGAAGTGGTGCAGCAGGCTTATATGCGGCATTAAAAATAGCACAACAAATAAATTTACCTGATGGAATTTTAATAGTTACCAAATCAAGTTTGGGGGAGAGCAACTCTTTGTATGCGCAAGGCGGAATTGTCGGTGTTTTGCATCAAAACACTTCTGACAACGTAGAAACACACGTTCAGGATACTTTGAATGCAGGCGCCGGATTGAATGACCGGAAGGCTGTTGAATTTATATCAGAAGCCTCTGATGAGGTTATCAATGATTTAATAGAAAACGGTGTTGATTTTGACAAGAATTCTGACGGAAGTTTGACCTTTACTTTAGAGGCTGCTCACAGCGTAAAAAGAATTTTGCATTCAGGTGGGGATGCAACAGGCAGAGGAATTACAGAGGGGCTGCGAAGAGCTGTTCTTGAAGAAAATATTTCCGTTATGGAACATGCTATGGCAGTTGAGCTTCTTGTTAATTCTGACAATGAGTGCAAAGGTGTCATAGTATATAATGAATTAACAGGCGAACACGAAATTGTTTATGCTGCTGCAGTAATTCTTGCAACCGGCGGAGTCGGTCAGGTATATAAATTCACCACAAACCCTGATGGAGCAACAGGTGACGGAATTGATTTAGCATATAATGCCGGAGCTATAATTCAGGATATGGAATTCGTTCAATTCCACCCGACTGCATTGGCATTAAGTCCTGAGAATAAAAACAGGTTTTTGATATCAGAAGCCGTAAGGGGCGAAGGTGCTAAACTTGTTAATAACTCCGGTGAACAGTTTATGGCGAAATACCATGATAAGCGAGAGCTTGCACCGAGAGATATTGTAACGCGCGCAATATACAGTGAAATGCAAAAAAATCACGTGTTTAATGTTTTCTTAAATGCGTCTATTATTGATTCCACAAAACTTTTTGACAGATTTCCGACAATATCAAAACGCTGCAGTGAAAACGGGATAGATATTTCCAGAAAACCTATACCTGTTGCGCCCGCGGCGCATTATTCCATGGGCGGAATAAAGGCAACCGTTGAGGGAAGAACTTCTATAAGAGGTTTATATGCAATCGGTGAATGCGCTTCCACGGGACTTCACGGGGCAAACCGATTGGCCAGCAATTCGCTTCTTGAATGCGTTGTGTGCGCTTATGAACTTGCAGATTACTTATCATTTGCAAATCTGACGCCGCCTAAGAAAATTGATGAGCATATTAAAAAAGTCATAAGCTTATATTCTCGTCAACTCAGTGATATAGACTACAATATTGATACATTAAAAGATAACTTAAAGAATGTCATGTGGAATTATGTTGGAATAGTCCGTTCGCAAGATTCACTCGAGAAGGCTAAGGCGCTTGTTGAAGATATGAAGAAAAACTTTAGACGTAACAGAAAATGCATGAATATGGAAGAATATGAATATAGAAATATGCTGACCGTTGCATCTTTAATAATTGAGGGCGCTATTGAGAGAAAAGAATCTCGAGGGGCGCATGCACGTGCGGATTATCCTCAGACAGATGGTACGGCAAGACATTCGGATATAATAAAAGGCAGGGAGATTGCTTATGCTAAATAATTTTTTTATAGAAGAACACGTAAAGAATGCTCTTGAGGAAGATATCGGCTTTGGGGATATAACAACTGATTATCTGACAAGCGAAGATGATGTAATGTCTTGCACTCTTAATACCCGAGTAGACGGTATATTTTGTGGCAGAGCAGTTTTTGAGACTGTTTTTAAAATTCTTTCACCTAAAATTGATGTTAAATTCTATTTTAAAGACGGAGACTCGATTAAAAAAGGAGATAAAATAGCGGATATAAGCGGCCCTGCAAGATATATTTTGATGGGCGAAAGAACCGCTCTAAATTATGTTCAGAGAATGAGCGGAATTGCTACTGAAACCAATAAGTATCAGGCTGCTGTCGGCGAATATAGGGCAAAAATTGTTGATACAAGAAAGACGACGCCCGGATTTAGAGCTTTTGAAAAATATTCGGTAAAAATGGGCGGAGGAAGTTTGCACAGGTTTAATCTTTCAGATTGTGCAATGATAAAAGATAATCATATAAAATTTGCAGGCTCTCTTACAAAGGCCGTAGAAAAGCTCAAACAGCATATTTCGCACGCTCATAAGATAGAGGTTGAGTGCGATACCATAGAGCAGGTAAAAGAAGCGCTTAACTGCGGTGTTGATATTATAATGCTGGATAATATGACATTGGAGCAAATGAAAGAGTGTGTAAATTTGATTAATGGCAGGGCTGTTGTTGAGGCAAGCGGTAATGTCAATTTAAGCACGGTTCGTGATATTGCATCAACAGGAGTGGATATAATTTCTTCAAGCGCTATTGTTGCCAAGGCTCCAACGCTTGATTTAGGGCTTGATATGTAATTATTTCTGAATCTCTGAGAGTTCTTTTTCAAGATCCTTTTGTTCGCGCTCAATCTTATCCTGTTCTCGGTTTAATTGGTTTATTTGTCTTTCAATACTTCTGGATTCATTGTCAAGTCTTTGTTCTTCATTCTTGATTTGTTGTTCTGTTCTGCTTTTGAATCTGGGTGCTACAGCAACACCATAAACAGGTAAAATTTTCATACACACTCCTTTTTAATAATATAAAACCCCTAAAAAAATAATTTGCGTTTTTATGATACACTAAATAAGTATATCATAATTAAACGAATCGTGCACCTCCTTGTAGCTCAGTTGGATAGAGCGTGGGTCTCCGAAGCCCAAGGCCGTGGGTTCAATTCCCGCCAAGGAGGCTTTATTTATAAAATTCTTCAGCTCCTTTTAGAATTTCATTAACCCATTTTTCACAAATATGCGGCGCAAGCGACTGAACATAACCTCCCCCCCTGTTTTCGTGTCCGCCGGCTTGCAGGTCTGGATTAAATTTTTCTTTTACATAATCAAAGAGTTTGAGTACGTTATTGTTTTTTGAGTGGATACTTATTCTATAGGCGTCTTTTACAGGGTAAAACACTGCAACAGAATCGAGTTCAGGATTATTCTCAAGAGCATTAAGCCTGAAATTTCCCATAATAGCACTAGTCTTTTTATTATCTCCGCCAAGATTTGCCCACTCTTTGTCTCCGTCTGGGATTACAACATAACCGAGTTTAGCGGTTTTTTTCATTCTGGTTGGAAGACTTTCTTTAAACTTCATTTCATCAGGTGAAAGATTGGCAAGAACATTCAGATGTTTTACTACCACTTCTCTTTCTTTTGGAAAGAGCTCGCTTTCAATTGCAGAATACAAATCTGACGTATATTGGTCTTTGTTCATAAGCTCTAATTTTATCGGGTTCAAAGTTTCATTATATTTTATACAGTGGTTTTTTCTTAAATCATCAGTCATGCCGCAGAATAATTGCTGCCAAATCCTGACAGGCGGAGTAATTCCAAGTGTTTTAAACAATCTCATTACTATGCCGGAGCAGGATTTAGCACTGGTATCGACATATATATTCGTGATAGGAAGAGCATCTATTTCTTTTTGGCTTAATGACCGGGTTATCGGATGAATATCCGGGACAATATCACCGTCTTCGTGGTGATCTATGCAAAATATTTTTTTGGCTTGCTTTATATAGTCTATCACATTTTTACTAATTCTTGATGTAGAGCTAAAATCAATGCAGAGTACAGTATCAGGCCTCTCTTTAGGAAGCTCGGATACTGCAGTATCAAGAATACGTCCCTTATGAGGATAACCCCAGGTATCTTCTCCGTGGTTTAAAATAATTCTCTGTGGGGTGTGCTGCTTTTTTAAATACCACTGAATAGCTTTTGCACTTGCCATAGCGTCTTCATCCGTAAGGCTATGGCATATTATATCTACATAATTAGCGTTAACCAGCTTTTGATTTAAAAATTGTGCTTGTTTTTTGCTGATAGGATTTGCTTGAAAATTTATGTTCATACTTTGATAAACCTCGTAAATTTTTTTTTTGCCATTAAAATATTGAAATATCTATTCGATATATGCTATACTTAAACAATAAAAAGGAATTAAAGGACAGGCTCAGTGGGTTTTTTCGACAGTATTAAGAATTTTAAAAATAAGTTAGACCAGGTAGAATCGAGTGTATATTCGGGCAGGCAATCTTTGCTGGAAGTATACGAGCGTAATGCCAAGCTGGAAGCAGAAATTAAACTGAGGACAAAAGAACTTGACAGGGCAAACCGTCAGATGCTTACTTTGCAGCACATTTGGGATATGATGAATTCTTCTAAGCCCCTATCCAGCGTCTTGAACGCGATTGTTAACAGCCTGCAAGGCGATTTGGGCTATCTGTTCAGTTTTATTGTAAAGCAGGTGTCTGATGATACAGGAACTTATCTTCAGGTTGTTGCATCATCCGGAAAAGATGCTGATTTAAAGATAAACAATATGTTTCTGCAGTATTTTAACTGTGACTTGTCCGATTATCGGATGCAATTCCCTGATATAAACGAACTGCAGGATGCCGTAAAAAATAATCAAATATATCAATCTCAGGATTTATTAAATCTTGTCTGCGGTTTTGTACCAGCTTTTAAAAGAGAGCGTGTTGCTGCATTTTTGAAAGATGCTAATATCAAATCTTATATATTGGTACCGCTTTCTTCAAAACAAATTCATTTTGGATCACTGCTTGTTTTTTCTTCAAGAGAAGATATAAGCGATAATGAATTGAATTTCCTGAGCCTTTTTGCAAAACAAATTGAACTTGCCATAACCATTGCGGACTTGTTTCAGGCGGTTAAGGAGCAGGCTATTACTGATGGAATGACAGGGCTATATAACAGAAGATATTTTGAAGAGTTTATAAAAAAGGAAGCTATTCGTTCTGAACGCCAGAAACAGAAATTCACGGTAATAGGGCTTGATTTGGATCATTTGAAACAAATCAATGATGTTTACGGCCACAACTACGGAGATATTGCAATAAAAGCGATTGCAGAGGTTTTAAAGAGTAATGCTCGTTCAATCGATGTTGCGGCTAGAATGGGCGGTGAGGAGTTTAACCTTATATTACCTGGTGTTGACTCAGCTGGCGGTCTTGTTGCAGCAGAACGTATAAGAAAGGCAATTGAGGCGGTTGAGTTAGAAAAAATCGGACGTATTACTGCAAGTTTAGGCGTCGCAACTTATTTGGAACATTCTGATGATATAGAAGAGCTGCTGGAACTTACCGATCAAGCGATGTATGAATCCAAGAGAAACGGCAGGAATCGTGTAACTTTAGCTAAACCTGCTTACGAAACATCATGGCAGGAAATTGCTGTTAATACGTTCATTGACATTTTATCAAAACATCGAATCCCCATGGATGAAGAAACTTCAGCGTTATTAACTCGAAAACTGCAGGAAATGAATATTAATAATGAGAAGCTTTATCAGGTTGCGGATGCTCTGGTTACAAGCTACAATCCGGAACATGCAGAAGGCAGAGTTAAGGAAAAAGTTCAGCTAGCCTCACTTCTTGCTAAACGCTTTGATTTGTCAAAAGAAGATGTTGATAAGCTTAAAATCGCGGTGCTTCTGTATGATATTGGAAATACAATGCTTCCGAGAGAATTGTTGAGGAAAAAGGAACCTTTAACGGAAGATGATAAACTCTCTATAAAACAGCATCCTGTTATAGCTGCAAGAGAAATTTTGAAGCCTATATCCAATGTTGTTGATATTATTCCTATAATAGAAAAGCACCATGAAAATTGGAACGGAACCGGATATCCAAACAGAATTGCAGGAGATGAAATCCCTATAGAGTCTCAGATTATATTGATTATTGATTCATATTTTGCACTTTTGGAAAAACGGCCTTACAGGGAGGCAATGTCTAAAGAGGAAGCTTTGAAAATTATAGAAGAAGAAGCTGACCAGAAATGGAGCGATAAGCTTGCAAAAGAATTTATCGGAATTGTCCGGAATGATTTAGGATAGAAGAGAGTATGATTGAGCTATTAATTTTATTTGTATTAAACAGAAAAGTTCTGACAATGTATGGTGTATCAAAAGAGATTAAGGAATTATTTTCTGTATTAACAACTCCGAGCTATGGAACGATAAAGCCTGCTCTTACAAGGCTTGAAAAAGGCGGTTTTGTAAAGAGCCAAAAAACAATGTCTTCAGGCGGCAGACCTTCTGTATATTATTCAATTACAAAAGATGGTACAGAAGAGCTTAAAAGATTGATTTTGCTCCCACCGTTAGAGAATCCGATTCAGTTTTTAACAATGGCAAGAATAAAGCTTGCCTGCGCTGATTTGCTTGACAAGGAAGAACAGCTTGGTATGCTCAAAAAGCTTAAAACAAAAGCTGAGACTATATTAATTGATACGCAGAACATAATGAGGACAAAAGATTTGGCATTTTACCCAAAGATGGTTTTTGATAATTTAACATGCGAGTACAAAAATTTCATATCGCTGGTGGAGGGTTTTGAACATGCCTGCACTCATTAGCGGAGTTGTGGAAGGTTCTATTGCAGAGGAGCTTGAAATACAAGAGGGTGACATTCTGCTTTCGATTGACGGTGAAAAGCCTCAGGATATGATTGACTATAGGTTTCTTTCTAAAACAGAGCTTATGACTCTTGAGATTCAGAAAAATAACGGTGAAATAGAAGAGATTGAGCTTGAAAAAGATTTTGATGAGGATTTGGGTATAATATTTGAAAGCGCAGTGTTTGACAGAGTTAAGCCATGCCTTAATAATTGTATATTTTGTTTTGTTGCCCAGCAGCCCAAGGGCTTGAGAAAGACACTTTATGTAAAAGATGACGATTACAGGCTTTCATACTTGCAGGGAACGTATATTACGACAACGAACTTAACTTCTGCGGATAAAGAGCGGATTGCAAGGCTGCATTTAGGGCCTTTTTATATCTCTGTTCATACAACAAATCCTGATTTAAGAGTTAAAATGTTGAGAAATCCAAATGCCGGCATGATTATGGATAACCTGAATTGGTTTAAAGAAAATGATATTCCTTTCCATGCTCAAATTGTTTTGTGCCCCGGATATAATGACGGAGACGAATTGAGAAGAACATTAGAGGATTTGAAAACATTAGATTCAGCGCTCTTATCAGTGGCAATAGTTCCGGTTGGGGTTACTCAATTTAGGGAGAGTGAACTTAGAATTGTAGATAAAAAGATTGCAGAGGAGACCATAGAAATAGCCTCAGGATATAAAAAAGTCTGCTGCTCAGATGAATTCTTTCTTCTTGCAGGGCTGCCGATTCCGGAGGCAAAATATTACGGAAGCTTTTCCCAGCTTGATGACGGAGTCGGGTCTTTAAGAACTCTAATGGATGATTTTGACATGCTCACTCTTCCGGAGAAGCTTAGGGAAAATTTAACGATTTGTTTTGCATGCTCCATGGCTGCAAAAAGCGCTTTTAGTTATATATCCGAAAAACTGAATAAGATAGAGAATTTAAATGTCATTGTAAAGCCGGTAAAATCGACTTATTGGGGTAAAAATATTACAGTTGCGGGGCTTATAACGTCGGAGGATTTAATTAATACAATAAAAGATATAGAAGCAGATTATATTATAGTTCCGTCTATAATGCTAAAACCATTCAGTAATATATTTTTAGACGGTAAATCCCTTGATTATGTAATTGAGCAAACTAACAAAAATATCTATGTATGCAGGAACAATTATTCAGTAGGGGAAGTAATAAATTTTATAGATATGTGTAATAAAGATTAGATACTCGGGTAATGTACGGCGTACTGTGTGTATTATTAAATGTATTTGTAAATATGAAATAGGAGGATTCCAGATGAGTACAGCAGCCGTAAGTCGGGAGACACAAACAATCAGCGTAATTATTATTGAAGATTTCAAATTAACCAGAGTAGGTTTAAGGTGCGCTTTAAACTCAAATGAAGATATTAATGTTGTTGCAGAGAGCGACAATGCTTTAGACGGATTAAAACTTATAGAACAGCACCGACCGGATATCGTACTTATGGATTTAGGACTTGCCGGCATGAATGGTATAGAGGCGACAGTTAAAGTTAAAGAAATGGACAAAAATATAAAAGTTATTGCACTGACTTCTCACGATAGAGAAGAGGAAGTTATAGCGGCGTTATCATCAGGCGCTATGGCATATTGTCTTAAAGACATTGACCCAACCAAGCTTGCTGATGTAATACGAGATGTAAGAAATGGGGTATGTTGGCTTGACCCTGTTATAGCAAGAAAAGTTCTGGATTCTTTCCCCAAGCAGGAGGCGCTCGGAATTTTGAAAGATAAAGCTGCCGATGAGGGGCGTGTACCATTGACAGAAAGAGAATTTGAGGTCTTAAAACATCTTGTTGACGGGAAGAGTAATACCGAAATCGCAAAAGAACTGATAGTAAGTGTACATACTGCAAAAGCCCACGTTTGCTCAATTCTCCAGAAAATGTGCGTAAATGACAGAGTTCAGGCTGCCGTAAAGGCTGTCAAGGAGGGGTTGGTTTAATATTTTTGCGCTATTTTTGCCGGTGAATATGGTGCAGATGCTTGGCATCTGCACCATATTTGTAAATAATTCTTTGACGAGCCTTTTATTCTTTTCTCCATCAATATACAAAATTTTATAGTATAATTATCTCATGGTTACATTATTAAAAGGTAAAAACGTAAACGTAAATAAAGTCTCTCATTTAGTCTTTAGAGTATTGAAGTTTCAAGAGCTTTTTACAGAGATAGTGGAGGTTAATAATCCGGATAAAATGCCTTGCATATATGCAATGTGGCATGCCCATCAGTTTTGCGTGCATGGAATCCGTCACCGCTCAAAGCTTCATGTTCTTGTAAGCCGCTCCAGAGACGGCGAAATTATTGCAGATGTTGTGGAGAAATGGGGATTTAAAACCGTTCGCGGTTCAAAAGGGAAAAAAGGTGCTGTAGAAGCCTCTATGCAGATGATTTCAATACTGAAATCAGGAGAAAATTGCGCGATGATGGTTGACGGCCCAAAAGGCCCTGCTAAAGTCGCAAAAGACGGCGCTGTAAAAATCGCAAAACTTGCAGGAGTCCCGATTGTACCCGTTTTCTGGTATTCCAAAAACTTTACCTGGGCAAAATTCCCCTCCTGGGACTCTCTAAGAGCACCTATTTTTATAACAAAACTTATTAACATATATGGAGAACCAATATATGTGCCTGCGGACGGAGATGAAGAAGAATATCGCCAGAAATTACAAAACAGTTTGGAAGAGTTAGAGAAAAACGCTCCCCGAGCATTTGATGAGGTATATCAATTCGGATTATGGAAGAAAAAAGGAAAATAAAACTTCTTGCAATCCAAATGGAATCAATTATAGGTGATTTGGATTTGAACATAGATACAGTAAAGAATCTGCTCCGCGCGAACCTTGATAAATACGGATGCGTGGACTTTGTCTTTTTGCCGGAGGTTTGGACGGCAGGATGGGATTGTTCGGTTTTCCCAAAATGTGCAGAGGATATTAATAATGCAAAATCCGTTGGTATGCTTAGGCAGGTCGCTAAAGAATACGGAGTTAATATTGTTGGCGGAAGTATTGTTGAAGCAAAAGAGGGGAAACTATTTAATACTTGTCCTGTTATAAACAGAGAAGGCAAGCTTGTCGGTATGTATAATAAAAATCATTTATTTACATACTATGGAGACACTGAGGGAAATTATATTACACCGGGGGACAATCCTGTTATAGTAAATATTGAAGGTGTAAAATTGGGGCTTAGTATTTGTTATGATATAAGATTTCCGGAAATTTACCGTGCGTATAGAAAAGCAGGAGCTGACATTCTCGTAAATATGGCAGCATGGCCAAAAAGCAGAAAAATACACTGGGATAGCTTAACGACCGCAAGAGCGGTAGAAAATCAATCGTATTTTGTTGCGCTCACTCAAACAGGTTTGTTATCGAATGGAGAAGAGAATCTCGGTCATTCCATGATTATTGATTATGAAGGCAAAGTTATGGATGAAATTGAAGAAATCGAAGGTGCAATTTATGCTGAGGCAGACTTAGAAAAAATGTATGAATTTAGAGATAAATGCACTGTTCTTAAGGATATTAAAAACTCTTATGAGGTTGTTATAAAATGAAAAAAATCTTAACACTTTTTCTTGTATTTTTGTTGGCTCTAACGGTAGAAGCAAAGGCTCCTAAGCGTGATTTCTCAACCGTAATCAACGAGTCCGGTATTGATAAGCATTCTATTGCAATATCGATAAAGGATTTAAACTCCGGAAAACCTGTGTATGAATTAAATGAAAAAATCTTGATGCATCCGGCTTCCGTCCAGAAGCTTTTGACGCTTATTCCGGCGATGGAAATCCTGGGTGATGATTATGAATTCACAACCTCTGTATATTTAAGAGGCGAGGGAGAGTATGTTATAAAGCTCGGAGCAGATCCTTATTTGCAGAGTTCTGATTTGAAAAAACTTGTCAAGAAAATGGATTTGGAGACAAAGAAGGTCTATATAGACGACAGTATTATAGAAAAAAAGGATTGGGGCGAAGGCTGGCAATGGGATGATGATATGAACGTTCTTATGCCGAGATTTAATTCATACAATATTGACAGAAATTTGTTGAGAATAACCGTAATGCCTACAGACAAAGGACAGCAGCCGTCAATAATTAATCCGAGCAAATATCCGCTTGTGTTTTTTAACCATGTTATAACAGGTGATAAAAATGATGTAAAAGTCTCACGTGATAATTCGGTATCTAACAACACTCTTTTGCTGGAAGGAACGGTAAATAAGCCTGTTGTCCTGACAATTCCTATAAATAATTTAAAACGATACTTTGATATACGTTTAAAAAATACTCTTGCCGACAGCAAAATTTATTTAAGACAAAATTTTATAACTGATAAGCTTAAAGACACGGACCAAGAGCTCGGAGAAGTAACCCATCCGATATCTAAGGCTGTAGACGATATATTAAAAAACAGTGATAATATGGTCTCAGAAACAGTTGCAAAGCTTGCCGGAGGCAAAGCCTATAATGATAGAGGTACTGATACCTACGGAATCAGGCTTTTTGAGGATTACTGTAAAAAAATCGGGCTTGATTGCTCAAAAATAAGAATAACCGACGCAAGCGGTGTTTCTAAAAACAATTTGATAAGCGCGGATTTTATATCCGAATACCTTATAAAAAACAAAGACAACAAAGTCATAGAGAGCCTGCCTTCTCCAGGCGAGGGAACATTAACCCACAGAATGCTCCCTATCAAGGATAATTTGAAAGCAAAGACAGGAACACATTCCGACACAAGTTCTATCGCAGGATTTTTAACAACCAAAAACGGCAAAAAATACGCTTTTTGCATAATTATAAATGATACTACATCAACAATATCCGATATGAAAACATTGGAAGACTATTTGATAAGAGAAGCTTATTTGAGACTGTAATATGCATCAGATAATTTCGCAATACTTAGAATATTTGGAATTAGAAAAAGGACTTTCTCAAAATACAATAGATGCCTACAGAAGAGATTTGTCTGATTTTGAAATAAGCGAATCCGTTGAGGACGTCAACAATGTTGACAGGATGACAATAAATTCTTATGTGCGAAAACTTAGAGAAAACAAACTTGCACCAACAAGCGTCATCCGAAAAGTCGCATCATTAAGAGGGTTTTTCAAATGGGCATTCTCATCAGGAATTATAAATAACAATCCGGCCTCAACTTTAGAGCAGCCTAAAGTTCCTCAAAGACTTCCTAAAGTTGTTTCAGTAAAAGAAATAGAAGAGATGCTTCACAATAATCTAACACCACTTGAGCATGTAATGATGGAGCTTCTATACAGCTGCGGACTCAGAGTGTCGGAGCTTGTCAATTTAAAATTAAATGACATTGATTTATCCTCCAAATACGTAAGATGTTTCGGCAAAGGTTCAAAAGAACGGATTATCCCTATGGGCGAGACTGCAAAATCCGTAATAAAAGAGTATCTTTTGACCAGAGATTTGTTGATAAAAAAATATAATATTGATTCAAAAAAACTTTTAATAAAAGAGAATGGGCATTTTATAAGCAGGCAGGATGTTTATAATTTTATCCATGCTCAGGGGAAATTAATCCATAAAAATATTTCCCCCCATACGTTAAGACACAGTTTTGCGACGCACCTTTTGGAAAACGGTGCCGATTTGAGAATAGTGCAGGAGCTTCTCGGTCACAGCGATGTTTCGACAACCCAGCTCTATACTCACATTAGCAAAAAACGGCTTAAGGAAGTGTATTTCAGTATAAATTCTTAACAATTTATATTAAGAGTTGTAAAGTTATCTAGAAGAAAAAAGCAATTTCCCATTCAAAAATTTCTTATTTAATATACAGGGGATTTAGTAATAAACATAAGGAGATTTTTATGGGATTAGAAATTAGTAAACTTACAAATACTGCATTAAGAAAAGCAGCAAATTCGGCAGATGAAAATAAAAATGGTAGAATTGATGATTCTGAACTATTCAATTTTAGTGACAAAGCTATAGGGCTTGTAAAAAATAAGCAATGCAGTGAAACTGAATATAAAGAAGCATTGGGACTGTTTTTTTCAAAAAGTGAAATACCTGTTAAAGTATCACAACCTGGAGACCCTTCAGTGGCTAAAAAAACAGGTTTAGTAGATGCCTGGTTCGGCTTAACTAAAAGAGAACAGTCTTATTACGAATTTAAAACAAATGACGGAAATACTAAAAAAGTTGTTATTAGTGACGGATATTGCTATGCTCATCAATACAAAACCTTCTTTGATGCTTTAATAAAATATTCAACTAAAGATGACCCTAATATTACAGCACAGGAATTTCAGGGTATAATAAAAGAACTTTCTAAATATAGCGATATCGGTAAAGGGAATGGGATGGATTCGCCTAAGTATGATATTGCAAAAGAAAATATAATAAAATTGATGAATATATCAATGTTAGAAAATTCTGACGGTGGTAAGGATATTACAGTTAAAGAGCAACAAGATCTTCTCGAAGCCTGGTGTACTACTGCAAGCTATAACGTTAGAGATATTAGCGATAAAACCATTTACGGTTTAAAATAAAACTATCTTGCAAAGCTGTCGGGGAATTTCTTGGCAGCTTTACAAAAGTTCATAAACTCCGTTACAAATTTGCGCAAATTACAATTTTATGATAAGTTTTCAATAGGGTCAGTTTACTAATTGGCGAGGAGTTATGAATAATACCACATTAAGAAGATCAAACATTACAAGAGAAAAAGTTGCTATGATGGAAGCTCTGAACAGATATAACAGAGAACATCAGGATGAAGATTTTTACAGAAAACAAAGTAAGAATAAAGAGCTCGATGCCCTTTGGCAGTCTTTTGGTGTTAAACAGCAGAAATCCGAAAAGGCTCCGCAAGTATACTTCGTTACAGGTTTGATAGTCGGTGTTATTGTTACTCTTTTGATAACAACGTTTGTAAGTCTCTTGATTAATGTTTCAACTCCAAAAGAGGATTCGGCAGCACCGGAAAAAGGAACAGCCGTAGAATCCTCCGGTAAATTTACATTTATTCCTGCAGATACATCTTCTGCAAAAACAAAACCGGCACCTGTTCTTACCAACGAAGAATATGTGGTTAAAGAAGGCGACACATTAGAGAGTATTGTAATAAGATTTTACGGTTCTTTTGATATGAATAAGGTTAATGCCATTCAAGAAGTTAATAAGATGGCAAATCCCAACGCTTTATCAATCGGTCAAAAGTTAATTATTCCAATGAATCAATAGAGCATGGCAAAAGTTAAGTCAAAATATGTATGTCAAAGCTGCGGTTATGAAACTGCAGGATATCTTGGTAAATGTCCTGAATGCGGCAGCTGGGGCTCTTTTGTAGAGGAAGTCAATATTCCTAATCAAAAACCGAATACTTCAGCGCTTGAACTTGCTGATACTTATCCTCCTATGAGGCTTAATGAGATAGAAATGAACTCCGAAATCAGGATGTCTACAAATATTTCTGAGTTTGACAGAGTTCTCGGCGGAGGAATTGTTCAGGGCTCTTTGGTGCTTATTGCCGGTGATCCGGGAATTGGGAAGTCTACAATACTTTTGCAAACATCGGGTGAGCTTTGTAAAAGTAACAAAAAAGTTCTTTATGTTTCAGCAGAAGAATCTGCAAGTCAGATTAAACTGCGCGCCGAAAGACTGCAGGTTAAGTCTGATAATCTATATATTTATCCCCAAACGAATCTTGAGCTTATAAAAAGACACATAGAAGAAATGCTGCCTGATCTGGTAATTATCGACAGTATTCAGGCGATTTATACTTCTCAAATCCAGAGCTCAGCAGGAAGCGTTTCCCAAATTAGAGAGTGCTGCAATTCACTTATGCAGATTGCTAAGACAAAGAATATTTCAATAATTGTAATAGGGCATGTGACAAAAGAAGGTAATATTGCCGGACCAAAAGTTCTTGAGCACATGGTAGATACAGTAATCCAGTTTGAAGGAGATAAGTATAAAACTTATAGGATTTTACGCTCAATCAAGAACCGTTTTGGAAACACGTCAGAAGTCGGCATTTTTGAGATGGGGGGAAATGGGTTAACAGAGGTAATTAATCCAAGCGAACTTTTTATGAAGGAGTATAATCAAACTCAAACTCCCGGAAGTACGATTATTGTAACAAGTGAGGGGACAAGACCTTTACTTGTTGAAATTCAGGCGCTTGTGGGAACAACTCCATATCCTGCGCCTCGAAGGGTCGCAAACGGCGTGGACACCGGACGGCTGCTTCAAATACTTGCGGTTTTGGAAAAAAGAATCGGGCTAAACCTTTCTAAGCAGGATGTTTATGTTAATGTTATCGGCGGAATTGATGTTAACGAGCCTGCTGCGGATTTGGGCATAGCTTTGGCTATTGTAACTTGCGTCAGAGATGTTGTATTTGATTCTCACACTGCAATTATAGGTGAAATCGGACTTTCAGGCGAGATTAGAGCCGTTAATCATATAGAAAAAAGAATTAATGAAGCTCAAAAATTAGGATTTAAGCGTATAATCATCCCTGCTTCTAATGAATTGCAAGAAGATTTTAAAGGGATTGAAATTTTAAAAGTTAAAAGAATTTTAGAAGCCATAACTCGCGGAGTAGGGAATGATCATTGATGCTCACACCCATATAGGCAAAGCCTTTTGGGGGCAGTTTACACCCGAAACTCTTTTATCAATGCTTGATGAGATAGATTATGCGGTGTGCTCTAATCTTGAAGGTATTGACAGCTGGGTTGGGAAAGATGAGCTTGAATGTAACCTTGATATGTTAGAGGCCTCTAAAAAATACCCCCAACTAAAGCCGCTTATTGTTTGTGAACCGGATAGGACGCAAAATGCCGATGCAGTAAGAAAGCTTTTAGAAGAACACCCCGAGTTTGTAGGCTTGAAGTTTCATCCGGAGTTTACAAAATTGCCTGCAGATTCTGATAAATATGATAATTATATGAAAGCCGCGCAAGATTTTGATAAACCTTGTCTTTTCCATGCCGGACATATCTATTCAATGTATTCTTCTCCGCGCTTAATCTATGAAAAAGCAAAACAGTATCCTAAGGTCAAGATTATCCTCGGGCATCTATCTACCGGAATAAGTTACTCAAGAAAAGCCGCAATTGATATTATGGTTGAATCAATCGAAAACGAAACGGCTCAATTGTACACGGATATTTCCTGGGTAGAGTTTGATGATGTGATAACGCTTGTTGATGAATTGAAATCTACTAAAAAAGGAGATTACACAAACAGAATAATGTGGGCATCAGATGCCCCTGTCGGAGCATTTCATCAAAATAAAAATTTTTATAAACAAAACCTCGACGAGTTTAGAAAAAAATTTATAGAACATTATAGAGATGAAAATCTGTTAAATAATATTATGTATAAAAATGCTCAAACTTTGTTTAATATTTAACTTGCCTGTCTCATTTCCTGGAATTCATCAACTCCGATTTTCCAACTGTCTTCGTATTTAAAGTCTCTTGAAGCAATCTCATCCGGCAGTCCTGCATGGTGAATTTTAGGGAGCAGGAATTTTTCGCTCATCTCTATCGGAGCGGCAACATCGTCATCCGAATCCTGACAGGTAAATACTACTTCTCCATCGGGTTTTGTTTTATACCCGACGATTGTTATTTCATGACCGGCGAGTCTGTTCCCGTTTTCAGGATCAGGCCAGGTATAGCCGATAATTATGTTATGCCCCATATTAAGCGTATCTAATAATTGTTTCTTTATTGTCGGAAAATCTTTTTCATAACCTTTAAGTCTGCCTTCTTCATCAACAATCTGATAAGTGACAGAGGTGGTATTTTTATCTTCTGCAACGGATTCCACATAAGTTTTTTCAAAATCAATCAACCCTCCGTCCTCTTGCGTCCAGGCATTTGGAGCACGCTTATCAGTCAGAGAATTATATGTTTGCTGAGAGCCAAGCTGCATAAGTGTAGACTGGATTAAAATATCTATCATAGACCTTTCACCGGGATCTTTATGATGATTCTGAATCCTTGCCCTTATAATTGCGTGCTCATCAGGTTTTAGAAGAACAGTTGCTGTATCAAAATTATTAATAACATGCGGAGTTTTAAATTTTGTTAGCAGCCATATTGCGTCAGAAGATTTTTCAGACAAACTGTCCATCTTTATTGTTTTTACAACTTCATTTTTAGGAGAAGTTAAACCTTCAACCATTCTGAAAAATTCTGCAGTATGCTTAGTTGCTAAGTCGAACTCAATACTCGCCGCAGGACAGGTGCCTGTGTGCATATTATCAAGTTCCCACTTTGCGATTGCAATCTCATTCGGATTCTCAGAAAGATTTGTCATTAACCCGATTATTTGTCTTTTATATTGCGGAGGAATATCCTCACAGGTCTGCGTGATTACATAAGGATTTGCAAGAATATCAAGACATTCTTTCAGAATATTAACTTTATCTAATCCGGGATCACGCTCTTCTGTAATTATTTTATGCAAATTATCCAAAACACTACTCTTGTCATTGGAATTATTCTTGAGAAGCTGTCCGGACTTTAGTGCAAATTCCAGTTTTTTTCTGTATTTTAAATCAAGCTCATTTGATAAATCTTCATATTTCTTTTTCTCGTCTTTAGTGGTTAGAGCTGTTCTCACTGTGACAGCCGATGTATAAGCTTCTGCTCTGAAAGCCGGACTTGCTTTTTGTTCGGAAGAAGCGCTAATCGGCTTATCAACAGGTGTACTTTGCTTAATCCCTGCAGTCTTATAAACATTATTTACATTTTGGAAATTCACACTAACCATATTTATATAAAAACATTTTATCTTTAAAATTTGCGTTAATGTAAAGAAATATTACTATAATCGAATTAGTTTTCCAAAAACAGATTCATAAATTCTATATCATCATAATCGATATAAGCCGTTTGCATAAGATTTCTACCGGTTTTGATGGTTATTTCATTAATCTGATTCTTTTTAATCAGGCCGGCCGGAAGTTTAATCCTCTGCCCGTCACCGTTTAATTGCAGCTCGGAGATTTTATTTCCGTTAAAATAGACTTCCGGTGGGGAAGCAAAGGCGTTAGGGATTTTATTCTGCCCCATTGAACGAGCCATAGCTGTATCAATACCAATAATTGAGCCTATAACAAGATAAATCGGCTTGGCAAGATTAAGATTTTTCAGTGTAAATTGTTTTGTATAAAAAGGTCCTGCGGCCTGCATTGAAAACTCCCCTGCATTTGCAGACAATTCCGAAAAGCTGTCATCACCAAGATGATACATGTTAGTATCCAGCGCCATGCCAGAAGAATTTGATTTTTCAATTCCAACAACTATCGGAGCATTCAGGCTTTTTTCATCAATTGTCATTGTGAACGGTTTATAATTAGGTTTTTTTATTGACATTATACTTGGTCCGTTAATTGTTGTATCAAGTTCAAAATACCCTTCTTTGTCAGTTCTGGTAGAATAATTTTGTTTTGGCAGGTTAATATCGGCGCCTCCAACACCTTCACCGGTTTGCTTGTCAATAATTCTGCTTGAGCTGCTTTGACCGCGTTCAGAAACACCGCCCTGAAATGTTGCTCCAAAGGTGGGTGATAATAATTGCAGCATTAGAAGCATAAAGCACAAAATTCTTCTCATAGAACTATTATTTTTCTGTTAATAAATTATTAGAATTAGTCTCATGTATATAACAGGGGATAATTTTTTGAAATATATTTCTGCCTACTTGTTTTTTACATTTTTTTTTGTTTCAATTAATTTAAGAATTGAAAATTGAATACGCCGATGTGATGCCCGAGTGGGTAGGCAGGATATAAACAGCGCGTTCAGGCAGGTTTCGG
>CALUWH010000021.1 GCA_944324435.1 Candidatus Gastranaerophilales bacterium
AGTGTATTTGTTTGAGTAGCGTGAGTAGCTCAACTGGTGTGATTATTTTGGGCAATCGGCTTTTGGTGTGGGTTTGAGGGGTAGGAAGCAATCAAACCATTTGACCCAGCAACCGGTCAAATTACTCTTTTGCTGGTCAGGGCGGATGGTGTGATTATTTTGGGCAAATGATTTCAAGACAATACTTTTAACCTATTTTTGTACTAGTTCAAATGATATGATTATTTCGGGCAAAAAGAATTTTTAAATTAAACATAAGAAATACAAAGTTTAACTTAAATATTATAATTGAATTCCGCAACTTTCCCCTAAGGTATCATAATGTAATTTATCATAATTTTTAATAGTCTCTAACAATAATGATATGGCACTTATTAAATAACTTTTATCAAATAAAATTTCAGGATGAACATGAGATTCATCATTTACAATTCGGTATAATATTGAAAATCTAATAACATCTTCATTTATATTTTTAATGTATTTTGTCAGCTTATCTAAAGAATTTTGATTATTTGGTATTTTATATTCTAAATAATTATCTAAGAATCTTCTTGCACAGTGCCCAATTAAATAAATATCAGCATCTGTATTATCTTGATTAAATTTGTATAATTGATGAAAAAAGTATTCATACTCTGAATCATAATTTTTTAATTCATTAGGCAGTTCTGTTATTACAGAAGTATCCTTTTCTCGTTTGATATAGTAAAAATTTGTATGAACTTTGTTTTTTCTTTTCAATAATCTATATAGTTCGTAACTATGTGTTGTAACAAAAGTTTGATTAAATTTATCTATTACTTCTTTTATCATTACACTAATAGAATATATATGGTTTTTATCTAAACTAGATATTGGGTCATCAATGAATATTATTTCATCTTTTGCAAAGCCTTAATGGAAAAAATTAAAAAGGAGTTATCAGTTGTACAAATGGAAGAGGCGCTTGAAAATATCAAAAACGGTAAACCTGCGTATTTTAAACTTGATGACAATAGTGTAATATTACTTCCCAAACCAGGAGAAAGGGTTATTGGAGATACGTCTCTGGGCGTAAGGGCAGAAACTTCTTTTAATGAAATAAGAGAAGTCCTTGAAAATTTACCGCCCACAGTAAAAGCCGGTATGTTTGTCATAACAGTTGCAGCAGGTGCCTATGCTCTTGATGCAATAGTGTTTCCATCTTTTTTGGACGGAGCGGCAGCCATTGGGGTAATACCTGCTAGTGTCGGAGCAGCATTGTAATTCAAAACTAAAAGTATAAACTGCAGCATTTCAAAACCCGATTTCAAAATCGTCGGTTGGGCATACTGAAATGCCCCCCCCCCTAAAACCTTGAGCAGAAAATCTTATATAACTTCCCTTAAATACATAAGCATACTCAAACCCTCCCCGGGGGTAAATGAGTCCGATGGGGAGGGCAGTTTTTTAGTGCGAGGTATGCACTACATTCTAGCTTATCTTTCTTACCGTTAAGGTATGGGAAAGAGGTATTCCGCCTTGTACTGTGGGTTTGTTGACAACTTGACCGTTCACATACATTACCGTTGAGCCGCCGCCGTCAAGATTCATGGCATTTACGCAGCCTAAATCTTTCATCAAATTTGCAAGCTCCATTAGAGTCAGCCCTATTGAAGAGCCCTCTCTTCCGTCTGCTGTCAACATTATTAAATTATTATCTTTTGTATATCCAATGGCCGTCCGTGGGTTCCTGCCGCCTACAGAGCCTAATTTTTGGGCTGTCATATCGACAAAAACTTCACCGTTTTTAACCAGATACGGACCACCGCTTATTATATGATTAACATCTCTCCACTCCGGATTGATATTGAGTTTTAACTTTAATTTCCTTGCATATACAATTGTATTAAGATTTTTCTCCGGTCCGACAACAACAAACCCATTTGGGGGGATTTTGTTCCTGCCGTACGTAACTTTAGTAATCTTACCGTCTTCTACTACTATCTGCTTGCCATACTTAGGAGTTGGCGGAGAATACTCGCCCCAATCCGGCGTATATACAATTGTATGGACTGACAACATTCTAGGCTGATTGACATTATCAATTTTTAACCCTCCTATATTTGTTTGTAACACTGCATCTAGTTTAACCCTTGCCATTTCAAATCCGTTATCGAATATTCCCATAGCCACTCTGTCATATATTGGTCCGGTGTATATCTTTTTGTTTATCATCAATGTTCCTAACGGGACACCGGTTTGGGGTTTGAAATAACCTCCGTTTATTGCGACAATTGCATTTTCTCGATTTGCTATTGCAGAAATCTTTGTTTTTGCGGCCAAGGTTGTTGATGCAGTTGAGGGCTCTATTACGAGGCTATCATTTAACCCGGGTGACAGTTCGACTATATTTATCCGAACGGGTCGATTGTTGTAATATTTAATCATTCTGACATGCTTAACACCTTTTTCTACTTCAGTTACTCTATAATTTTGATACTTGTCAGCAATTTCTTGTTCAAATAATAGTTCTTGATTTACTCGTTTTTCTTGAATATTTATTGTTGGCGAAATACCTGTTATTTGACCGATGCCTTTTGCTGGTATTAATAAGTTTTGCGAAACCAGAAGGCAAAGGGCTATACCTATGCCTGCGGCGCTTGTTGCGGCCTTTTCAAACTGGGGTCTATGTACTAATATCGTATCCATTGCTCTCACCTATTGAATAAAGTAACAGATACCTTTTTTATTAAGGAGTGGTGTGGGGCTATAACACTCCGCGTGGGGGAAAATATATCGGGCTTTTATTCAAGGCTACCAGTTCAAATGTTTGAAGAGGAAGGCTTAGAGTTTGCGCTGCAAGCTAAAAGCTTGTTTTACCGTCCGCCACGTGCCGAAATTTTCCGGCTTTTTTAATTGTCACATCCGAAAATTTCACTCTTCAGATTACGCGTTGAGAACTTATTAAATCCTCTACTATTATTATATCATACACTTAATCTATTCTCAAGAGGGTTGTAGGTCAAATTTGGTAATACTTTAGGATAATTTTTAAAAGTGGTAAAAATACACTTAATCTGATTTTTAATATTTTTGATATAATATAAAAATGAGTTTGATATCAATTTTAAAAAGAAAAAATAGAAAAACACTTTTTACTACACCCAGCCACAACGGTAATGTGTGTATTTTTCATAAATTCTACCAGTGGTATAGGGCCGACATCTCTGAGGTTGAAGCTTATAATCCGCAAGAGGCTTTAGAAAAAGCAGAGAAGAAAGCTGCAGGTATTTATGGAGTTAGGTCAACTCATTTTCTTACAAATGGTTCTACAAGCGGAATTATTGCTTCGATCTTGGCCTCCTGCAGGCAAGGTGAGAGGATTTTAATATGGGAGCATTCTCATCCCTGTCACAAAAACGGTGCAAAACTTGCCGGGGCTCAAATTGTTGAATATTCACTCCCTTTTAATGAAGAATGGGGGATTTATGAAAGAATAGAGCCTTCGTATTTAAAAAAAATAATCAGCGAACATTCTCCGCGAGCGGTTGTTATAACGTCTCCAAGCTATGAAGGGATTGTATCTGATATACCAAAAATCAGTCAAATTTGCAAAGAAGCCGGCGTTGTGTTAATTGTGGATGAGGCTCACGGCGCGCTGTATCCTTTCAGCCCTAATCTGCCGGGAAGTGCTGTAAAGTATGCAGATTTTACGGTTCAGTCATTACATAAGACCGCAGGAGGTGTTAATCCGACAGCGTTGCTTCATTGTAACAGTGAGTTAGACATAAAAGCTGCGCTAGAACTTATTACTACAACTTCGCCTTCTTATCCTATGCTGGCAACAATTGAGGCTAATATTAAGTATCTGAACTCACAAAAAGGCAGAAAGAAAATCGAAAAATTAATCTGTATGCTGAAAGAATTAAGGACAAAATTCAGCAATATTGAATTTTTCGGAGATGATATAACAAAAATATTAATAAAAAAAGAGGGTTTATCAGGATATGAACTATCCGCCATTCTCTTTGAAAAATTTGATATAGAAGATGAGCGTACAAATGAAAAATCTACTCTTCTTCTGACCGGACTCGGGACTGATAAAGCAAAACTTTTAAAACTTGATAAAGCTTTAAAAAAACTGTTTCATTAGAGCATAAATATTAGCAAAAAAATCTTTGACGTTTTTTAGAACTGATATGGAAAACAATTCAATTTCATTTACCTCAAAAATCAGATTTGTAGAACGTCACATTTATTCAATCATGGACAAAAAAAATTTTATAGATTTTGCCCATTCAAAGCCGAATATCTTAAAGGCAGACGAATTTTATTCCGAGGAAATCCGTACCTGTACAGGAGGAGGCCTTGTTAATCCATACCATGAGGCGGAAGGGTTTCATTTGTGGGATGACCTCACAAATAAAAGAAATTTTCCTCATCTTATAAATTCTCTTTTCAGATTTGTAAAAAAACCGGAAAGAGGACTTCTCGTAGGCAGTAAAGAGCTCGAAAAATCGCCGTATTCTATAGAACAGTTTGACAAATTTAAAAAAGTATTTTTAGAACGTGTTAAAGATGTTTCCATTTTTCAACAACACACATTTCCTTGTTCAGAAACACACTATCATTACTCGCTTGATAGTGATACCTGGACATTATGTACTCGTTACAAAAATGAAAAAGAGTTAAATTATAAAAGCGTAAGAAGTCTGGAAGCATTGAAAAAGTGTTTTAAGTATATATCAATCGCAAAGGGTGACAGGCTTTTTATAGGTAGAAAAGAAATATTTCCGTCAGAAGCACCTGAAATTTTTGAATAAAAATTTACGGCTAAGTTTATCGGGAATAACGCCCTTCTGTGTAGAACTTAAAGGTACCGGATAATTTTAGAGTTTTTTTAGATAAATCAGGTCAACTAATTGCCTTCCGTTTTCAAAAATGGGGTTAGAATAATTCTCCGTAAAGAAATTCTTTATTATATCAAATTCTACAAAACCACGTTTTCTATAAAACCTGAGAGTTTTTTCATTCTCGCCGGTTCCAAGTATTAAAGCTTTATTTTTATATTTGTCGTATACAAAATCAAGCAGAGCAGACGCGTACCCTTTATTTTGATATTGGGGATAAGTTGCAAGATTTTTAATTTCTATTGTCTTGGAATCTATTTTTATTACCGCGCATAAAGATACCGGGTTTTCGCTATCATACAGCACAAAAAGCGTCGACTGCTCTAAATACCTGTTAATCATAGCCTCGTCTTCATCTCCGATTAACAATAAATCCATAAACGCGGTTTTATTTTCTCTAATTTCTCTAATTTCCATCTTTATACCGATTTTTTGATTTATTTAACCATGATAGTATAAAGTCGTAGGGAGTAAATATCATAAAAGTTTCTGTAATCAAAGATTAAAATTATTCAAAATCCAGATTTTTGATATTTTCAATATCTTTTAAACTGCCCCAATTATATTCATGCATTCCTTGCTCTACAAATTTATGAAAAGATGAATACTGCCAGTCTTTTACATTTTTCACAAGTCCTTGTTTTACCGGATTGTAATGAATATAATTAATTTGATTATTTAATTCTTATTCGTTTCTGATTGTATATTCCCAGTAACGTCTCTGAAAAAGTCCTTTTTCACGCTTATTTTTATACCCGATTTTCAAATCGTCGGTTTGGCATACTTGCCCAACCGACCTGTCCGATAATATTTGTGGGAGAATAAATTTTTCCGCGAACTCTTAATTTTTCTATGCTAAACTAGAGTTATGAAAAAGATAGCTCTTGTAAGCCACGGATGTGCGAAAAATTTAGTTGATTCGGAACTTATTCTCGGAATACTCAAAGATAACGGGTATGAGATTACGCTGAATGAAGATGAGACAGACACGGTTATTGTTAACACCTGTTCATTTATTTGTGATGCTGAAAGAGAATCGATAAGGTCTATTCTTGAATTGATTGATAAAGGCAAAAGAGTTATTGTAACTGGATGTCTTTCCCAGAAACATCCGGAAGAATTGAAAAAAGAGATTCCGGAGATTGCAGGAGTTGTCGGAACCACTGATTTCTCAAAGATTGTTGAGGTTTTGGAAAGTGGAGATTACACCTGTAAGGTCAATCCGAATCCGGAGTACATTTACCCCGAAAATGTCGAAAGGCAGCAGATAACTATGGGCGCAAGCTCATATATAAAAATAGCAGACGGATGCAGCTACAGGTGCGGATATTGTGTAATTCCTTATCTTAGAGGGAATTATCATTCCAGAAAAATAGAAAATATTGTTGAAGAAGCAAAAAAACTTGTGCAAAAAGGGGTTACGGAAATTATTCTTGTTGCGCAGGACACAACAGGATACGGCATTGATATTTATAAAAAACCAATGCTTCCAAAACTTCTTGAAGAATTAAACAAAATAGAAGGTTTAGGCTGGATAAGAGTAATGTACGCTTATCCGACCCAAATGAGCGATGAGCTTCTGGATACAATTGCAAGATTGGATAAGGTTGTAAAATATGTTGATATTCCGCTCCAGCACTCACATCCTGAAATGCTAAAGATGATGAAGCGTCCTGCTTTTGACTATCGGCCGATGATCGAAAACATAAGAAAACAGATACCGGGAGTTTCTATTAGAACAGCGTTTATTGTAGGATATCCCGGAGAAACAGAAAAATACTTTGAACATTTATGCGAATTTGTCCGTGATATGAAGTTTGACAGAATGGGCGTATTCAAATACTCACGAGAAAAAGGAACTCCGTCTTATAGTATGCCAAACAGAGTGAGTGCAAAAGAGGCAAACAGAAGGTATAAAAAATTAATGGAAATACAGCAGGAAATATCCAGAGAGAGAAATTCCAAATTTGTCGGCAAAACTATCCCTTGTATTATAGAATGCTGTTCGGATGACGGAGAAGTTATTGCAAGAACCCAGTATGATGCGCCTGAAATAGACGGTATTGTTAATATACAAACAGATAAACCCGTTATCCCGGGGGATATTGAGATGGTTAAGATTACAGGTTCTACTGAATACGATTTGATTGGTGAGTTAATAAGTTTATGAAAAAACTAAAATCCTACCTTTATTCCATGTTAAATAGTCTTGTGAAAATTTCGCTTGAACTGCTTGTTTTTGATAGGAAATTAAGAAGGCGGCTCAAAGGGAATTTCTGCAAATGGTACCTGAAACCATATATTCAAACAATAGAATCCGAGGATATTAAATTATCGAAAACGCCTAAAGAATACAGAATTTGGCAATACTGGAACGGAGATATACAAAACGCTCCGGATATTGTTAAATGTTGTATAAAAAGCGTGGAAAAGTACAAAGGAGAGCTTGAACATGTAATTTTGAATGACGAAAACATTAAAAACTATATTACGATTCCTGATTATATTTATGAACTTAAAAATCAGGGAATAATAAAAGCCGCACATTTTGCGGATATCGTAAGAACATATCTTCTCTATGAATACGGCGGATTATGGATAGATGCAACCGTATTGCTTACAGCACCGCTTCCTGAATATATTCGTGATTCTGAGCTCTTTGTATTCCAAAATGATGAAAATGAAGACCCTGACGGACTTAATATGGCAAATTATTTCATCTCGTCAAAAGGGAATAGTGTTATAATCGCTAAAATGAAAAGATTTCTTGAAGAATACTGGAAAAACAATTATTTTGTTATTAACTATTTTTTCTATCTTCACGCATTCACGATGTTTACCCACTCCAGCAAAGATAATATTAAAGAGTGGAGCGAAATTTTCTACTCACCATATATACCTGTACAATTAATGCAAAATGAACTAAAAGATAAGTTCTCGCCAAGGCGTTACAAAGAACTTAAACAAATATCTCCCATTCATAAACTAACCTATAAATGGAAAGTAATGAGTAAAAAGAAAAAATTTGACCCTCAAGGTACTTTATATGAATATTTAATTACTCACTAAAAAAACGGAGCCTCTGTGTTTGCTCCGTTTTTTTATCTATAGGACTTGAGGGATTTATCTTCTTTACCTCCCCTTATTAATATTTACCCCTTTACCCCTTTACCTCTTTACCCCTTTACCCCTAGCCTAATCTTTCAATCAAGCTGGCATGTTTTGATGCAAATTCTTTTCCGCGCGCAATAATTGCTGCTTTCAGAATTGCATGCAAATCAATCGGGTTAAGTTCCTTAAAGTTATTAGGCAGTCTCAAAGACCAATTCTGGTCGCCTGATGTTCCCGGACGATTATAAACATCGTTAATCTGGAAGAAATCAGTGAAGAAGATTTGCAGATTCTTAGCCTTTGATGCAAAGATTTCTGTTAATTTAATAAACTTCAAGTAATCTTTATCCTGAGTAAGTCTGACAATAATATCATCCTTATTTTCAGCCTCTGCAAACAAGTCCTCAACAAGATTTTTTGCGTGCAGATAACCTTCGTGGGTATTAATCATGCTCTCTGCCCACATTTCAATAGGATTGTTGTCGTGAGTTCCGACCATAGCCCAAACATTTTCCGTAATATTCTTGCAGCGGTACGGATGTTCAGGTTTTTCAGGAACAACAAACTGGGTTAATCTCATGCCCTGTAGTTCATATTTTTTCATAACAGCATCTACAGGGTTTGTAAGAGTACCTAAGTCCTCACAAACAATTGCATTTTTATCCATTCCGCATTCTTTAGCGGCAGCAATAACAATCTTTTCGATTAATCTGCCGTAAAGCTTTATCTGCTCATCAGATAAGGTTTTAACACGTTTTTCTTTGTCAGCTTCAAGCGTAAGATCTAAATCTTCATTTCTTGCAATCGCATATCTGTAAAGTTCCGGATGCTCAGGAGAAGAATAAAGTCTTCCGGCACCTTCTTCACACATAGGCTTTTTGCCTGCTTTATATACCCAAGGATCAATCAAACCTACGATATGATCGATTCTAACACCGCCCGGGTTTTCTTTGAACATCTTTTTATAAAGATGTTTCATCAAAATTCCGCCTTCACCTAATGAACCGTCAGCGTTATACATCTTATCAGGATCCATAACCGGGAAGCCCCATGCCTGCCCGTCTTTTGAAAAATAATCAGGAGGACAGCCAAGACACCAGCCTTCCAAGAATAGAGACTGATAAGCCCAGGTATCTCTGTCAGAAAAAGCAACCTGACGATCTGCAATCATCCTTATGCCTTTTGATAAAGCATATTTTTTTGTTTCTTCATTTTGAACTTCTAAAACAAATTGGCAGAATTTATAGAATTCTATTTCATCCGCGTATTTATTTTTTATTTCTTCAATTCTCTGTGCATAAGCTTTCTTTTCATCATCAGATTTTGGATTCATCAGATTTTTGTCAGCTTCGTTTTTCCAGCTGTACCAATAATCTCCTCCGTTTTCGATTGATAAAGCTTCATACAGCGAGTCTTTATCAAGCCAAAAATCATTTTCTTTTTTAAATTTTTCAAAATCCTTCTTCAAAGAAGAGCCAAAGAGACCGCCATGAATCTTTTTAAAGTTTTCCCAAGCTTCTTTTAAGGCGTCATTCTGTGCTTTTGTAATGTATGAATAAGCGGTTCTGCCTTGATTTTGTTTAGGGTTATTTGCAACGACTTTTTCAAAAGTTTCTGCAGAAAGTATATTATCCCATTTTTTATCTGTTAATTGTTTCAAGTCTATAAAAAGCGGATTACCGGAAAAAATTGTTCCAGTATACGGTGAAGAGTCAGAACTTTTAGTTTTACCTGCAGGGCCGAGCTGGAGAGCATTGAAAATACCTTGAGCGTAATCAATAAGTTCATGCCCGGCTTCTGAATTAAAAGTTCCAAACCCTGTATCCTCTCCGTTTTTAGAAGGGAAACTTCCGCCATGAATAATCAGGGCAAAATTTTCTTTTCCTAAGGCTTTAAGCGCTTCTGATACCAGTTTAGTGTCAATTTTGTTTGATGTTAAACAGACCATAAATTTCTACTCCTTATCTTCTATATATAGAATGTATCATTTACATAAACATATTTCAATAATATTTAAAAAGTATTAAGGAGTTTTTAAGAAAACCAGAAGTTTTTTAAGAACAGAAGCAGCAAATTTTTCTTTCATTTCAATTCTTTCGGTATCCGGAGGCAGAAGCGTTTCAAAGGTTATGGATCTATTTTGGGTGTATATTGTCGAAAACATTAACCCGACAGGTTTTTCTTTGGAGCCTCCTGTGGGGCCCGCTATTCCTGTTGTTGAAATACAAATATCCGCTCCTGTTGCTCTGTAGAGCCCTTCTGCCATTTCATAAGAACATTCTTCGCTCACTGCCCCGAAATTCTCAAGAGTTTCATTTCTAACCCCCAGAATTTTATGTTTAGCTTCATTTGAATAAGTTACAAAATTCAAATGTACAAAAGCCGAACTTCCACTTACGTCCGTAAGCTTTGAACTTAATAATCCTCCTGTGCAGGATTCTGTCGTTGCTATTGTTAATCCTCTTTCAAGAAGTATTTTGGCGATTTCTTCCATCATTTTAGTAAGTTGTCCTTGTTAAAATAACCTTTGATTCTTTGTTGTATAGGTTATGTTTATACCATACTCCCTCGAATGTCCCGTCAGGCTTGAACAAATATTGGCAGTCTTTTGATACGTAATAAATTGCACTTACAGGTTTACCCGATATTCTGTATTGAATGGCATAATACGGAAAATCAGGGTATTCGCCGGATATAAAATCTACGTATTTTAAGTTCCCAAGTGCATCATAGTAATATGCTTTTGAAACATCTTTCTTGTTTTGAAGAGCGTACATGTAGATGTTCTTCATTTTTTTGTAATAAAAAGCCGAAATATTGTAATCTCCCAGCTCTTTATATCCTGCAGATGCTGCAAAATAATGGTCAAGGTGGTCTTTGTCTTTCAGCATATCCTTAAACCGATCTTTGAAATCTTTTTGTTTTTCAACCGGCTCTTCAAATATAATATCCCGAACCTCACTTATAATAGCTTCTTTTTCGACTTCGGTTTTGTCAATCCAATCGTACTGAATGTCTGCTATATAAACATCATTATAATTCGCAAAAACCGCCGTTTGTACCAGAATTGCCATCAACAATAATAATTTTTTAATCATATTAACTCTTCCACTTTTTCTACTAATCGCTACCTTTAGTATAACACAATTACAAAGTCTCCGGTTTTATGTAGATTTGTTAAAAGTATGGCGTATAAAATTGCAATAACCATATTTTTAAGATACTATTAGAGTAAAAATGCGACGGAATTAGAAGGAGGATTCTGAATGTTCAAAAAATTAGTTAAGGGGTTGTTTATTGTAAGTACACTTTTCATGCTTAATAACCCTGCAAATGCTTTTTATACTGATATGGAAGAAAGCCACTGGGCTTATCAGCCGATTAAATTTTTAACTGAAGTTGGTGTGGTTGTGGGCTATCCTGACGGAACTTATAAACCGGATATTCCTGTAACTCGTGCCGAATTTGCGTCAATGGCTATTAAAGCCTTAGGACAAGAAGATGCAAACGTTACTCAAGAAATCCATTTCTCTGACGTAAAGCCGGATTTTTGGGCTTATAATATTATTCAGAAAGCCGTTTACTTTGACCTGATACCGGATGCTAACGATCAGCAATTCAGACCTTATGATTCCGTAACAAGGGCAGAAGCTATCTCTATTGCGGTTAATGCTCTTACAACACAGCAAATAAGCGAACAGAAAGCAAGAGATATTCTTGCGAAAAGCTATGAAGATTACGAACTCTGTCCTGCATGGTTCTTAATTGCTGCAGGTAAAGCTCAAATTCTTGATATGGTTATCGTAATGCCGGGTAATGAAGGAAAACTCGAAGCCGACAGACCGGCTAACAGAGCAGAAGTTGCTGCGATTCTTTACAAAATGATGCAGGAAGCTAAACTTAATCCGAATGCAAAACTTGCAGAAAGCATGCAAAAAAGAACTGCAGAGGGTTATATAGTTGATAACGTAAGAGTTCAAGGCTCTATCGGTATTATTCCTGCAGGAGCTATTTTCCCGATAAAAATGGAAACCGTTGTCGGCTCTCAGATATCTAACGTAACAGATATCTATACAGCAAAAGTTCCTAAAAACATTGTTACTAAAGAAAAATATCTATTGATATCAGAAGGCAGCGACCTTAAAGGGCAGGTAAAGCATGTACAGCGCGCAAAATTGTTCAAACAAAATGGCGAAGTTATTATCAAAAACGAACTTCTCGTAACTCCAAATGATCAGGCTGTAATGCTTTATGGTGTTGCAACTCTTGATTCTGAACAAAAGAATGCGTTTATGAGATGGTTCAGAAAAGTATTCAAAGGAGACAAGGTGTTAACAATGCCCGACCAGATTGTTAATATCAGACTGCTCGGACCATTGAAGATTGATCTGACAAACGGCTACATATACGAATAGTGCGATACAAGATTGAAATAAAAAATCCCTTCTCTTCGCGGAGAAGGGATTTTTTTTATTTAGAACTGTTGGCACATTTTACCATGCGGAAATTCGATAAATAAAGCACTTCTGTTCATATCGCTATACCCTGTACCAAAATTAGTGCTATCAGCACCCAGATATGTTTTATTTCCTACAACTAGATTCCCGGGAATATAGACGGTTTCAGTTTCTGCCCCTATAGCAACACTGCAGCCCCTCCGGCATTTGCATTATACCCAAGACTACTCCCTTTATATCCTGTACTAGTAACACCAGCACCAATAGCCACTGTTTCACCTGCAGAACTATAAGCACCAACTCCAACAGCTGTAGTATTACCACCTAAGACCGTAGTATTATATCCCAAAGCTGTTACATTTGAGGAAAGATCTGTTGTTATATTATTACCAATCAGGGTAGAATTGGTATTGTTTTTAAGCGTTTGTCCCAAGCCTATCGCAATAGAGTTATCGGGAACAGTAGTATTTGAAGCTGCAGAAAAATGCCTACTCTTTTTTTCACAGGATCCGCCAGAATGTTTGCAGCCTAATCGCCGCTGCCCAAAGATAACTACGACGCACTTTCTCCGCAATCTATGTATAATCTTGTTTTTGTTCCGTCTGGAACTTTAGCCGCTTGGATAATAGCGGTCGCATTATCCAAGCCGCCCGTATTAAAAGCTATATTTTTCCCTTGACCCGTAAATACCCACGTACTTGCATTAGCCCCTGAGCTTCTTGTCATTTTTCTGCTTACTATTGGTGCCGTTGCTGCTGCGATGAATGACATTATCAGCAGTACAACCATCATTTCCATTAATGAAAAACCGTTGTCTAAAATAAAAATTTAAGCGACTTGTTTCTTCGAAACCAAGTAATCTGGCGCTTAGCGTAATTTCTTGAATGCTGTTTTAACTTCTCAATAGCCTCATCTAAAGACATTTCACCGTCCAAAAAACATAATATCTCTTTATACCCTATCGTATCAGTTATATTTTTAATCCTTCCATGTTTTTTCAAAAGCGATTGTGTCTCCTCTATAATACCCTCCTCTACCATCTTGTCAACTCGCCGGTTTATCCTCCCATAAAGCTCCTCTCTTGATTTAATTAATGGCATTTCCCACTGAACATCAAACTCCGGCTCCTTTTGTATTGAAATCTCAGAAAGAGGCTTTTTTAAAATTTTAATAATTTCCAAAGCACGTACTATTCTCCGCTTATTGGCATCTTTTACTCGCTCATAAGTCAGTAAATCCAGTTTTTTTAATTCTTCCAACAAATCCTCACGTTCGTGCGACTCAAGCTCGCCTCGCAGTTTGTAATCCGCCTCTACCCTCGGCAAATCGTAATGTTCTAGCAATACTCTAAAATATAGTCCGGTACCGCCTGCGACAATTGGAATTTTACCACGCGATAAAATATCCGCTATTGCGCGTTTTGCATCGTCATAAAAGTTGCCGACAGAATAATCAAACTCCGGCTCTACGATATCTATCAAATGGTGAGGTATACCTTCTCGTTCTTCTACTGAAGGTTTTGCACAGGCTATATTGAAACCTTTGTATACAAGCCTTGAATCCGCAGAGATAATCTCTCCGTTATATTTTTTAGCAAGCTTTATTGCCATTTGGGTCTTGCCGCTTGCCGTAGGACCCACCACGGCTATTACTTTTTGTTTCATATTTTTATTCTACCGTAAAATCGTACAATTGTTCGATAATTGATTAACAAATTGCTCAACAAACAATCTTACATCTGTGTCTACCTTCAAGATAAAAAATCGAATTTTTACTTTTGCAGAAAATAAAAAAGACTGATTTATAAATCAGTCTTTTTTATTTGGGCCCGGAGGGATTCGAACCCACGACCAAAGGATTATGAGTCCTCTGCGCTACCGCTGCGCCACAGGCCCGAGGCGCTTTTATATTAAATTGTCATTTTGCTTTGGGCTCCGCGTTAGCGTGGAAACTGCGTTTCCGGCGCTACCTACCTCTCGAAAAATCCTCAACGGTTCGGATTTTTCTCGGCAGAGTGCCACAGGCCCGAGGCGCTTTTATATTAAATTATCATTTTGCTTTGGGCTCCGCGTTAGCGTGGAAACTGCGTTTCCTGAAAGCCGTTACTATCAAAAAGATAGTGGTTTACTGCTCCTTACAGGGCACCACAAGCACCCTGCAATTGTATACATCAAATCTTACCAACTACATACAAAAAAATCAAGTCATCAGAAAATAAATACTTCTACTAGTATTAACTACTATTTCTGAATAAAAAATTTAAGTATAGCAACAAAAAAACTCGACTTGTAACATTATGTTAATAATTTTGCATATCATTGGCAATTTTTAGAGGTGAAAATACTTTATATAAATATAGTGTAGATAAAATTTGGAGTGTTGTATGACAAACCCTTACAATATGGAGGCTTCTCCTAATTATCAAAATCAAGTATTTCCTCAACCCCAAAAGAAAACGAATAATCCGCCCGTGCTTGGAATGATGACTTTAGGCGCTGTCGGTGGGGGTACTGTTGGTTATTTTAAACACAGATATCCGGTCTCTGCTGATGGAGTTGTGGCAGACACTTTTGCAAAAAATGTTTTTGAAGCAAATCTCAAAAAAAATGTTCCGGAAAAAAATAAAAAATTCTTTAAAGAATTAAATGCGGTGCTTAATAAAATTGATAAAATAAAAAATGTAGAGGACTATAAAAAACTGTTAAAACAAAATAAAAATCTTATAGAAGAACAGTACAAAGGAATTTCCTTTGAAACAACATTAAATTCTTTAACACCCGATAACCTAAAAACAAATAAAACTGCGCTCAAAGAAGCTTTACAAAAAATTATGGATTATGAAATGGTAAAAACAAAAAATGCAATAAAATTAGGCTGGAACAGTGACTCTAAAAAATTCGTTAAAACTGAAGCCTTCAAAGACGATAAGCTTTTTGATATTATTAAAAAGACAAAAACAAATCATCAATGGAAAAAGGCCTTAAAGTATGGAGGGATAACCGCCGGAGTTTTAGGTGCCTTGACAATGGGATACAAGATTGTAACTGGTAAATAAGATTTAAAGTTTTTTCCTGAGAATAAGTGCTGCATTTGTTCCTCCGAATCCAAAAGATGTACATAATACTGTTTCCATCTTTTTTACCAGGGTTTGGCTGATATTAATTTTAGGGAGACTCAAATCATACTCGCCGCCGTATTTGTGTGGGAAAATTCTTCCATCAAAAGAATCAATAAGCTTACAGCAAAGCGCGGTCTCAATACTCGCAGCAGCCCCAAGACAATGGCCTGTCAGCGGTTTGGTAGAACTTGCCGGGATAAACTCACCAAATATTTCATTAACAGCTTTTGCTTCCATCAAATCGTTGGCTTTTGTTCCTGTTCCGTGAAGGTTTATATAATCAATGTCATTCGGCTTAATATTTGCACAGGCAAGAGCTGTGCGAATGGCGCGAATGGTTTCGACAGCTTCTGGATCCGGTGTTGTAGCGTGGTATGAATCGGTTGTTTCCGCGGTTGATAAGATTTCTATTCCGGGCAAATCTTTTTCTACAACAAATACAGCCGCAGCCTCTCCCAGATTTATTCCGCTTCTGTTTTTGCCGAACGGATCGGAAGGCTCCGAAGATAGAATTTCAAGCGAATCAAATCCAAAAATCGGGACTCTTGAAAGCCCGTCCGTACCCACTACGATTACGGCTTTTGAAAAATTTGTTTCAAGAAGTTCTTTTGCGATAGTAAAAGCTTTGATTCCTGATGAACACGCTGTTGACACAGATGTATAATAGTTTTTCAGCCTATACTTATGGCGTATAAATTCCGCAGGATTACTGATTTTTGCGTGCATAGGATTTCTTGTCAAAGCGTAGTCGTCAACTCCGGTATTAGTAGTTGCGCAAACGACACCAATATTCTCCGCTCCGTATTTTGATATTACAGATTCAATATTAAGTGATTCAAAAACAGCCTGCAAGAGCTTATTACATCTTATATTATAGTCTTTTTCTTTTATTTCGCGGAGGGGAAAATCTACTTTGCCGAGACGAACAGGTTTCCCCTTGATAATTTCTGATGTTATTTCAAAACGCGTATCTATTCCGTTAAGGGCATTTTTATAAATTTCATCTATATTGTACCCTAAATTACATAAAGCATTGTATTTCGTTATTGTTGCACCCATAAGATTTATTGTATAATGCTTAACATGAAAAAACAAATTTTTTATATAAGTAACTTTTCAAGTATACAATCGCAGGACGATATAGATATCGCAGAGATACCGCCTCTTATTAGGAGAAAACTGAGTTTACTTGACAAGGCTGCTTTGACGACTATATGCAGAACATTTTCAGAGCATATTGATGAAATTATTTTTACCTCGGAGTATGGTGAGTTATCAAGGCTGGAAACGATTATAGAACAATATTCCTCTCAAAATGAAGTTTCTCCTGCCCAATTTTCAGCATCGGTGCACAACTATCTTGTTGGATTTTTTGCATTGTATAAAAATCTAAATGTTCCCTATTTTGCGTTATCTGCCGGGGAAAATTCCGTATCTGCAGGTCTAGTGAAATCTGTCATATCTTCACACAAAAACATCTTATTTTCCTATGCCGATGTTGTTGAGGGGGTAAAAAGCGCCTCCTGCATAATATCCCCTGAGTCAGGTGAGATTAAATGCCGAATATCGAACGGGGGTGCACAAGTATGTAAAGATGAATTTGAAAATTTCATTGATTTTATGAATACCGATAAAGAAATTTTTGAAACTCCGCTCATCAGAATAGAGAGGGTATAATGAAAAGGTTTGTCCGTTCGGTATTAACAACTATTTTATTTGGAGTTTTCGGATTTGGAGCATGTATTATGAATTTTTTGATTTTTCCGGCTGCAAAAATAGTTCTGGAGGAGAAGAAGTTTATCATATTTTGCTCGGACTTCATTTATCATATATGGAAATTCTTTATCAGACTTCTGATGTTGCTTAGAATTATAAAACTTGATATCAAAAACAAGGAAGAGATTGCAAATATACGCAATAAAATTATTGTATCCACACACCCGAGCTTTATAGATATTGTCATTTTAATGAGTCTTATTCCGCGGACAACCTGTTTTGCAAAGCGTTCGCTTGCACATAATCCACTTTTAAAAAATATTATAAAGAGTATTTTCATTACAGATGATGTTGAGATAGAAGAACTAAAATCCGCAACGAAAAAAATGCTTGATATGGGATTTAACGTAATAATATTTCCGGCAGGAACAAGACATCGCAGGGGTGAATTTCCTAAGATAAAGAAGGGCGCAGCACTTGCAGCAATTAATGCAGGGAAGAATATTATCCCGATTAAAATGTATACCAGCGAGGACTTTTTATTTATAAATCAGCCGTTTTATGCGGCAGGCGGAGATACTGTAATTTTTGAAATTATTGCAGTCGGAGAAATCGATATTTCAGATTTCCAATCAGAGACGGAAATTGCAGGTAAAAAACATATTACAGACAGGATAAAACAGGCCTTATACGATGTTAAATAATCAATATTTAAAATAAGAATTAAGAATCTCTATTTATTTTCCCCGGTGTTTAATATAAAATTTAGGAAGAGTTGGAGAGTTGTTATGTCTGAAAAAATTTTAATTTTGGGTTTGTCAAAGAGCGGAATTTCAGCAGCCGAATTTGCCCTCAAAAAAGGTTATGACGTATATATAACAGAGGCCAAGGCTCCTAAGGACGAATATAAACAAAAGGTTGAAGAGTTAAAAAATAAAGGCGTTAAGATTGAATGCGGATATCACAGCGACGAGTTTATATCAGATTCTGTTTTTGCGGTCACAAGCCCCGGTATTCCGCCAAAGTCTGAAATCTTTAAGAGACTTGAAGAAAAGAATATTCCGATAATATCAGAAATCGAGTTTGCATATCAAAACACGGATATTCCGTTTATTGCGATAACCGGAACTAACGGAAAAACTACGACAACGGCTCTTGTCTCTCATATTTTAAGCAAACAATATTCTGCGCCTGTTTGCGGAAACATTGGTGTTCCGCCAACTTCTTTGATTTGTGAAAAACATGATTTTCTCGTATGTGAAATAAGTTCTTATCAGGCACAGATGACAGAAAAATTTAAGGCAAAAATTGCCTGCTGGACTAATTTTACGCCAGATCATATTGATTGGCACGGCGGATTAGAAAATTATTTCAACGCAAAAGCTAAAATATTCTTGCCGCCGCAGGCGCCCGAATTTGCTGTTTTGAATGCCAAAGACAATAAGCTTTTGGAATTTTCCAAAAGGTGTAAAAATGTTGTATTGTTTGATGATGATAAAGATTGTTATATAAAAGAGGAGGCAATATTTTACAGAGGCGAAAAAATTATCTTATTGAGCGATTGTCCTCTTGTCGGACACCACAATCACCAGAACATTATGTGCGGAATAATTATTGCAAAGCTTCTGGGGATGGAAAATGATGACATAAAAGAGCGTATTATGTCCTTTAAAGCTCCGGAGCACCGTCTTGAAAAAGTCAGGGTTATGGACGGAATAACCTTCTATAACGATTCCAAAGCTACAAATCCGGAAGCTTCAATTGTTGCAATTGATTCGTTTAACAATGTTGATGTTGCTTTGATTCTCGGAGGCAGAGACAAAAATACGGATTTGACTGAAATGTGTCATTCCATAAACAAACATATTCACACGGTTTTGTTAATAGGCGAGGCAAGTGAAAGATTTGAAGAAAATCTGAAAAAAAATGGTTTTAGTAATATAATAAAAGAACGCACGATGGAGGAGGCAATAGATAGGGCAATAAGCTTAAAGCCTGATGTAGTTCTTCTATCACCTGCATGCGCAAGCTTTGATATGTTCAAGAGTTACGAGCACAGAGGAGATGTCTTTAAAGAATATGTCTTATCTAAATAATTACGACAATAAGGAAAAGATGAGTACGCAAAACATGCAATCCGACAGACCGCTTTTGATTGCAGTAATTTTCCTTGTCGTAATCGGGCTTATGGCAATATTTTCAGCTAGCGCTCCTAAGTGTATTGATATGGGATTAAATCCTGCAAGATTTCTAATACAGCAGCTTCTTGGCGTATTTGTCGGGATTATCGGTTTAAGGTTTTTATCGAACTTCCATTACAAAAAGCTTATGACCTATACTTTACCTTTTGCAGCATTTGTGATTATTATGCTTATTCTGGTAAAAGTTATGGGAACAACAGTAAATGGTGCTCAAAGGTGGATTAATATAGGGCCTATGAGCTTGCAGCCTTCGGAGTTTGCTAAACCTGCGGTTGTAATGCTTCTTGCAGGTGTATTCTATAGAGACGCAAATATTTTTGACAATAATAAAATCGTGACGGCATTTATTCCAATACTTATTATGATAGGGCTTATCTTCACCCAGCCGAATTTAAGTATGGTATTGCTTCTGCTTGCAACATCCGTAGCGATATATATTTGTGCCGGCGGCTCGATTCAGTTGATTATCGGCGGTGCCGCAATTATGCTTCCGCTGCTTTTATTCAAGGGCTTGAAAGGGTACCAGTCATCCCGTATTACGACTTGGCTGCATCCTGAAGCAGATCCTCTGGGGGCAGGATACAATATAATCCAGTCTCTTGTAGCTTTTGCATCCGGCGGACTTTACGGACTCGGGTACGGTGCCTCAAAACAGAAGCTTGCATGGCTTCCGGAAGCGCATACGGACTTTATTTTCGCAGTAATAGGAGAAGAACACGGATTTATCGGATGTCTTTTAATAATTTGTCTTTTCTGGACAATTCTGCAGAGAGGATTTTTGATTGCCGTAAAATGTCAGGACATGTACGGCAAACTGCTTGCGCTCGGCCTTACGTTTTCAATTTGTTTTCAAGGATTTTTGAATATGTGGGTTGCAAGCTCGTTTGTACCGGCAACAGGTGTGCCGATGCCATTTATAAGTTACGGCGGTTCTTCCATTATGGTATCATTGTGGATGGTTGGAATTTTATTAAATATATCAAAAGATAATGTGAAAAGGATAAGAACAAATGTCAGAAGTATACAATAGCAGTTACTTTGTGACCGGAGGCGGAACCGGCGGTCATATTTACCCTGCAATGGCTGTAGCGGACGTGCTGTCAGAAAACGGTGCTAAAGTTTATTATGTCGGAAACAAGCGCAATATGGAATTTGAACTTGCAGGGAAAAAGGGGTATAAATTCTTGCACGTGAGCGTTTCCGGTATGCCGAGAAAACTCAATCCCAAATTCTTTGTATGGGGGGTAAAACTTGTAAAGGCAATTATCCGCTCTGTAAGATATATAAAAAAATACAAGCCTAACGCTGTTTTTGCAACAGGCGGTTATGTTTCGGCGCCAATGATTTTTGCCTGCATATTAACTAAAACCCCTTATATGATGCATGATTGTGATGCCATGCCGGGGCTTGTTACAAGAAGGTTATCAAAAAGAGCAAAATATGTATCATTGGCGTTTGAAAACGCTAAGAAGTTTATTCCAAATAAACACGCGATTGTTACGGGAAATCCTATAAGAGAAGAGTTTGAAACATTAACAAAGGCTGATGCAAGAAGAAAACTCGGACTTGAAAATCGGCTTACAATTTGTATTATGGGCGGCTCTCAGGGGGCAAAATCAATAAATAATACGACAATAGAACTCATCAAGGAATTGTCGCAGGAGATGAATCTGCAGGTAATTTTTCAGACAGGAAAGAAAAATTACGCTGATGTGACAGATAGAATCCAAAAGATTTATCCGGCTTATGAGCAGGACAAAAACTTAATCATACGTCCTTATTTTGAGGATATGATATCACCTCTTAAATCAAGCGATATTGTTGTTTCAAGAGCCGGGTCTTTGAGTCTTTCAGAGATTTGTGCATCTGATGCGGCTCCAATACTTATTCCGTACCCTTATGCTGCTGCGAATCACCAGAGGATTAATGCAAAATATCTTCTTGATATGGGCGCTTGTATTTATATAGAAGATAAAGAGCTTGAGCCGAACAGCTTAAGAGAGGCTATTGCGGAGCTTATTGAGAATCCGATAAAAATGAATTACCTGAAACAAAACGCTTCTCATCTTGCAAGATTTGACGCAACAAAGAAAATAGTTGAGTGTTTGGAAAAATTCTAAAAATGCACTTAAAACTGCTTTTTCTTTTCTAAATTCAATAAAAAAGTCTTTATATTTAATCCGCCGGCATAACCGACAAGCGCGCCGTTGGAGCCTACAACTCTATGGCAGGGGATTATTATCGGGATTGGGTTTTTGTTATTTGCATTGCCTACAGCGCGCGAAGCATTGGGATTATCTAATAAGACAGCAATTTCTTTGTACGTTCTTGTCTCTCCATAAGGTATTTTTTGCAAGCAATGCCATACTTTTCGTTGAAATTCTGTACCTTCCGGTTTGCAAGGAACATCAAATTCTCTTCTTTTACCATCAAAATATTCTTCTAATTGTTTAAAAGTCTGTGCAATTATAGGAGTAAGCTCATTTTTACCTTCAAAATCTTTTGCTCCGAAGATTATATGAGTAATAAAAGAAGCGTTTTCTACAACTGTTAAATTCCCAATTCGTGTATTTTTTATATAATAATTCATAAAATAAATAATAGCATAAAACACATTTATCTGATAAAATAGCGATATGAAAAAGAGATTTTTGTTGACAGCTGCAATATTTTTCGCTTTTTCCGGGGCCGTATTTGCCGGAGAAAATAACGATTTAAGAACTCTGTTTTTAAATAATAAGTCAAATATCTGCTGTATCAACATAAGAACTTTTAACGCAAAAGACGTTAACGGAAATGAAATTATTGACGAAGGGGAAGAGAGCGGAACTTTTCTAAACGCAATTGAGAGGCTTGATGAGCTAAAAGAGCTTAATATCAACACTCTTCATGTTCTCCCTATTACACCTGTGGGAAGGCTTAAAGCGCTCGGAACAGCAGGTTCTGTTTATGCGGTTTCTGATTTTTGGAGTTTGAATCCGCAATTAATAGATGAAAACTCTGAGCTTTCAAGTATTGAGCAGGCAAAGAAATTTGTTGATGAATGCCACAAAAGAGGAATAAGAGTAATCATAGATTTGCCGAGCTGCGGCTCTTATGATTTATTCCTAACCCATCCTGAATTGTTTTTAAAGGACTCGAAACAATGTTCTATTGTTCCGACAGACTGGACTGATGTCAGACTGCTAAATACAGGTAATAATTCAAAGTTAAACCAAGATGTACTTGATGCTCATAAAAAGTTTGTTGATATGCTGCTTCTTATAGGCGCTGACGGAATCCGTGCAGATGTTGCAACGATTAAACCTTCCGCTTTTTGGGAAGAGATTATCAAATATACGAGGGAAAAAGATCCTGAATTTATGTTCCTTGCAGAAGCTTCCGATTCCTGGCGAGAACCGCCAAGCAAGTATGCAGAATTTACACCTTACAATAAACTTTTAGGAGCCGGATTCGACGGTTATTACGGAAGTTTTTTCAATCTAAAAGATTGGAATGCAGAGGAATTTATTGAACATATAAAGTTTAACATTAAATTATTGCACTCTTATAATCAGCCTAAAAGTGTGATACTAAGTTTTTCTACCCATGATGAAGTAAGCCCGATAGTGCTTCATGGAGAAAACTTTTCGAACATGATTTCTTGGCTGAATGCAACTTTGCCGTTCAACCCTTATTGTATTGACGGATTTTTCACCGGAGACAGCTATCTTTACCCTTGGGCCAATACAAGAGCCGAAAAGTCTGAAACCGACGATATTTACTATTTTGTGCACAGGGGCAAACTTGATATATTTAATTTCTCAAGACGCCCCGGAGGGAAAAATCTGAATGTTTTAAATAACTTTAAAAGAGCTTATGAATTTAGAAAAAATCATTCAGATTTAATATCAAAAGGAAGCTTTATTGATTTCAAAACTGATAATGATAAAGTTTTTGCCTACGCAAGAACTCTGAAAAATGATACAGTAATTGTTATCGGCAATCTGGATTTTGAGAAACCGCAAAATAAGGTTACAATTAAAGCTCCGGGCATAAAGAAAAGAACTGATTTTGAGTTTATTAACTGTGAAGGCACAATAAAACCCGGAAGGAATAAAATTTACACTGATCTGAGCGCCGGAGAGATAAAAGTTATTAAAATAGCGACGAAAGGAAATCTATAACATGCAGGATAAAATTGTTTTTACGGGAATGCGCCCGACAGGAAAGCTTCATTTGGGACACTATTTGGGCGTTATAGAAAATATGGTTAAGCTGCAGGACGAATACAATTGCTACTTTTTTATTGCAGACTGGCATGCGCTTACAACCAAATACGATAAGACGGAAAACTTAAAACAGGATATTATTGATGTTGCAACAGATTGGCTTGCAAGCGGAATTGATCCTGAAAAAGCAACAATTTATGTACAGTCTCTTATTCCGGAAACAGCCGAACTGCATATATATTTGAGTATGATAACACCGCAAAACTGGGTAGAGAGAGATCCTAACCTTAAAGATATGGCAAAGATTTTAAGGTCAAAAGAGGGTATGGCCTCCCAGATTAACTACGGCTTAATGGGGTATCCTGTGCTTATGACCGCGGATATTTTAAGTTTTAATGCTGATTTTGTACCGGTAGGTATTGATCAGGTTGCGCATGTTGAACTCACAAGAGATATCGCAAGAAGATTCAATAATTTATACAATACTGATTTCTTTAAAGAAACACAGCCTTTGTTAAATAATTGCTCGCTCATCTGCGGACTTGACGGTAATAAAATGGGCAAATCGTTTAATAATGATATCAAAATTTCAGACACACCGGAGGTCACGGCTAAAAAAGTTATGTCTGCCATAACTGACAGAAGCAGAATGAGAAAAGACGATCCGGGACATCCTGATGAATGTGAAGTAGCATTCAAATACTGGAAAATTTTCGGAGACGAAGAAGATGTCAGCACTGTAAGATGCGAGTGTGAAAAAGGTGCAAGAGGGTGTGCAGATTGTAAAAGGCAGCTCGGAGCAAAAATTAACGAAAAATTCGCTCAAATAAGAGAGAAAAGAAAATACTATGAGGAGAACCCTCAAGTTGTAGAAAAAATCTTGAGAGACGGTTCTGAAAAAGCTCGTGTCAGAGCGAAAGAAGTGTTAAAAGAAGTCAGAAAAATTGTTAGAATGTTTTAGATTATTTAAAAGGCGCCCAATCAGGCGCCTTTTTGATATTCCATTATGTAATCATCCATCACAAATCCTGAGCCTATATCTGTAACATCCTCATCTACAGTCTTAAATCCGTATTTCAAGTACGCATTAATCGTATTCTTATTATTTTTATTTACTGTCAGGCGGATTCTCGGGTATCCCAGATTTTTGATTTTATCAAAAGCCAGAGCTCCATAGCCTTTATGCCTAAACTCTTTTTTGATATAGAGTTTTGATAAAAACAAATAATCACCTTTATCAGAAAGTCCTGTATATCCTATCTTTTCGCCATCATCTACAAGATAGTAATATGTGTAGCTCTCATTTTTTATCTGGTCAATAATTGCCTGCTCAGACTGGAACTTATCAACCATATAATTTATCTGGTCCTCAGACAAAATACAAGGCCAATATTCATGCCAGATACTTGATGCAAAATTTGCAAGTTCCTTTACATCAGTTAATTCAACCTTTTGAAGTTCCATTGCTAACCTCATGATTTAGTGGCATAGAGCTAGCAATACACCTGCAGCTACAGCCGAACCGATTACACCTGAGACATTCGGTCCCATTGCGTGCATCAGAAGGAAGTTCTGCGGATCAGCCTCCTGCCCGACTTTATTTGAAACTCTTGCTGCCATAGGTACAGCAGACACCCCGGCTGAACCGATAAGCGGATTAATCTTCTCTTTGCTAAAGAAATTCATAACTTTTGCCATTAGCACACCGCCTGCTGTTGCAAGAGAAAATGCAATAATCCCAAGAATTAAAATAAATAATGTCTGTACAGTCAAAAATTGATTAGCTGAAAGTTTTGAGCCTACAGAAAGGCCTAAAAATATAGTAACGATATTTATCAAAGCGTTCTGCATTGTATCAGAAAGTCTATCAACAACTCCGCATTCTTTACAGAGGTTTCCAAACGTCAATGCGCCGATTAGAGGACACGCATCCGGCAATAGAATAACGCAAAGAAGCAGAACCATAAGCGGAAACACAATTTTTTCACGTTTAGTAACTTCTCTTAGTTGGGTCATTTTTATTTTTCTTTCGGCCTCTGTTGTTAGCAGCTTCATTATAGGCGGCTGAATAACAGGCACAAGAGCCATATAAGAATATGCCGCAACAGCAATTGCCCCAAGGAGTTCCGGAGCAAGTCTTGAGGTTACAAAAATTGATGTCGGGCCATCAGCACCTCCAATAATACCTATTGCCGCAGATTGTGGTATTGTAAAACCGAATAAACATAATGCCATTAACAAAGCACCAAAAATACCAAATTGAGCAGCACCACCCAAAAGAGCAGTCTTAGGATTAGCAATCAAAGGACCAAAGTCGGTCATTGCACCAACCCCCATAAAAATTATTAGAGGAAATAATCCTTTATGAATACCTGCTTCATAAATTATGCCTAAAAAGCCGTTAGAACCGGCGATATCACAAATTGGAATATTGGATAAAAGTCCTCCAAATGCGATAGGCACAAGAAGAAGAGGTTCAAACTGTTTTTTTATACCCAACCATAGTAAGAATAAACATACGAGAATCATTATCCATGCACCATGCATATGCAAAAACTGTTCAAAACCATTTGTAATTGCAGGGTCTGCAGGTTTTACAAAATTCATTATACCGGTCGAATGCCAGAGAGTATTTAAACCATCTATTATATTCATAATTCTTTACCCTCCTATTACCGCTAATGTTTGGCCTGTGACAACTTTATCACCTTGAGATACAACAATGGATTGAACAACTCCTGATTTTGGTGCTTTTACTTCAATTTCCATTTTCATAGCTTCAAGAACCATAATTACATCGCCTTCGGAAACGCTATCACCTACAGAAGCTTCTATTCTCAAAACATTTCCGGGTACACCTGCTTTAACGTCTTCCCCAGCTCCTGATGAAGCAGCCTGTTTTTCAATTCCTGCCTTTACGGAAACATCATAGGACTTACCGTTAACAGTTGCTTTGTCTCCGTCAAGCTTAACCGCATAAGCTTTGCCGTTAACCTTTACTGTAAACTCGTTGCCTTCTGCAGAACAAGCAGGTACTGCAGGGCAATTTTTACGAACACCGATTTGTCCTTTGCCTTGCAGGAACATTATACCTTTTTCTTTGCAGGCGCCTGCAATAAAGATATTTTCGTCATTAACTTCTAAGCCTGCATCTTCAAGCATTTTAGTTGCAGCCTTAATTCCCTTATTCGGATCTTTATCATTCAAATCCACAACTAATTCAGAAGTCGGTGCCAAACCAAGCTGCTCTTCCGCAATTTTTACAACTTCGCTATCCGGTTCGCAAGGAGTTTTTCCAAAATATCCGAGAACCATTTTGCCGTAACCTTCCGCAATTTTCTTCCAAGCGCCAAACATAACATTATTGAATGCCTGCTGGAAGTAAAATTGTGACACGGGAGTAACAGAAGTTCCGAATCCGCCCTTTTCTACAACTTCTTTCATAGCAGCAACAACCTCAGGGAATTTATCCATCACACCATTATCTCTCATCATCTGGGTGTTTGCAGTTAATGCTCCGCCCGGAAGAGGTGAAGATATAATCATCGGATTAACTGCCAAAGCCTCCGGAGGCAAGAAGTAATCTTTCATACATTCCTTAAAAATTTCTTCCGTTTCAAGAATCTTATTAATATCAATTCCCAAATCATACTCAGTTCCCTTGAGCGCATGCCACATTGAAACAATATCAGGCTGAGCAGTTCCGCCTGATACAGGCTTCATCGCCAAATCTATTCCGTCAGCTCCGCCATCAAGCGCCGCAAGATACGCAGCCAAGCCTGTTCCGGCCGTCTCGTGCGAATGGAATCTTATATGAGCATCAGGGCCTAAAATTTCTCTTGTTCTCTTTATTGTTTCATAAACCTTTCTCGGAGCAGAAGTTCCGGAAGCATCTTTAAATGCAATGCTGTCAAACGGAATCCCTGCATCAAGAATATTTCTCAGCACCCTTTCATAAAAAGGAACATCATGAGCGCCTGTACAGCCTATCGGCAGCTCCATCATTGTTATAGTAACTTCATGTTTCAAACCGTTATCTTTGATACATTGACCTGAATAAATTAAATTGTGAACATCATTTAAAGCATCAAAATTTCTTATAGTAGTAACACCGTGTTTTTTAAACAATTTAGCATGCAGGTTAATCATATCTCGCGGCTGAGAATCCAGCCCTACAACGTTTACACCTCTAGCTAAAGACTGAAGGTTTATATCGGGACCGACAGCAGCTCTAATCTTATCCATAGTTTCAAACGCATTTTCATTACAATAGAAAATCGGAGACTGGAATCTTGCCCCGCCTGCAACTTCAAAATGCTTAATACCGGCTTCTGTCGCAGACTTCAATGCCGGCAAAAAGTCATCTACAAAAACTCTCGCCCCATATACTGATTGAAATCCGTCCCTGAAAGATGTATCCATAACTTTGATAAGTTTTTTTGCCATCGTCTTTATCCTCTCTGATTTATTATATCCCCTACCATAAGGAGATGCTCTTGATTATTCTTGTCAAGCAGCACTAATGCACCACCCTCAGTAATTTCTTTTGCTATACCGGAAATCTCTTTATCAAACACCCTGACCTTAATTTCCTGATTAAGGAACCTAACTCTCCTTAAATAATCATTCTTAATTAACGAAAATCCATCCTCAATAAATCTATCATACCGTAAAAAAAACTTTTCCAAAAGCCTTTTTAAAAAGATTTCTTTATCAACATACTGCCCGAGTTCAATATTCAAAGCTGTCGCAGGCTGATTAATTTGCGCCAAAACCTCAGATTCTGCATTCAAATTAATTCCAAATCCCAAAATTAATCCGCGCAGACAGTTTCTCTCCATAACCCCCTCCGCTAATATCCCGGAAATTTTTTTAGAGCCAACCTGAACATCATTCGGCCATTTTATTGAAGGCTCTACTCCATACTCCTCCATAAGTTCTGCGATTACAACACATAAATACTGGGTAAGATTTGAATATACATTCCTCATATCATAAGACGGTTTAAGAACCAGCGTTGCATAAATATTATCACTGCCTGTAAAGTTCCACTTCCTATCCAATCTTCCGCGCCCGGCTGTCTGATTATACGTATAAACAACGCTTCTATCCAAAATCTCTTCAATATGTTCTTTTGCGTACTTGTTTGTAGAATCAACCGTCTCTAAATATAATGACTTCATAAGTTAATTATATAAAAAAATTAATAAATAATACTACAATTTTTTTTATATATCAAGTATAATAACGAACCTTGACAAATATAATTTTTATCAGTTATAATTACTCCAAAGTATCGTAAAGGAGGTTATAGTGTTACGCGGCGTTACAGGAATTAATCAGACTAAGGTAAGTCATTTTTTACCTAATGCTAAAGCTAAAGCAAATATCGGGAAAAATATGGAACTGCCTTCTAAAATTGCATTGAGTACCCTTGGAATTTTTGGTGTTGCAGATGGAATAAAAGGGGTAAATGCACCAAAGAATGAACATGTCGACCGTTACTGCGGTTCAGATTTTGCTTGCTCTTTGCTTTATTAATAAATCAAATATGATAAACTTAGAGAATCTGTTTGAGCTATACATACATAACAAAAAAACTTTGCAGACACAAAAATTGCCGGCAGAAATGTTTTCTTGTTATACCAAATATAAAGAATCGTTACCCAAAGGTTATATTTTTGCCTTTCCAAATTCAATTGTATTAAAAGTAACAGAAGCGTGTAATTTACGTTGTAAACATTGTTTTTACGCAGAACAACCGGAATTTTATAATAAGCGCTCGGAACTAAATACTACCGAAATAAAAGAGCTTATTGATTTTTTAGTAGATGAAATTAATATTATTTTTTTAACTTTAACTGGCGGTGAAGTCTTTGTACGAAAAGACTTTCTTGAAATATTAAACTATATAAAACAAAAGTATATACCAGTAATTATTCAAACAAACGGTGTACTTATTGATGAAATAAAGGCAAAACAGCTCGGAAAGACTTTAAACCTCAAAACAGACTCTGTTCAAATTAGTCTGGAAGGAGCCGATGCGGAATCACACAATAAAATTCGAGGAGACGGAACTTTTGAAAAAGCAATTAATGCAATTCAACTCTTACGAAAAAATAATATTAGGGTTCAAATCAATATGACACTAACTACAGTAAGTGCACCTAAAATAGAAAACATTTTTGAACTCTGTCGCAACTTGAATGTTAATTGGCTATCAATAGGCCGCCTTGAAATTTGTTCAGACAAACAAAGATATCTGGAATTACCAACAGAAGAATTAATGAATTATAGTAATATCCTTTTAACAAAAGCAAAAAAAATCAACGATATAAAGATGGACTATAGAGCCTTGACCCTATTTGACTTTTTGAAGCTACCAGAAGGGAAAATATTATTAGATAATTATATTAATAACAAGGATATACAAATATCACAAAATAAATGCTTAACCTGCCACCACCATGATAAACTAACAATTTCTTCTGAAGGAAACGTATTTTTCTGCTCTATGGATGAGTCAAAAGACGCAATATTAGGCAACTTGAGAGAACAAAACTTTTATGATATATGGGAAAATCGGTTTAATACCCCATACTTTCAAAAACGAGATATGTCAACTACAAAATGTAGAAACTGCAAATATATCCCATTGTGTAATACCGGCTGCATGGCAAGCGCCTATAAAAAATACGGCGATATAAATTGTGCAGCTGCAGAATGCACTTATTTTAACGAATATATGAGGTTAAAAAATGGATAAAACGGCTGTATTAAAACTGACACCCCATGTTTTAAAACGTATGGAATATAATATTGAACGTTTCTACTTATTAAACCTTAATAATGATGAGTTATGGGTCGGGAATTATTCCTCATATCTAGTAATTAATGCTCTAGATGGTTTCAAAACCATTGAACAAATTGTTAAAGAAATACATAATACCACCCTTTCAGGTTTCAAAACAGAGGCTTTATATAAGGCAGTAGAAGCAATCCTGCAAGAACTTTTAGACAAACATTTTTTAGTCATTGTAAAAAACGAAACTGCACTTTCATAAGCGCAGTTTCTTTATGTACACATTAGGTTTGCATTTGTTCTTATTTATGCCGCGGTGTTTAGTTTTTTGTCCTCCATCGGCTTCATTTCAATTTGTTTAGCCATTTCTGCTTCTTTGGCGTGAATCTTTGCGTTCCACCAGTTTCCGATTTTGTTAGCAAATGGAGTTATGGCAACAGGCGTTACATATCTGTAAATGAATGTGAATGTCAGGATACTCATCAAAGCTCTTACAGCCTTTAGATTCTTACCGAGCTTCTCCATCGCAACCTTTTTCTGCTCAGGAGTTAATTTCATTTGAGCTATCTTATGTTCGTGCATTGCATCATACTTATATTCTATCTGCTTCTTGATATCTGCAATATAATGGTCAGTAATATAAGCACCTGCGGTCGGTACAAGGAACCCTAAACCCTGGTTAATAGCAAGAGTTCGAGCATTATCTTTATCAAAATCCTTGTTTTTCATTGTAGAAACCATATAAGCAGAACTTGTAATTGCAGATCCTGCAACCTGAAAGTGATTTGTGACATTTTCAACTTCAGATTTCTTTGAAGCTTTTTCTGCAAACGTTCTTAACCTGTCAGAATTTGCAAGATATTTTCCATAGATTTTTGCAGTAAAGTCAGAAATTTTATCTCCAAACTTTCCTTCAAAATTTATATTATTATCTGTTCTATTTTGTAAAGTAGTACGGCTGTTTATACCCGGCATATTTACACCCTGAATATTCATTATGCCACCTCCTTTCCGGAAGGCACAGAATCCATTTTAATTTCCTTTGCTGCAGCGGGAACTTCCTGTTTTGGCTTCTTAGTTTTTTCTATATGGAATACGTGTTTAAGCAGGAATGGTAAAATTGCAATTGTAGCTGCAGCTCTTGGGTATGCTGTGATAACCTCCGGCAGCCAGCTTCCGATTTTATCCTGTAATGTATTTGCCCAGCCTGCCTCAACCATATCTCTTTCTATTGCAGTTCCTAAATCGTGTACGCCGTCTTTTGAATTATTCTGGTAACATACATCCTTTATTTTCACCTTTTTCCCTTTGACTTCTTCGCGAACCCTGCCTGTAATAAGCGGAATCATATCTTCTGCTTCTGCCATATCAGATATAAAGATAGAATTATTATCAAAGTTAAATGCCTTGCCATCTTTAGTCAGCCATTTATCAGGATGTAATCTGTCGAGCCCCTTTCCGCCTACAGAGTTTAAATCCAAGTCCGGAAAAGCATCTTTTAAAATATTTTCTTCTGCATGTTCAAGAGGATAATATTTTACTTTGCCTGATTCTTTATCTTTTAGTGCAATATATATATCTTTTAAATCAATATGAGCTTTCTTTCCGTCTTTTGTAACAAGATTGTTTGCGCCATTTTTAATTGAACTTGTATCCAAATCATTAAAATACTTTTTCATGGTATCTTCTGATACTTCTGATATGTGTTTGGGCTGTGCTATTTTTCTAACATTTTTAAAATCAGTAACAAAGACACGTCCTTCTCTGTCTACCCATTCCTTCATATCTTTTATTGTTCCGTCTGCATTTTTTATAGAAGACATATCCAAATGCGGATTTCTTCTCTTTATCATACTTTCAGAAATATATTTATTAACATACTTGTGCATGTCTTTTATAATTTTATTGTATCCTGTTACCGTTGGTTTAATTAATGTAAAAGGCACGACAAAACCCCAAATACCTGATGACATAGAGTGCACTGCCGCATACTTACAGTCTTTTTTATTTTTATCTCCAGGGAATAGCAGCAATGTCCCCGGTCTAAGTATCAAACAGATACCTAACGCAGAACCTGACTGGACCATTACTTCCTGTTTAGATGTTATCTCTGTTGCTTTATTAAAAAGGCCGCTATTAATAGATTTCTTGACAACCTTATTATTAGCGACCTTCTCTGCAAATGTTTTTTTACCGGCTTCAACAGCTTTAGTGACAATTTCCTTCTTCCCCCTAAATGACACACCACTCTCGTACGTATCAGGGACAGAATTGCGCATCTTACGCATTTGCTCCGAATAATTTAATCTAATCTCACCGGATTTGTTGGTTGACATGATACTTCTATTTTGGGCCAATGAGTTTAGATTTTGCGTTGTATGAATCTTCATCATAGTTTCCAATCTTTTACTAACTGTCTACACATCTATAGTAAAACAAAGAAAAATATTTTTTGCTAGTTCGTTAAAAATTTGTTACAATTGGGGGGTAAATATATTAAAATGGAAGGCAGCATTACCAGAACAACGTTTTTTGTACCCGGAATTAAAGAGAGGAAAGATTTGAATAGAAATATACTAATAGCACTATCTTTAATAAGCCTATCTCTAAACCGTGCATGCGCATTCGACCTAGACATGACGGTTGATGATGAAATCCGCAAAAATTATAACTCTGAAAAACTTATAAAAGATACAAACACGCAAACAGAAGAAAGCCTTCCTGCATTACCGGAGATTTCTAAATACCAGCAAGAAGTCTCTAAAGAAGCTGCTAAAGAAGTGTACACACCTCCGCCTGTTATTAATACAGGCACAGTAAAAATCAGAAGCGGAACGTCGTTTGATGTCACAAACTCCACAAAGATTTCCGACTGGATGCAAAAAGGCGCAACAGTAAAATTTACAACAAAATCCGCAATTCATAAAAGAAAATATTCTATCCCTGCAAACACTGTTTTTACAGGCGAAGTTATTGAATCACATCAGCCTCAAATTACTTGTAACGGAGGACTTGTCGTCATAAGAGTAAGAAGCATGCTCTATAAAGGACAGACTATACCAATAAACGCTTACGTAACAAGAGCCGATGATAAGATGATTTTCCTCAACAACATAAAAGGTGACCGAACTTATCTTAAAACTATGTGGAAAAAGGGTAATTGGGGCAGAACCCTATTTGGAAGAATGTTTAATCTCACCGTAAACCTCGGCGGAGATGGTGCAACTCTGCTTCTTTCCCCATTTCCGTTTGCATACGGAACTATTTGTCTTGGCTTAAATACCCTTGCATCCCCAATTTGCGCTTTCTTCTCAAAAGGAGGGCACGTAAATATTCCGGCAGGAAGCCAATTCAGAATAAAACTTCTTGATGATGCGTACATATATTAAAACAAATTCACAACGTTTTGTTCTTCAAATCTCGGGCATGTATTCCAAACCAATGTCGGAATTATATCACCGGCAACCCTTCCCTCAAAACGGCAATTACAGCATCCTTTAACCATATTGGTAGAGCCGTCAACCACAGGTTGAAAATATTTACAACATTGGCAAACCTTTAACGACAACCCGTAATCGCTCAATTTGCCTGTAAGCTCCTTTATTGCATCAATCATTCTGAGGTGATTATTCTTCGTTGTATATGTTTTTCTTTTATTGATAAACTTAACCCTTGCAAGGCCGTCATCAGATATCAATTCTAATTTACACTGATAATCATGCTTTCCGTCAGTAACTATTACATCGGTTATCATTTTTTCTATATTATGCTTGCGATTCTTTCTGGAAATAAAATTCAAAACACCTCGTATCAATGGGAAGTTTCTTATAAGATGAGCTATAGAATATATAGGATAAGAAAAAAGATAGATATATTCTTTTGCATAAATCCTTGCATTAAACAAACTCATACAAAAGGCAAGAGCGAGTATTATTGAAGTTATAAGCAAGGTAGAATACCCCACCCAGAATGGGAAAATGTAAGCATGTCTCACCAGTATTACATATCCCAATATACAAACCAGCCAATTAGGTTGTATTAAAGAAAAGACATATTCCTGATTCATAAAGCTTCCGGGATGAACAAAATTATCTTTGAAAAGCTCAAATCTCTTAGACAAAGATGGAATCCTTGAATCATAATTTGCAATATCTGTATAGACTTTCACATCGTCAATAAAAGCAACCTGCTGCTTTTCTCTTGCAAGCTTCATCGTATACTTGACTTCAGCCGTTTTATCCTGAAAATCAAAAGAGCCTATTTTATTTAACACCTCTCTTTTAATAACAAAGGCATCAGTATTAATCAGGTTTGTAAGCCCCAAACGAGTCCTTGTTGCCCAAAGAAATTTAGAGCAATAGCGAAGATAAGTAGCTCTAACGCAATCCCAAAACTTCATTTCTTTGTATTCGCCGATATAATTAACCATTGGCATAAAAACATCATGCTTTGTTAAATAGTAATTAATATTAGCCAAGAAGTCAGAATCTACATAGTTTTTTGCATCAAGAAAGACATAAGCATTGAGATTTTGAACCTCTGATAATTTTTCAGCAAGAATAGAATAAGCTTGACTTTTGCCAATTGGTTCAAGATTATTAACATTAATTACATTTACATCCAAATCACTCTGGAGCATCATCTCCGGAATATTTTCACACTTATCCAAAATTGTATAAATTGTGTATCTTTGCTTAGGATAAGACTGGTTTTTCAGCTGGTTAACCAAATTCTCAAGAGTTTTAACCTCGCCTGTTGCATAGACTGCGACACAAATATTAGAATCTTTTGAGGTGTACTTGTCTCGGATTTTTTTAGCCGGCTTAAAGCTGACTGCGGCTAGAATAATATAATATAGTGTAAAAATCGTTATATAAATATATAGTAGTGTAATCATAGAGTATCTCCAAGAAAAGTTTACTCTAAACAAAAGATTTTCTCAAATAAAAAAGCGCTTGATTTTCAAAAATGTCTATGATAAATTATAAATTGCCGAAGGGGCAAATGGAACTGAGGGTGGAACTGCAAAGTTTAGAAGCACGCGAGGTAACTGTTTATAACTAGCCGGCATTGAAAAAGAAATATGGGCTGCTAGCTCAGGTGGTTAGAGCGCACCCCTGATAAGGGTGAGGTCGGTGGTTCGAGTCCACTGCGGCCCA
>CALUWH010000022.1 GCA_944324435.1 Candidatus Gastranaerophilales bacterium
CAGTTATATATGGTATCATGAATGTCGTGGCGCTCTCATGTAACACAATATGTATTGTGTTACATGAGAGCGTTTTTATGGTTAGTGAAGGGTGAAGGGTGAGGCGTGAAGGGTGCGCTTTCGCGATTTGTGGATAGAGTTTTAATTTCTTCTCAACTTCTCAACGTCTAAGCCGGTAGGTTTAGGTAATCTCTGATTACCTAAACATTTTCATGTTTAAATTATTAAAGAATTTTTGGAACGGAAAGTTCGACTTTATCCGTTAACTACTTCAAACAGAGCGTTTACAACTACCGGGTCCCATTTTATTCCGGCTTCCTCTTTTATTATTCTTAGCGCTTCGTCCTTATCCATAGCATTTCTGTACGAACGGTCGGAAGTCATTGCGGTATAAGCATCAGCAACTGCAATAATTCTTGACCCGAACGGGATTGAATTTCCCTTCAAGCCTTCGGGCTCACCGCCGCCGTCCCAGCGTTCTTTGTGATAATGGATATATGGAATGACCTCTGAGAGGAAGTTTATGTTCATCAAAAGATTTACGCCAACGTTCGGGTGGTTTTGGAGTTTTTCCCATTCCTCTTTTGAGAGCTTACCCTTGTTTGCAAATAATGATTCCGGAAGTGTAATCTTTCCTATATTCTGCAGTAGTCCTGCGTAATAAACCAAATCCGTTGTTTTTTCGTTCAAACCAAGCTGTTTGCAAAGCTTCTTTGATAAATCTGCCGTGTTCTGAGAATGCGCAACCTTGTATTGACCTTTCTCGTCAACCGCTTTTGCAAGCTTTTCAACAAATGCCTGCTGCTGAATGCCCAAATCTCCTATCAGGGCTGTCAGTTCGGCTCTGGCATGCTGCAGTTCTTCTGCAAAAATAGAATCTTCGGCGATTAATGCTTCTGTTTTTTCGATGGCTTTTTGAAGGTGCATTGATGTACCGAAAAGTCTGCCGATTGTCTCCAAAAGGTTCATATACGCACGCTTAATTGTTTTTTCTTTGTAATTTTCAATAACAATTACGCCGACGACATAAGCGTTATTGTGCATCGGAACAACCGCAAGTGATTTTACATCAAATTCTTTCAACTCGTATTTGGGGATAAAATTATCTATCTGTGATACATCCTTTATCTGGATTTTTTCCAGAGTTTTAAATGCCTTGAGAACAATAGACTTATCATCCTCGGTATAGCCGAGCTTTTTGGCATAAATATCTTCATCAAAGTCTATTGATGAACCTACAAGCGCAAGCGCCTTGTTATCATCCACATTCAGACCTTTGGTAAAATCTTTTGTAAGGTATATATGACACGCATCAACATCAAGAATCTGCGTAAGAGTTTTGGCAATAGAGTTATAAACCACGTACTCATCCTGAGAACTGAAGCCCAAAACACACAGCGTATTATCAAGAGAATAAATAGATATCAGTTCTTTTAACTGTGATTTAAGTTTAGTTGTCTTATCCTTGACATCTTTTCCGATTTTATTCGCCAAATCCTCGGATATCAAATATTCAGATATAAAGTCGCCTAAATTGAGAGCAAAGATTTCTTCAAGTGGGTCATCTTCCATCAGGTCTAATGAACGGCTGAAAAGTGATGCTCCTAATTCTTCTTTATCTTCTGTCATAATATTCCTTCCTACAATTTCTTCTATATTATATATAACGGCATAAATTTCAAAAACTTTAACGATTTTTACAAATTTTATACTTTAGTTGGAGAAATCTTATACTTAACGCCGAAAACAGTGGGTTTGAACGCTTTACAAAATGTAATAAAATTTGAATTGCAAATTTCTTTTTATTTCCGTACAATTCTTATATGAGAGTAGAATCAGAGATTGTGAAAATTCCCGGCAACAAGTCAGCATCTGTAGAATATATAGAGGACGAGTTAACAAAACGCAACATTAACCCTTTGAGATGGGCAATTGTGAATGTTGATGATAAAATATATACAGTTAGTGTTGCCAATTTAAAGGAATAGGAAGGATATTATGAACACAACACAGATAAAACCGGATATTAAAGATATTAATCTTGCAGAACAGGGAAAGAATAATATAGAATGGGCAATGAAAGACATGCCTGTTTTGAGAAAAATCAGAGAAAGATTTTTAAAGGAGAAGCCGTTTGCAGGGCTAAAACTTTCGGCTTGTGTGCATGTTACGAAAGAGACAGCGGCATTATGTACGGTAATGAAAGACGGCGGCGCCGATGCTGTATTAATTGCATCTAATCCTTTATCAACCCAAGATGATGTTGCAGCGGCTCTTGTTAAATATTGGGAGATTCCGGTTCTCGGTTATGCCGGAGAATCTGTTGAAACGTATAAAGAACACGCAAGAATGGCTTTAGAACATAACCCTGATATTATCATTGATGACGGGTGTGATTTGGTTGCAACGCTTCATGCTGAAAGACCGGAGCTTGCTAGCCATGTAATAGGTTCGACAGAAGAGACAACAACCGGTATTATAAGACTTAAAGCTCTTGAAGCTCAGGGAGAATTGAAGTTTCCGGCTCTCGGAGTGAACACAAGTCTTACCAAACATTTATATGATAATCGTTACGGAACAGGACAAAGTGCGATGGATGGGATTATGCGAGCTGCAAATATCCTCATTGCAGGAAAAACCGTTGTTATCTCCGGATACGGATGGTGCGGAAGAGGATGTGCGTTGAGAGCAAAAGCTTTAGGCGCAAACGTTATTGTGTGTGAAGTAGATCCTCTCAAGGCTCTTGAAGCAGCAATGGAGGGTTATAGAGTAATGCCTATTGCACAGGCTGCAAAGGAGGGTGATATATTCCTGACTGTAACCGGTGATAAGCATGTTGTTGATGTACCTCATATTTTATCTATGAAAGATGGTGCTTTCTTGTGTAACGCAGGACACTTTGACCATGAAGTTAATGTTCCGGATCTGAAGGCCCATACAGTTGAAATTAAACGTATAAGACCGTTCTTGGATGAATATAAATTAACAAACGGCAAGTCTGTTTACGTGCTTGCCGAAGGAAGATTGGTCAATCTTGTTGCAGCAGAAGGGCATCCGGCCTCTGTTATGGATATGAGCTTTGCTAATCAGGCGCTGGGCATTGAATTTATTGTCAAAAACAGAGGTAAATTAGAAAATAAACTCTACACTCTGCCTGAACATGTTGATATTGATATTGCAAAATTGAAACTTGAATCAATGGGCATTGAGATTGATACACTGACTGCGGAGCAGGAAGAGTATTTAAACAGCTGGAAGTTGTAAAATCTATAAGATTTTCTGAAATAAAAAGTGGCGGTTGAAATATCAATCCGCCGCTTTTTTTATTTATTCTTTTCTCTTGTCTCTTTGTAAGCCTTCATGATAATGTTTCTTGCTTCAAGCGCCTGTTCGTGGGTTAGAGGCGGAACCCCTTTTAGCGGATATTCAATCCCCAGGTTTTCATATTTAGGTATTGCCATATCGTGATAAGGCAGTACATCCAGCGCAGCTATGTTATGCAGGCCTGCCAAAAATTGTCCCAGCCTTGTAAGATATTCTTCTTTGAATGTAATTCCCGGAACAACAACGTGTCTTACCCACATCGGCTTTTTAATATCCGAAAGATACCGTGCGAATTCAAGAATATTTTTATTAGAATGTTTTGTAAGCTTTTTGTGTTCTTCATCATCAATATGTTTGATATCAAGAAGCACAAGACTTGTATATTTCAATAACTCGTCGACTTTTTCGGTATCATTTTTATTAAACAGGACTCCTGATGTGTCGAGTGCTGTATGAATACCGTGTTCCTGAGCCTTTCTAAATAATTCTGTTACAAATTCCATTTGGCACATAGGTTCTCCGCCTGTTACGGTTATTCCGCCGGCACAAAACTCTTTCACGCCTTCGTATTGTTCTAAAATCGCATCAACGGACATTTTTTCATTCTCTTTGAACTCCCAGGTATCGGGATTATGGCAATACTGACACCTGAGCGGACAGCCTTGAGTAAAAACAACAAATCTGATTCCCGGCCCGTCAACAGTGCCGCAGCTTTCTACTGAATGTATATTTCCAAAAACTTGTTCTGACATAATTTCACCTCACTAATCTATATATTATTACAAAAGTAAACCGTATTCCAGACGGTATCTTAAAGCTTATATTTTTTTAGAATTTCAGTTTCCCACCGTTTATATGAAATTTCAGCAAAACCTTCATTCAATCGTAGGATATTTTCCAAATTATTATTGATATTGTGTTACAAATTGTTACAATTGAGGTAACTTGAGTTTGTATATATTTTGGATTTTTCATGAAAAAAATTTTGTTCGTATTCTTAATTCTGTTTTTGTGCAGGCCTTCGGAAGCATCGATGGTTATAATTGACTATCAGGGGGATACCGTTGTAAGGCAGCAGAGTATTGAGCGCAATTTGCTTATTAACAGTGATGACGGAGGAGTGTACGATATAGCAGTCAGGCCTCTTGAGGACTGTATGCGAAGTGCTGACGGCAAAGTTGAGATTCCGCTTGACAAGGTTTATATCAACAATACAAAAGAAGATGTGTTTTTGCGGTACAACGACTATTCCAACCTGTTTTACAGTATAACCATGGGCGGTGTACCTAAGAATATGACTGCAAAGGTTCGGGATTTTGGAATGGTTCCTGCAGGTATTTACAGCTTAAATTTAGAAGTTCAGGCAACTGACGTTGAAAGCGGCACAATTGCTTCGATGACAACATTTAATCTGCAGTTTATAGTACCTGCTTCGCAGGAAATAAGCCTTCACGGAGAAATTCCAAAGATAGTCGTAAGTGCGTCAGATGCATTTGACAAGTCCAAAAAAGTTTCTAATGAAACCTCGCCAATGATTTATATAAATTCCAATTGTGACTGGGAATTGTGCGTAAATGCGGACAATTTTGGCGAGGGAGCAGGAAATTACTATGTAAGAACTATAACCGCTTCCGCAAATGTTTCGGAACGGCTTCAGGAAAGAGTTTTGCTGGAACCGGGGAAGGAAATAATCCTTGCAAGGGGCAAAGCACCTGCAAATAATGAGTTTGTATCTGTGGAATATTCTCTTGAAAACAGAGACAAAGGATTTCTTCCGGCAGGCAATTACGATAATCGGGTAAGGTACATATTGAGAGAAGAAGGAAGGTAGTTTGATGAGATTGTAAGAGAGATGTCACAAGCAATCTCAACCAAGTGAGAACGAGGAATAGATGAATTTAGAGAAAATTAAAACAAAAATACTGGGAACTATAATCGCGCTGGGTATTGCGGTACCTGCGTTTGCGTCAGTTGCGGTTTCACCTACGAGAATCGAGATTAACGCAAACAAAATCAAAACGAATTACATAACGACAGCAATCGAGGTCAAAGGGGATTCTAAGGAGCCGATGAGGTTTAAGGCTTATCCGGGATTTTTTACTATTGATGAGAAGGGCGAGGTTGTGATGAAAGATAAAGCCTCGGATCCGCATGACTTGTCGAATAAAATTCGTTTTGTTCCGTCCGAGTTTACTGTGGCGCAGGGAAAATCCCAAAAACTCAGGATTAATATCGCAGGTATAAATCAGCTTCCTGACGGGGAAAACAGAACAATGCTTTATATAGAAGATGTTAACCCGAAAGAGATGAACATTCCAACCGGGCAAAAAGGAATCGGCGCGCAATTAATCGTTAAAACGAGAATAGGTGTCCCGATTTATATAGACAAAGGCAAAGTCAACAAAATTGCTGATATAGAGTATTTGAATATAGTAAAGGAAAAAGACGGACTCTACACAGATATGAAAGTCGTATCTCAAGGCAACAGTAAAGTCAGATATACGGGCCGTGCACAGATTATTCAGGATAAAAAGCTTATTGATGAGTATGAGCTCAAAGGTAAGGTTGTCGGGGATAACAATTATCATATTGCCAAACAAAAAATAGTAACGGACAAGATTGAAAGTCCCGGAGAGTACACGCTCAGAGTGGTTCTTTTCTATCTTGACGAGAACGGAAAAAAGAAAAATATCAAAAAAGAAGCAAATTTACATATAACAGGTAACGTGTAAAAAGAAAAAAAAGAAAGGAAGGTTTACCCTATGAAAAAATCAAAAATCACAAAACTGCTTCCTGTAGCAATGGCACTAATGCTTTTTTGCCCGGCGTTTGCAGCCACAAATAAAGCAAGTTCCGATCAGGTAATTACTGTGCCGAAATTCATTAATATCACACATGATGAATCATCAGTGGAAGAAACATCGGCAACATTTAATGATGAGTATACAACTATTACCCTTGATGCAGCAATGAATACAAAGTTTAAGGTTATAACTAACAATCCGGATGAAGTAATAAAACTCACGGCTACAGCTTTAGCCGACGGAGGTCAGGTTAATGCAATATACGGTGATGACACAGATAACTTGAGACTCGTATTTACAAATAACGGTTCAGATGCAAGAGCAGCCACACAATCAGCTGTAACGAATATTACAGGCGGTACTGCTGCTCCGGCTCAAAATGCCAATGCAATAGCGTTTACTTTAACACCTACTATCACACCAGATGATAATTCAGGCGCACAAGAAGCAACTCCTACAAAAGAAGCCGACGGAGTTAAGTATGAGCTCAGCAATGGTATTTATGAATTTAATTACACACTTGCTCAAACCGCTGTAGCAAACACATTCTCAACTCATGATACAGACGGTACATACAAAGCAACACTTACTATGTCACAAGTTAGCCCATAGTTAGGAAACAATGAATAAAACAAAATCATTAAAATTATTAATATCAATAATGTCCGTACTTTTATGTACGGTAAAAGCTTATGGTTACGCAGAAGCTGAACAGTCAATATCAACGACTGTTCAGCCTTCCGTTGCCATAGAAAAACAAACAACATCAATTGAAGCTGCAACTGCAGACGCTCAAACCGGAACTCATACAGGTCTGCAGTCAGTTTTCAGTATTCAGACAAATGGGAATGACGAAGATTATGACTTTATTGTTACATCAAAAATATTAACAGACGGAGGGGAGGTATCTGCATATGGAAACAATGGTAGTATTCTCTTTGGCAACACATTCACAACACCAACCGCGGAAGCAATTGAAAATGCCAAAGCCGGAGGGAATCAGAACAAAAATGTTATTGCATATCCGGTAACCGCAGTAATAACAGAACCGATGACGGTCGGTTTTGAACAAAACTACGGCTTATACGGAGACTGCTATGTTGTTAAGGTTAACGGGGGCGGAGAAGGAACTCTTACGCATACCGTTGGTCAAACACCTGTTTCAGGGACTTACAATATCGGTCAAGACCCAGCAGGAACTTATCAAACCGTAGTAACTTTTTCTGCGGTTAGTAAGTAGAGTTTGATAATCAAACAATTTTATTGATAGGGTAAAACGGATTGCTGCGGCTTTGATTAGTCTTGAAATAACAGCCGCTTACAATCACAAAATATAAAAACGTTAAATAGAAACAAAACTCCGCTTTCAAGGTTGCGGAAAAATAAAAGGGTCGGACAAGGGATGTCCGTTAGTGGAACAAAAGCTGTGCCCGGGGGTAAATAAGGCATAAGCTTAAAATATTTAAAAATCTTGAATGTTAAATAGAATCAAATACAATTTAATAATGCTTATAACCGGCATGTGTTTACTAGGCTTACCGGTACTTGCTGATGAGTCAACAGTTTCATACATTACAATAAATAATCTTGCCTATGAAGATGTTGAGATAGTGGTAACCGATAAGGCGGAAATTCTCGTGCCGTTCAAACAGCTTGCCGATATTTTTAACATTCAATATTCTGCCAACCGTGTCGATAAAATGATTAGCTTTAAAACCCACGACGGCAAAGAAGGTATGGTTAATACAAACGGCGTATTTGTTCAGGATTATCCAGTGTCAAAACGCCCTACAGTTTTTGTAAGTCAGGGAATTATGGACGGCGTATTCAATGAAGCCTATATTACAGCAGAAGCCGCCTCAAAGATTATGGGTATTAAACTCGATACCGATTTTGAAAATTTGACCCTCACCGCGGAAGTTCAGCGCGATATTCCGCTTCTTCATAATTTAAACAACGTTGTTGAGGCCGAAAATAAGGGGCCCAAAGCTTATCAGGACGTAGTAGTCCCTAAAAGAACAGGCAAAATTACTCTCAACAAAATCGGACTTCGCACAAACCTCCTGAGTGATAACATGTCAATAAGAGGAAATAATTATCATACAATTAACGACACATTCTCAGGCAGTACACAGGGAAGTATCAGTGGTAATATCTTTGGCGGAAAATATAGGGTAGAAGCTAACGAATACCACTACCGCTCTGACGCATTTATGTTCGGAGGACTCACCGCAACTTATCAAAATAAATTTAAGGATAAATATTACTATGAATTGGGAAAAGTAAAAGGCAGAACCGATGTGGATGCCTCTATCGGTACAAATATTTTCGGTGCTCAAATCTGGAATTACAACTACGATAAAGAACGCCCGAGCGAAATCAAAGGTTATGTAAAGCCGACCAGCCTTGTAAGACTTACCGTTAATGATCTTGAACCCATACTATTGAGCACTTATGCAGGATACTACACCCTTAAAGATGTTCAGCTCCCGAATCCTGTTAAAAGTATTAAGCTGGAAGAGGTTAACGAAGACGGCTCCGTAGAACTTATCAAAGAAGAAAGATATTCAATCTACGGAGATAAACCTTTTGAAAAAGAACAAAGAGCCTCCGCTTTTGCAGGTGTCTGGGGGTACCAGAACAGATTTTTCCGCGAGGGGTCAAATATTTACCGCGGAAACAATAAAAAAGTTACTGCCGGAATTGACTATCAATACGGAGTAAAAGATAATATTACCTTTGAATCACGGCTTACCGGAGACAAAATATATGACAAGAACGGCTCCAGCGTTATATATCGCGTCCCTACAAATGATGCCCTCCTCGTAAGCGGCACGCAAAAAAGCGTTAACTACCTTGAAGGCGCAACTTCTCTCAACAGCCTTGAATGGGTTAAGCCTGACAACAAAAATATCAAAGCACGGCTAACCGCCGGCGCTAGTGTTGCACACGACGTAAGAGAAGAACATACCCACGCAGGATACATTGTTAAGGCTGCAGGCGAATACGAAAAAGATTTGGAGAAATATAAAAAAGGTATTTTCAAACCTAAAAAACTGAACGGGAAAATTGAATTATTCCAAACCTCTCCTGATTTCTATATAGCAAGTTCAGATACCACTTCCAAAAACGACCGCACGGGAGGAAAAGTCTCCGGCGGCATAAGCTTTAATTCTACAAGTGCAAGCGGAAGCTACAGCAGATATTATTCAAACATGAACCACCGCTACAGAGGCGGAACAATTAAGTTTGATGAAGCAAGTATCAATGCCTCCACTAAGATTCCTAAAATAGCAATGCTTAGATTTAATAGTTACTACAGACGGGGGGAAAATGAACTCGGACGGAATAAAAATTACTTCTATGATGCAAACGCCTCAAGAGATATAAAACGCTGGGCACGAATTCAGGCAGGACGCAGAGAAAGCCTGTATGATACGGAGTACGAAAATCCTGGAGCTCTTGACAGGAATTATTACTCTAAATATGCAGATAATTACGCCCAACTGGATGTCCCGATACCCGGTAATCACGGGAAATTTACACTTGGACATAATGTTATAAGGTACAATACCGCGACTTATAAAAACGGTTACAACATGTTCCGCTTCGGCTATACATTCCCGACCTGGAAAAGACTTACCCTCGGTCTTGGTTACGGTTTCCGATACTACGGGCAGGGCGGTAATGATTTTAATGTTAACCTCTCATACCGAGCTAAATCAGGCCAAACAATGACCGTAGGATACCAATATTCCGAAAACGGCGGATATTTTATTGATAACATGTTTACTCCTATGACAAACAGACATTCAATAAATTTTATGTTTAACGACGCATTCCAAATCTTTAACCACGGTCTTAAATCCGTCGGAGATGAGGATTTGGATAAAGGTATATTTGAGGCGGTTGCTTTTGTCGATAATAATAAAAATGGCAAATATGACAAAAAGATTGATATTCCGATAAAGAACGTTCCGCTGATTACAAGCTGGTCAGGAGAAACCTGTATAACGAATAAGCGCGGCAAAGTCTACTCTTCCAGCTTAACAGAAGGAATTTATACCGTATCAATCGATATGAATTCTCTTCCTATCACGGTAGCGCCTCTAACCAATGATTTAATTCAGAAAAAGGTTAAAATTGACGGAGGCGCGACAACCCTGCTGGAGATTCCGCTTGTAAGTACGGTAGGTTCTGTTTCAGGTGTCCTTAGAATCACAGACGACTTTGAACGCAACCTCAAAATAACGGACTTTGTCGTGGTACTGCTTGATGAAAACGGCGAAGAAGTAAACTATTCAACCGTTGGTGTATCGGGAGAATTCTATATTTCGGGACTTGCACCGGGGAAATATACGTTAAAGCTGGATGATAACTTTATTAATTCATACGGACTTGAAGAACTTCCGGAAAAGAGTGAAATAAGTATAGTTATTCCTTTCGATTATGAAAACCCGACCGATTTGGTCGAACAAAACTTAGAGTACAAGACATTGTCTCTATAAAACAGATTCTATTTAACATAAACACATTAATGTGAACAGCTGCGAAAACCCGCAGCTTTTTTTTGCCCCGAAGACAATAAGCAGTGGGAAAGTGGTTTATGGTTTAGAAGAAGTTATAAGGGTTGATAAGTTGAACAGTTGAAGGGTGGTTTTATGGTTTAGGAGTTGAGAGGTTTAGGAGTTGAGGGGAAGTTATGAGTGTTGATAAGTTGAGTAGTTTAGAATAAGTTAAAATCTATTCACTAATCACTATTCACCATTCACTAAAAAATACTCCCTTCACGCCCTTTGAACGTATTCAGCCGTTTTGAGAACACTTCATTCTGCTTATCAAGCTGTTTCTGAAATTCCTCAATTGTCTTTTGCTGAGTGATGTAGGGCGGATTGACTAATCCGACAATAATAAATTTAGAGTTTTTGTGATAGTAAGTAGATTTTAAATTTCTTCTTCTCAACTCCTCAACTTATAAACCATCTTTATAGTGTTGCGATTGCTTCTTGAATTCCCCCAAAGATGAAGTATTAACTTTTGTAACAATTTATCAACTCAATAAAATTTTTAAATTTACAAATACTTTATATATATGTAAGACATAAGAGCAAAGAGTATAATATGGGTTTTTACAGAGAAATAAGTAATAGTGAACATGCTGCAAAAGATACTGCATTAATAAACCGCATGCAGAATAATGACAACCACAGTGTTGCCGGAGTTCTGCTTGCAACTAATGCCGGCAATATTCTTGATGCCGGGTTGAGTATTTTTGGCAAACTTACTGCTAGGAATGAGGTGCCGGCAGAAGAGAATCCACAGTCTGTAGATGATAGAAAAACCAGTTTGTCCGAATTTAACGATTTACGCAGAAATTTTCTGAGCAACCCGACAAAAGCAAATGCATTAGCTTTACAGGACTTTTATCTGGAGAATTCTTCTGATTCAACAATACATAACGGATACAGGTATATCAAAGATAAAGTAGAGAAGTACATAAAGAAGAGTGCATAAAAAAGGTCTCAAAAGAGACCTTTTTTCTTGCTATAACTAACCTCTGATATTGAGTTCTTTTATCAAACTTCTGTAACTTTCCAAATTTTTCTCTTTTAAGAAAGACAAAAGTCTTTTTCTCTTACCAACCATCATAAGAAGTCCGCGTTTTGTTGCGAAGTCTTTTTTATTTGACTTCATGTGTTCGGTAAGCTCAGAAATTTTCTTAGTTAACATTGCAATTTGTACTTGTGCAGATCCTGTATCTTTCGCATTAGCACCAAATTTTTCAATAATTTCTTGTTTGTTTTTCAAATTCATAATTTTCTTCCTTTTCTATTTGCTCCTTAGTAAGGCAATAGGCAGTGATTTAGTGTTATACTAACAATGAGCTTTTCACTTTACCACGCCCTCACCGGGCACGCAGAACGCTTTTTCGGCACAAGCATTCTACAAAAGCCAATATAATACAGAGAAAACTAAAAATCAAGAGATAGACTTATAAATGTAAAGTTTGTTATCAATATTTTATTTATGTCTACCCCGAAAACGTGCCCAAAAGCTTTTAGACGGCTGGCTTTCAAGAGTTTCTATACGCTTTGATAACTCTTTATTATGTTCCAAAAGTTCCTGAACCTGCTTTGCGAGGATCTCATTATCTCTCTTATATCCGCCGGCTTCAATAAGACGAGTTGCTAGGTCAGAATTTGTTATATCATCACTAATTTTTTTAGCAACAGCTTCTGCAAGCATTTGAAGCGTTCTGCTTGATACGTCAAGAGTAAAGCTTTTTCCTTGAGGAATTACGCTTTGCTGAGATTCCTCAGATTCGGCAGGGGGCTGAACTTCCAAAATTTCTGCAGCAGATTCTACAGCCTGTTCTATAGGCTCTGGAACAAATGTTTCTTCTGCTATAGGCTGAATCGGCGTTTCCTTTTTCTCTACCTTTGCCTCCATCCTTGAAAGCTTTGCAATAATCTGTTCATCGCTGTAGCCCTGCGCTTTTAAAGATATCCCTTTTTTTATTTTCTCCAAAGCTAAATCGTCATAAAACTCCAGCCCATCTTCGTCTTCATATATTGATTCTATCTTCCAATCTTCCAAAAACAAGTCCAGAGAATGCTTATCAATATAATAATTCTCAGAATTTAAACTTTTCAAAATTGATTCTCTATTAAACATTCCCCACACCTCTTTCTGCACAAAACAAAGTTATCTATTCTCATTAACCCCTTTTTCCGCTTAATCTTGCGATATCGCGTTCTTGAGTTCTTTTTGCAATTGATTCTCGCTTATCGTATAGCTTCTTACCCTTTGCAAGACCCAGCTCTATTTTAGCAAAACCATGAGTTAAAAACAATTCCAAAGGAACAATTGTTACACCGTCCTTTTTAACTTTGTCTTGAATCTTTAAAATCTCACGTTTTTGCAGCAGTAATTTCCGCACCCTTTCCGGCTTATGGTTAAAACGATTACCCTGTTCATAAGGCGAAATGTGCATTCCGTATAAAAAAACTTCATTATTTTCAATTTTTGCAAAAGAATCTTTAAGATTAATTGTCCCTTTTCTGATTGACTTAATCTCAGTTCCTGTAAGAACAATTCCTGCTATGTACTTATCAAAAATCAAAAAATCGTGAAAAGCTTTTCTGTTTGTTGAAATTACTTTCTTATCCATAGCTGTATTATAATTCAAATTTGCATCCCTGCCAAGAGTTCCTCCTCAAAAACTCCCTGTCTATTTTATTAAGGCAATCCAATTTTTTTCCAATCCACCTTGGAGCAACAAGTTCCGTCCGAAGGCCGTTACCTGCAAGCCGATGAATTGTAGTATTTGGAGGTAAATATTCCAAAAAATCACATACTGTACTTACGTATTCGTCTTCACTCATGAAACTTAATTCTCCGTTTTCATACATTTTAGCAACTTTTGTTCCTTCAAGAGCACACAGCATGTGAATTTTCACCCCTTCAGGCTCAATTTTAGCAATAGTTTTTGCGGTCTGCATCATCTCTTCATAAGTCTCAAACAGGTTCAGTATCACATGAAGACAAATATTGATTCCCATATCTTTTGTTTTTTCATACATTTTGAGAAAACAAGCGTAATCGTGTCCTCTGTTGATTTTTTTTAAAGTCTTGTCATGCACAGACTGCAGACCATATTCAATCCAGGTATAATAATCAGGCGTGAAAGAGGATATCAGCTTAAGTTTATCATCATCCACACAGTCCGGACGAGTACCTATTGAAATGCCGACAATGTCAGGATGGTTAAGAGAGTCTTTATAAATCTTTTCCAGTTCGCCAACAGGTTTATACGTATTTGAAAAAGCCTGAAAATATGACATAAATTTTTGGGCCTTGAAACGTTTTGCAAGAGTTTCCGCCCCGACTCTAACCTGCTCTTCAACACTAAGCCTATTTGAATGCGCCTGCGAGAAACTGCCTCCGTCATCACAAAAAATGCATCCTTCGGTAGAAATCCGCCCATCACGGTTCGGGCAGGAAAATCCGGCATCAATTGTAATCTTATAAACTTTTGCGCCAAATTTATTTTTTAAATGCTGGCTGTATTGATTATAGCGTTTATCCGTTCCATTAAATTCCATATAAAAAGTCTAATACAATAATTAATTGTAAACAACTCTTAATGTTCCGCCCAAAAAGTTAAAACATGGTGTATAATAAGTTTATAGATATAGGAGAAGGTATTTTGAAAGTAATAGAAGGTTTGCTAACTGTCACAAATGAAAAATTTTGCATAATAGTATCACGTTTTAATGAGTTTATATGTTCCAAATTATTGTCAGGCGCCTTGGATGAACTTCGAAGACACGGCGTCAATGACGATAATATTGATGTAGTGTGGTGTCCCGGAGCTTTTGAAATACCGCTTATTGCTAAAAAGTGTGCTAAAACTGGTCAGTACAGTGCTATAATAACGCTGGGAGCAGTTATTAAAGGTTCAACATCACATTATGACTACGTATGTGCAGAAGTCTCCAAAGGTGTAGCTTCTGTTGGTCTTGAAACAGGTGTTCCTGTTATATTCGGAGTGTTAACAACCGATAATATTGAGCAGGCAATAGAAAGAGCCGGAACAAAAGCCGGTAATAAAGGTTCTGATGCTGCTAAATCTGCAATCGAAATGGCAAATTTAATAAACAAAATAGGTTAATAGTGTAAATAATGTCTCATTCAACTGCGGCATTATTCAGGTAAAGGAGCGTGTGTATGAGCGAAAATATTACAGAGTACAGAAATGAAAACACTAAAAATATCGACTTGTTATCAACAATAGATATTGTAAGAAAGATTAATGAAGAGGATAAGCTCGTAGCACTGGCAATAGAAGACGAACTTCCTAATATTGCAAAAGCCATTGATATGATTGCAAAACAATTTTTGATGGGCGGTAGATTATACTACTTTGGAGCCGGAACATCAGGAAGAATAGGAGTGCTTGACGCATCTGAATGTCCGCCGACATTTGGAGCGCCTGCAGATATGGTAACAGGTATAATTGCAGGCGGAGATACTGCTCTTAGAAATGCAGTAGAAGGGGCTGAAGATAATTTTGATCTAGGAGTAAAGGACGCCTCATGCCTTACTGATATGGATGTTTGCATTGCAATATCAGCAAGCGGAAATCCTAAATATCTTTTGGGAGTTCTATCTCAAGCAGAAAAAGCCAACTGCAGAACAATTGCTCTTACCTGTAACCACAATGCGGCTATTCTTGAAGAAGCAGGACTTGGGATTTGCGTAGAAGTCGGCCCGGAAGTTATTGCAGGTTCAAGCAGAATGAAAGCAGGTACCGTGCAGAAAATGGTACTTAATATGCTTTCAACAGGCGCTATGATAAAAATCGGCAAAACTTATGAAAACTTTATGATTGACTTAATGCCGACAAATGAAAAACTAAAAGATAGAGCCATCCGAATTGTTGCTGAGATTGCAGAGGTTAATCATGCAACAGCCCTGCAGACGCTTTTAGATTGCGGCTGGGAGGTTAAAACAGCTATTCTTATGCTCAAATGCAAGCTTAATAAAGAGCAGGCTGAAACTGTTTTAAAGAAAAACTGCGGTGTATTAAGAAGAGCTTTGAACAGTCTTACGAAAATTTAACTAAAATAATCAATAACAGATTTAGTCATTATATCTGCATAATTTTCCATAGTTTCAGGATTATTCATCCGCTCTCTGCCTTTGGGTGAACACATAAACGCTACTTCCCAAAGTACGGATGGGATATTCATGTTATTTTCGGCTTTTCTCATTACTAAATAATTAGCCTTGAGGTTTTGTGCGCATTCTTGGTCACTATCAGCTTTAAAGTTGTTCACCATTATCTCTGCAAGCTTTTTACTGTTATTCTTTTTGCCTGTAAAGTAAATTTGTGTTCTGTCTTTTGGCGGCTCACCATTTACCCAGTTTTTCTTATCCTGATTATTTACATGCACAGAGATAAACATATCAGCTTTGTTATTCTTGTATCCGAGTTCTTTTGCAATAAGGTTAACGTGGCCTTGCAGAAAAATAACTTTGGCACCTTGAGCACAGAGGCGGTCTTTGAGCCTGATGGCATTATCATAATTTATTAACCACTCATCTTCAAGCCCTTTTTGGCCTTCTGTTCCGACATCTGTTCCTGCTTGTGAATAGCCATGACCTGCGTTTACTATAATTGTCTTGCCATTAAGCTTTCCTGATGCAGTGGGGGTAAATACAGCCCTAGTTGCAGCCACCATACCGTTAATTTTATGCTTTTGTCTTAACAATTCTCTGTTTTGAAGATTTGCAGTTCCACGCATATCTACAATCTCTGTTGTAACTTTATTTTCATCATCATAAATAACTTTTTTCTTATCTGCAGAAATAGCATAATCCGAGTCATTATACACCACCTTTATTCTTTGACCGGGTTCGATTAAGTCCGATTCCAGTCCGTTTATGTTCTTTAAATCTTCAAGCTTTACACCGACTTGTTTTGAGATTTTATAAAGTGTATCTTTAGGCTGGACTGTATAAATGTAGCCGGGGATTTCGATAATATCTCCTGCATTAATTTTGTCAACATCTTCAATATTGTTTAAGTCCTTTAAAATTTCTACAGTAAGCCCAAATTTCTTTGCAATCCTGAATAGATTGTCTCCCGGCTCAATCTTATATCCAAGTTTTTGAATTTTAAGCTTTTGTCCCAGCTGAATTTTATTCTTGTCTTGAATATTATTATTTTTACAAATTATATCCTCTGTTGTACCGAAAGTACGAGCAAGCCTCCAGATACCGTCCCCTTTTTGGACTTCGTGTTCGTACGTTATCACCTGAAACATTCCTTCCTGCTCAATTTTTGTTTTAGGGCTGGATAACAGACCTTTAAACTCGGACAAATCCTCTGATTCTACCTCTGCAATTTCATCTTCCTTAGGGCCGCTGCAGCTTCTAAAAAGATTAAATATAAAATTACCGATAGCCGCAAAACCGGCTTTTATTCCATCCCATACTCTTGACCAGAAGCCTTTCTTTTGAGGTTTTGTTTCATTGTTTTCAGTCTTAGGTACTTGAATTGTATCTGCAGGTTGTACAGATATTGTATCACTAGTAACTATCGGTGCTACAGAAGAAGTTTTCTCTATAGTAGAAGATTTAATATTCTTTAAGAACGGTACATTCAAGCTGCTTCCGATAGAAATTGACTCCGGATTCCGATTAACTCGTTTAAATTCTTTATAAAACTCTTTAAACGTAACATCATAAGTATTATCAAGTGAATCATATATTTTTTTTGCAACAGCAAAAACTCCCTTACCTTTAAAAGAATCATCTACTGTAAATTTCCAAGAGCCGGCACTTTTTGGCTCAGAGGAGATTTCACCTTTTGTAAATTGTTCATATATTTTATCAAGCTCTGTTGTATCTTTCTTATTCTTTTTATGGCACTCAACTGCTTTGTTATAGCAGGATTTAATAGCTTCTTTTGCCTCATCCAATTCTTTACCTGTTAAGTCTCTTGATGCCAGAATCATTCTATTTAAACTTCTTCGGTACAAACCAGGATCTTCAACCTTGTCAGCGTCAGACTTGCCTGAATATACATAGGCTAAATTCGCAATAACAGTAGAATAATCCTTGTTTTTTATGGCATTCATCAATACTTTATTTTTGCTAATTTTACTTAAACCCTTGTTATAATTAAGATCAATTAATCCCTCTTTGATTGAGGATGGTAAGTTTTCATAAGTATTTTTGCCAATCCTTCTGTTCAGAAGATTCTTTACTTCTTTAGAATAATTTTGGAGTTTTTTGCAGAAATTTGAATAAGCAGTTTCCTGTGTTCTTTTATTTTTAGTAAGTTCGCCAAAACCATTGGTGTAAGTGCCGAATTTATCTTTATACGGCACTGTAATAGCTTCATAGTAGTAATACGGGTCGCCCTCGTAATATTTCATCAAATCTATAAGATGGCTCTGTGCCTTTTTAATAGCAGTATTGTCATCTTTAAGAAGCGACGGAGAGTATGATTTTATACCCATTTCATCAGCAGTACAGCGCAGGGTATCGATAATATCCTCCGTAAGAAGCTGCTTTTTCACAATGCTGTCTGCAGGAGCTTCAAGAGTATATTCAAAAGTTTTTATGCTGTCAGGTTTTGTTGTTGCAGCTGTTGAAAAGTTTGTAGTATCTTTTATCTCATATATATTATGAACAGAAATACTCATTCTTTTTATATCCCTCATTTATATAAAGTAAATATTTTTTTATTAATTGACTTAATTTTACAAATATTTACAAAAGAGGGTTTGAAAAACCCAAAAATTGACAAATTTTTGAGGTTTTTCAAATCCGACCTTCGGTGTGTGAACCTCAGGTCGTGTGCGAGATAGCACACAACCTTTTTAGCTTTACTTTCCAATTTGTAGTTTATGCTATTGGCAAAAATTTTACCCCTGAAACCGTTCCAATGAGTTTGCGAGAAAAATGTGAATTTTTCCGCAAACTCAAAAGAGGAGGGTTTAATCTTAATTCTTCCTCAAACTTGCAGTTTTGTAGTATAATGAAAAAAAGCGCTGACATAATTAAGGGGAAAAGCGAATGAAATTAACTGTACTTGGGCCGGGTTGCTGGGGTTTGACATTAGCTTGGTTATTGAATGATAACTTTGAAGACATAACTGTATGGGGAAGAGAGTGCGACCTATATGAAGACTTGGTCGTTAATAAACATTGCTCTAAACCTCTTGAAGTTCAGCTGGATAAAAAGGTTGAAATTACGTCAGACCTTAAAAAAGCTATAAAAGATGCTGATATAATCCTTTCTGTTGTAGCTACATCCGGCGTAAGAAGTGTTTGTGAACAGCTTAAACAGGCAGGAATTAAACCCGAACAGCCTCTTGTTAACGCTTCAAAGGGACTGGAACTTAATACTCTTATGAGAATGTCGGAAGTTATTAAAGATGTGCTTCCCGAACAAAAAGTCGTTATACTTTCAGGCCCTACGCTTGCAAAAGAAGTTCTTATGGGTAAACCGACTGCAGCTTCAGTTGCTTGCGACGATATGGAAACCGCAGAGTTTGTTCAAAGGGCATGCAATGTTCCGAACCGTTTTAGGTTGTACACTAATTCTGATGTAATAGGTGTTGAACTTGGCGGAAGCCTTAAAAACGTAATTGCAATAGCGTCAGGCTTTGCTCACACGATGGATTTGGGCGACAATTGCATGGGAACGCTGCTGACCAGAGGTATGGCAGAAATTGTAAGACTTTCCGTAAAACTTGGCGCGAATCCGTCTACTCTTTACGGTCTATCCGGCATGGGGGATTTGATTGCAACCTGCTCAAGCCCGATGTCAAGAAATTACACTGTAGGCGCTATGCTCGGAAAAGGTAAAAAAGTTGATGATATTCTTAAAGAACTCGGCTCAGTTGCGGAAGGGGTTAAAACTTCTAAGGCTGTTTGTGACTTAGCTAAAAAGCATGGAATTGAAGTGCCCGTATCAAGCGCTATATATGAAGCGGTTTATACGGATATTACACCACAGGAAGTGTTATCAAAACTTATGAACAGAAAGCTCAAAAAGGAAGAATGTTATGATTAGGTATGCCGTAAAATATCTAAAGAATGTTTTTGTTCCTCTCAGGTGTCCTGATAACGTCAATCTGGATGACGGTGCACTTGTTCTTGTGCGTACCGAAAAAGGGGAAGAAGTATTAAAGGCTTTTCTGGTAAATAAGGATGTCGCCGAACGTTTTGAAAGATGTCCAAAAACCCCTGAGCCTTTTGACTTTATCAGAGTTATGACCCAGGAAGATATGATGATTCTTGAAGAATTAAAAAAGGAAGAAGTAACTTCATTTTTTAAATGCAAGGATTTGGTAAAAAAGCATAATTTGAATATGAACCTTGTTCAATGCAGGATTACGTTTGACAGAAGAAAAATTTCTTTTTATTATACAGCGCCGGAACGAGTTGATTTTAGGGAGCTTCTTAAAGATCTGACACAGGTCTTTAAACGAATGCGCATAGATTTAAGGCACATTGGAGTAAGAGATGAGTCATCAATTATGGACGGAGCAGGAATTTGCGGTAAGCCTTTTTGCTGCGCATCATATCTCAGAAAATTTGAATCAATAAACGTAAAGCTTGCCAAAGATCAGGGAATGCCGATTGCTCCGTCAAAGATATCAGGTACATGCGGACGGCTGCTTTGCTGTCTTACTTATGAATATTCAAACTACATAGAGGCTGCAAAAGGTATGCCGCCTGTAGGCTCAACTGTTATGACACCAACAGGGCTCGGTAAAGTCTGCTTTATACAATTTCTCAATAACTCTGTTGCTGTTAAGTTTGAAGACGGTAAGATTAAAGAATTTAATAAAAATGAAATAGAAATGGTTGACGCTGATGTCAATGTTGATATTGAAGTTTCAAGAATTACGAACTATTCGACAGATGACGAAAAAGTTGATGCTAAACAGCTCAAACAGCTTGAAGATGACAGAAATAGTTCAACAGGGAATGTTTAATATAGGAGTTTTATTATGATGTTAGAAAAAATTGAAAGACTACAGGTTATTTCTTTGGGGTTACTTATCGGTATTGCGCTGGTAATCTCAACTCAAATGGTATCATCTTCGATATCAAAAAATGTTATTTCCGTTACAGGTTCAGCTTATGAGATTGTAAAATCAGATTCCGGAACGCTTAATTTTGATATTGTTGTAAAAAGGGCTAATAAAAAAGAGGCGTATCTTGCAGTGCAAGAGCAAACAAAAATTGTAGAAAAGTATTTGAAAGATAAGAATATTAACAATATTGAAAGAAAAACAGTACATGGATTCTTTACATACAAAAGAGATCCGAGAACAGGCGCTTACACTGACACTCCGGAAGCCTATAACATTCTACAGCCGATTGCAATCAGTTCTGATAATGTAGAGTTAATCAAAGAAATCTCTACAGATATTACAGGTTTAATTAATCAAGGGGTTGATATAAACGTATCTGTACCGTCTTATGATTATTCAAAACTGCCTGATTTAAAAGTAAGTTTACTTGAAAAAGCTTCAACAGACGCTAAAAACAGGGCTGCATCAATGCTAAAACCGACCCATAACTCTGTAGGGCAGATTCAATCTGTAAGAATGGGCGTTTACCAGATTACACCGGTTGATTCAACAAATGTATCTGATATGGGCATAAATGATACATCTACAATTGACAAAAAAGTTACAGCAGTTGCAAATGTGTCGTTCAGAATAAAGTAAAAGCAGATTTTAATTTTCGGTATTATGTAAATATCTCAGTTCAACCTGAGTTTTAACGCTTTTCCCGGTAAACTTTGCCGGGAGAGGTGCGTATGGTGCACCGGATTTTACTGCGTTTATAACCGAGGTATTAGCGGCCTCGTTTGTGGATTTCACAATCTCAAGGTCAGAAATTTCTCCGTTTTGCATAACTCTAAATTGCACAGAAACTTCGTAATCTTTGTCTGATTTATATGGTGTCCAATTTTTGTGTACTTCATTTGGAAGATATTGAAAATATTCATTCAGGTTTGCAAACGTTGTTTGTTCGGCGAAAACCGGAAGCGTAAATAAAGCTAACAATATTAAAAACTTTTTCATATAACCCTCCTTTATCTGGTATATATTCTTGGCAGCCTTACTTTTAGCCTGCAGGTAAGTTCATAATTTATAGTATCCAATATTTGCGCCCAAGTATCAAGAGATAAATTTTCGCCGTCCAAAAGAGTTATCACATCACCAACCTGGGCTTCGACTCCTGATATATCAAACATCATCTGATCCATTGTAATGTTGCCGATTTGACGGACCTTTTGCCCGTTAAGAATCCCGTAGATTTTATTGGACAAATTTCTGGCGACTCCATCTGCATAACCAACAGGAATCGTTGCAGCCTTTACCGGCTCAAAGGCAATAAATTTATGCGAATAACTTACACCCTCACCGGCCTTAACTTCATGGATGTTTGTTATACGCCCCTTTAGGCTCATTATTTGTTTTAATTTAGGCTTGTAATTCACTTTGGGCGGTAAATCCGGATAAAGTCCGTATAAAGAGATCCCCACACGCACCATATTAGATTTTATGTCATACGCAAATGTCGCTGCCGTGTTTTGGATATGAATTAAAAGCCCTGTTGTATCAATATTATCAATAACGCTATTCCATCTTGCAATCTGTTTTGAAGTCTCTTCCTGCTCTTCAGCAGAGGCAAGATGGGTAAATATTCCCTCAAAATTAAGATAATCCGCTTTTTTGACCTTATCTATATAGTCCTTTGCGCTTTCTGAACGCACTCCGATTCTATTCATGCCCGTGTCTATTTTGACGTGAACTTTAGGTTTTATTCCTGTTCTTTCAAAAACATCCTTGCAGGCATTTAGGTGTTCGTCGTTGAATATAGAGAATGCTATGTCATTTTGTGCTGCGGATTCTATTGCCCAGAGAGGAATTGCTCCTACAACCAGAATAGGACATTTGATTTTAACATTCCTTAAATCCAGTCCTTCGTCTACAGACGAAACACCCAGTGCATCAACACCAGAGGCCAGCATCGTCTGCGCTATCATGGAAGCTCCGTGCCCGTAGGCATCCGCTTTTACAATTGCCATAAACTTTTTATTGTCAGGGATTCCCTTTTTGATTTCCTGAATATTTTGTGCAAGCGCCTCAAGATTAATCTCTACCCAAGCATCCTTATGTATATTAACGTTTGACTGTCTTATGTTTTTCATACTCTCTAACACTTCCGCAATGCATAGTGCAACTATGTAAAATTATCCGTCAAAAATCAAAATTTTCAAGAATAACAAAGCTTTATTAACCACTAAACTCGTTGTTCATTATTACTTCTGATTATTTCTTTGAAACAGCTTGCAAGTGAAAGCTTTTTCAAATCATCTGAAGTTATTTCAAACAATTTGGAAGCTGCAACTGTAAGCTGTGAATTATTAATGCTTTGAAGCAGGTTAATTCTATTAGTTTTTTGGCTTTCTACGAATGTTAAAACTCTTTGTTTAAGAGGATCAGTCAGTTTTGAGAAGTTTTTCCCGGCTTCCTTCATCGCAGTAGTGTATGAAACTCCTGAAGTTTCAATATATTCATCAAATTTTGCGGTGCTTCTCAATGCATCGTTAAGTTTTACTGTATTGTTTAACTGTGATGAAGGTTCAACAGTAAACTGCGGAGCTGCCTCATCAGAAGTCAGGGCAATTTGTTCCTGCAATGCTTGAAGCCTTGTTGTATCAACAGCATTTCTTTGAGCAAATCCGCAGTCCGGAACGCTCTGAATATCCTCTACAACAGGTTGAGCTGGAGCATTTAATTCGCTGTCACTGCCTGAAACTACTATAGAGTAGTTGCCGTTTGTTGCTTCATCCAGGATTTTAATCAATTCTTCCTTTGGCATTGTTAAGGCTTCAGGATGCTTTTCAACAAATTCCGTAACTTCTTCGATAACTTCTTTGTAGTTTGGAAGTTTATAAGCATCTTTGTTCATAGTGCTTAAGATTTCCTGCTTAACTTCTTCTTTTACAATTTCATTAAGCGCGGTACCTGAAATTTCACCTGCTGCAACTGCTGTGAAATAGTTATCTCTTAAAAGTTTTAATTGTTTTTCTTCTTCGGTTAACGGTTCGCCGTTAGCTTCTTTTTGAGCAAGTTTTTCAAGGGCATCTTTATTTTTTTCAAAGAATTTTTCTGCCTCTGTCTGGAACTCTTCGTGATGCTCTTTGATACCCTGTTCGCTCTTTTCAGCCGTTACGCAGGCAACGCCTTCCGTAACCTCCTCCGCGTCAGGTGTGTTGCCTTCTACATCCGGTTTAGTAGCTAATCTTCTGGAATCTTCGACACTCCATCCGTCGGCCCATTTTGTACGCTCTTTTTGGGTTTCAAAGCTAGCAAGAACAGCCTTTAAACCTTTAATTCTGTTTGAAGCTATAAGCGATGTAATTGCCTGCTTAAATATAGCTTTTTCGCAGTCAGGAGTGTTGATTAACAACTTACCAAAGTCCTGAAGCTGCTGCCTATAAATTTTCTTCTTTTCTTCCGGTGTCTTTGCAGCCTTTAATTTTTCAACAAAAAATTCATTAAAATACCTGTCAAGATATTTCTCGATTTTTTCTTGCGGTAACTTTGTAAAAGATCCTTTTTCAAGCCCGAAGAATCTTTCCAAACGTTGAGTAAGGCTTTCTCCGCCGTTTTTGTTTGCCTTTTTGAAACCTTCAATTGTCCATCCTGTCTTTACTGCGATATAATAGTCTTTAGCAAGTTTTCCGACCTTTTCAAGCTCAACTTTGCCGTCAACTTCCGAATCCTTAATTGCGGTTTTAAGGCAGTCCATAATTTGCTTTAATTCTTCATCTGTTGCATTTTCAATCTGTTGCTGATTCATTCCTGTTATCTTTAACAGCAGTCCGCTGTTTTTAATTTTTTCAGGAGTTAAATCATACTTTGCAAGTTCAGCACAAAGCTTTTGAAGCATTTCATCAAGTTTTGAGGTATTTTTTTGTTCTTCTACACTTCCACCTTGAGGCTGCTCTACAGTATAAACAGAATTAGGAGCAGAGGTTGTCTGCTCGCCCTGTACAGCTTGAGCTTGATATGTATATTCAGTTTTTACATTGCTTACATGAGTGCTCATTTTTATACCTCATATATATAAAGTATATAAATAGGTGATAATTTCATCTTTTGAAGGATTTTTTACAAAACTTAACAATGTAACAGAATGTAAATATTTGATAAAAAACCCTAAAGTTTTAGAAAAAAATGCCGATATACAATTTGTAAGTTTAATTTTTTAAGGAGTAATACAATGTATACAATGTGGCCCGGATGTTATAGTTTCAGAGATGAAATAAAGTTATTTGCTCTGTGGTTCAAGGAACAGACCGAGGCATTGGTTTATAAGATTTACGAAATTGACCGTATGTTACACGGCTAATATCTATATTAATTCTCTCTAAAATCTCTCTTTCTCAAATTAGCTTGTATATCTTATATACAAGTTTTTTTTTGCAATATGGCATTATTTTTTCATAAACAGGAGGTACGTTAAAAGACAAAGATTAAGCTGATTGATTAATTCTGTTTAAAAATTTTCAGTGTATCACGCAATATTGAATTTTGATTAACAACAGAATCTTTCATCTGTATGAATTTTTCTGTCTGCTGTTTTATATTATCCGGCTTGTTTTTGACATAAAAAGTAATAATTCCTGCTTGTAAAGCCAGTATCAGTGCCGCAGCAATATTGAATACATTTTTTGAGAGATTGTTCTTTTTAAAACTTGCATTTAAATCCTCTTGCTCAAAAGGATGCTCTTTATCGTAAGTCCCGACTTTTTCCGAATATCTGTACACTGCTTGCCCACGTTCAACTCCAACGCCATTTTTCTTTAAACCATACAAAATACGCAGGGTTATACATTCATTTTCAGCACTGTCAAGGAGAAAGTCCATCCCTTTTTTAGCGCCTCTTTCTTCAAGGCTTTTGTTTTTATCATCCCTGCTCCTAAGTTTAGTTTTTATATCCTCTATTACTTCATTTTGTGTTGGAGAATATTTTTTTTAAGGGTCTCTATAAATCCCCTTAAAAGTATAAGAATTTATCGAATTTATCGGTCTGATCATCTTTCCTCCTAGCACGCGTATTGTATATCCAGCCTGTTTGATATGTGTTTATCAACCGTAATCAAGGCATCAGAGCGCCCGACAGGAAGAGATGAGCAGCCGACAGGCGCCATAAGTTTTTTGAGCTCTATATCGGTTGCAATAATGTAATTAACCAGATTCTGCGCAACCTTATCCACATCAAGCCTCTTAACCAGACAATCTTCTTGGGCTGCAATCCCTGCAGGACAAAGACCTGTGTTGCAAGCATTACATTTTCCGGTGTCGCTTCCCACGCACCCCGCAATTTCCATAAGCATTCTGCCTGTAAATACTCCATTTGCACCGAGGCAAATAAGTTTAAACGCGTCTGCAGCAAAACTTCCGGTTTGTCCTAAACCTCCGCCTGCAAAGAGAGGTATCTCGCCCTGACGTCCCTGATGAACAGCCGCCAAATAACAATCTCTCAATTTGGATGTTATAGGATGTCCAGTGTGGTTCAATGATATCTCATGCGCGGCGCCGGTACCTGCAGCAAGCCCATCTATAAAGAATCCCCCGACAATATTATACGGATCTCTTAAAAGGTTGTTATAAACAGAAACGCTCGTAGAGGAAGCTGCAACCTTGATTGCTACAGGAACCTTAAACTTAAATGCAGCATTCATGGATAAAAACATCTTCTGAACACTTTCTTCTATTGAATAGAGCCCCTGATGGGTTGGAGGTGAAAGTAAATCCGCCTTTGGAACCCCTCTTATTTCCTGAACGTATTTTGCGACTTTGCTTGCGAGCAAAAGTCCGCCGTCTCCTGGTTTTGCACCTTGTCCGATTTTAATAAGGATTCCGGCAGGATCTTCTGTCATATCCGGCATTGCCTTTATAATCCTGTTCCAGCCAAAATGGCCAGAGGCAATTTGTAGAATCATATATTTTACATACTTGGATTTCAAAAGCTTTGTAGGAATCCCACCTTCTCCCGTGCACATTCTGATTGGAATCCCCATTACCTCATTCAAATAAGCAGTTGCAATTGCCATTGCTTCCCACATACGCCAAGAAACCGCCCCTATTGACATATCGCCGAAAATTATCGGATAAATCCACCTATTGGGAGGAAGTGATGTTGTTTCAAATAGTTTTCCGTCTCTTGCTTCAAGGTTAAGTTTCTCTGGAGAAAGAACTCTCCCGAAAGGAGTTTTCAACTCAAACGTGTGCCTTTGCGCATCCAGAGATGGATCTGTCATTTGAGAAATTCGCCCGATTTTAATCTTATCAAGCGTTCTTCCTTCCGTATTAAGGTTTGAGCGTCCGCCTTTTTTGAAAGAATCAGCCTTTATTGCCCTATACATTACGGAATATTTATCGTCCTTGTTTCTCACAGCTTTTATTGCACCGTTGGGGCAGACATTTGCGCACATTCCGCAGCCGCGGCAGTAATTTTCAAGAGAAATGTTTTGCTTGATTACAAGAACTTTTTCTGCTTTGTTTTTTGATGTAATAGAATTAGCTTTTCTAAGCTCAACCGCAGGAGAAATAGCACCAAAGGAGCAGGCTGCAGTACATTTTCCGCATCCGATACATTTGGATTCATCATATTCAATTATCCAGGGCAAGTCCCCTTTATGAAGTTCGCTAATTCTTACTGCTGCCATCTTTCCACCGTTAAATCATCCCTAACAATAACCGTTTCATGCTCATTCGGATAAATATCTTCCTCAAAATTCCTGTCAGGCATCAAATCATTTATCCCCTCAACTTCCGAAGTCATAATAACCGTATCTTCGTCTCTTCCTATTACAATCGGACGCAGCTTTTTGGAATCACAAACACAAATCAAATCTTTATCAGGCGTTACGCCCAAAAATGTATTCGGCCCGTTTATCTCCAAATTTGCAAGCGAAGCCTTAATTCTTAAAAGGATTTCACTGTCTTGGCGTTTGATTATTTCGTCATACTCCAATGGCGTAATAGTATGTTTGAAGTACCTTAGGGGCCATTTTAGAATCTTGTGTATATAATGCAGAGTATACAAAAGACATTGAGAGTCAGATTCAAAACCCATATATCCCTTATACAGATTTACCTGATAATCCCGGTTCTTTTCGTAGAACGTATTTTCACCGTTAACAAGCCCTGTATATCCTTCCAAAAAGAAAGGGTGAGCAGCATATCTTACAATATCATAATTAGTGTTCTGTCTGCACTGCGCTGTTATAATGCTGGAAGTCAAATCTTTATTACCTTCCCAAAGGTTAAAATATGTTCCGATATCTTTCGGGCTTCCGATTTCTTTCAGCGTAAGCGTATCCGGCCAGAAAGAATATATAAACCCGGAGCCTGACTCTTCCAGAACCTTTCTTATTTTTATTGAAGTGTCAATAAGCAGTTCTTCTTTTTCTTCCTTTGTTGCGTGCCTAAAGCTTTTCGGATACTGCACGACCTCAAACATATAATTAGGCATCGCCTCAATTTTAAGTCCTCTTTGGTGTTTAATATCAGGCGACCACTGCATCACTCTGGTAAAACCGATTTCTCTTAAAATATCCTCGGCAAGTCTTGTTCCTTCAACGGTCGCAGCCATAGAAAGCAAAGGAAGCCCTTTATAATTTTCAAATATTCCTCCCAAATCCTGCATTATGAATGCAAAACCGGAATCGTCATGGCCTTCCTGCTGGCTCCTCATTAGTTTCAAAGCATAAGAAGGATGCAGCTTTTTCTTTGATTTTATTGCCCCGATTCTACACATAATTCAGATTGTAGCGCCTTTTTAAATGAGCGTCAAGTTTTTACATTTTACCGTGCCTGTGGTTTACAAAAAATTATTAGTGTATAATTTGGGTATGTCAGACAAAATTACGATTAAGGGTGCGAGAGAACATAACCTGAAAAACGTATCGTTAGAAGTTCCCAAAAATGAACTAGTTGTGTTTACGGGAGTTTCAGGCTCGGGCAAAAGCTCTCTTGCGTTTGATACAATTTTTGCGGAAGGTCAGAGGCGTTATATAGAAAGCCTCTCAACATACGCACGCCAATTTTTGGGACAGATGGACAAGCCGGATGTAGACTATATTGACGGGCTTACACCTGCGATTTCTATTGATCAGAAATCAACAAGCAATAATCCGCGCTCAACTGTCGGTACTGTTACGGAAATCTACGATTATTTAAGACTTTTGTACGCAAGAGTCGGAACTCCGTATTGTCCGAAATGCGGAAAACCAATCAAGCCGCAGACTATTGATGAGATTGTAAACAGTATTCTTAAACTCGATGTGGGAACAAAAATCCAAATTCTTGCCCCGATTGCCAAGGGTAAAAAAGGCGAGTTTCAGTCTTTGTTTGAAGAATTGAGACAAGAAGGCTTTGTGAGGGTAAAAGTTGACGGCGAAGTTTATAACCTTGATGAGGATGAGATTAAGCTTGCCAAAACAAAAGCGCATACAATCTCAGTCGTAATTGACAGGGTTGTGGTAAAACCGGAAGCCCGTTCTAGAATCGCAGACAGCGTCCAGATTGCGCTAAAAAAAGCGGACGGGGTTACGAATATTGATGTTATCGGTGGGGGTAAGTGTGTATCGAATGAAGGTGGGACTTCAAATAATAAGTCAGAAAGTGAAGAAATTATTTACAGCGAAAAACTTGCCTGCCCTGACTGTAACCTGAGTTTTGAAGAACTCACACCTCGCATTTTTTCATTCAATGCCCCATACGGAGCCTGCGACAAGTGCGGAGGTCTGGGGGTTGATTTTAAAATTGATCCTGATTTGGTTGTTCCTGACAGAAACAAAAGTATTAATGAGGGGGCAATTTATCCCTGGAGCAAGTCCTCAACAGGATATTATGAGGATGTCTTAAAGGCGGTACAAAACGCTTACAACATTGATTATGACATGCCGTTCAAGGATTTGCCGCCGGAGCATCAGAGTATTATTCTTTATGGCTCGGACGAGCGGATTCCGATGCGAATCAGGGAGTTTGGAGGCCATAGGTATAAAAATACACTACAAAAATATATTGGTGTTATTCCGTTTTTGATGAAACATTATAATGTTGACAGCGAATACTGGAAAGCCGAGATTGAAAAATATATGGTCACAACTCCCTGCGAAAAGTGCGGCGGCGCAAGGTTGAAACCGTTTCCCCTTGCTGTCAGAATTAACGGCAAAAATATTTATGAATTTTGCCTCATGCCTGTTGATAAGGCGTACGAGTTTGTAACGGATTTGTACCTTACATTGAGCGATTTCCAGATGAAAATCGGGAAACAGATTCTTGATGAGGTGCGCGCAAGGCTTAAGTTTTTATGCGATGTGGGTTTGAATTATCTGAACCTTGCGCGCACCTCCGGAACTTTATCCGGCGGCGAAGCCCAGAGAATCAGGCTTGCAACTCAAATCGGAAGCGGATTATCAGGCGTTTTATACGTACTTGATGAACCTTCAATCGGTTTACACCAGAGAGATAACGACAGATTGATTAAAACTTTGCTTAAACTCCGCAATATGGGTAACTCGCTTATTGTTGTAGAACACGATGAAGAGACCATAAGAAATGCGGATTATATCGTCGATATCGGGCCTAACGCCGGAGTGAACGGCGGAAACATTATTGCACAAGGCTCTGTCGAAGATATTATTGACTCAAAAGAGTCTATAACAGGAAAATATCTGAGCGGAGAGTATTATATTCCGATTCCGGAGAGGATTCGCCCTGGTAACGGAAACTTTCTGCAGATTAGAAATGCTTTCAAAAATAATTTGAAAAACATAGACCTTGATATTCCGCTCGGGAAAATTGTTGTTCTTACAGGTGTTTCGGGCTCCGGAAAATCAACCTTAATGCAGGAATTGATTTATGAGTATGCCGTACACAAACTCAGAAAAAACAGGCCAAAGCCTCAAGGTGTTGATGAGATTTTAGGGTTTGAACATTTGGATAAGATTATTGATATAGACCAGTCTCCGATTGGCAGAACTCCGCGTTCCAACCCCGCAACCTATACGGACGTATTTACTCCGATTAGAGAATTATACGCCAAGACTAACGAAGCCAAAATGCGCGGTTATAAGCCGGGAAGATTCAGCTTTAATGTTAAAGGGGGCAGGTGCGAGGCTTGCGCAGGCGACGGCGTTTTGAAAATTGAAATGAACTTCTTATCCGATGTTTACGTAAAATGCGACGTATGTAAAGGAAAGCGTTACAACAACGAGACTTTGGAAGTAAAATACAAGGGTAAAACCATTTCTGATGTTTTGGAGATGAGTGTAAAAGAGGCGTATGAGTTTTTTGAGAATATTCCTCAGATTGCAAATAAGCTAAAAACGCTCAATGACGTAGGTTTGGATTACATAAAACTCGGTCAGAGTGCAACAACTCTATCAGGCGGAGAAGCACAGAGAATTAAGCTTGCCTCGGAGCTTAACAAACGCGCAACCGGCAAGACTTTATATCTGCTCGATGAACCTTCTGTGGGTCTCCACTGGCACGATTTGGATAAACTGATTAAGATAATACAGCAGCTTGCAGACAACGGCAACACAATTTTAATAATCGAACATAATCTGGACTTAATCAAAGTGGCTGATTATATAATAGATTTGGGCCCGGAAGGCGGAAACGCCGGCGGAGAGATTGTCGCTTGCGGAACTCCAAGGGAAGTTGCAGATAATCCTAAATCATATACCGGACAATATTTAAAAGGAATGTTTAAAATATAATTATTTATGGTATTGTAAAATAGGGGGTTGGAGATTGTGCTTAATACCGAATACTTGACCAAAAGTCTCGAGACATTAGAAAGGGCGTATACACTCATAAGGACAAGCAGTGAGGGCAGTATAGATTATGAGATGTACAGAAATTCTCTTGTAAAAGGTTTTGAAATGACGCTTGAACAGTGCGGAAAGCTACTTAGAAAGAGATTGACCCCGTATTTTTCAAGCAAAAAAGTCGCAGATGCTCTTACATTCAAAGACCTGTTCAGGTACGCGTATAAATACTCTCTTATAAGTGAAGAATCTTGCGTTGAGCGCTGGATGAAATATCGCGACAACAGAAACAACACCGCGCATGATTATGGAAGAGCTTTTGTGGAAGAAACACTGTCTTTAATGGATGATTTTATTAATGATGTAAAAAATTTAAAGGCTGTTATTGAAAATGAATAAACTGTTTCTTGATCAAAAACATTTACAGATTCTCTTAAAAATTTTTAATAGTTACTGTCCCAGAGCGGAAATCTGGGCATACGGAAGCCGAATAAAAAATGAAGCGCATGAGGCGAGCGACTTAGACTTGGTTGTTAAAAATTTTAATGATGAAAATAAAAATATTTATGAATTAAAAGAATTAATCAATAACAGTGATATACCAATAATTGTTGATTTGCTGGATTTTAATAATATACCAGAATCTTTTCAAAGAGAAATTGTAAAGGATTATATTATTATTTCAAATCCATAACATAATTTTATTAGACTTGTGCTATAATCTGTGTATGAATATTAACCCAATTAATAGAATAAGTAGAACAAATGTTTCAATGAAAAGTAATTCGCAGGAAGATAATAAGCCTGCTTTGTGTCCTGATGAGAATAAGTTAGTAAAGGAGCTTGATAAGATGAGTATGATTAATAATGTTAATATAGGCAAAAAAGACTATGAGCTAAATCTTTCAAAAGAAGAGCTTGAAAAACGTACACACAAGGATTATTTAACGACAAAGAAAATGCTTGATGTTGATGCTCCTGAATACTTGGCGCTTTCAGACGGCGATAAAGAAGCTCTTAAACATCTTGTAAAGGCTGCGTCTGTTTTGGATAAGGTTAATATGCAGCTCGATAACCCGAATAATTTGCCTTTTAAAGAATATTTGGAAAAAGAGATTGAAAAGGGGAATGAGAATGCAAGACTTACCAAAATTCTTTTTGATGCGCAAAAAGGCGTCTGCTCTCTTGATAGAGAAAGCAATATGATAGAACTTGCAAAAGGAGTTTCCGAACGCCCGGGCAAAGGTGTTTATCCGCAGGATTTGAGCAAAGAAGAGTTTCATAATATTTTGATAAATATGCTTAAAGACGGAAAAGTTGATGATGTTGCAAAGATTCTGAACCAGAGAAGTGTCGTAGAGAGAGTTGGAAACGAACTCGTTGCAACAGATTATGTTGATAAGTTTAAAGAAGAATTTTCTTATATGGCCTCAGAGCTTGAAAAGGCTGCAGAAGTTTCTACAAACAAGGATTTTAACGAATTTTTGATATTGCAGGCAAAGGCTTTAAGGACTGCTGATCCTATGCTTGATGCTTATGCTGACAAGAAGTGGGCAACCTTGCAGGATACTCCTTTAGAGTTTACTATCACAAGAGAAAATTATTCGGATGAGTTAACAGAGACTGTTGTAGAGAATCCTGAACTTAAAAAGCTTCTGGATGAAAATGGAATAGTTCCTGTTGCTAAAGATTTTCTCGGCGGAAGAGTTGGGATTGTTAACAAGAAAGGAACTGATGCTATATTGGGGGTAAAAAATTACTTGCCGCTAATGGCACAGAATATGCCGTTTAAAGATGATTACATTCAAAATATTTCTCCTGATAAAGAGTCGAAGCAGACTATGGTAGATGTTGATTTGGTTGCAATAACCGGCGATGTTGGGGAATTTCGTGCAGGAATCACTCTTGCAGAGAACCTTCCGAATGATGATAAACTCTCAATCAAGGAGCTTGACGGCGGAAGAAGAAACGTTTATCACAGACAAATAAGATTAATTACATCTGATGATGCAAAAGAGAAAATGAGAAAAAGACTGGATGCGACGCTGAATCCGGAATTGCATAAATATTATAATGATGAAGCAGACCATTGGTTTACTGTAGGACATGAAAACGGTCACTCGCTCGGCCCGAAATCAGGTACAGAGGGATTAGGCAAGTATAAATCCATAATTGAAGAGAATAAGGCCGATATGATATCTCTTGCAATGCTTGATGTTCTGACTGAGGCAGGAATGTATACGCCTGAGCAGAGAAAACAGATTATTGTAACCTATGCAGCTGATAATATGATGACTTCAAAGCCTACACTAAGTCAGGCTCATAGGGTGCGTTCCGTTATGCAGAATTACTACTTCATAAAAGAAGGGGCTATTGAGATCTCAAAAGATGGGGTTTTGAACGTAAATATTGATAAAATGGTACCGACTGCCCGAAAGATGCTTGAAGAAATTATTCAGGTTCAGATGAAGGGTGATTTTTCAAGGGGCGAAAAGTATGTAATGGATAACTTTGTCTGGACACCTGAGATGGAAAAGATGGCAGAGAATATTAAAAAGGTTTCTAAAACTCTTAACGGGAGAGTTGAATCTCCGCTTGCTGATAAATTAATGAATGAGTAAATTGTAAAAAACTCTTAATATTTATGACTTCTGATAGCAAATTTTGTTATCAGAAGTTTTACTAACAATAAAATACACATAAAAAGTAAGGATAGGTTATGGAAGTAAATAAAATTATCTCGGGAAACAGACCTCAGTACACCACTGTATTTAAAGCAAATACAACAGCTCAAACAACAGGGACTAACAGAAGAGATTTAGCAATTGGAACAGGTATAGCGGCTGCAGCAGTATTAGCGTCGTCTGTGGCTCTTATAAGAGGAAATAAAATAAATAAAGAATTAAAACAGACATTGGAAAAATTAAAAGAATCCGAAAACAAGACTAAAAATTTGGAAAATAAATTAAAAGAGGCTGAAGAAAAAGCGCAGAAAGCAATAGAAGAATTAAAAAAACAGGATAATAAACCTACAGTTAAAAAAACATCAGGTAAACAGTCTTCTTCTCCTCAGGTTATAAAACAGATTATTATTGTAAAAGAAAAAGCTCCGGAAACACCTGCTGCTCCAGAGATTTCAGAGAGGAATATTGAATCCAATGTATTAACAGATGTAAAAAATTATATAAAGGACTTTTTTGCTAAACGTAAAGAACAAAAGCAGAGACGTAAAGGGCTTAAATTAATAGAAAAAGAAGAAGCCGCTCAGCGCAAGTTTAAAGCGGAAAGCGACGCACGCAATCAAAAATGGCTCAAAGAACAGCATAAAATTAAAGAACAGGAATACGCAAGATTATTTGATGCGGCGGAAGAAAAAAAAGAGATTGAAAAAGCAGTTAAAATGCTCGACGACGAAGCTGCGGCAAAAGATGAGTTACGCAAAGCAAGCGACGCTCGTAACCAAAAATGGCTTGAAGAGCAGCACAAAATCAAAGAACAAGAATACGCAAGGTTGTTCGATGAGGCTGAGAAAAACGAGATAGAAAAAGCAGTTAAAATGCTCGACGACGAAGCTGCGGCAAAAGATGAGTTACGCAAAGCAAG
>CALUWH010000023.1 GCA_944324435.1 Candidatus Gastranaerophilales bacterium
AAAATCAGAAAAGATGTAAACGTAGTAATCACATTTGACGACAAAGAATATTCGGAAGAAGAAACCGCAATTCTTTATCAACAATTTTTTGAGAGTTTAGCAAAAATCAAAGGAGTAAAAATTCCGGAATATACCGGAAAGGCTTTAGCGAAGGCACTTAGAGCCAAAGAAAAAATATCTAAAGAGATTTGAACCTCTAAAACTGACAGTAAAAAAGAGTTTTAGCGATCTTTTTAAAATTCTTTCAAAATGTTCGAAATTTGCAAACGCAGACCACGAGCGAAAAGCCACTAAAAAAGAGCCTTTTCGGCTCTTTTTTTATAAATGGTGGAGGTTAGGAGATTCGAACTCCTGACCCCCTGCGTGCAAAGCAGGTGCTCTACCAGCTGAGCTAAACCCCCATATTCTTTTGTCAATTTGCAACCAAATCCGTAAATACCATTTATTCAATTTACCCATCGGCTACATTTTCTATTTTACATGATGATTTTTTTTTGTAAAGGGGGTGTTGATAACATTGAGTATTTCTAGTATCATAGGTGTATGAATAGTCGTAAATTATCTCTTGCTATATACTGGCACATGCATCAGCCGGTGTATGAGCTTGAAGGCACTTATTTAATGCCTTGGGCAAGGCTTCACGCAGTTAAGGATTATTTGGATATGGTTTTGATTTTGGATAGGTTTCCTAAGTTGAAACTCAATTTTAATATTGTTCCGGCTATTCTGGATACGATTATTGATTATTCTGAAAACGGGTATCACGATATTCATTCAGAACTCACAGCTGCAGATGAACGAGCACTTACAGACGAAGAAAAAGAATTTATTTTAAACAATTTTTTCAGCTCCAAATATGAAACCATGATTTATCGGAGTGAAACATACAAAAACCTTTATCAAAAACGCTTCTCGAGCGATATACCCGTGCTGGAAAACTTTTCGGCGCAGGAATTATCTGATTTAATGGCGTTGTTTAACCTGGTTTGGATTGATCCTGTACATTATGAAAGGTACCCGAGACTAAAAGATTTGTGGGAAAAGCAGAGCGGATATACACAGGCAGATAGGCTGGAGATTCTTAGTATTCAAAAACAAATTATCAGAGAGATTATTCCTGCTTATAGAAAATATGTTCAGGAAGGCAGAATTGAGTTAACCACCAGCCCTTATTATCATGCAATCTTGCCGATTTTAATTGATGTAAAAGCCGCTGTTAAATCTGTTATGACAACGGAAGGTTTGCCGGCTTCTCTGGATATGATTGATGATGCGAGAGAACAGATTGCAACAGCTCTTGATAGGATTGAAGAAGTTTTTGGGGTTCGCCCCAAGGGCATGTGGCCGCCGGAATTATGTCTGGGGCCTAAGACGCTTAATCTGCTTGCGGAGGAGGGGATTAAGTGGACAATTTCTGATGAGGGTGTGCTTTCTAATTCGATAGGGTTTGATTTTATCAGGGATTTCAAGGGGAATTTGAATGATCCGTACCACCTATTGAAGGTTTATAATTACAAGACTAAAAATTCAGAGATTGATGTAATCTTTCGCGACCGTTCTATTCCTAATCTTATTAACTTTGAGTATGCCGGAATTAATCCTGATATGGCCGCAGGCGATTTATACGACAAGATTAAGGTTATACAGAATAAGCTCTTGGTCTCTCCTGATGACAGTCACCTTCTCACTATTGCGTCGGATTGTGAAAACTGCTGGGAGAACTATCAGAACGACGGAAGAGATTTCCTGGAGAGGGTTTATTCTTTAATTTGCGAGGATGAAACTCTTGAAACAGTATTAATCAGTGATTATATAGAAAATGAAATGCACAAAAAAAGCCTAAAAAAAATATATTCCGGCTCCTGGATAGACAAGACTTTTCAGTATTGGATTGGAGATCCGGAAAAAAATAAGGCGTGGGCGTATCTAAAATCTGCAAAAGATACTTTTGAGAAGTTTTCTAAAAAATGTAAGGATAAAGAGAAGGTTGAATTTGCGCACAGAGAACTATTGATAGCGGAGGGAAGTGATTGGTTTTGGTGGTATGGTGAGCCGAATAATTCGGGGCAGGATTTTGTATTTGATTATATGTTTAGAGAGCGGCTCAAAAATATTTACCAGTTTTTGGATTTAGAATATCCGGAATATCTTAACAGGACTATTATAACCTCCATGGAAGTTCCGTTCAAACATCCTAAGCGTCCGATATCTCCGTCTGTTGACGGTCTAATTTCGAGTGCGGATGCGTGGTACAACTCCGGTACAATAAGTATGCTTGATGGGCCTGTTTATCGAGAGAATAAAATTGTTGATAAGATTAATTTCGGATGTGACGGCGAGAATATTTATTTCAGGCTACATGTAAATAAGGGTTCGTCTGAGATAACATTTATGGATAGGATAAACCAGTTTTATATTTACATCAGAAATGCGCTATGCGTAAGGGATAGGGCGTTTATAAGACTTATCAGCAAGACGGATAATCCTTATCCTGTTTTGACAGAAAAATTTGAGCACGAACTTACGCTGACAATTGTTCAAGATACTTTATATCCTCCAAGGCTTGCAACTGTACTTCACCCAAATATGTGGACGCTTGATAATCCTGAGGGGATAAAGGTTGTTTATAATGATGTTATTGATGTTTGTATTCCGTTTGAAAAGCTCGGGGTTAACCGCGGAGAGACTGTTGAGTTTTTCATGGCAAATACCGATTCCGGGGTAAAGAATACTGCAATTCCGCAAGAAATTTTATTGAGAATGACGCGCGAGACAGAGCTTTCATAAATTTAGAATTGAAAGTTTCGTAGTGAGCAGCAGACAGCTTTTTAGCTCATAAACTTTGGATGTATTTGGCCTTTCTTTATTAATAAATTTTAACTTTAATTAAGATTTGTAAAAAAATGCAATTAAATAGTTTACTTTTTTTATATAGTGTAGCAATAATGTTATTGTAAGAAGTATATATCGCAAATCTAACAAATAAATACATGGAATGTATATTTTGAATAAGTGGTGCAAGCAAAGGATGCAGGCAAGCTTATGAAAAATGTGTATAAATCGTTTTAATCGTCAAGGGAAAAACTGCTTGTTAGATTAGGTATATAGAAGTACATATCAAAAGAAAGAGAGAATAACGCATTAAAGCCTTATGTAGTTTAGAGGCTTAGTTGGGGCGCTTTTATTTTGAAACGCCCTTGCGGTGAACTACGCCAAAAATAAGGTTCAAGGGCAAGTATTGCCTAAAATTGAATAAAAAAGAGAGACATAGAGTGCTGCACAGGGATTGTGCAGTCCGGGGAAGTCTGTGCCAAAACACGGATTTGCCCGAATTAGGAGTACATATCAAAAGAGAAAGGAGATTATCTATGGCACTCACAATCAACACAAACATTTCGTCAATTATTGCACAGAGGAGTTTGAACAATGCAACAAACTCTTTGAACACATCAATTGAAAGAATGACAACCGGTTACAAAATTAACCATGCACGAGACAATGCTGCAGGTTATTCAATTGCAAACATGTGGGAAACTCAGCTGGGTTCTCTTGATGTTGCAGCTGATAATGCAGCAACCGGTTCAGACTTGCTTACTACAGCAGAACAGAGTTACGGTTTATTATCAGATCACTTGCAGCGTATCAGAGACTTAACCGAACAAGCAGCAAATGGAACTTATGCTTCAGCTTCTTTAAAAGCAATTCAGGCAGAAATTGAAGCAAGATTGGATGAAATTTCTCGTGTTGCTTCCAATGCAGAATTTAACGGTATAAAATTAATGGCCTATGTAGAAAATGGCGTTCCGTCGGGCGTTGGTATAACAGACGTGGGTATTAATCTGCAAGTTGGACTTTATGCAGACCCAAACAGTATCATTAACTTAGATATTGATTTGTTCAGAAGTGCTACTGTTAGCGGTTTGTTTACAAAACTTGCAGAGACATCTAGTAACAGTGATACACCTGCAACTTTAACAGAAATGATTGCACAGGCAAGTAATAATACTATGCAAGATCTAGAAACCGCTGTAGAAGAAGAAAATTTTAATAAAATATTTGCTGCAGCCTGCAGTTCTCTAATATATCTTGGCGAAGATGCTAATGGTAATGATTCTTATATACTTGCATCTGACGGTGAAATGACTGGTACTAAAACAGTGTTTGGTGCAAAAGAAATGCTAGGTTTTCTGGATGCCGCAATAGACGATATCTCTGCTAGAATAACCAGAATTGGTGCTGCGCAAAACAGGGTTGATTCTGCTATCACAGCAATTGATGTACAGTCTCAAAACCTGACATCATCATTGTCAACATTAAGAGATACTGACGTTGCAGAAGAATCTTCTAACTACATTTCAGCACAGATTCTTCAACAGGCATCTGCAACACTTCTGGCAACAGCTAACCAGACACCTAGTATCGCTTTGAACTTAGTGTAGTCGGATTAATTATTTAATATAGCTGTTGATTAGGCCAGTATATGGACAAAGGGAAGCACATTTATGCTTCCTTTTGTGTTTTTATATAATCTTAACCTACTATACCATTTACCATTATAATTCTTTATGTTAATATGCAGATTATGGAAAGCATTAAAAACCTTGTAAAGACAGAGCTTGAGAGAATTGATGGAGAACTTTTTTCAATTTCAATAAACCAAAATGATTTGGGTTATGATTTAAACAATTTTTTAAAAAGCCCTAGAAAGCGAATTCGTTCTCTTGTTGCAATATTGTACCTGAAAGCATTCAGTCAAAATATTGATGAGCAAATTATTAATATTTTGACTGCAGGCGAGCTTATACATAACGCATCTATTTTGCATGACGATGTCATAGATGATGCTGAAACAAGAAGAGGTAACATAACCATCGGGAAAAAGTTTGCTCCGGAGATTTCTATACTTACAGGAGATTTTCTTCTTTCTATTGCAATTGAAAAAATAATGGCTCTTAAAAATTGGGATATAGTAGAAATATTCCAAAAATGTACAAAGAAAATGAGTGAAGCTGAAATTAAACAATATTTTCTGCGCGGTAAACTACCGCAAATAGACGAGTATATTGAAATAGCAGAAGGGAAAACAGCAAAATTATTTGAAGCAATTTTTACAAGCTGTGCAATACTCACTCAAATACCTCAGGCAAAAAGTATCTCTTTTGCAAAAAACTTTGGAATATTATTTCAACTAAAAAATGATTTAGATTCCGCCTCGGCAGAAGCTGACAAAAAAAATAAAGTCTTTACCCCAAAAGATATTTTTGGTGTTGAAAAAACAATTATTTTAATAGATAATTATAAAAAAGAAATAAGAAGAGAATTGGCAGAGCTACCTGATAATATATATAAAAAGGGCTTAGAGGATTTGTTAAACGGATTATGATTGACAAAGAAAAGATAAAAGCAAATTTTAAAGAAACAGTAGATACAATAGTTTTTGTAATAGTTGCTGTAATTTTAATAAGATTTTTTATCGCTGAATTAAGATGGATACCTTCAGGCTCTATGAGACCGACACTGGTTGAAGGGGATAGAATTGTTGTAGAAAAACTCTCTAAATTCCCGAATGTAATCAAACATCACAGCTTTGAATGCACCCCGAAACGCGGAGACATTATGATATTTTACCCTCCGTTTGTAAAGCTTAAAACAACTCCCTGGGCAGTCTTTAGCAGACTTACAGGATTTTTCTGTAAAGATATTGCCTATATTAAACGCGTCATAGGGCTTCCAGGAGAAAAACTTGAAATCAAACAGGGCTCAAACGGGGCTTACAAGGTTTATATAAATGATAAGCCTCTGGAAGAAGAATACATAATGAGCGAATATGATTTTCATAAATGCAAAGAAGATATGTTCTGCGGTCCGTTAATTATTCCGGAAAATCAATATTTTATGATGGGTGATAACAGAGGCAATTCAATGGACAGCAGATTTTGGGGTACTCTGCCAAGGGAAAGATTTATAGGGCGTGCAGTATTTTTATTCTGGCCTTTAAATCATATCAAAGGATTATAAACTAATAATCCTCTCGTCCTCTGCTTTTCAAATATTCTCTAATCTGGTTAAGTGAAAACTGGATAATTCTTGTAATTCTGGATGGTGAAAGTCCAACCATAGTGGCAATATCTTTTGCCTGCATATTTCGGTAGAAACGGTATTCTACAACAGTGCGTTCTTTTTGCGGCAGCTTAGCAATAGCTTGCTTTATAAGTCTGCTCATCTCAACAATTTCTGCTTGTTCATCAGGCATGGCAGACGGATCTTTTATAAAGTCAAATGGAGAAGCATTGTCAGTTGCAGCAGCCGCTAAGCCGTCAATTGATAAAATGGTCTCATACACCGCTTCTCTAACCTTTGTTGGCGAAATGGTAAATCCCATATCTTCCGAATCATCAACAGATGTCTGTACATCAGAAACATAAGCATCAGAGTCATCTTTCTTATGCTTCATTGTATACCATTTATAACGATGTCTTAACTCGTTTCTGATAGCCCACTTAACAGCAGTTCCTATATATGCATCATTATAATGGCTTAATTGTTCTTCACTTTTCCCCTTAATCAACGATTGTATAGCAAGCACACCTATACTAACCAGTTCTTCATATTCAATCATGTGGTTAGGTATACGTCTGTGCTCTACTCTTGCAATTTTTTGTACAATACCGATGTACTGTTTGATTAAAGTTTTATTATCCATCTTTTCTTATTAACTAACCTTACTTAATCTTACCTTGATTTTAATATTTTTTCAAGTTTTAAAAATCTGTTTACCTTGTATTGTCTTTATTTTTTAAACCATAAACAAAAAGAAGGATTTCTGCCACAGCTTTATATAGTTCCGGCGGAATCTGCTGATTCAAATCCACCATTCTAAAAATTGCCCTTGCAACCGGAGGATTATCAATAACCGGAACATTATGGTGAATTGCAATTTCAATAATCTTTTTTGCAATAAGCTCCGTACCTTTAGCCGTAACGGTCGGAGACTGCATTGTTTCAGCGTCATATTTAAGAGCACAGGCTACGTGGGTCGGATTTCTTACAACGAAATCCGCATCAGGCACGGAATCCATTGCACCACGCTGGAGCATCTGCATACGACGCTGACGCAAAGCAGCTTTTACATGAGGATCTCCTTCAGAGTTTTTGTATTCATCCTTTATCTCTTTAAAAGACATTTTTTGGTCTTTCAAAAATTTCCACTTCGTAACACCGTAATCCGCAGCTGCGATTATAAGAAACGCGATACAAGCCTTATAGATAAACTCTACTATTAATTTCCCAAATTCAATCATTACCGCAAAGTGATTGTCAATTGCCGCAAGCATCAGAATACTCTCTAAATGCGCCTTATATACAGACCATCCCACAAGCCCCAGCACAGCAACTTTGACAATATTTTTACCAAGTTCAAATAGTGTTTTTATCTGGAATAGATTCTTAAAATACTTCATAGGATTCAATTTATCCAGCTTTGGAACAAGAGGGGCTACCGCAACCAAAGGCCCAACCTGAATAAAATCACCCAGAATTGCAATAAATGCAGCAACAATTAAAACAGAGCCGATTATTGCAACCGCAGGAATCAACGAAACCGTCAGCATATAAGGATATCCTATAGTTGACAAATGCTGGTTCGGAATCTGCTCATATAAAGTTCGAAAAAGCCCTACAATAAGTTTCCACATTACAGGGGCTAACATATTAATAAAAGTAAACATTACAAGAAGAGACAATGCAACAGACACGTCTTTGGATTTTACAACCTGCCCCTCTTTTCTGGCTCTTTCTAATTTTTGGGGCGTAGCATCAAATTGTTTATCTTCATCACCCATTGGCTTGCTTTCGTCGGATTTTCTACATTATTATTCTATCATAAACTTATGTTTTATTGTACAATAATATATATAAGGAGTGATAAATGAAAAATCTACTATTTATAATATTATCAGCACTATCTGTTTCTGCCGCCGGTTATTCATTTTTGTATATGAGCGTAAAAACAGCTTCTGCAATAATATTTCTATGCGGTTTAATGCTTGGAATATTCATTATGAATATAAAACTTAATTCCAAGAATGACAGAATTAATTCGTACAAAAGAGAGCTCGAAAAAGAATCTATTGCAAGCACTGAAAGCTCTTCCAGAGTAAAAGTCTTAGAATCAAAAATCGAAGTCCTTGAAAAGGCTTTGGAAAATGCTCTAAATAAGAAATAAAAACAATCTTGCACACATCATAACTTTATTGTAAAATAATGTTAAGATTGCAAGGAGAGATTTATGGATTATAAGAAAATACTAAGTTACGTTCCGACGGTTATTGAATCCTCATCAAGAGGAGAAAAGTCTTTTGATATTTTTTCAAGACTTCTGAGAGAAAGAATCATCTTTTTAGGAACTGAAATTGATGACGATGTTGCAAATTCCGTTGTAGCACAACTGCTGCTTTTAGACAGCGAAAACCCCGAAAAAGATATAATGTTGTATATTAACTCTCCGGGCGGTGTAATCACTGCCGGCATGGCAATTTATGATACTATGAACTTAATTAAGGCAGACGTACAAACCATTTGTCTTGGAGAGGCTGCCTCAATGGGTGCATTTTTACTTTCAGCCGGCGCTAAAGGTAAAAGAATGGCTCTTCCGAGTGCAAGGATAATGATTCACCAGCCTCTGGGCGGTGCAAAAGGTCAGGCTACCGATATTGAACTTGAAGCAAAAGAAATTCTTAGAATGAAAGATATGTTAATCGGTATTATGGCAGAAAATTCAGGCCAGCCTTTTGAAAAAGTTAAAGAGGACTGCGAGCGTGACCACTATCTTTCAGCAGCAGAAGCAGTAGAATACGGTCTGATAGATAAGGTTGTAACCTCAACCGGAGAATAATAAATTTAGTTTAATAAATAGAAAGGGCAGGTCATATCTGTCCTTTTTATTTTACTTGCTTTTTGAAACTCTTCATACTAGAATGTTGCTAATATGTGTAACCGGGTCGGAATTAAAAACCTTACCGGAGTAATATAAATTAAGGAGAAAATCATTATGACATCAAAAAATTTTTTGTTTACTTCTGAATCAGTAACAGAAGGCCACCCCGACAAAGTTTGCGACCAGATTTCTGACGCAATTCTTGATGAATTTTTAACCAAAGATCCGCAATCAAGAGTTGCTGCTGAAACTACCGCAACAACAGGCATGGTATTAGTTTGCGGTGAAATCACATCAAATTGTTATGTAGATATACCGCACGTTGTAAGAAGAACCGTAAGAAATATCGGGTACGCTGGTTCTGCCGGCGGCGGTTTCGATTGTGATACCTGTGCCGTATTAACAAGTATTGATGAACAGTCTGTTGATATTGCAGGCGGTGTTAATAAAGCTCTTGAAAGCAGAAGCGAAAACGCTGATACATCATCAAGCGAAACCGATAATATTGGAGCTGGTGATCAGGGAATTATGTTCGGCTTTGCCTGTAACGAAACTCCAGAATTAATGCCACTTCCGATTAGCTTGGCGCACAAGTTGTCATACAGACTTGCTCAAGTTAGAAAAGAAGGTATTTTAACTTACCTGAGACCGGATGGAAAATCTCAAGTTACGGTTGAATACGTTGACGGTAAACCTTCAAGAATACATACAATTCTTATTTCAACACAGCACGCTGCTGAAATCAACGGTATCAGCGACAATTCTAAAATCCAGGCGATAATCAGTCAGGATTTGCAGCATTGTGTTATAGACTATGTTTTTGAAAAAGAATCCATAAAACCTGATTCAGAAACAAAAATCTTAATCAACCCATCAGGAAGATTCGTTGTCGGCGGCCCTCAAGGCGATTCAGGTTTGACAGGAAGAAAAATCATCGTTGATACATACGGCGGTTATTCTCGTCACGGCGGCGGAGCTTTCTCAGGTAAGGATCCTACAAAGGTTGACCGCTCAGCTGCTTACGCTGCAAGATATGTTGCAAAAAATATTGTTGCAGCAGGACTTGCTGAAAAGTGTGAAATTGAATTAGCTTATGCAATCGGTGTTGCAGAACCTGTTTCAATTTTTGTTGATACTTTTGGTACAGGAAGAATTGCTGACGACGAAATTTCAAAAATCGTCCGTTCAAACTTCGACTTGAGACCGGCTGCTATTATTGCAAACTTTGATTTAAGAAATCTGCCTGCTAAAAACGGCGGTAAATTCTATCAGAAACTCGCAGCATACGGTCATGTCGGACGTACTGATTTGAATCTTCCTTGGGAACAGTTAGACAAGGTAGAAGATATAAAAAAGTCCGCATCTAGCGTCTGCGCTTTATGCTAAAAATAAAAATTTACAACAAAGAGTCGGGAGGTATCCCGACTTTTTGTTTTTAGAACGGTTTGCTTCTTGAATTCGCCCAATAGACTATGTAAATAAATGTAACAATTTATAAAAAAAACGCAATTATAACTCAAAAAGAAACTTTATATATATAACAGTATATACAAGATGATATTAAAGAAAGGATAAATATGAGTACAGAAGCAGTAAGCAGTTCAGGGCCAGCACCAATATGGGCAAGAGCAGAAGAAGATCGTAAGGATGTATCGGTCCCTGCATATTATCAAGAACTACAATCAGGCAGCGCCTGGGACGTTGCCAAAAAACATCCGGGACTTGAAAATTCTCTTACAGGGGGAGCTTCTATCTGGTAATTGGACTGGAGGATTTATTAAAAGCGGAATTTTGATTAATCAAAATTCCGCTTTTTTGATACAATATTTGAGGAGGTTTGTATGGAAGAATTTAACAAAATGATAGCCGGAGAAGCTTACTATCCTATGACAGGTTATCTCATCGGATTAAGGGACAAGGCGAGAGAAACTATTGCAGATTTTAATCTTGAAAAAGAAGCTTCTAAACGGTCTGACATAATAAAAAAACTGTTTAAAAAAGTCGGCGAAGGATGCTACATAACACCGACCTTTTTTTGCGATTACGGCTGCAATATCGAATTGGGAGAGCGAGTATATTTTAATGCCAACTGTGTTGTTCTTGACTGCGCCCCCGTTATAATAGGGAGTGATACCTTTATCGGACCAAATACCCAGCTTTATACACCTGTTCATCCTCTGGATTACAAGACAAGAAATACTTTTATTGAAAGTGCAAAACCAATTAAGATAGGAAAGAATTGCTGGCTTGGGGGAAGTGTTATTGTTTTGCCCGGAGTAACGATAGGTGATGGTTGTGTAATCGGTGCCGGTGCCGTTGTTACCAAAGATATTCCGGACAACTCGCTTGCTGTCGGCAATCCTGCAAAAGTTATCAGAACTATTGAACAATAAACCCAATAAACGGACAACGGGAATTAGCAGGCGTAACTTCAGGCTAACGCAATAATCCGGCTATTCTGCCGCCAACTTGATAGCGTTCGCAATAGCGCTTTAATTCTTTTACAACAACATTAGAAAGAGCAAAGACCGCTATTAAATTAGGAACTGCAAGGAAAAGAGTTACTGCATCCGAAAGATTAATAATACTTTTAAAATTCATCGCAGAGCCTGCAATAATACATACACAATAAATTGCCTGAAAAGTTCTTGTTTTCCAAATACTGTCACCGAACAAGAAGTTCCACGCTTTAAGTCCATAGTATGAACCGCAAAGCATTGTTGATAGAACAAAACAGCTTGCCATTATTGTTAAAATTATAGGATAGAAAGGACAAATTGTTCCAAAAGCTTTTGAAGTAAGTTCTATTCCTGCAATTCCGTCCACATTTAAATAAACTTTTGAAACTACTATTACAAACGCTGTTGCAACACCAACGATTACTGTATCCACGAAAGGCTGAAGCATTGCAATAAAGGCTTGCGCTACAGGTTTATTTGTATTCACTGCCGAAAACGCTATAGGTGCCGTTCCCAAACCGGATTCATTTGCAAACATTGCACGCCTGAATCCCCACAACATGCACGCAAACGCCCCTCCTGTCATTGCTCTTGGTGAAAACGCTTCTTTTAGAATTAAAACCAGAGTTTCCGGTAAATGATGAATGTTTACAATGCAGACTAAAAACGCACTCAGAACATATAGGGAGCACATTACAGGGGTAACCTTAGAAGTAAATTTTCCGATTGCTTTAATACCGCCAATTATAGTAAACCAGGTAATAACCGCAACAATAACCCCCAAAATCCATCCGTTATTTGCAAAAATACTATGTTCTCCCCCAGTTACCTCTGTAAACTGCGCAGTCATAGCATTAATCTGAAACAGATTCCAGCCGCCTATCATTGCAAAAATACAACATATCGCATAAGTTTTTGCAAGAAAAGGTGCAAACTTTTGTGAATATTTACCTCTTAAACCTGCCGGAATATAGTACATAGGCCCTCCTGAGACAGTACCGTCCGGATTTGTTTTGCGAAATTTCACACCAAGCAGCACCTCAGAAAATTTGAGAGCCATTGAAAATAATCCGGCGATTATCATCCAGAAAATTACTCCCGGACCGCCAATTGATACCGCTGCTGCGGAGCCTGCCACATTACCGATACCGGCAGACGCGGATATTGTTGCACTTAGGGCCTGAAAAGAAGATAATTCCCCCTTTTTTTTCCGCTGGTACCCGTTGGTTTTGTGCTTATAGTTATTTGTTATAAGTTTAACCGCGTGCTTAAACCCCCAAATGCCTATAAAACCTGTTCTCATCGTAAAATAAACAGCAGCCGCAATCAGTAGTGCAACAAGAAACTCAACCTTTACTCCATCTATTGTGACATAAGAAAAGATAATACCTGAAACCTTGTCTGCTACAGGCGATAATAAGCTATCTATTACGGCATCCAAATTCATAAGACTATTTTACTACAAACTTGAAAATTTTGTTAATTGTGTACTAAAGTCAATTGTGTTATAAATAAATTAAAACTAAATACGAGGAAACTACGGTGGAAATCCGTGACTGTACCGCAGCCGTTAAAGCCGGAATACTTCAGGGATAAATGGGTAAAGGGGTAAAATAAATACAACATAGAAATAAGTAAAAAGCCCGATATATAAGAAGGGCAAACCTCTTTATTTTATCCGAAATGCAACACTGCGAGTTACAGTATTGCATAGAGCTTTTCTTTGTTGCGGTAAAACTCGGCATAGAAAGGTTTTTTATTATGCCTGCAGCAAATATTAATAATGTAAAAAGCGGACTCTGTCCTCACGGAATGTCACCGGGCGCCTGCCCTGTTTGTTCGGGAATGGGAGGCGGAGGAAGCCGTGTGGGAGAAAGACCCCAAAAAGCCGGAGAATGGAGTTATCATCATTGTGCAATGGTAGGTGCAATGATGAAGGCAAGAGCACAAAGGATTGAAAACCACGAAAAGAATCTTTTGGCACATGCAGAAGCTCTTTTGAAATTTCAACAAAATCTGGAGAAAATGACACAGAAAATGATTGATTTTGCAAATCAAATTTCAAAAAGCTTTATTTTAAAACCTGTTGCATTTACAATAAAGAATATCGTAGTTCCAATTATCAATACTATTAGAAATATTCCGAATATTATTTCTAATCTGAACCAGATAAAACAGAGATTTGTTGATATACAAGACAAATTGAATGCGCTGTTTGGGGAGGCCAAGGCCTTTGTTGAAAAGAAAATTTCAGAATTTATAAGTTCTGTAAAATCAAAGTTTGAGGACATCTTCAAGATTTTTAAAAAGAATAACACAGAAGATGACGATACAAAAATTGATGATGACAAAAGGATTTTTAATCTGAAGAAAGTTTTAAGAAAACTCTGGAAGAAAAGGGATGATACAGAAGATAAATCAGGATCTTGAATCTTCAAGACACCAGAAAAACATGACTAATACTCAAAAGCGCAATGATACATACGTAAAAGAGGGTATCATTGTTAATTCTTACGTGAAAGATCCCCTTCTGGATGGGAGTAAATCTGCGACATTTGACAGTTCATCAAAAAACCCGTCTTTACTAAACGAAACTTACGATACTCTTGTTATTTCAAATACAATAGATATGCCGCAAAAGCTTTATGAAAAAGAGGAGAAAAAAATAAATCCGCTGCTTCCGCTCTGCATTGCAACAATTGGGGTTATGGGACTTTTAGGCGGATTTACCGCTATGATGAGGAAATTTTCTAAAGGCAAACTTGAAAGCTCAAAAGAATATCTGCTTCCGGGAATTACCAGAAACCACTGTATAAATGACGAAGTACACCAGAGTATTTTCAGCATGATTCAGTCTCCAAACAGAAAAACAATTCTTGCTTCTCTTGGGGTTATAACCCTTGGCTCTATGGCGTTTATGGGGAAAATCTTTATCGACGGTTTTAAGGAAGTCTGGGTAAAGAAGCAGGAAGCTGACATCCAGAAAAACTTGCAGGAAAATTTAATTGAGGTTGAAACACAGTCGTTTTCCGGAAAGATTCAGATAATAAGAAGCATGCTTTCTGCCAAAGCCAATATGTTCTCATCAGAGCTTGCTTTTAAAGGAAATAAAAAAGATAAAGAAGAAAATGACCAGAAGCCTCTTTTATTGTTAGGTGGTTTGACACTGCTATCGATACTCGGCTTAGGATATTATTCCGCAAAGAACATCAGAAAGAGCGACGAGTTTATAAAAAAAGGGATTAAAAATACGAAAAAAGGGCTTGAAAACGTTATAGATGATTATAATAACGGTAAACCGATTAATAATATGCAGGGGCATAACGGAGAGGTTTTAATAGGGAAAGACGCATACAAACTTTTAATAGAAAACCTTCTTGAATCTGTTTACGCACGGCCGGATGAGGTTAAAGAAGCTGTTAATAAAATGGATATGCCGGAAAAAGAAAAAGAAGAGTTTCTAAATCATCTGCTGGATTCAATGAATCAGGCGACCGAAAAGGTTAACCCGATGATGGGCGGCTCAGGGCGGAATAAGATTACTTATTTTTCTCATGTTAATGATTACTTATCCTTCTTTTATGATTGGCTTATGAACCCTAAAAATCCGCAGTTTAAAAATCTTTTCTTCGGAATAGCCGGAATCTCTGCGCTTGCCTATGGCGGTAAAGCTGCAGCAGAGGCAGTCAAGGAAGTCCAGGTAAAGAAATATAATGCAGATATTGAGCTTAATCTCCAGAAACGCCTAGTTTCTACAGAACTCCGAAACTTTAAGGCAAAAAAAGATTCGGCAATTGAGCCTTTGTGTGAAGAATTTATTAAACAAAAACAAAGCGGTAAATCTCAGGAAGAATTAAAGGTTATAGCGGACAATATACTCTTTGAAATCAAAAACGGGCCGCCGTTTGTATACAGTTAAGATAAAAAAGAGAGGCAGTTTCCCACCTCTCCCCTTTTATGAGCGAACGACATAATATTACTTACTATTCGCCGCTGCAGCCGAAAGCTATAGTAACGTGTTCTTTCGGGTTGATAGCTGAGATTTTGTAACCCTTAGCATCAACTAAGTAGCCAACCTCGTCTCCTGTTGCCTGAACAAGCCCTACCGTACCTGAGATTGCAGTTCTTGTTATATCAATAGGAGCCTTAACAGTATCCTTAACAACATCTCCTACACTTCTTGCAGATGCCATAAACTGACCCTGGAATGCTTCACCAAGTGCAATACCAGTACCGGAAGCGACGTCTTCTAAAGCATTACCCAGGTTAGAGAGCATACCGCCGGTTGTTCTGCCGACAATACCTAACATCTGACCGCCCCAGGTAAGAGGTGCTGTAACAATTCTTGATACAATATTAGGAGTATTTGATTTGTTAATTTCAGCGTTCAGAATCTGTCTTGGTAATGTTGCCTTGCAGCCGCAGTGTTCAATTTCTGTAAATGCAAGTTTTAAAGCACCCTTCTGACATCCTGAAGGTCTGATTACTTCTACAACCTTACCGTATACCTTTGAACCGCAAGGGTAAAGCTGACCGTTAATTGTTACATCTTCTAATGTCTTAGCTGCAAATCTCTGACCTACGTGTGAAGATTTTGCACTTACCTGGTCCTTAAATTCTAACTGTAATGTCGGAATTTGAACAATTTCTTCGTTCTCAATAAAGGCCTTCTTATCTGTAGGACACATTGGACAATCATTATTTGCTGTTACAGGGTTTTTATCAATACCTGCTGCTACACGAACGTTTTGAAGCATTGCTGCTATATCAGCACGAGAAGCATCCTTAAACGGTGCAATTGTGTTCGGATTTGGCGAATTATTCAAAGCGCCTTTATCCAAAGCCTTAGCTACAGGGATTTGTGCCCATTCAGGAACGGTGTTACCGTCACAGTATTTAGACAGAATTTCCTGTGCTTTGCATTTATCCATTTCTGCACACTGAATACCCTTTGATAATGCACAAAGTGCTTCTACTCTTGTTACGTTATGATTAGGCATAAATTTGCCGTTAGGATATCCTTTTAACAAGTCCTGATGTACAGCAACAGTGATTGCTGAATTAGCCCAGTGATTTGTCGGAACGTCTGAGAATAACTTTTCAGGTGCACAAGAGTACATATCCTTGTCAAAACCTTTTACTAACATTGTAGCAAATTCCGCACGTGAAATATTTCTTGACGGCTTAAATAATCTGTCAGGATAGCCTACGACAACATCATTTGTTGCAAGCTTATCAATTTCACAAGAAGCCCAGTATCCTTCCGGAACATCAGGGAACATCTGTAAGCCCGCTGCAGCACCTGTCATATTGCTGAAAGGTGATAAATCAAACGGCTCTAATGTCTTCTTTATTGCTTGAATAGAATTTGCCGTACCCATCTGAATCGGGCAGCCGTTACCGTCCATTTTTGCTTCATCGCGGACTATAGGAGCACCCTGATGGCTTGATAAATCATTCAAGCAAGGAATGTTTGTTGCAGCACCGGTAATTGATCCGTCACTTGCAACTGTAGTGCCCATGGTTCCTGCTGTAAGCTTGTTGATTTCTCTGTTAACAGAAAAACCTTCTGCCTTGTAGATTGAATCTTTTTCTGTACCTACAAAGTTGTTGTACCCATAGACTGCATTCGGATATGAATATACCTGTTTCATATCAGCTCTTGACAAGTCTTTTACACCCGGGCATAAAGCACAAGACGGAACAGGGTCCGGCTCGCATTTCGGTGCGGTATCACAACCGCATGCCGGTTCCGGCTCACAAGGACAAGCTGCACCTGTCATTTCCGGAATTTCATTACACGGACAAGCTCCCTGAGTAACTACAGGGCGCTGATCACACGGGCAGGCTGCCATTACCGTATTGAACGAACACGTTGCTATACCAACGGCAATTGCAGCTGCCACAGTAAGTTTTCTAATCGTCATTTTAACCTCCTTTTTAATAGGTGGAGTACACATTTACCCCTTTTCTTTAGGTGGAATAAATTTACGTTTATTTTATCAACTTTATTTACCCCTACCTCAGGAAAACTAACTCCTAAATTATGGAAGTTTTCAAGGATTAAAACATTACCGAAAAAGGGAATCCAGTCGGGGGATTCAGAGGCGGTAAAAGAACGACATTTGTATAAGCTGATATCCGAAATAAGTGAAGAATTCATTTACGTTACTGTAAGGAATTAATATTTCTTAATATTTAGTCAAATTTTATATGTTGAAAAACTTTATATTAATATAAGAGTAAGACATGGGAATAAATTAAGATGGGAAAAGTTGATTTAATAAGACACATAGCAAGAAAACGTATGCAAAGCCTGCAATTAGGCAAAAGTATTCAAGGAAATACTGATAATATTGCGCTATTTCCGTTTGCCAAAAATCATCCTCTGAATGATTCTACAGGAAGACTTTCTGAGGACGGATTAGTATTAACTCATCTTACCGATTTTGCCCCGAATAATGGGATAATAGATACCGCACGTTCGGCAATTCAAGGCCCGAGAGACAGTGTGCATTTTGCGGTAAATCATGCCGTAACTTCACATGCGCTGGGAAGTTGGGATACTAAGCCGTTTGCTTTAATTATGCCAATGGCTAAAACAATGAAAACAAAAGAAAACAAGTTTTTCGGAGGTGTCGCAGGAGATTTTTATTCAAGAGGCCCTGTAAGAATCCCAGAGGGTTCTATTATAGTAAGAAAAAGCTCCAAAATTCCAGCAGGCAGATATAAACTGCAAGATGCGGCAGAACTTTACGGGCTGCGCGGTTGTTACCTTATCGAAGTCGCAGAAGAAACAAATACTAAAACCATTGTCGATAAATTAATAAGAAAAATGGGATATAAGTTAAAAGATACACAATATGCGACTTATTGGGGTAAAAAAGAAAATAAAGAAGCTTTTCAGGAGTTTAATAGATTCAATACTTTTTTAAAAGAACACAATATGAAACCGGCGCTTCATTCGTATACGCCGGACGGCAAAATAGATATGCTCATATCACATTTACAATGCCTGGACAAATTTGGGAAAAGCTGGCTTATAAAGTATGGAGACGATGTTCTTTTTGATTACAAAAAAGAGTATTTAAAAGCTATTAATAAAATTGAAAAACTCTCAAGGCAGACAGGTTATACTTGTTATATTGATTTAGATAAATTGAAAAAATTTGTAAAAGAAGCAAAAACCCCTAAAGAAGCCTGTGAAATACTAAAAAAAGAAATGAATATTTCCGGCGTTATGATCAGACCTGGAGGAAATCTGGAAACGTTAACAACACTAAGTTCTATGGAGCAAGACATTTCAGGGCTTGTAATGTTTCAACAGTTTGTGGGCGGAAAACCTATAAATGTACAAAAATATTTGAATATTCCAAATAAGACCAATCTTGAGGAAATTGAAGAAGCTGATTTAGAAAATGCTTTATCTTTGTTTGAAATTGGTGCAAAATTTGAAAAATATATACAATTAGATACCCTGATTTAATGTTTATGAAATATCTTTTGAGCTCTCATAAGTTTTTACGCTGATTGATTTATGAATCCCATCATAAGTTATAACAACTTCACGATTTCCATTTATATTTTTTATCTCAGATACATTACCGGATTTATCAAATTTGCAGTCTATAAGCATAAAATCCCCATCAGGGGTTTCTTTTGCTTCCATATATCTTAGAGGTTTTAAAGAATCAGGATTCCGTATCAATGTTCTAAAAGAATCTCCTTCACCCGAGAATTCTGTTATGCTGCTGATGTTTCCATCCTCCTCCGCTTGAAACATTGTATATTTATTATTAACATTTGCATCAAAAATTGTTATATTTGTTTTCACGGCGCCGTCTTTATCAACTATCGGAGAATATTTGGCAATTATATTGCCGCTATTTTTATCATACACATCTATCCTATCAATAAACTGCTCATCTTTTGCCGGATAAAACTCCTTTATTGTGTCATTGGAAAATTCTCTTATACACGCAAGAGTTCCGTCTTTTTTATATATATGTTCACCGTTAACTTCATCTATGTTATAGCTATGAGGCAGCTCCATTCTGGAAGGTGCCAGATTATTTAAGTCAGAAGCTTTACGCAACACTTGCAAAGAATCATTGTCCTGCTTAGGTTTAAGCAAAACCTGATTATAATTAGAAAGTGCCGTTAAGCTCGACAAATTAGCCTTTAGTCTTAAAGGATTTGGAGAATCGCTCTGAAGGTTCTGCTCTACTTCTTTATTATATGCGACATTGGCTTTAAATGTTATTGGATTAATCATTTAAATACAACCTTATGTTTTTACTAACCGTATATTTTAATAAAAACATTTGAGTTAAAAAAATTGCCTAATTTTTTAATTTTGTCTGTTATTATTTAAATAATTCTTAACATTTGGTGATATTGAAATGTTTTGAAGCATCATATTGTACCGCTTCAAATCCCCGATATTAGCGGCTTCTTCCAGCAAATCTCTTCTGGTTGATATCTGAATTTTATTATCTTCTGATTGGGTAGAATTTTTTGAATCAATCTTACTAATAACTGAATCAATGTCAGTAGATGTAGAAATTCCGTACTTGGAAGCAATCTGTTTTACGGAAGCTCCTGCCGGAAGTCTGTAAAGCCAGTTAATAGAATACTTGTCGTTTTCAGACAAAGCCGCTACTCCGTACTGATGCGGAGTATACATTATATCCTGCTTGTATGGGCTATGGTTTAACCCTAATGCATGTCCTACTTCGTGCAGAATCGTATGATAAACCTCTATATCACTGTCATACTGCTGATGAATACGCCCGTCCGTAAGTCCGATTGAGACTTCTGCCCCATACAATCGTCCCTGTGCGTCCCAGTTAAAATAACAATGACCCAGAGCTTTTCTATCCACTCTTTTCCAGTCAACATTTATATTAGACTCCAAAAGAACGTTGGTTATACGAAAACGAATTTTCCCCCCTGTTGCAGCAGCCCAGACGCTAAAAGCGTCCATTACCATTTTCCTGAATTTTGCATCTTCACCGGGTTTTGAATAAAATTTCATCGGTGCAATATAGACAACCAGATTATTTACCGGCCACCTCATTATATTGCCGTTTTTTATACTGCCGTTAAGATAAGTTCGTCTCTGCATACTAATATATTTACACGATTTCTTTATTTGTGCAATAATTAAGGGGTAAATATGAAAAGGAAGGTTAATTATGTCAGAAGTTAGAGTAAGAATAGCTCCTTCTCCAAGTGGAAATCTACACGTCGGAACTGCAAGGACTGCTTTGTTTAACTATTTATTCGCTAAAAAAAATAACGGTAAATTTATACTTAGAATAGAAGATACTGATGCTGAAAGGACCAGTCAGGAATATGTTGATAATATTTTTGACAGCTTAAAAGCTCTCGGACTTAATTGGGATGAAGGCCCTGACGTAGGCGGTGATTACGGCCCATATACACAATCCCAAAGATTCGATATCTATCCTAAATATATTCAAACACTCTTGGACAAAGGCTTTGCCTACGAGTGTTTTTGTACGCCGGAAGAACTGGAAGCTGAGAAGGAAGAAGCTACAAAAAATAAAAAAGCCTATGTTTATTCAAGAAAGTGCGAAAACTTAACGGAAGAAGAAAAAGCAAAACTTAGAGCAGAAGGCAGAAAACCTGCTATAAGGTTTAATGTAGCAAAGGCGCAAAAAGCTTTTCACGACACTTCCATCCTTGAATTTGACGATTTAGTTAAAGGCAAGCTGCACATGGATACCAACCTTATTGGAGACTTTGTTATCTTGAAGTCAAACGGAGCACCAACATACAACTACGCTGTTGTAATTGACGATGCTTTGATGAAAATATCCCATGTTATCAGAGGTGAAGACCATATTTCAAATACTTACAAACAAATCCTGATATTTGAAGCTTTAGGATTTGAAGTTCCTCGCTTCGGACATCTTGGAATGATTCTTGCGCCTGACAGAAGTAAACTCTCCAAAAGACACGGCGCTACAGCAGTATCTGATTTTGTTGAGCAAGGCTATCTGACAGAAGCTCTTGTCAACTTCGTGGCGCTGCTCGGCTGGTCTCCGTCTGATGGGGTCGAAATTAAAACTGTTGATGAGATTGCAAAAGACTTCAGAATAAATGAGATTTCATCTTCCAATTCAATTTTTGAATACGACAAACTAAAATGGATGAACAGCCATTATATTAAAATGCTGCCAATGGAAGAGTTAAAGGAAAAATTAAAAAAATATCTAACAAAATATGACCTGTCTGAAATGTCGGAAGAGCATTTCAACAGAATGATTGAAGTTACAAGAGAACCCCTTGTTCTACTTTCAGATATAACAGATGCTGTTTCTTACTTCTTCGGCGGAGAAAAGGTTGAAATTGACGAAAAAGCTGCTGAAAACTTGGATACTGAATTATCTCAAGATGTGTTAAAATCATTTATTGAACAAGCAGAGAATTGGGAATGGACAGAAGAAAATCTGCACGAAAAGCTTGAAAAATTCAGAGCTGATTTCAAAGAACAAAAAGGATATAAACCTAAATTCACAATGTGGGCAATAAGAGCCGCAGTAACAGGAAGGCTATGCGGAGCTGATATGGTAGCCATACTTGATATACTCGGCAAACATAACTCACTTGAAAGAGCAAAAGCGGCATTAAAATAATAAAAAATGGGGCCCTATAAAAGGCCCCATTTTATTAAAAACTAAAAACGTTTAAAACTGCCCGTTTTGTTTCCGTTTGCATCATATCTTATTGTTTTACCGCTTTTTAATTGCTTATAGCTGCCGGTTCTGTTACCGTTAGCGTCATAAGTATATGTTCTTCCGTTAGGCATTTGTCTTATTGAACCCGTCTTGTTGCCATTTGCGTCATACATATAAGTTCTGCCATTTGATTTTTTTACGTATGAACCGGTTTTGTTTCCGTTAGCATCGTAAGTTACGGTTTTATCATTAGAGTATCTTATAGCTTTTCCTGTTCTGTTGCCATTCTCATCATAAGTACGTATTGTTCCATTCTCGGATTGTCGTATGGAGCCGGTTTTGTTGCCATTGGCGTCATACACATAAGTTCTGCCGTTTGACCTGTTTACATACTTCCCGGTTTTATTCCCGTTTTCGTCATATACTACAGTTTTTTCTCCTTCAACAAAATTTGGTGATATACTGCTCGGATTTGCACCTGCTGTACTTTCTACAGTTTGATAAACTCTATTACCATTTGAATCATAGGAGTATACCTTATATGCGTAAGCACTTGTAGAAACTGTTGTAAAAATTAATAAAACTAATAAGATTTTTTTCATTCATAACTCCTTGCTTTGTATATATAACGATTTTTTACAAAGTTTGTTCATTTATTATACCAAATTTTTACTTATGATATAATCCCCTCTTTTATTAATTGCTCTTTAATTTCTTTTTTAGTTTGAAACTCTTTACCGTCTTTGTCAGTAAGTCTTTTAATAACCATAGCAGCAGGCGTAATTACTCCAAGAGCCAATACACAAGCTCCGATATTCTTTATTATGGACATTCTCTTTAGTTTTTTTACACCATTAAAGAATTGTTCAGAAGTTTCGCCTTTTGCCAAAGCATCCTTATACTGATTATACAATTCATCAACCTGACTATGCATACCTTCTACATCTTTAAGGTCAATGAAAGCCCTTGTATCAATCTTATCGGTTCCCTTCATTGTTTTAATAATATCGGCCTGTTTAGCAAGTTTGACAATCTGGTTTTCAGGATGTTTATGCAAAAATTCATACAGTTCAAGCTTTGTAGAGTATCCGTTTTTAAAATCCTTCATTGCCTTTTCTACAGAGCCGTCGTCAAATGTCTTTTTAAAACCTTCGTCTTCTAGGATTCTTGAATCCAGAGTAATTGATTTATTATGTTTTTTCTTAGCAGAATTTTCCATCCACTGTTGAATCTTTTTACCAGCATAGTATAGGAAGAACAAACAAGAGCCCTCTTTTATGGCATAGCCGGCAAACTCCTGAGGGTTTCTTGAATCCGTTAGTCTTTCTGTTGTAATAAAACCGTCCATAATATACATATTTTTAACAGGGGAGAATGCAAACTCTTCGACAACTCTTCCTATCCCTTTAAACGAAGGATTCTGAGATTGCTTTTCTTCTTTTTTATTTTTATTCTCATTGTATTCCTGAATCAAATTCTTCCTTATTTGCTGCTTTGTATAATATTGTTTTAATCTTGTTAAACCGACATAAGATACTGCAGCAAGAACCGTTGATACAACAAACTTTGACGCCGCAAGATTTTTAAAGAGTTTTTTCTGCATCCCAGCTTTTTCAAGATTCTTCTTTATATCATCTGTTGGGGCATATTCTTTTATTTTCTCGAAAATCTCTTTATCCTTAAAGTTTCTGGGGTCAATTTTTGAATCTAAACTAAATGATTTGAAAACAATTTTATCAAAAAGCCACTTAAAGGCCGGAATTCCGCCTAACCACAAAGCCTCTGTTCCAAACTCATCAATAAATCTGTCTACACCTTCCTCTTTTTTTCCTGTGATATATGAACCTGCTGTCATCCCAAGGCAGCTAGAGCCGTCTTTGACCCCTAATGGCCATAATGAATTGGGGTTGCCTAAAGTCGAGTATAGTTTTGCTGCATTCCAAATCATACTATCATAAGCCCCATATTAAATTCATTAACTTTTTGCTGTGTTTGTTCATACTACACCTACCTTTCTTTTAAGTATTCTAAAGTTTCAAAATTGCTGATATATTAAGAAATTTTTACAAATAAAAAAGAACCCCTGACGTCAGGAGTTCTTTTTTATAAATTCATTATCGGTTAGCCGACCAACTCCGTATCGTCAGATTCGGAAGCTTTAACCATAATTGCGTGCTCAACAGGATTTTCCTTTTTATAAGCATTTTCGTTAACAGCTTCCTCAAAACCAAACTCGTCTCGGGCTTTCTTCATCTGAGTCTCATCAACTAACTTTTTAGCCAATTCAGCTATTTCGTAGACCAATTTATATCTGTTTTCTGTATTTTCATTCAATTCCCAGGCTACTTTAATTATCTGATCCATTTTTACCTCTTCAATTTCTCAATAATAACGATTGTATAACGCTCAAAAAGTTTTGTCTAGGGGGGATGAAATTTCATAGAAAAATTTTATATTTACAATACTTAACAAAAAAGTCAATTTTTAACAAAGAAAATACTTAATATATACATACACGAGAATAATAAGGAGAAAATATGGGCGGACAGTATTCATTAGATTATTTGAAGAACAATTCAACACTTTACAAACTGGCAGAAAAGTATGATTCAGCCGAGAATAAAGGCAATAATGACAGAATATTAAACGGAAAAGAGGTCAGTCTGTTCACAGCGGAACTAAAAAGCCGGGGTATAAATTTTGATTTTTCTAAAATTAAAGATTCAGACTATTTAAGCGGTGTGGACAAGCAATATGCGAAAGAACTAAAACAGGCAGAAAAGAGAAAAGAATTAATAAATGAGCTTAAAGATGAGTATTCAATTGAACAATTCAAAAATTCTAACGGAGAAATGATGTATAGAATAACTCCGAAAAAGGATGTCAATGTAAGCGGAGTTACAAGTGATTTAAAACTTGTTGCCGGCACTATTGCAGAAAATAATGACGGCTATGGCCAATGGGATGGACCGAATGGAGGCTATATCGGTAATAAGCAAATGAAAGGTGTTTCATTCGTCATACCGGAACGTGCACTTGGGGCTCAAAAAGGCTTTTTTGAAGCAATACTGGATCTTTGGTAACAATTAGTCCATCAGAGTTGTCATAAGCACAGGTTCACCGTCAGTTGCAAGAACAGTATGTTCAAAATGCGCAGACGGTTTTCTGTCTTTAGTTACAACGCCCCATTTGTCATCTTCCACAAAAACTTCATCTCCGCCGAGATTAAGCATGGGTTCAATCGCAATAACCATGCCGGACTTTATAAGAGTTTCGTCTCCTACTCTAAAGTTAAACAGGAACGGATCCTCATGCATTGAATGCCCGACGCCGTGCCCTCCATATTGTCTTACAATACCAAGATTATAACTTTTTGCGACATCTTCCACTGCTCCAGATATGTCATCTAAAACATTTCCGGCTCTCATTTGTGCGATACCTGCAAATAGAGCTTCTTCGGTGGCTTTCATAAGCATTTTTTTTTCATCCGAAATATTACCTACAGCATAGGACCAAGCACTATCGCCAACCATCCCCCCATAGGTTGCACCGACATCTATTGCTATAATATCCCCTTCTTTAAGGATTTCAGTCTCTGAAGGTATGCCATGTACGACTTTTTCATTAATTGAAGTACAAATACAGCCGGGGAAGCCGTGATATCCGAGAAAAGTAGGAATAGCTTTATTTTCTTTTATAACCTGCATTGCTATACTATCGAGCTCTTTTGTAGAAATCCCCGGTTCTACAACTTCTCTCATTTTTTTATGCACAAGAGCAACGATATGTCCGGCATGCCTCATTCTTTTTATTTCATCACGTGATTTTCTGTTAATCATACAAACCTCATTCCTGCCCTTATTGTAATCCCAATAAACAAGTAATGCAAGATGACAAGTTAGACTCGCACCCTCTGAATAGCACCGTTAAAATAACGCTTAATAAGTAATGAGCGTTGTCATGACACAGAATAATTACTACATAAACAGTTTTTCAAACCGCTCCATAGCTTCTCTTGTGTTTTCTTTGGAGCCAAATGAAGTTAAACGGAAGTATCCTTCACCATTTTTTCCAAAGCCGGAGCCCGGAGTACCTACTACTTGCGCATTTTCTAATAAATAATCAAAGAATTCCCAAGATGTCATATTGTTTGGGCATTTTAGCCATATATAGGGAGAATACTTGCCGCCAACATGCCAAATGTTACACCTTTTTAATGTTTCGGAAATTAATTTGGCATTCTCTTTATAGTAATTAAGATTTTCTTTAATTTCTTTTTGCCCATCTTCCGTAAATACCGCTTCTGCAGCGCGCTGGACTATATAGGGCACACCGTTGAATTTTGTTGTCTGACGTCTCAGCCACATTTTATTTAACTTCCCTAAAACCTTTGGTACAATTGTGTATCCGCATCTTGTACCTGTAAATCCTGCCATTTTAGATAGTGAACAAAATTCTATAGCACATTCTTTTGCACCTTCTATCTCGTATATGCTGTGAGGAAGGCTGTTGTCGTCAATAAAGCATTCATAAGCAGCATCAAACAGGATTACGGCTCCAAGCTCTCTTGCATAATCAACCCACATCTTTAGCTGTTCCTTGTTATATGCTGCTCCTGTAGGGTTATTTGGAGAGCAAATATATATAATATCTGCTTTTACACTTTTATCCGGCAGCGGTAAGAAACAGTTTTCCCCATTAGCATCAGCAAAAACAACTTTTCTGCCGGCCATAATATTTGTATCAACATACACCGGATAAACAGGATCCGGAACTAAAACAGTATTATCCTGTGCAAATAGGTCAAGAATATTTCCTAAATCGCTCTTTGCTCCGTCAGATATGAATATTTCGTCAAGTTCCAGTTCAACTCCATGGCTTAGATAATATTTTTTCACGGCCTCTCTTAAAAAATCATAACCCTGCTCTGGGCCATATCCTCTGAATGTTGCCTGAACGCCCATTTCGTCGACAGCTTTATGCATAGCGCCAATTACAGCTTTGCATAAAGGCAAAGTAACATCGCCGATGCCAAGCCTGATAACTTTCTTGTCAGGATTCTTTGCTGTAAATTCATTAACCTTTTTTGCGACTGTTGAGAATAAATAACTTTGTTCTAAATTTTCATAGTTTTTGTTTATGTTCATACTGCCCTCTTATTTTTTTAACATTTTACTAATAGGATGCTCTTTAACCATTTCTGACACAAAGCTCTTAAAGTCTCTTATAAAAGCTTGAATATTTTCAAACTCTTCTACTGTTGGCATTTTCACATAACATTTTTTGACAATATTGTTATTATCAAAATTTTCATTAGCCTCTTTTACTATATTTTCGCCATCCTTTAAAATTGTTGTCCATTTGGAAAATAAAGGTTTTTCCATTTTTTTTACTTCACCGGTTTCATTATTAACAAAAAAAGCTGTCTTTTTGTTAACTCCAATAACAGATTCACCATGCATCGTACCAACATTCTTACGCCCCTGCGTAAACCATCTGAAATCAGCAATTTTAGAATCTTTGCCAATAATTACTTTATCCAGAATCATAGCTTCAAAAAAATTATCTTTATTAGGATAAACCGATTCCTGATTCATTTTATCCAACAGAGAGTGCAGGTTTTGCATCCCATCTTTTGATAAATATCTTTTTGCCTGAAAATTTTGCCCCTGAATACTTTGAACTTTCAAAACCTTCTCCTTAACTAAATCTATCTCTCCTTTACCCCTTTACCCCTTTATCCCTTATTGGTCGGATTCTTCGTGTCGGCCTTTCATCATCTTTTCAAAATCAGAAGGTTTTATGTTCTGGATAAAATCTTTAAATTCCTGTGCTTCTTCTTCATCTTTTGCAGAATCGGTTGATACAGAGCCGTTCATAAGAACATTTGCAGTAACAAATATCGGAGCTTCTGCTCTCATTGCAACTGCTATGGCATCAGAAGGACGAGCGTCTATCTCTAAAGTTTCGCCGTCTTTTACAAGATACAGAGTTGCATAGTATGTATCTTTTTCAACATCGTTGATTTCAACCTTTTCAAGCTTGTAACCTGTTTTTTCGATAATATTAGTAATCAAATCGTGTGTCATCGGACGTGCAACAACAAGTCCTTCTATACATCTTATAATAGCGCTTGCTTCAGCAGAGCCAATCCATATAGGAAGCGCCTTTCTGTTATCTAAATCATGCAGAACAACAATCGGTGAATTTGTTCGGACATCCAATGCTATACCCATTACTTTCATTTCTATCATTTTATTTGCCCTCAACCAGTGTGATCTTGAGCCTATTATAACATAAAAGAGAATTATATGATATAATCCAATGTATGAAATTTAATGTTATATACAATCAGACCATAACTAATTATAAGGACGTTCTATCAGCTGTTGAAAACGCTCTTATCAAAAGCAATATAGAGTTTCGTTCGTTTAATATAGACTGCATGGAAGATTTCGGGGATTTTACAATTGTTATCGGCGGTGATGGAACTCTTTTGAAGGCCGCAAGATTTTATTCTAAAACTAAGACACCTGTCTTTGGTATCAACGTCGGCCGTTTAGGCTTTTTAGCACAAGCAGGGAATGGTGAGATAGATAATGCTATAAAAGCAATTCTGAAAGGACAATATTCAACAGAAGAACGCCTGATGCTTTCAGCAGGCTCGTCTCTAGCTTTAAACGATTTTGTAATCAAAGGCTGTTCTCCGAGCAGAACCTCAAAACTATTTTTAGAAATTAACGGAAAATTTGTCTGTGACTATATTGCGGATGGTTTGATTATTTCAACTCCAACAGGCTCTACAGCTTATGGACTTTCAGCAGGCGGACCTGTATTATACCCGACACTGGATGCACTTGTAATCGTACCTATATGTCCGCATACACTAAATGCAAGACCTCTTGTTATTCCGTCAGATGAACAAATTACAGTTAAAACAGGAGATAAGCTGCTTTCAGTTGCCGCAGACGGTATTGATACAATGGAATGTGTTAATAAAATTGATATCAAGGCTGCTAAAGAGAAAGCAATACTTGCCTTTTTAAAAGATGACAGTTTTTATTCTGTATTAAGAAGTAAGCTTCACTGGGGCATTTCGCCCACTTCGATATAAACAATTTCATACAAGAAAATGAACTCTAATTTTTGTTTGTCGTCTATAATGTAGTAGAGAAACAGATAAATGAAAAATAAAATTCGGATATTATTAATACTAATATGTTTGACTGTAGGAGTGAGGGCTTATGCAATACAGAATATTCAGATTGAAAAACATGCTTCACTCGGACTAAATGATTGTATTCGTATTGCTCTTAATAATAGTCCGGTTGTAAAAAGATATATATTAAACCTTGATATAGCAAAATCTAGTGTAGGTGTTGCAAAATCTGCATATTTTCCGACCCTTTCCGCAGGTGTTGGGTATAGCCAAGGATTCGGGCACAGGAATAATAATACAAGCTATAATACACGAACGCTGCCCGGATTCGATGCGTCTCTATCGCAGCTTTTATGGAATTTTGGGAAAACCGGCGCTAATATAAGAATGGAAAAGTTTAACAGAATAGCGGCGGAATTTGATTTTGACGAAACTGTTTTAACAACTATTTTTAATGTTAAACTTCAATATTATGCTGTATTAGCGGCAAGATCTTTGATGGAAGTCGAAAAGCTCAACGTTCAGATAAATGAGAGAAACTACCAAAGAACTCTCGCGTATTATGAGGAAGGTATAAGGTCAAAAATTGATCTTGTAAACGCCGAAGTTAACCTAAGTGACTCAAAAATAGCATTAGTAAATGCAGAAAATACATATAAAAATGCCATTGTAAATTTAAACAATGCTATGTATGTAGCGTATGCTCCGGAGTATAGTATAAAAAATACCGAGACTTTTAACCTTTCAAACCCTTATGTTCCAATGAGTTTGAAGAATATTGATAAATATGACAGATTACTGAAACTTCCGGAGGATATTTCGGATGCTACTTATGCAGTTAAAGCTGAAAAAAGTAATGTACTCGCAAACTATGTATTCCAAAAATATCCGTATACATTTGAAAAATCTGTAACAATAGCAAAAGAAAACAGGCCTGATTTAAAAGCTCTTGTTGCTACTGTTAATGCTATGAAACAGTATGTTCTTTTGACCAAACGTCAATATTTGCCGGAACTTAGAGGCGGCGTCGGATACAGTTATGATAACAGCAGATTCTACTCCCAAAACGGAATGAATGTATCTTTAAATCTTGATACGACATTTAATATAAAACAGGTTAAACATGAAGTAGATATTGCAAATTCAGAACTAAACCTTGCAAAAACAGAGGTTGAACTGCTTAATCAGAATATGTATTTTACAATCCAATCTGCTTATATTGATATGATACAGCTAGAAAAACAAATTCCGCTTCTGGAGACCAAAGTGCGTCAGACACTTGAAAACTTAGAGCTTGCAGACGGCAGGTATGAAGTCGGATTGGGCGATTACATTCAACTTCAAGACGCAAGAGTTAATTATAACAATGCTCAAAGTTCTTATGTTCAGGCTGTTTATAATTATAATGTAGCGCGTGCAACCTTAGAAAGAGAAATAGCGCTTCCTCAAGAAGAGACTTTGACGGTTGAAGACGTAAAAGACTATCAAAAAGACTTAAAAAAACAAGAAAAACAAGTTAAGAAAAATACCAAAAAAATTAAAAACACTGAAAAAAAGGATAATGTATGAAGATTCCTGAAATACTAAAAAAGAAACGCGGTATACTCGCAATTGTTGCTATTGTTTTGATATTAATTTTCATAATATCATCTCTTACCAAAAATAGAGTACAATACCAGACCGCCAAAATAAAACGCAGAACTATAACACAAGTAGTTGAAGCCTCAGGCACAATAAATCCTGTTAATACTGTTTCTGTAGGTTCAACGGTTTCCGGGCTTATAAGTGCAATATATGTTGATTTCAATTCAAAAGTTACAAAGGGACAGCTTCTTGCAGAGATTGACCCCAGAACATTTCAGGCGACTGTAGATCAAAATGCCGCTTCTATGGCATCTGCCCAGGCTGATTTAGCTAATAGAGAAGCAACTTTTGAGATGGCAGCAAAAACTTTAAGGCGCTACAAAAATCTTTATGCAAAAGATTTTATCCCCAAAAGTGAATTAGACCAAGCAGAAAGCGACTATAAAGCGAGCTTAGCTCAGGTGAATGCAGCAAGAGCAAAAATAAATCAAACACAGGCTCAATATAATCAATCTCTTGTAAATTTGAATTATACAAAAATAACTGCGCCTGTAGACGGCATGATTATTTCTCGAGAAATCGACCTTGGCCAGCCGGTTGCAGCAAGCTTTCAGGCTCCTGAATTATTCACAATCGCGCAGGATTTAGAAAAAATGCAGATAGAGGTTAATGTATCTGAAGCTGATATTGGAGATGTCAAGGAAGGACAGGATGTCACCTATACGCTTGACGGCTATCCGAATAGTACATTTAACGGTAAAGTAACGCAGGTTAGAATATCTCCTACAACAGTATCGAATGTCGTTACGTACTCGGTTATTGTAACTGTTGATAACAGTGATCTAAAGTTAAAACCCGGCATGACTGCTAACGTTTCTATTATTACCGCCCAAAATAAAGATGTACTAAGTGTGCCGAATGTTGCATTAAAATTTACTCCCGAAACCAGTGGTAAAAAATATAAAACTCAAGGTTTATGGATAAAAGATGGCCTAAAGCTCAAAAGAATTGATATTAAAACCGGAGCCAGCGATGATTCTTATACGGAAGTCAGCGGAGATGGAATTTATGAAGGGCAGCGCATTCTGGTAGGAATAAAAAGCGGAAAAGGAGCAAAGCAAGGTGAATTTAGACCGCCCAGATTATAGATTATAGGAGAAAACTACTTACTAATCACAATTTTAGCCCTTCACTTGCTACCTCTAACAAAAGGTCACAACTGTCCCGAAGGATATTTCTATCAAGCGGAATAGGTTAGTGGTAGGATGCGGAAATCTGTGATTTACCGCATTAACAATATAATAAAATCGTAAACCTGATATTTAATACTGCCCTTTAACTCTCCATAGGCTTCACTAGAGATTACCAAAACTTATGGGCTTAGAGGTTGATAAGTTGAACAGTTGAAAAGTAGTTTTAGGGTTTAGAGGTTGAGTAGTTTATAAGTTTAGGAGAAGTTATAAAGGGTTGATAAGTTG
>CALUWH010000024.1 GCA_944324435.1 Candidatus Gastranaerophilales bacterium
GGGCGCAGCTTGGTAGATATCTCTATACGGCTCGCCGAACATTCTGTTCGGACTCGCCTTCCTCCGTTCGAAACGATACTTAATCGTTTCTCCGGAGTCCTTGCTACATCCCGAAAAATTCCCCCTCTCCTTGGGGAGAGACCCCGAAGGGGTGAGGTTGGGTGAGGGGAACCCCTTACACCCGACTATGTATTATTATAAATCCGCAAGGTAAAAAATCAAGAAGAAATTTTATTTTATCGGCTGTGAATTTAAACGCTGGATTAATAAATCAGTTATATCTACTCCTCCGGAAAATACTCCCCTGGAATCAATAAGAACATCAAGTTCCTTTTCAAGGCGGATTTTCTCTGCTACGGCGTGAACTTTTGTATAAACTTCCTCCTCCTTTTTATTTCTAAAGGCATTTAGGGCATTCTCTTTTGTCTTTAACTCTGCCTTGACTGTTTCCTCAAACTTCTTTTTTTGGATAGGTGATTCTATTTTATTAAACTCTTCCTCTTTCTGTATTAAATACTGCTCAATTTCCGCATTTTTTGTCTCTATTTCACGCAAATTGTTTTTAGCTAACTGATAGTTTTCAATAACTTTTTCATAGTTGATATATCCGACACCGCTCGCAAATCCGGGCAGGACAATGCTTAATAAGATTAATATTAATACCAGCTTTTTCATTAAATTGAAACTCCCCGATTAATTATATCCAATTTTATCAAAAGAGGGAACTTTTTTAAAGATTTTTCGTCTTTATGTATAGAAAAAGTGGGAGGATGAAAAGATGAGTAGAGCTTTAAGTAATATAGAGTTTATAGATACCAGTGAAATGGAGGCGAATTTACCGAAGACTTTCAGTTCTATTGTAAACAATGATGATATTTTACAAATGTATCTGAAAGAAATCGGCCGCAAAAAGATGCTTACAAAAGCAGAAGAAGCCGAACTTGGCAGAAAGATTCAGGAGGGATCTGAAGCAGAAAAAGAGTGGGCAAAAAAGGAACTTGTGCAGGCAAACTTGAGACTTGTCGTGAGTATTGCAAAGAAATATATAGGGCAGGGGGTTCTGTTTATGGATCTTGTGCAGGAAGGCTCTGTTGGGCTCATAAAGGCTGCGGAGAAGTTTGATTACAAAAAGAATTTTAAGTTCTCGACCTATGCAACCTGGTGGATTAAGCAGACTATAATAAGGGCTATTTCTAATCATTCAAGAACAATAAGGATTCCCGTTCACATGCTGGAAAAGATTAGGAGATATAAAAAGGCTTGTTCAATTGCTGCCTGCGATGAAAATATGGAAGTCGATGACGAGACTATTTCAAAGATTTCTGGTTTGGATTTTAAGAAGATTAATGAAGTGAAAAACGCGTTGAAAAAAGAGCCGGTGAGCCTGGATACGTTTGTAACGGATGATTTATGTATACAGGATTACGTTGAAGACACTTCCTATTCTTCGCCTGAAACAACGACACAGCAAAAGTTAAGATCGAAAGATGTGACGAGACTTATTAGTACCCTTGATACAAGAGAGCAGGAGATTATCAAGAGAAGGTTTGGAATTGACGATGAGGAGCCAAAGACCTTAGAGCAAATCGGGAATGCGCTAGGGTTTTCAAAAGAAAGAATTCGGCAGCTGGAAAGTATCGCTATTCAAAAGTTGAGGAAAGTTGAGCGTGTGGATAAGTTAAAAACATATATAGAAGAATAAATTCTGTTATTGGGTGCCTGCGGAAATTTTTAAAGTTTCCGCTTTTTTTTCGCATATTTGCACAGGCCGTAGATTAACAAAGCACCTACCGCAACAGAAAAACCTATTTTTAGTATGAATTTTCGTTTGCCGGCGGTTTCGCTTTCTTCAAGAATTTTTCTGTATTTAACAATTTCTTTGAATAATTTCGGATTTTCTTTATCCAGCCCTTGTGAGATAAAGCTTTTTTCTAACGCATCCATAGGGTTAAAAGCTTCGCCTTTGGTTAACTTATTAAAGTATTCATTTTGATAATCGGCATGTACTTTGGAAGCGTAATTAAGGGTTCTATCCGAATTATGCTGGAAAGTCTCTTCCATGCCTAAAGCGTCAATAAAATAATACATATTGTTATAAGCGCTCATTGGTTCGGCAAACTTAGCTTTTTTAAATTCTTTTAAGTCCTTTATTTTTTCTTCCGGTATTTTTAGAATCTTAGCCAGAATTTCTGCCTGATTTTCATTGAATTCAATTTTTTTAGAGTCATGGTTTGAAGTTCCGATGATAAAGCTGTCTTTGCCCCATCCGCGTTCAATAAAGCTCTTGTTCGTGCCCCAATTGTCCGTAAGATGTTCTGATGTGTATATTTTAACCCTGTCCTTAATAAATGGTTTCAGCTCTCCTCCCTGGTATGGTGTGAAGTTTTCGGAGTCTGCTGCAAATTCGTGCATTATGTTTTTTGTATCAAATCCTTTAACCTTCTTTGCTTCATCATCAATAATATCAAGAATCTTTCCGTCATATTGCGGTCTTGTAATAGTGTGTGTGCTGGTATTTTCAAGCCTTGGTGAAATGTACGTCCAGGAAGCGTCTATCCTGAATCCGTCATATCTTTGAGCGTAGAATGCGGTTTTTTCTCTCAAAAGCTTTTCTCCCTCGGGAGTGCTAAAATCTAATGCCGGCAAGCTCCAACCAATTGTTGTATCCTTAATAAAAGCTTTCGGGTGTGCCCAGACTTCGTCTCTTGAAAATCCGACAAGCATATCGCCATATAATTTCAAACCGCGTTTATTAAGCTCCTCTCTTGATTTTTTCAGACTCTTTTCTGCAAGAAACTGCTTGAATTCATAAAAATCAATCTCTTTTTCGCCAAGTTTTTTTATTTCGTTTATTCTCTTTTTACGTGCAGAGATGGATACAATATCAGGGTTAAACAGGTTTTTGTCAATAGAATCCCAGTTTTTATAGTTTCCGTATTTATTCCTGAGAACCTGATACAGAGCTTTGGGCTCAAGCCTTGAATTGTTCTGCTTCTTAAATTCCTGAAACTCAGGCAGGTTTTTGTCTCTTTCGTAAATCTGCCGTAAAACTTTTTCCTGAACAGAATCCTTTTCAACAATATTGCTGAAATTTACTCTATCGTTAACGCTGTTATTTTCAACAATTTGTCTGAATTCATCTTCTGTTGCAAAAGATTTAATATCAATCACATGATTGCCCAAATCCATTGATGTTCCGGAATAAATCGGATATTCTCCCCTATGAGAATGATACTGACCGATAGGGAGAATCTGAACACCGTTTATTCCCCAGTATTTTTTAACAAAATCAAAAAACTCCAGTCCGTCTTTTGATGCAAGATTGCCTACTCCGGTATTAAGCTCTTTTGATTGCGGAAGAGATGACGATGGGACAATTAAAACAGATTTACCCTTATTTCCGCAAGCTTCTTTTGCCTGCTTCAAGGTCTCTGTATAGCCGGACTCTTCATCAGCTCTGAGACGACGGCCAAAATTTATACTGTTAATCACATTGATTTTCATTACGCACACCTGTATGTATAAAACCCTGAAAAAAGTTTTTTTGTTATTCTTCTATTTTAAAATAAATCAATCAGATATACGATGGTAGTCATGCCATCATGATGTAAAGTATAAGAGGTACTGATAGTACCTTACTTGGAAAAAGACGAGGTAGGTAAAATTGAAAAGGTTCAGGTTTCGCCTGCAGGTAGTTCTGGACATGCGTGAAAACGAGCTTGAACAAAAGCAGATGGAAATGGCAAGGATTGTCGCAGCGCTGAATTTACAGCAGGAAAAACTCCGGACAATTATTGAGGCACAAGAAAAAAACTCAAGAGAGCTTGATGAACTGTATAACTCAAATGAGCTGGACATTATTCAAATAGAAGGACATAAGGCTTTTAGTTTAAGACTTAGTGCGGATGAAAAAAATCAACAGAGAATAATTGATAATACCAAGGCTATTTTGAGAAGAAAACAAGAGGATGTTCTGGAAGCGCACAAAAAGGTAGAAACCCTGAAAAAATTGAAAGAAAAACAGGAAAAACAATTTTATAAAGAATTTTTACAAGCAGAGATAAAAGAAATAGATGATATCACAACAGCGAGGTTTAAAGTAGTATAAAATGGCACAGGCAGTATTAAATAACTTAAACAATATGAATATCACAAATTATACCTCGTCAGAACAAACTGTCGGAAAAGGGTTTGACAGCTCTTCCAAGACAGATTTTGAAAAGTTATTTGAAAAACAGTCTGCTGCTCAAAAGATGTCTAATAATAAAAATGCAGAGCCGGAAGAAGTTGTAAAAGATTCCGGTTATACTCTTGGCGATGTAAAAGACGCTGCAAAGATTAATAACAAACAAGATAAAATCAGTGCCCCTAAGCAAGAAGAAATATCCAAGGAGCTCACTCTGTCAGAAGAAGTTAAGGCTGCGTTGGATGGAATAGAGGCGGCAGAAGAGGATACAGAAAGTATAGAACAAGAGGAATTAACAGAAAATTCTGATGAAACAAATACGTCAGAAGAAGAAGAGACCATGGAGATAAAGGATAATATATCCGTAACTCTGCCTTATTGTTCTGAAATGACCCAACTATCGCAACCAATAGAACAGAGACAGGAAATTGAGGATTCAGACGCTTCGGCGAATGAAGAACAGACAGATGATTTAAAAGTTACTCTAAACGGCAAGGACTTGGATAGTGCGCTTGAAAGTTTATCTCAAGAGCTTCCTGCCGGCGAGACAGTACAGACAGCAAAAACAGAGAACAGTCAGGAGGACACTAAAACTCTTGAAGATATTGTGGATGAGAATATATTAGAAGAGCTCAACATAGAATCCGTAGAAACCGAGACAAGCACTGATGACGGCGCCTCGTCAGATTTGATGCAAAATCAAACACCCGAAGAATATGGAGTTAAGGCTATGCTTCAAATAGATTCGGGTTACACCGATACCGGAGCTGATACATTAAATCAGGTTAATAACCTACAAAATGCTGCAAAAACCTCATCAACGCCCGATGTAAATGCAAGTAAAATTTTGGAACAAATATCTAAACAGCTCGAAGGACTATATAACAATTCAAAAGTAAATATTGTTTTGAACCCTGAATCTCTGGGCAAAATAACAATACAGCTGCTTAATACGGAAGACGGTTTATCCGCTCAGTTTATTGCGACAACCCAAGACGCTAAAAATCTTTTAATGAAAGGCGTCGACGGCTTAAAGGATACCCTAATGTCACACGGGGTTAACGTAGACAACGTGACCGTAAAAATGAATGACACTCAGGAAAGCGAATATAATCCGGATTGGACGGAACAGGAAGGTTCAAGAGGCGGTAATAAAGAACAAAATCCGCAGAGAGAAAGACAGGACAACGAACAATTTGAGCGCATGATGTCATTTGTTCAAGATGAAAATGGTAATGTATAAAAATAAAAACGGGAGAAGGCTATGAGTACAATTTCAAATGAAATTACTACGATGCAGAACCAGACTGCATTTAACCAGACGGAAGTCGGGCGGACAAGCAGCAGTGATACGAACGATGCAAATATGTTTTTGACATTAATGTTGCAACAGCTTCAAAATCAGGACCCTACGCAGCCTACAGATAATACGGAATGGCTTGCGCAGCTTGCTCAATACTCATCTCTTGAACAGATGACACAGATGAACAGTAATCTTGAGGACTGTATGAGCTATGTGTCTGCAATGTATTCCGATATGATGATGAATGCAGAAATTACACAAACGCTCTCCATGATAGGAAAAGATGTTACACTCTCAATTCAAGATCCGGAAGATAAAGAGAAAACCATAGAAGTTACCGGAACGGTTACGGAAGCCAGCTTTGAAGACGGCACCGGAAGAATTAAGGTAAATGGTGAATACTATTCTATCGCAAATATTATTTCAATCAGAGAACAGGGAGAACCGGTTGAAACAGCTGATTCTACGCAAACAACGAGTTCAAACTCATAAAAACTTTAGGAATTTAACGAAAACAGGCAGGAGGAAATAATGTCACAAGCATTACACACATCAAGCACCGGTATAAATGCCGGACAGCAGCAGATTAATGTTATAGCAAACAACGTTGCAAACATTAACACAACGGCGTATAAGTCGGCCAATATGACATTTGAAACGTTGTATTCAAGAAATTTGTCTTATGGCAGCGCGGCTACCACAGAAGGCGGAGGTACAAACCCGAAACAAATAGGTCTGGGGGTAAAAATTGGCGGCATAACAAGAGATTTCTCGTCTGGAGATTTTGTGAGTACGGGACGCGACATGGACTTGATGATATCCGGTAACGGATTTTTCGTAGTGCAAGATGCAGAAGGAAAACTTTATTATACAAGAGATGGTGTATTTAGTACCGATTCAGAGGGAAATGTCGTTACACAATCTGGAATGAAAGTTGTTGCGGCTAATTCTCCCTATTCAAATTCAAGTTCCGGTGAGACTGTAAAAATTCCTAAGAACTTGAGTGCCACTGTAACAGGAGACCCCGGATTAGGAACTAAAACAATAAGTCAGCTAAATAATGCAAAAATTACTACAGGAACAGTTACTGCTACTGTTAACGGCCGGCCATACACACTTAATGTCGGCAGTGATGATAACCCTGATCCGACAATTAACGATATAATTGCATCTTTCAACGCTACTCTGGACGGAACAGGAGTAACTTTCAGCGTTGTTGATGGAAGAATTCAATACACGGGGGATATTACTTTTGATTCGGCTACAAGTAATTTTATAGGCGAAACTGTCGGTAAAAGTAATCCATCTGATCAATTGAATCAAATTGTTACAATACAAGAAATGGTTAATTACAATGATCCGAATGCAATTACGCTTATGTCAACAACAGTTGATGAAAACGGTATAATTGCCGCTACATACAGTGACGGTTCTATTCTGACTCAGTATGTTGACGATACCTATACCGTACACTGGAAATATACGACATCAGAAGGTGTAACTATACGTTCCGGAGATGTTATGGCCGTAGGGTCATCAATTGAGGAATCGAATTTTGTATTGGAGCTTGCGACAATGGTTAACGAAGAAGGACTTGTGTCTACCGGCAGTAACCTTTGGGAATGGGCGGCAAATGTAGGTGAAATATATTACGGTATGGCCGGCGAGGTCTCCTTTGGTTCAATAGAATCCGGTGGGTACGAAGGCTCTAACGTTGATATTGCTGCTGAATTAACCAATATGATTACCGCACAGCGTATGATTCAGATGAATTCCAGAGTTTTCTCTACAGCAAGCAGCATAATGGAAACTCTTGCTTATCTGGGACAATAGAGTTTATGAGTTGAGTAGTTTATAAGTTTAATAGAAATTTATTTTCTACCAAGCTTCTCAACCTCAAAACTTCTGAACACCTTAAAGGCATGCCTTTTTTGAAAAATTTTTCAAGAAAACGTGTCAAATTGTTAACAAAAACATGAAAACTTAACAAAACTTAATATTCTGGACATGGTCGAAATCCATGTGAATCATGGGTTTCGGCATGTTTGGAAAAATGGCAAAAGTTGTTACAAATAAAGACTTGTACACGCCATGATTTCTATTATATAATACAATAGAGGGTCGAGGGGAAATGTTGATACCATCACAAAACTGGGGCGAAGATATTCAGATTGAAAGTTCGCAGGTAAAAACAAATCTTCGGCAGATACAAGATCAAATCGCACCTTATAACGTAAAAATAGTAGCAGTAACCAAGTATTTCGGGCTTAATGCAATAAAAGCGGGATATGAAGCAGGGATTAGGGATTTTGGAGAATCGCGCGCGCTGGAAGCTATAGAAAAGATTGAAATGCTTCCCGGCGAGATTAGGGAAAATTCTACATTCCACTTTATAGGGCACCTGCAGACGAATAAAGCAGCCAGGGTTGTTAAATATTTTGATGTGATACATTCTGTTGACTCATTAAAACTGGCAAGAATAATTTCACAAGCAGCCTGTAATTTAAATAAGCGAGAGAGAATTTTATTACAGCTGAACAACGCTCAGGAAGAACAAAAGTCAGGATATGATAAGGCAGGGTTGAAAGCGGATTTTAGAGAAATTTGTGCTCTGGAAGGGCTGGAAGTCATCGGGGTGATGAATATGGCGCCGCTCGGAGCAGGAGAAAAGGAACTGGAATGCTTATTTGGTGATGTGAGACAGTTTAGAGATGAACTGGAGCAAGAGTTTAGCGTAAAACTTCCTGAGTTATCAATGGGGATGAGTGACGATTATCCGGTTGCGGTCAGGAATGGCGCTACAATAATTAGAATAGGAAGAAAATTGTTTAATAGAGTATAAATGGAGGAGAAATGGCACTATCAGAAGGATTAAAAGGTTTCGTGAATTTTTTCACAAAAAGTTTCAATGAAGGTAACGATGAAGAAGCTTTTATGGATTTAGTAGACCGTGAGGGCGATTATGATACAGACGGTACTCTAGCGCTGGATACTATGTATCCTACTCGAGTAAAGCCGGAACGCTCTTTTGAAAGAGAATCAAAAGTTGTTTCTCATCCGAATTCATACAAATCAGGTGAAGTTACCGTAATTGAACCGCGTTCTTTCTCTGAATCCGCTCAGATTGTGAAAAAATTAATTGACAGGAAAACCGTAATTCTTCATTTAGATTTGTTAGACAAAGAACAATCTCAAAGAACAATCGACTTTATCTGCGGTGCAGCACACGCATTGAACGGAACAGCTCAAAAAATCAGCGATATGGTATTCATATTCACACCGAGCAATGTTTCTCTTTCTGTAGAAAACGGCGCTATGCAGAGCAAGTTCGCTGAATCTTTGTGGAACAAACCGCTGTAGGGGTAAATGTAGAGGTAAATGTAGGGGGCCGGAAGGTCAGGGCTACAAGTTTAGCGTCCTCCGGAGTGAGGGGGAAAATGAATCAGGGCTGGATATAAACCTACAAGTTTAAAGTCTCCTGGAGTAAATGAATCTGGGTTGGATGTGTAAGACTACAGGTTCAACATTAAAAATTTAAGTTTTAAAAATATAATATATTGATTTGTGATAGTTGGATTTTCAGGATGCTTTTGCATCCTTTTTCTTTTGCAAAAAACTTGATGGAAAGACCGATATTTTGTTTTTAGTTTTTTGTTGATATAATCATTCTATGTCACGCAAGTTTGATTTTTACGTAGTACCAACGCCTATAGGAAATATAAAGGATATAACTCTCCGAGCTGTAGAAATTCTTCAGGAGGTTGATTTTATTGCGTGTGAAGACACGCGGATTACACAAAAGCTCTTAAACCATTATGATATAACTACAAAATGTATTTCATATCACAAATATAATGAGCGCGAGAGGGTCGAGTTTTTCTTGAACGAATTGAAGTCAGGAAAATCAATTGCACTAGTATCTGATGCAGGCACGCCAATGATTTGTGATCCGGGAAATGTAATTATTGAAGAGCTTAAAAAAGCAGGGTTCACTGTAACCGCACTTCCGGGGGCCTGCGCAGTAACAACATTCTTATCTCAAATTCCAAGAAAAGATGAAAACTTTACCTTTATAGGATTTATTCCCAAAAGTGAAAAACAAATTGAAGCTATTGTAAAAAACCATGCCGGAAACAACCTTGTTTTTTACGATTCTCCTGAGAGAATTTTAAAGACCTTAAACGTTATCAGAAAAATTCGCAAAGATCCGCAAATAGCACTCGGGCGTGAGCTTTCTAAGCTTTTTGAAGAAATCGTAACAGGTTCTTGTTCTGAAATAACAGAACATTTTAAAGAAGGTATAAAAGGCGAAATTGTCTGTATGGTTTATGCAGATGTAAATGCGGAAGACTCTGAACTGGAGTTCAAGATAAAAGAATTAAAATCAAAGGGGTTTCGAGATAAAGATATTTCAATAATTCTCTCAACTCTGTTTAACTTAAATAAAAATGAAATCTATAAAAGGGCTTTATCACTTACCGAATATTAATATGCGTACCCAGATTTTACACCTGACATCAGGAGTTTATAACCTTTTTATAATTTCCTCCAGACAAATTTTCACGTGTGCATAATTCAGGCCTCCCTGCATATAGGCTACATAAGGCGCACGCATCGGACCGTCTGCAGAAAGTTCTATTGTGGAGCCTTCTATAAATGTTCCGCCTGCCATAATTACCTTATCTTCATATCCGGGTATATATTCGGGAATTGGAGTCACATAACCGTTTACCGGAGAAAGAGATTGTACCGTCCTGCAAAATTCCTCTAAGGGCTCAGGGGCATTAAAAATAATATTTTGTATAATATCAGTCCTTTTTTCGTCATATCGGGGCGCAGAGTTAAATCCAATATCCTCAAACACTTTTGCAGCAAGAATTGCACCTTTAACAGCCTCTGATACGATTGACGGGGCCATAAAAAGTCCTTGAAAAATAAGCCTATGCTGATTAAACATAGCGCCGCCTTCGGAGCCGATTCCGGGTGCGGTAAGACGGTTCGCGGAGCGCTCAACATATAGCTCCTTACCTGCAATATACCCACCGGCCTCAACAATTCCTCCCCCCGGATTTTTTATTAATGAGCCCCCGATTAAGTCTGCACCTGCTTCCAACGGTTCTCTTGTGTCTACGAATTCTCCGTAACAATTATCTACAAAGCAAATACAGTCAGGATTTTTTCGTTTTACAATATCACAAATCTTTCCGATTTCATCAATAGTCAATGATTTTCTGGTAGAATACCCTTTTGAACGCTGAATTAAAACCATTGTGGTTTCATCATCAACCATTTGTTCAAGTTTTTGATAATCAACCTCACTCTCGTGAAGGAGAGGAACTTCGTCATACAAAACGCCATTTCCTATAAGTGAAGAACGTCTGGTCTCTTCGTCACCGGCTGTTCCTATAACTTCTTGCATTGTATCATAAGGCGAACCGACAGCCGACAGCAGTTTATCTCCATATTTTAGGTTTCCGAAGAGTGCACAAGCAAGGGTGTGAGTGCCGGATGCAAAATGAATTCTTACAAGAGCTTTTTCTGCACAAAACACCTGCGCAAAAACTTTATCCAGAACTTCTCTCCCCAAATCATCATGGCCGTAACCTGATACAGTATAGAAATGCTCGGGAGCAACGCGATTGTCGTAAAATGCTTTCAATACTTTTCGCTGGTTAAAGTCTCTTATCTCGTTTACTGCTTCAAATTCTCTTTCCAAAAATTTTTCGGCAGTTTTAAAATTGTAGTCCATTATATTTCCAATCTTTATTATTGTATTTATGCCCGACTGCAAGTCGTAAGCTGCGGCAAAATCGATGTGCCGGATATTTTCAAGAATCTAATAGTCGACTTTAAACCCGTTCTCGGCAAGTCTTGCTGTGCATCCCCAGCCGTTATCAGCCTTTTTATTATCTGTACATGCCGTTTTGCTGCTGCTTTCTGACCAAATATCGGTTGCAGTATAGGAATTGTCTTTTACATTAAAATATATTGCAGCATCTTTTCCGCCTGCCGGATATAGAATTCCATCAGAGCCAAGGTAAAAATAGAAAATATCCCGGCCAATTGTGTTTGGTCTCTCTATTCCGTTTACGTCTATCATAATTTCGCCTGCGAGAAATTTCAGTGAACCACCGGCTTCAACTATCTTTTTTTCTTGTTCCGCCTCGTCTTCTAAATCTTCTATGCTGTTATCAACAAGGTATGCAAATATAACTGCTCCGCTTTTCAAATTAAGAGCAAGTCCCTGGCTTCCCTTTCCGCTTTCGAAACTATAAGTGCTGCCGGAATCCAATGAATAAACTTTGGTACCAGAATAAAAACTTGAAGCGTTTTTGCTATTTTGATTAGGTATAATACTGATGTATTTACCCAGCTCTGTTATAACATTATCAACTGTAGTGGAAGATGTTGAACCGGTCAGGCTTGTATCTATAGCTTGCCAGGTTGCAGTTTCAAATAAATCCAGAGTTTGTTCTTTTGCATTCATGGTAGAAAAGGCATTTTCCAAGTCAGATACGGTTGCGGATAATTTTGAGGCATTTGCCGCATTGCGGTTATTTACAACAAAACCGGGAAGCGTAAGCGCTATTATTACTCCCAGTATCCCCATTGTAATTAATACTTCTGCCAAGGTGAAGCCTCTTTTATCCATACCGTAAATTCCTTTCTTTTTATACCGTAAATTCATGATACAATAATTTATTTTTTTTGTGAAGCAATATTATAACTCAAAGTATTCTGCTTTATCCATCATCCGTTCGTCTCTATAATAGCTGTAATAAAATCTTGCCTTGCGAATTATGTCGTACCACTGCTGGTAATTTGCCATAAAGTCATCTTTATTTTTGTTTATGTAATGAATAGATATAATCCCTTCCTGAGCTTGTCCGGCTCTGAAAAACTCGCATTGAGCCTGAACTTTGCCGTAATCCTCCGTACATCTCCCTATTACAACGTCATTTGCGCGATATCTTAAAGTTTTATACGGTGAAGTCGGATTTATTCTAATCATTCTTGCGGTGTTGTTTGCAACAAAAACATTCATAGGGAGCGCGGAATCCTTATATGAGTGGATAATAACAGTCTTTGTCCAATTTTTGCTTGACTGCCCGTTTGGAACGTATTGCAGAATTGCCTCATTCCCGACTTTTTTGTAATAAGCTTTTACCCAGAGCTGCTTGTCCGGAAATTTTATTATAACGGTCTGGTACGCAAAAACGCACAGCGTTGTAAAAAGGAGGCTAATCGTTAATAAAAGGACTTTTTTCATCTGCAATAACTCCTCTAACTCCGGTAATACTTTCCAGCAGCTTAGGCGCAAAAATTTCACTCTCAAAATGTCCTATATCAAATACTACAGGCTTTGCCTCAAGCGCCGTATGGAATTTCAAATCTCCCGTGACAAAGGCATCGACCGGCTCAGAGTTAATGAATTCAGAACCGGAGCCGGCGCAAAAACCGATTGTTCGGACGGTTTTTGCGCCGGAATTGTTTACATACCTCAAATGGGGAGATATTGTTAAAAGTTTTTTCTTTAAATCTTCAACGCTCATCGGGGTTTCAAGAGTCACTATTCTTACAAAATCATCTCCGACGCCCGTGAATCCCAATTTTTGAAGAATTACATCGGTTGTTCCGCCCTTTGCGCGGTCAAGGTTTGTGTGAGCCGAGTACATATTAATCCTTCGGTATTCTAAAGGAACATAAAACAGCGGATGATGCGAAATTATTAAATCACACCCCTTATCAACTGCCTCCTTAAAAACCTTATCAGTAATCGTGAGTGCGTACATGACTTTGTTAACCTCACTTGTTTCAAGGTCAACAATCCATCCGCTTGCATCCCAGCTCTCTTGAGTTTCGAGTGGTGCAAACTCTTCTATCTTTTGAACAATTTCATACTTATTCAAAAATCTCCTCCAAAATACGTTTTGCGATATTTTGTTTTGTGTCTTTTTCAATATGTCTTATATTGAACTCTCTATTTATAATATAAACTTCATTTGAATCGCTGTCAAAGCCGATGTCTTTTCTTGAAATATCATTTGCAACGAGAAGGTCGCATCCTTTATGTTGAATCTTTATTTTTGCGTTTTCGATTAAGTTTTCGCTCTCTGCGCAAAATCCGACAATAATTGGCGAATCCCCCTTGCGTTCGGCGCAAATCTCTTTCAGAATATCAGGATTTTCAACAAGCTTAAGGGTGATACTATTACCATCAGGATTTATATATTTCCCCCCTCCGGAGGCCATCAAACTTGTAGCTTCATTTTCCGGCCCAATATATTTCCCCCCCCTTCCGGAGGCCATCAAACTTGTAGTTTCATTTTCCGGCCCTATACATTTACCCCCCCTTTTGATTTTTTGTGAGGAGTAGTTTTCTACCCTGTAATCAGAAACCGCAGCAGCCATAATCACACAATCCTGAAAAGGTGTCTGCACCTTAACTATTTTTTCCATCTCCAGAGCGGTTTCCGTTACGTAATTCAAGTAAGGCTTATCCGTTTTGAACGTCGATACTAGCGTAACTTCTGCCCCCATAGAGTAGGCAGCGTCTGCAAGTGCAAGCCCCATTTTCCCTGATGAGGAGTTAGAGATGTATCTTACAGGGTCGATTTTTTCTTTTGTGCCACCTGCCGTGATAAGAATTTTTTTGCCCTTGAGCTTAGGTGTCATTATATCGACAGTTTTGTCAAAAATTTCTTCTACCTCTCTCATCCTGCCTATACCTGATGTTCCACAGGCTAAGTATCCGCTTGCCGGTTCCAGGATGTGGTATCCGAGTTTGGATAATTTCGTTAAATTCTCCTGAACAATCGGATTCTTCCACATATTTGTATTCATTGCAGGAACGATGAGAATAGGTTTTGAAAACGCGCAAGCTGTTGACAAAAGAAGGTTATCGTAAATCCCGTTTGCGATTTTTCCTATTGTGTTAGCGGTTGCAGGTGCTATTACAAAAATGTCGGATTCAGTAAGCGCTATGTGTTCAGGCTTATACTCATCTATTTCGAAGTTGTTAACATAAACCTCATTATTAGATAGAGTTTCGAGCGTAAGTTTTGTAACAAGGTTGAGCGCGTTTGGCGTAAGCACTACTCTAACGTTTGCGCCTGCTTTTCTGTACATTCTTACAAGCTCGCATATTTTGTAGGCTGAAATTCCCGCACTTATTCCGATTAATATATTTTTGTTTTCTAGCATAGAATCATTATAAGAGTTTAAAATTTTCACACAAGGGGGGGGGTAAATATAAGGGTAAATCAAGAGGGTACAATCTGAGGTTTTTAAGTATTAAGTTTTTTTACAAACTGGTGTTTCAATTATATTTGTAATACTATTAAATATATGGGAAGGCAATTCTATCAGGCATTAATATATATTAATGTTTGAGAGAAAACTTGTGTAGAGTCATGTTAAAAAAGTTTCTGACTGTATTATTTATATTTACAATCAGTACCCTCGGCGCGTTTGCGGAGAGTGCGAGTGCCGATATGTCAATCAATATTAACGAGTATGTAAAAATATCTCCAGTAACAAGTCCTGTATTAGTTGCAAATATTACGGACGATACGGGTAATTTATCTTCTTCGCTGTCAACTCAATTTAAAGTCATAACAAACAGCGCAGAAAATAAAACACTTTATCTAAAATCCAATACTGTCACGGACGGCGGATATGAGGAGTCCATGTTTGAATTGGGCGGTCAAGTTTACATAGCATTCGCCAGTCTTGCGAAAATCCCGAAATCACAATCACTTGCTAATTGTAAGATGGGAGGATTCCCCAAGGACAGTCCCGGTATAGTTGCCTATCCCATAACGTCAATTACCGGAGTGCAGTCCAAATTTCTTAGGGGCAAGAGTAAGTACGAAGTCTCCGTCGGAAACGGTACAAGTTTTGTTACCGTTAATGTCGGGGCTGATGTTCTTAAAAATTCTTTTGCTTCTAATGACCCAAAGGGGTTTTATCAGGCGGTTTTATCATTAACCGAAGCTGATATATAGGAGGATTTTCAAAAGAAAAGGGAGGGTATGGGTTTAAAATATAAGAAGAAAGAGCTATCAGCACTGCTGACAGTATTTTTGTCAGTTATTTTGTGTTGTCCTTTGCCGGCAGAAGCGATAATCTCTCCGGACTTTTCTTATATCCAGATTTCGGAATCAAAGCCTATAAAACTTGTAAATCCGATTTATCTGAATAAACCGATATCCTCTGAAACTCCTGTAGAAACCGTATCCCCTGCCCCTCCAGTTGTTCAGCCTCCGCCGGAGCTTCCTAAAAACAAAGCAAATGATTTTTTTGCCCCTCCGGTTGAGATAAAAAGTATAGAAAAGCCTGCCGTAAATGTATTCGCTTTGCCGCAAGAGCCTGCAGAGACTCCGGTTGTACAGGAATTAAAAAAAATAGAAACAGAACCTCTGGAGAGTATAAAAGATATCAATGATACTGAACCGGTTTTAGAGACCATACCTGCTGATATTCCTCAGGCAGGCTCTATTACAACAGAGGAAAAAATTTTTGATATTCAGGAAGAAACATTGTCTCCGGAAGGATGCCCAATAGGAAGGATTGAAATCAACGGTCTAAAAACCCTTAATCCGGACAGCATTCTTTCTAATATTAAAACTCGAACCGGCTCATATTTTAATGAAGAGCTTGTTCAGTCAGATTTGCAAAGAATATATGCAATGGGCTATTTTACGGATGAAATGGCGGTAGAACCTATTTTGCAGCCGGATGACACAGTGGATTTAATTTTTGTATTAAAGGAAAATCTTCCTGTTACAGAGACATTTGTGCTTGGAAATACAGTAATTTCAAACTCGGAAATTATGGAATTTATTGCCCCACTGAAAGGACTTCCGCAAAATATTGTACTTATTAATCAGGCGATTGATAATATAAATAACTATTATCACTCAAAAGGGTATATTCTTGCGAAAGTCAATGATGTTATAGATGATGAAGACGGCAAACTTACATTTTTAATTTCGGAGGGCGTAATTGACAGAATTGAAATTGCCGGAAATCTTAAAACAAAAGACTTTGTTATAGAGCGTAACATTATGACCCAGCCCGGTACGGTTTATAATGAAAATTATCTGAAAGAAGATCTTTCAAGAATATACTCAACTCAAATATTCAGCGACGTCACAAGGGAAATTGAGCCGAGTGAAACCGGAAAAGGAGAATATCTTGTAAAAGTTGTTGTGACAGAGCAAAGCACGAACAGTGTAGGACTCGGAGGCGGTATTGATACAGGGCTCGGGCTTTTTGGTTCCGTAAGCTACAAAGAAGATAACTTTCTTGGCAGAGGGCAAAAGCTGTCTCTTTCCGGGATTTTAGGTTCGGGAATCCTATTGAGCGACGCTTCTATCAAAAACCGCATGAACTACCAGCTTGAGTTAAACTTTTTTGAACCGTATTTTTTGAATGCAGATAACTCATTAATGGGCAAACTTTATTACAGGGATATGGGAAGTTATCAAATTCCGCTGGCCATTGAAAGACGCTTCGGACTTACCGCAGGAGTGGAACATAAAGTCAGAGGATATAATAACTTAACAACAAGTTTTTCTGCCGGATTTGAGAATATAAGTCTGAGCGAAGGCGACTTTGCAAAAATATCATCACTATACGCCCAGAGAAATCTTAATATTGCAAACCGTGCAAAACAATTGACCGGCGGATTTTTTATAAATCTTGCTCCCGGCATAAAATACAGCACTCTTGATGCTGACGAAAATCCGCGCAACGGTGTTATAGCACAGGCAAAATTTATGGAAGCAATAAGCCTTTCCGATATCAATCATACTAACGGCAGGCTTGCAGGTTCAGTCACGAAATATTTTCCGGTCAGGAAAAAATCTTCCTTTTCTCTTACCGCAAGAGGCGGTATAAAAGTTCACGGGGATGATATGCCTGAGGTTATGGCATTCAGGCTTGGAGGGCCTTATTCTGTAAGAGGCTATAGAATTAACGGGGTCGGAACAGGAGACGCTTTTATCTCAGGGTCGGCAGAGCTTGCTACTCCACTGCCTTTTGTAGATCGTCTGAAATTCGATTTTCTGCAAAAAATCCGTCTGACCTTCTTTGTTGATGCAGGACGAATTTTTGACCCGACGCTTTCAAGTACGCTGTATGACAGACCGCTTAATGCCATTGCGGCAGGTGTCGGAATTAAAGTCTTTATTCCCGGTGTCGGCCCGATATCGGTTGACTATGGTATTCCGCTTATCAACCCAGGAGATTTCGGCTCCAAAAACGGATACTTTACATTTGGTACAAGCGGAATGTACGGATGTAACTATTAATCAAACTCTATGACGACAATCTCCGGAACTGAGCAGAAGCGCACAGGAAAAATACTTGTTCCGATACCTTTTGTAATTATCATGGTGTTTTTTGTTTCCTTAATAACTCTCTCTGCAAACTTTGGTCCGTATATTGAAGGTACCGTAATTGCTCCGATAAACGGTATATACACCTGACCGCCGTGCGTATGTCCGGCAAGGATTAAATCAACTGAATCCTTTACGTCATAATAAATATCCGGACTATGAGTCAGAAGAATTCGAGGAGATGAAGTATTTTTTAAAGCTTTTTCAATATCGGGCTGCCCTGTCTGAATGTCTTCAACCCCTGCAATCCAAACCCCTTTGGATTTTATGCTTGAGTTTGAAAGAACATGTATTCCGCAGTTTCTGAGTGCTTTTGTTACCCTGTCCTTATCATACCAGCCGTCATGATTGCCAAGTACGGTTACTGTTTCAGCTCTCAGTTTTCCCAGCTCTCTGCTTTGTTCCTCAATCTCAAGCGTAAATTTTCCGTCATGCCCGTTTATAAAATCTCCGCCTAATAACACCAGAGCCGCATTTTGCTCATTTATAAGCCTTACAACTCTTTTTAGCCGTCCTGGGTTAAAACGGCTTATATGAAAATCGCTTGCAAAAACGAGTTTGATTCCTTTTAAAGTATCATTTTTTATTGTGTATTTTTTTACAGTTAGTAAGTGAGGCTCTATTGCAAATCCCCACACAAACAATATAGTAAAAAATATGAGAAAATATTTCATATACATATTTTAGCAAAAAATAAATTTGTGCTAAAATTGGGTATATAGATTAAGCAGGAGGTATATTATGATTAATGAAAAACTACAAGAAGCGTTTAATGACCAGATAAATAAAGAATTATACTCCGAATACCTTTATCTTGCAATGAAAATGTATTTTCAGGAACATAACCTGCAAGGCTTTGTAAACTGGTTTGATGTTCAGGTTCAAGAAGAACACGCACACGCAATGGGTATGATAAATTATCTGAACGACCGCGGAGGAAAGGTTGACTTACGCGCGATAGAAACCCCTATTGTAGAAGGCAGTACGCCTTTAGAAATTTTTGAGCATGTCCTAAGACACGAAGAGTTCGTGACTTTAAGAATCAATCACCTCATTGATGTAGCGGAAGAGGTTAGGGATAGAGCGGCAATAGGACTTCTTGACTGGTATATTAAAGAACAGGTTGAAGAAGAAGCTACAGTCGGAGGCGTTCTTGCAACTTTGAGACTTATCGGCGAGGATAAAAAAGCATTGCTTATGCTTGATAAAGACCTTGCGGCAAGAACTTTTACACCGCCCGTTATCGGATAATCCGATAATACGTTGAGCGAATCCAAAACTTACGCAAAATGACGGCGCACTAAAGGCTATCCTTTTACAGCGCCGTCATTTTCTCCTGAGATAAAATATTTTTGCATCATTAAGAAAAATATTATAATTGGGATTGTCGATAGTATTGACCCTGCCGCAATATATCTCCAGTTAGAAGAAAACATTCCCTGAAGATTATTTATTCCGACAGGCAGAGTATACATTGCATCTTTTGTGAGCATAATACTCGGCCAGAGAAATTCTCCCCACGAGCCTATAAATGTAAATACCGCAAGAACAGCAAGCGTCGGCTTAACCATGGGTATAACAACTCGCAAGAACATCTCGAAAACATTACAGCCGTCAACAATTGCCGCTTCTTCCACCTCACGAGGCACCTTCAAAAATGCCTGTCTCATAAGAAAAATTCCGAATGCGCTTACTGCAAAAGGCATAACAAGCCCGATATATCCCATAATATTATTGACACTGTCCGTAAGATGCAGTTTTAGTGTAATTATATATACAGGAAGCATTATTGCTTGAAAAGGTATCATAATAGTTGCAAGGATTGAAAAAAATACAACCTTTTTCCCTTTAAAGTTCATTCTTGCAAGCGGATATGCAGCAAGAGATGAGAGCACCAAGTTCAGAAAAACCGTTAATGCTGCTACTATGACACTGTTCCAAAAGTACGCCATAAAATTGACTTTGCCCCATACATTAACATAATTTGCCCACGTAAAATCCGAAGGTATTAACTGCGGTGGATACGCAAATATATCTTCACCCAATCCCTTCAATGACGTTGATGTCAGCCAGATAAAAGGAAATATCGATAACAAAGACGTTATTATCAATATGGTATGTATTAATATTTTTCCTATATTTTTTTTCTGCATTCTATTTCCAGAGTTGTATTTGTGTGCAGCCGCACTCTTTTGCTACTCTCCTGTAGTTTCTGAACTACTTTCAGCAGGTTTACTTTTGAACAAATTCAAAATTTCATTTGCACTGTTTTTGAGCTGTTCTTTTGTTTCATTCCACTCTTCTTTTGAGTTTGTAACAGCTTCTGAAACACTTTTAACTGTGTTTGAAAAATCCTCGTTAACAGAAGTTTTGATATCCTGCAGAGTTTCTTTTACGCTTTTTGTCTCGATTGCGCTTGTGTCAACATCCGTAAGCCATTTGAAAGATTTTACTGAACTTGTACTTTCAAGTCCGCCGTTGAATATAACCTTAAAGTCCTTATAAGTTGTGCTTCCGTTAGTAAGCGCAGGAATTGCGTCAATATTTTCGCCTTTCGGGTCTTCCGTAAGCGCATTAACTATATTGGCAGTGAGTGAACCGAATTTCGGAATATAGCCAAGAAGCTTGTCTGCAGAAAGTTCACCGATTGGTCCGAGTTTTGCTACAATAACCCCATCAAGACGGCCCAGAATTTTTATATTTGTTGTGCCGTTAAGAAGGTTGTATTTTCCTGTTATATAATAAGCGAGGCTTGAGCCTGAACTCTTTATCGGACTTATATTTGCCCAGCCGTCCTTAAAGTTCAGTTTTCCATCCAAATAATCAAATTTTGCAGTGTCAGCAAGTCCTGTTGTGTTGCTTATTGTGGCTGTTGTTGTTTTAAGAAGCGAATTCCCGATAATATTTCCTGCGTTTAGGAAGTTTTCAAGACGCCCGATTGAACCGAACGCGCCTTTTTGGATATTAAAAGTCAAATCTCCGGTCAGAGATTTCATCATATCATTATAATCCGCAACAGTGAGCGCGAGTTTGGTGTCGAAACCAAGAGTTCCTGATATTGCATTTTTTATCCCTACAGCTCCAAGAACGGCTTTTTGAGCGTCCATGCCTTCAGCTTTCAGACTGATTTTTGTTTTTGCGTTTGAAATATTGTATATTATATTTCCGTTAATTTTTCCGTCAAAAGATGTTCCTGCAAGATTTTTAAGATAGAAGTTTTCTCCTTGCAGGGCAAAATCTCCTGTTAAATTTTCAGCAGCAATTCCGCCTGATGCAAACTTCTCGGAAGATGCGCTCCCTCTAAGAATATGACCTGCAAGTTTAATATCTGTATTTGTCATGGTAACAGGTATCTCAGGTATATTAAGAAGCGGAATGTTTATACTTCCGTTGAGTATCGGATTCATCATGCTGCCTGTAATTGCGATGTTTCCGCTAAAGTTCATCTGTGACTGGTCAAACATCGGAATAATTATTGTAGAAGCGTCAGTTGTTGCGTAATTTAAATTAAGTGTTTGTTTTTGAGTATTAATATTTCCGCTAAGCGCTGATTTTATATCGCCTGTTGTGACAAAGTTGAGACCAACAAGCGGTTTCAGATAATCGGTAATTTTACCCGAAACATTGAAGTTAATCTTTTCAACCGCGACAGGTGTGTTTGCAATCTCAATTTCCGTATCTTTTATGTTTGCCAAAAGTTTCGGCACAGATACTGAAACTGCCGGATTTATAACTTTTACGTTTTCACTCAAAGCCTCGCCTGAAAAAGTTGTTCCGGAGATATTAACAGTTGTTTTCGGAAGCTTAAGAGTTGTATTTGAGGGTGTATTTTTAATATCAATGTTGTCGAGACTGATTTTTACAAGCGGATTAATCTTGTCGAGCCTGCCTGTAACATCAACGTTCATTGAAACAAGCCCCGAGTTAACCTTATTGTCTTTCATAAGGCTTGCCTGTCCCAGTGCAACCAGAAGCCCTTTGAGGTTCAGCTTGTCTGCCGTAAGATGAAGGTCGCATTCCGCAGTCTCTTTGATTGTACCTGTAAATTTCAAGGGCTGGTTAAAAACCGAAAATCCGATATTGTTAATATCTATATTATTGTTGTTAAGCGCAACATCCGCATTAATATTATCAACCCCGATTTTATAAGCGCCATAGTATATATTAGCGTCCGGAACTTTTAAATAACCGTTAGACTTAATTGATTTGAGGTCTGATTTAACATTAAAATTGGCGTCAATACTGCCTTCTGCGCTCAATGTCTGCAAATCTTTTATATTAAAGATAAGTGCAACTTCTTTTATTATTCTTAAAATATTTGCAATCTCGGCTTTTGATTTAAAGTTCAAATCAATAGAAGGCTTATCTCCTGTTTTTATGACGCCGTCGATTTTAGAAACCTCATTTTTTGCAGTATAAATATTTGAAACAACATCAATGCTTTTACCTTTAAAAATTAACTTAGCGTCACTCGGCGGAAGATTAAGTATAGAAACATTAGAAAGCTCGGCTTTTCCATTAATGTTTTCGCGCTCTATTGTTAAATCCGCATTAGCGTTTGCAGTTAAATTGTTGTAGTATATTCCGCTCAAAATCCCCATAATATCAATTGGTTGAGCGTCTTTTTTCTCCTTATCTTCTGGCTGAGAGGGGTTTTCAAGAACTTCGTTTATGTCAATATCCGGCATAATCTTGTTCAAGACTTTGAGGTTATAATTAAACTGCTCTCTGTCTTTGAAAACGGCTTTACCTGAAAATTTAACTTTTACGCTCTTGTTGAGTATAAAATCCGTAATCTCTGTTTGGCTTCCGCTTGCAACATACTTATCTACACCATCGGTTATGGTTAATGAGTAATTTTCAACCTTAATGTCAGGCATGTGGTTTGAAAGTTTTAACCCGAGAGGCAGTTTAAATCCCTCTGCTTCGGAAGATGGTTCTTCCTGTTTCTCCTCATTTTGCGGAAGATAATTCAAAGCCTCAAAGCTTCCGTCCTTGTTAATCTTTAGCGTAATGTCCGCATTTTTAAGTTTAACAAGGTCAACTTCAATTTTTCTTGCAAGAAGGGGTATCAGAGACATTTTTACCTGAAAATCATCGGCAGAGCCCACGTGTTCATTATCAGGCGTCAGGAGTTCAAACTTGTCTACCTTCAAGCCGGCTGTGAGTTTTGGAGTTGTAACAAGTTTAACGCTGCCGAGCTTGGCATTAAGTCCTGTTGCTTTATGGATTTCGTTCACTATATCATCCGAATATCCGTTAATAATAGGATTCAAGACAAGAGGTGATGCCAGAAACACAACATAAGCTCCGATGGCAAGGCACCCTGCGGTAATCCCGATTTTTTTCCAAGTATTTTTATTCATATAATCCCCTTATTGTTTTATTATATAAAAAAAATATGGATATGAATAGCTCTGATGGATAATTTTCCGCTAATAAAATTTCTGACAAATAATATCTTCTTTGCAAGAGCATTTCTTCTGGAGCACCCTGACTCAAAACAAATTACACGACCTAAAAAACTTTACCTTTTATTGTACCTCACAGGCGTATATACATATTTATAAACATTTTGTGATTTGTATTCAACAGGAACAATAATCCCTTCCGCCTCTGAAACCTTTGCTTCTAATTCCTTTACCTGTTCAGCTTTACCGGTATCAGGCTGAACCGTCTCCACTTTTTTCACCGGAGGCTGTAAAGCTTTTGGCGAAGCAGCCGGTCTTTTTGCCGGTTTAACGGTCGGTTGAACTTTTGACGGCTCTTGTTTTTTCTCTTCATCTTCCTTTTGCGGAGGTTGAACAGGGGTAACATCTTCGATGATAGTTTCCTGTGTATTTTCTTTCTGCAATTTTTCTAGTTTCACCGGTTTGTGCGGAGTTTTGCATATTAAAACTGCCAAAATAAAGGCCACAATTACAGCAAAAAGAAGTGTGAAAATAAGCTTTTTATTCTTCATTTGAAAACCTCATTGGCTATTGTATTTTTATTGTAATTTATATTACAAATTCTTGTCAATCTGAACATAACACTTTTTTATATCTACAGTAGTAGGTCGGGCAATGCCTGACCTACAAACTTACATAAAAGCCATCTCAAAAAATATTTTTACTTTATCAAATTTAGTTTTTTAATAAGTTGAGAAAGCGAATAATATGTGCTAGTATTAGTCTATGGAAATTATTGACTTAACATCATTTGAAAAAGCACTTGCGAGCCTATTTGAAGTTATAAAAATTTATAACTGTGATAAAACTGATTTGATAACTCGCGATTCTATGATTCAAAGATTTGAGTATACTTATTCAATATCATTGAAGATGATTAAACGTTATTTAGCAAGCGGTGCATTTGTATTTGAAAACATTGACGGTATGACGTTTAATGAAATGATAAGACAGGCAAATAAGATGGGACTTTTACGGTCAAATCTGGAAAAATGGGATAATTACAGGCAAAAAAGAAATTTAACCTCGCATACTTATGATGAAAAAATAGCCAAAGATGTCGTATCAATAATTGAAGATTTCGCTCTTGAAGCAAAGTATCTGTTGGAAAAATTAAAAGAGAAACTCGGATGAAATTCGGACTTGAAAAACGACATTTAGATTTTATCCTGCAGGTTTTGAAGGACAATATTCCTCAAAAAGACGCAAAATTTTATATTTTTGGCTCTCGTGCAAAAGGAAATTATAAAGAGTATTCAGATATAGATATTGCACTAAAATTGCCTGATGAAAAACTTTCCGCCGACATTCTCGGTAAAATTTTGATGGAATTTAGTGATTCAACTTTACCTTACGAAGTAGACGTTATTGATTTAAATGCAATTGATGAAAAGTTCAGAAATTTGATAAAAGATTCGTTGGTAGAATTTATTTTGTAAGGTTTTGTCCAATTATAAATTAGTATTAAGTCAGGCAATGCCTGACCTGTAGGATGCGGTAAATCAAAGATTTACCGCATCAAATAGAACTTCAAATAATAAAGGGGCCGCAGCTGCTGCTGCGGCCCCTCTTATTAATCATATTCTATATAGAGCAAGCGCAAACGCCGTCTTTACAGTGATAGCCGAGAGCTTCCTGAGCTTCTGCCATTCTTACTTTGATACGTCCGTCTACTGCAATGCCTTCACCTGTTTTTTCAGAAATCAACAACGGGTTGATGTCTAATTCATCGATGAATTTGAAATCGTTAACAAGCTGAGATAATCTCAACAATGTTTCTTCGATTTGTTCCATCTGAGCAGGTTTAGTACCTCTTGCGCCTTCTAACAATTTGTAAGCCTTAACTGACTTAATCATTTCTTTAGCGTCAACATCAGTTAAAGGAGCGATTCTGAAAGTTACGTCTTTCATAACTTCGATGAATACACCGCCTAAACCGAACATCATCATTGGTCCGTATTGAGGATCTGTTGCAATACCGCAAACCATTTCTCTGTTACCTTTAACCATTTCTTGGATGATAACGCCTTCAAGACCTTCAAGAAGTCCTTTTTCTGTTAACTTAGCGATTAAGTCTTGATATTCTGCTCTCAATTGTTCCGCAGATTGAATATTAACTCTTACACCGCCTACGTCTGTTTTGTGAGAAGTTGTTTTAGAAGTCATCTTCATTACAACAGGGTAGCCGATAGAATCAGCGATTGTAACAGCTTCGTCTTCAGATTTAGCAAATCCTGATTTGCAAACTCTGATTCCGTAAGCGTCAAGAACATCAATAGATTCTCTTGTAGTCAGCTGGTCACGGCCTTCGTTAATTGATTTAGCAATGATTTCTTGAGCTTTCTTGTAATCAACATCAAATGTAGGAATTTTGCCTTCAGCTCTTTCCATCCACAATCTCTGCTGGTTCAATCTGTTCAATCCATCAGCAGCTTCTTCTGCGTACATAAAGAACGGCATATTAACATTCATATCAGATAATTTTGCGAAGAATTCACTCTTAGTCATGAATACGCCGATTACCGGCTTTTCAGGATGTTCAGCCTTAATTTCCATAAGAGCTTTCGCAACATCGATATCTTTCAAGCCTAAGAACGGAAGATAGATTGTAATAATCATATCAACGTTTTCATCAGCAATAACAGTTTCCAATGTTTGCTTGTAGTGTTCAATTGGAGCAGAAGCAATCATATCAACAGGGTTTTTAACTGATGCAGCTGCAGGTAAAAAGCTTCTGAGTTTTTCTTTAGTAGCATCAGAAATCTTAGCCATTTGCATACCGTGTTCACAAACAGCATCGGTTGCCATAATACCGGGGCCGCCAGAGTTTGTAATAATAGCAACTCTATCGCCTTTCGGAATCGGGCAGTTAGCAAAAACTTTTGCTGTAGCAAACAGGTCTTTAAGAGAGTATTCTCTGATTACGCCTGATTGCTGTAAAAGAGCATTTGCAGCTTTATCAGCACCTGCTAAAGAACCTGTGTGAGAAGAAGCAGCGCTTGCGCCTGCTGCAGAGCGGCCTGCTTTAAGAGCCAAAATAGGTTTCTTTTTAGAAATCTTTGAAGCTAATTTTCTGAAGTTAGCAGGATTTTGGATTGATTCCATATAAAGAAGAATTTGTTCAACGTCAGAATCATTTTCCCAGTATTCAAGAGCTGTTTCAGCGTTAACATCAGCCTGGTTTCCGATAGAAATAAATTGAGCAAAACCAAGATTAAGGTCTTTTAAGATATTTAAAATACCGCCGCCTAAAGCACCTGATTGAGAAACAAAACCGATGTTTCCTCTTTCAGGAAGAGATTCAGCAAAGCATCCGTCCATTCTGATATCAGGGTGAGTGTTAACAACGCCCAAGCAGTTTGGACCAACACATCTCATCCCGTATTCTCTAACTTTTTCAAGCAATTGTTTTTCAAGTTCAGCACCTTCAGCCCCTGTTTCTTTGAAGCCTGCAGTGATTATACAAAGTCCTTTAATACCTTTTTCGTGGCATTGGTCAATTGTTGAGAGTACAAATTTTGCATTAACAACAATGATAGCTAAATCAACTTCGCCCGGAACTTCCAAAACAGATGTATACGCTTGAAGCCCTTCAATTATACCGCCTTTTGGGTTAACAGGATAAATTTTACCGTTGAATTTGTATTCCTGTAATCTTTTCATAATATCAGAACCAATTGTGTGTTCTTTGGTTGAAGCACCAATTACTGCAATTGATTTTGGTTTCATGATTTTGTCTAAAATATTCATGAGTCTCTTCCTTTCTTTTATAAAAACCACACAAATATTATAATACAAACAGCCTGCATGCGAACATTAATTTGTTAAGAAATGTTATTCAAAATAATGATGTAAGAAATTAATCAGTTATTAGAGATTTAATTTTTTTCAAATCCTTGAGCATCAAATTTCTTGGGCTTCCTTCTTCTAAAGAATGGTATCTTAGAAGGTATGACGGATGAAAAATCGGGATACATTTCCTAATTTCTCCGCCGATTTTGAGTTCCAAAACCTCGCCGCGGATTTTTGAAATGGCAGTCTTTTTACCATAAAAAGACCTAAGTGCAGTAGCTCCACAAAATATCAAAATTTTAGGATTGATTATTTCTATTTGTTTTAACAAATAGCTTTCACAAGCCGCCTTTTCATTGTCAGTTGGGACACGATTTTTAGGCGGTCGGCATTTTACCGTATTTATTATATACAAATCATTGTCCCTTGAAATTCCTGCCTTTGCAAGAAATTCATTCAAAAGTTTCCCGGCTCTTCCTACAAAAGGTATGCCGGTTTTGTCTTCATTCTCTCCCGGAGCTTCCCCTATTAAAACAGCCTTTGCCGTTTGGGGATTACCGTCCGAAAATACAATGTTAGTTCTTGTTATGCCGAGTTCACACCTTCGACAGTTAAGACACTCTTTTTTTAACTTTTCTAATATTTCTGTATTCATTAGAATTATTATACTAAAAAAAATACTTTATTTACAAGCGTTAACCGCTTCAGACGTCTTGCATTGCACCGGCTAAAATATTTTGTAAATTAAATAGTAAATAACCGAAGACAGAATCATACAGGAAGGAATTGTTAAAATCCAGGCAGTAACAATATTTCCAACGATTCTCCACTTAACGGCGTGAGCATGAAAAGTCGAGCCTACCCCCATAATAGCAGTCGAGATTACGTGAGTTGTGCTCAGAGGAATTCCGAAATGTGATGCAGTTAATATTAATCCTGCGGCGGACGTTTCAGCCGCAAAGCCGTGAATAGGTTTAAGCGTTATAATTTTATGTCCCATAGTTTTGATAATCTTCCAGCCGCCATTCATAGTTCCTGCTGCCATTGTAAGCGCACAAATAATAATTACGTAAATCGGAATCTCAAATTCGCCGGATGTCTTTAGAACGCCGCTCGCAATGAGTGCAAGTGTAATAATTCCCATTGTTTTTTGTGCATCGTTTGAACCATGGCTTAACGCCATCAAACCGGATGATATCAATTGAAGCTTTCTAAAACGCTTATTAACTATCTGGGGATTAGCTTTATACAATACCCTAATCAGGAATAGCATTATCAGAAACCCTGTGCAAAACCCGAGCATAGGAGATGTAAACATCGGGATTAAAACCTTATCCAGCAGTGTATTAAAATGTACAACACTCACCCCTGCTTTAACTATTGAGGCACCTAAGAGCCCTCCGATAAGGGCGTGAGACGAACTTGACGGTAAACCTAAATACCAGGTGAACAAATTCCATAATACCGCAGCAAGCAGGGCGCAAAAAATTACGGTCAGCGTAATCAATTCAGCATTAACGATTCCTGAGCCGATAGTCTTTGCAACGTGCGTTCCGGTCAATGCGCCAATAAATTCAAGTGATGCCCCAAATAGAACTGCCTGCCTTGGAGCAAGAACCTTCGTAGAAACTACTGTCGCAATCGCGTTTGCGCAGTCATGAAAGCCGTTGATAAATTCAAAAGCCAGCGCAGCTATGATTACAGCTATTAATAATAGTATAGTGATTGTCATAATCTTAATCCTAACTCTGCTTCAATGCAATATTTAATACAGTATCCGAAACATGAAAACACGCATCAAGTGCATTCTCAATTTCTTTGTAAATATCTCTTAACTTAATAACGTCGAGTGCCTGATATTTACCCGAAAATAAATCGAACATAGCTTTTCTGTGAACCTCATCTCCATGAGTTTCTAATTCTTTCATCTCTATATTCAATTTTGTGAGGACTTCTACATCACTAACCTTTTTTAAATTATTGATAATTTCACCCAGCTTATCTGCTGCGCTAACCAAAGTTAAAGCCTGTTCCTTCATTTCCTCCGTATACTTTGTTAATCTGTATACTTCCAAATTCAAACAGGCTTTTATAATTCTTTTATTAATTTTATTTAACGTCACTGCCAGATACTGTATGTCTTCACGCTCAAGCGGTGTAATGAAACTTTTGTTCAGTTGTTTTAAAATAAGTTTTATAGAAATAGAACCTTTCTTTTTATACTTTAGGATTTCCTCCTTCTTCTCGCTTGTGAAACCTGTTCTCATAATGTCATCATATAAAGCTGCGGTTTCTTTACATATTTCTGCGCTGTTCTGAAAAAGAGTAAAAAATAATTTATCTTCAGGCGGCATAATATAAGACATCAAATTAAACTTAGGCATAACGACCTCCTTTTTCATACACCTTTAGTGTATACAAAACAAGGTTATTTATAAAGAGGTGGTTTAATAAAACTTTACTTGCCGTTTAAAAATCTTTTCACAGGCTTTCTAGTGATATTAGTTCCTCATATTTGAGGAATCCTTTAAGTAATCTTGCCCCATAGTATCTTCGGAGGTTACATTTCCGTAAGTATCCACTTTAAATTTAAACTGATCCGGATTCTTACAGGTATTTGAATATATACAGTTCTTGCCTTCGTTCGGACCGTTTGTATCTACAATAATTTCATTTGTTTCGGTTTTCAAATCTCTGCCGTTCGCATTTACCGTGCCTGCCGTAGAAGAAACCTCCCAGCTCATTCCATCCGTAGTTGTAAAAGTAACCTTATTTGAGTCAACGGTAACATCATCCTTCGATATATCTAACCTTAGTGCAAGCAGTGACCCGTATTTTGCACCGGTATAATTTGTGTCAATAAGCTCAGAAGCTTCTTCATTATCAATATAATCAGGAATTTTATTGCATCCCAGTCCGGTACAATTAACTTCTCCGGAAGAATCAAACTCAGTCATATAAAGAGACGGGTCGGTTATGATATCACCTGTCATGTTTACAATTACATTATGAGCTTTCAAGAACTTACCTTTAGTTTCATTCGGTCTCAGCTTCACAAGCGTAGGCAATGAAATAGCAGCAACCACTCCTATAATGCCCAGTGTTATAAGTAATTCTGCGAGGGTAAAACCTTTTTTCATTTCAAACAGCCTCCTATTCTTCCGCACCGGCATTTGTATCCGCTGCATTTTTCAAATACTCTTTACCTAATGTATCTTCTGCTGAGACAGCACCATAAGTATCAACCTTAAACTTAAATTTATCCGGCTTTGTGCAGGAGGATGTTGAAGAGCTGCAGTTTTTTCCTTTACTGCTTCCATCCAAATCTACAACAATATCCGTTGTAAGAATTTTTGCATTGTTATCTGTAGTCAGTGATGATGTAATCTCCCATTCACTGCCGTCTTTTGCCGTAAAAGTGCTTTTACTTCCGGAAGTTGTGACTTCATCAAGAGGTATACCAAACTCAAAAGCCAGGATTTTGGCGTATTTGCTTGCGTTTGCAGAAGAGGTTGCAGTATTTAGTTCCGGATTATCAGAAGTTGTCTGCTGAACGCATCCCAGCCCGATGCACGTTGGTTCACCCAGCAGGCTTTCGCTTCCTGTTGTATAATAAGTCTGAGTAAACATATCAGGATTATCAAGCATATTATCATTAGCTATTGCAATCGCATTATACGCTTTCATATATCGTATTTTTGTTTCGTCGGGTATCATATTCATAATAGCAGGAGCTGTCATAGCGGCAAGTATACCTATAATTCCCAGAGTAACTAAAAGCTCTGCCAGTGTAAACCCTTTTTTCATAAGCAATCCTCTCTTTTTTTTAATTATATCATACACATTTACTATATACTATATCTTTAACATTTCTACAAGAATGTTTTTGGCAGAACATCCGGAAATTTAAATTCCACAGGGAAACAACATTAAGTTTTCATATTAAGTTCCGTAGTTCCGTTTGCTGCGGTAAATCACAGATTTACCGCAGCAAATCAGTTTTTGTAATCTATGATTCCCAAAACCTACGAACTTTATAATTTTTTTTGCGAGCGTGTGGCGAAGCCGCGATAGCGAGCACAAGAGTGCAGGCTTGCCTGCAACAGCCATTCAATCCCACGCCCTAAGGGCGTAGAACACATTTGCGGATTTTCTCTTTCTTTTCGTTCTTTTCTTTCTCTTTTTATTCGCAAGAAAAGAGAAAGAAAAGGACATATTAAGAGGTTAAATTAAATTATATGCCTCTTTCTTGTGCCGGCAAGAAAGAGGCGGAAAGAACCTCTTGAGCCGGAACTCCATTCGCTCAATAATATAAATTGCTCGAGCAGAGGCAAGCAAACTCGCTTACGCTCAAACAGTGCTTGCCTCTGCTGTCCTCTCGCAAATATTATTGGCTCATTCCGTT
>CALUWH010000025.1 GCA_944324435.1 Candidatus Gastranaerophilales bacterium
TCTTCAAAGAAATCTTCAAATTGTATGTATGGAGAGGAGAATTGCAAACAGCCTGACAGGTTTAAGTTTTTACTTGCGGCAGACGGGAGGTTAGTTCCTGCGGATCCTGTAGGCGTACATTATATTAACACGAGAAAGAATCTTCTTAAAAAGAAATTCGAGGCAGAAGGAGATGTTCTTGCAAGTCTAGATGATGATTTATTAAACAATAACTATCATTCACCTGAAGATAACGTGCAAGATAACACAACAGTAGATGATTCCACAGGTTCCGGGGATTCAGGAGGGAGTACGGTTAAACCTCAAGAACCAATAACATTTACTCCGTCTAGTATAGACACTTGTGGTCAGGCGTTTAAAAATCCTGCCCTCAAAACTTCAATATCGCACAAAGGATTGACGGTTCAATGCTTTGACAGTGATCATGGAGGAAAAGCAATAGGAGGGGGGATAGAACCTACAAAAACTGCGGCTCTTATCACTGATTATTTACATCGCGAATTATTAAAAGCTGCAAGTAGACGTCAACTTCTTGTCGATTTAGCAATTTACAATATTTTTAATCTTGACAGGTTCTCTTCACTATATAACTCATATATGCTTTCAAGACCGGCATCAACTGACGTTAAAATTTATTTTGATATATTTACTCTCAACCTGATAAAATATGCGCAAAATAATTCATTTGAAAGAGTTTGTTATATAAACAATAAATATAAAAGTTACTATGAATCTCTAAGTGATACAAACAAATCGCATTTTTGCGGATTTCCTAATAAAATAGTCTATGTGACAGATTGGGGAAAACCTATTGGATATGTTCAAATTTCAGCAGACCCACACCCTTGGGGTGATCATCCAGTGCTTCTTGATGGTTTTCCTGCTAAGTTGTTGTATAATCCTTTTGAGATAGATGAATCTTTGCCGCCAGAGTTTCTGGAACCTGAATTTGCGCAAAATAACACATTAATCCCTCCGTACAAATATGTAAGTATATCATTCAGATACAGCCACGCAGAGCCACGATATGATGAGAATAATATTTATTATGTTGTTCCTGATGGTATGAATGTCTCTCAAGCTCAGGGCAATTGGCCAAATACGAGTTACCGTCCGTATCTGGAGGAGATTGCAGCTTATATTCTGAATAAGAGTGTAGAAGAAGTTGCCGGCAGCGACTTTGTGAAACAATCAGAGCTTATTGAAGAAGATTAAAAAAGCCGGATTTAATCCGGCTTTTTTTATTTCAACGATTCTATTAAATCTTTAATAACGCCTTCTTGTACAGTAATTTCTTCGATTCTGGCATTTGTTTGTTCAACAAGTTCTTTTGGCGCATTAGCTACAAATTTTTCGTTCTTCATTCTGCCAAGCAGAGAATTTTTTTCGTTTGTTAATTTCTCGAGTTTCTTTTCCTGACGTTTTATTTCTGCTTCTAAATCTATCAAATCCGCAAGCGGTATGATTAATTTTGAAGCAGATACAACTGCAGTGGCAGATTTTGGCGGAACTTCCGCATCCATAGACGCATAAGAAATTTTGTTAACTTTTGCAAGCCTGTGAATATATGATTCAATTTCCTTAAAGATCTCTGTTTCCTTACCTTCGCTTCTGATTTCAACATCAACAGTTGCTGAGGTTGGAATATTAAAACTTTGTCTGACGTTTCTCAAAGAGGTTATTGTATCAAATACAAGCTTCATTTCCTCAGCTTCCCTAGGGTATGATAAATCATCACTATAAGTCGGGAATTTAGATATAATCAATGCTTCTCCAGCCTCTGATTCAGGGCCGAATCCGCTTATTGATTTTATACCCTGCCAAACACTTTCTGTTATGTGAGGCATTATTGGATGGAGCATTCTCAAAGACATATCAAGTACATATCTTAATACCCTTTGCGTATTTGCTTTCAAGTCATTATCCTGAAGCTGAATTTTTGCAATTTCTACATACCAATCGCAATATTCGCTTCTGAAGAAATCATATAGAGTATGAGCAATTTCACCGATTCTATATTCTTTCATATATTGATTAACTGTTTTTGCAGTTTCATTCAACTGGTTCAGAATCCATTTGTCAACAAGTGTTAATTTATCCTTATCAATAGGCTTGTCGTCAACTCCGTCAAGATTCATAAGCACAAATCTTGAAGCATTCCAGATTTTGTTAGCGAAATTTCTTCCGTATTCAAATCTCTCATCTGATATTTTGATGTCCTGACCGCCATAAGTACATAGAGATGTCATTGTAAACCTCAAGGCGTCGCAGCCGTACTTGTCAATGATTTGGACAGGGTCAATTGTATTTCCCTTTGACTTGGACATTTTTTGTCCTTTTTCGTCTCTGATAAGCCCATGGATATATACAGTTGAAAAAGGCGCTTTTCCGGTAAATTCCAGTCCCATAGTAATCATTCTTGCGACCCAGAAGAAGATAATATCAAATCCGGTTACAAGTACTGATGTCGGGTAGAATTTTTTGAAATCATCCGTTTCAGCGTTTGGAAATCCCATAGTAGAGAACGGCCATAAACCTGATGAAAACCAGGTATCAAGGCAGTCACTGTCCTGTACGTAATTTTCAGGATCCGGATTTTCTTTTGCAACAACCATTTCTCCGGTAACTTTGTGGTAGTATGCAGGAATCTGATGTCCCCACCATAATTGGCGGGAAATACACCAATCTCTTATATTCTCCATCCAGCCAAGATAATTCTTTTCCCATCTCTCCGGAATAAATTTAATTCGGCCGTCTTTAACCGCTGCAATAGCTTCTTTTGCAAGAGGCCCCATCTTGACAAACCACTGTTCGGAAAGAAGCGGTTCTATTGTAGTATTGCATCTCTGGCATTTTCCTACATTGTGTTCGTGGTCTTTTACGCGCAGCAGGAAGTTATTGTAGCTTAGCATATCAACTATTTTCTTGCGCGCTTCATATCTGTCTAAACCTTGGTAATCGGGCGGAACTTCTGCACAAGCTTTCATTTTCCCTTCTTCATCAATAACCCAGATTGGAGAGAAGTTGTGGCGTTTCCCGACTTCATAATCATTAGGATCATGTGCAGGGGTTATTTTTACGGCGCCGGTTCCGAAGGATTTATCAACGTATTCATCTGCAATAATCGGAATCCTTCTTCCTGATAGCGGAATCATAACTGTTTTTCCGATAAGTTCTGAATATTTTTTGTCAGAAGGATGAACAGCAATCGCAACATCACCAAACATTGTCTCAGGTCTTGTTGTTGCAACAATTATGGCTCCGGGTTCGCCTACAAGCGGATATGAAATTTCCCACAAATGTCCTTGTTCGGTTTCGTATTCGGTCTCGATATCTGATATTGCGCTCTGGCAGCGTGGGCACCAGTTAACAATATATGCCCCTTTGTAAATTAAGCCTTTATTGTATAGAGTTACAAAAACTTCTTTAACAGCTTCGGAGCATCCTTCATCAAAAGTAAATCTTTCTCTGGAGCGGTCAAAAGAAGCTCCGAGACGTTTGAATTGGTTAAGGATTGCGGATTTATGCTCATTTGCCCATTTCCATGTTCTTTTTAAGAATTCTTCTCTTCCGATATCGTGTCTTGTTAAACCTTCTTTTCTGAGTTCTTTTTCAACAACGGCTTGCGTTGCGATACCTGCGTGGTCAGTTCCCGGAAGCCACAAAGCTTCATAACCGCTCATTCTGTGGTAGCGCGTTAATATATCTTGCAAAGTTCCGTCTAGTGCGTGTCCCATATGAAGAACGCCGGTAACATTCGGAGGTGGGATTACAATAGTAAACGGAGGTTTTGAAGAGTGCGCATCTGCCTTAAAATACTCTCCGTCTTCCCAGAATTTATACATCTTTTCTTCAGTAGATTTTGCATCATAAACCGTAGGTAAATCATCTATTTTAATCTTTGTTTCTGTCATAATAATCCCTCGTTTGTATGTATAATTATAAGATACTACAAATGGAATAAAGGGTAAAGCAGGACTTATGAATATTTTATATCAATAAATCTTTGAAAAAGATAAAAAGAATTCGGAAATTACTTCGACAAGCATAGGCAGAATCCAAATCATAATAGCAGCTCCTAAGACAGGTTTAAAAAGAAAGCTTAATTGAAATACGTTAACCTGAGGAGCGGTTTTTGATATAACACCGAGAATTATGTCCTGCCCCAATGTAGCAAGCAGAATCGGAGAAGCAATTTGCAGCCCCATATATAAAACATTCGATGTGGTTGTGACAAGATAATCAAGATTAATAATCTGCTCAAGCGGAATTGCAACAGCGTATACGGGAAAAATCTCAAAACTTCTTACTAGCGCATTGAGTAGCCAATAAAATCCGCCGATTTGTATAAAAATACATAATCCCAGCAGGGTTATAAGACGGCTGAGTATTGAAGTCTGGCTGTTTGTAGTAGGGTCCATAACCATCGCAGACGATAAACCCATTTGTGTATTAATCATATCTCCGCCGGCTTCGATTGCCTGAATAAGAAGCTGAGCAATATATCCGATTATTGCTCCGACGGCGAAATTCAAAATCAGAAGAAGCAGCGGCGAAACCTCTCCCGGCGGAGGGCCCGGCTTTAACAACGGAGTTATAATAAGTGTCAAAATAAACACAAGCGCAAGTTTTACAAGTCCAGCAATCTCTCTTCTGTTAAAAACCGGAGCAAATCTGATAAACCCGAGAAGCCTTGCAAACACAATAAAGCCTGCTGAGAACCAGCGCTCAAAATCGGGAAACAATATTGCGATTTGGGTTATTAATTGATCCATTATTCTTTTCCTATTGGAGGCATATCAAGGTTGTACTCGTATATATGCGGCGGCTCATCTATTTGAAGAACATCAAACCCTTCAACTTCGCTTACTGTGGTTTTATCCTTCGTTGCTTCAACGTTAAAAGTGAAACGCTCTTTGCCGTTTTTCAGTACACTGAAACTTGTCTTACCTTCCTTTAGAGGTCTTACAATCAGCGTATTTTTTTCGTTCATAATTGTTATGAGCGGATAAACATCTATTATCTGATTATTCCCAATTTTTATATCAGTAAGTTTTCCGTTTGTGGTAATCACACAATCCTCAAAGGCTTGTGCTGTATTCATCAAAGTTAAACACATTAATACAAAAAATGTTTTTCTCATCTATCTCCCCAGCATTTTATTAATTTCTACAAAGTTACCTTTTGGCATAGGAGCCTGAGGCGCAGCATCGTATTTAATCTTCTGCGACTTATCAATAAACGGAACCTTGCCCGGATTTTTCATAAGTTCATTAAAGTCAGACTGGTTTTTGAATTTGTCCTTCATCTCACCGTCAAAGGGTGTTGTATATTTGTAATAATCAGCAGGAAGAACATAGCTGTCGTTCTTTGGAACGGTGTTAAACGCAAGCGCAGCACCTTCCTGGAATAAGTTTGTTAGTAATTTAATAAATCCCACACCGCCTATTATAATAACTAAAAATACCGCAAAGATTTTCGGTGCAGCAGCAATTGTCTGCTCCTGAACCTGGGTTACAGCCTGAATAATACCAACCACAAGACCGATTGCCGCCGCGGTCAGTACACAGGGCATGGAAATAGCAAGCATTACCATAAAACCTTTTGCTAAGTATTCAGTTAACATTTCCATATATTGGTCCTTTCTTATTATGAAGTGATCAAGTGATTATGTGACCAAGTGATCAAGGGTTTTAGAGTTTTAGTCAGGCAATGCCTGACCTACAGGCTTTATCAACCCTTATAACTTCTTCTAAACTGCTCAACTTATAAACTACTAAACCTCAATTGTTACCTCACCCTTGCCCTCTCCTGTTAGGAGAGGGAATAATTTCTATTCAACTTTTCAACCTTTCAACCTTTCAACTTTATCAACCCTTATAACTTCTTCTAAACTGCTCAACTTATAAACTACTAAACCTCAATTGTCACCTCACCCTTGCCCTCTCCTGTTAGAAGAGGAAATAATTTCTATTCAACTTTTCAACCTTTCAACTTTTCAACTAATTATAACTTTGCACCAGCCCCTGAACAATCAGCGCCCAGCCGTCTACAGCAATAAATATCAAAAGCTTGAACGGCAGCGAGATAATTGTCGGAGACAGCATGAACATACCAAGTGCCAGCAAAATGTTTGCAACAACAAGGTCAAGCACGATGAACGGAACAAAAACAACAAACCCGATTTCAAATGCTGTTTTAAGTTCGCTCAATATAAACGCCGGCGCAACTTCCCAAATGGTAATATCTTCAGGAGACTTGGGCGGCGTTTTGTGCTTTAGCTCAACAAAAAACGCCAAGTCGCTCTCTCTTGTCTGCTTCATCATAAATTCTTTCAGAGGCTTAGACCCCTCATCTATTGCCATAATCAAATTCTGATTTTTTTGATAAGGAATTGAACCCTTTTCATACATCTGCTGGAAAACTCCGCCCATTGTATAGAAAGTAAGAATCATACAAAGCCCGATTGTTACGATTGCAGGCGGAACTTGAATACCCATTGCGGTTTTAAGGAGTGAAAATACTATTGTGAATCTCAAAAAACAAGTCATACAACAGAAAACAAACGGTAAAAGCGAGAAAAGCGTCATTACCGTAAGCATTTGTAAGACAGGGTTCATATCTTGTAAAACAGAATCCATATTACTAATCCCCCCTCATTTTATTTGCAAGACTTCTGATAACGGAAGTCCCATCGGATGTAAAGCCCTTCGTATTCAGCGCACTTGAGCGTATGCCTACGTATGATTTATCCATATAGCTCTTGGGCTTGGCAAGATTCTCCATTGTCTCTTTAAACGTGCTCTTTTCTTCTGTCTTTAATACAGGAGAAACCTCTTGAGAGGAAGATTCCAGCTTTGAGATTAAGCTTGTTTTATCAACATCGCCTGCTATCAAAAACTTTTCATGCCCTGCCGATACAATATAAAGAGTTTTTCTCGGACCGATTGACATTGTATCAATTATGCTCAAATATTTTGATTTTTTTATGGCACCTGAAGTTGTTGCATTTTTGAATATCAACAATGCTACTGCGATTACTCCCACCATCGCAAGCGTATATACCATAAAATTTGCTAAATATCCCATAATTACACCTTCTCTGTTTTGAATTTAATGAAATAGTTACAAAAATCAATTACGACTGATTCTCGACTTCAAAATCGCTGTAGTCAAAATCCTCTTGTGGGCCTTCAGCCTGTGGAGCTTCTTCCGGGTGCTGCGCCTGCGGAGCTTCCTGAGGCTGTTGAGAATCATTAACCTTCTCAATCCTAACTCCAAACCTGTCGTTTATTATTACGAGTTCACCTGATGCGACAAGCTTTCCGCCTACTTTGAGGGAAACTTTGTTATCGTATACGGAACACAAATCAACAATCAGCCCTTCTTCAATGCTTTTCAGCTCGCCAAGAGTAACTTTTACTTTGTCAAACTCGGCTGACATGTCGACTTGAATACTGTCCCACAAGTTAGTGTTTGTATTTTCATCCATATTATTTCCTCCGCCAATATCATAAGGTTCTATGATTTTAAGATTAGGTTTTACCTGAAATTTTTGTACAATATTATCGCAAACAAGCGTCATCTCAGAAGAGCTGCTGTTTTCAAAAACGACAATATCCCCCACATCCAGCCTTTTAATATCCGCAACAGGGAAAACAGTTGTTCCAAGAAGCAGATTAACTTCAACAAGGCTGCTTGCAAAATCTTTATCTTCAAATCTCGCCTCTTTAGGCTCAATATCCTTAGGGGATAAAATGTCTTTTGGAACAGAAATTATAAACTTGGCAGCAGAATCAGAGATTTCACTTTTTACAAAATAAGTCAAATGTAAAATTTCGTTATAGCGTCTATGCGGTTCTATAGTAAAATTCGGGGCAAGAGATTCGTATAAAAAATCATTAAACGCCGTAATAATTCTCGCTTCAAGTTCCGTAACTTCGGTTAATTCAAAACGCCTGTTATTTTTCCCCAAAACTTTATCCAAAATAACATTTATTGCATCCTGCGAGATTCTTATATAAACATCGTTTTTTGAATTAATTTTGACTTTAGTAACAAAGAAGGTATCATTCTGTGATAGCACGTTCATATTGGTACTAATTGAGGCGAGTTTATATTCAAACCCATCAAAGAAAAATTCACTGCTGCAATTTTTAACGACAGGCGTAAATACTGAGTCGTACCATGCGAACTGCTTATATAATTCGTCGAAAAATACAGAATCTATCATACCTAATCCCTACTATAGTCCGAGAATATAATAGAGGTTTTTTAATAAAAATACATCAACTATTTATATGAAAAAAAGACGTTCAGAAAATTAAATTCAAATCCTCTTTGGAAAAAATGAACAAAGTTCAATTAGAGTTCATTTTTCTCTCCTTTTTAGATAATAACATCACTAAATAATTTGTTATTATTACCCATGTGCAACTTATGGATTTAAATTTTGTGTTAGCATAGAATTATGAAAATCGCTGGATTCAAAATTGAAGAATGGATGAATAAATATGAGGCGTCTGCTAAATATGATTTAACTACCACCTGTATTGCTCCGCTTTCCGTAAACGAGCTTCCTTTTAAGAAAGATATATTTAACGTTAAGCTTGATTACGGAGAAATTGAAGGGTCATTGAGACTCAAAAGTGCAATAAAATCACTGTATGAGAATCAGGAACTAAATAACATTACCGTGACACACGGAGCAATTGGGGCAAATCATCTAGTCTACTTATCTCTATTGGATCCGGGGGATGAAGTTGTATCAATTCTTCCGTCATACCAACAGCACTACTCCATACCGGAGGCGCTTGGCTGTAATGTAAAACTTTGTTTTTTAAAAGAAGAAAACAATTGGCATCCGGATATAGAAGAATTGGAAAAAATAATTACCCCAAAGACCAAACTTCTTTGTTTAAATAATCCAAATAATCCGACAGGAGCAGTCATACCGGATTGGATGCTTGAAGAGATTGTTGAAATTGCAAAAAGGAAAAATGTTTGGATTTTATCGGATGAAGTTTACAGGGGCTTGAATCTACTCGGTAAACCGTATTCCAAATCAGTTGCTGACTTATACGAACGCGGAATATCTGTCGGAAGCACCTCAAAGACTTACTCTCTTCCGGGATTACGAGTCGGCTGGGTTGCAGCAAGAAAAGATTTAATCGCTGAAATTAATCACCAAAGACAGTATAACACAATCAGCGTAAGCATATTGGACGATTACTTTGCTTCAATTGCTTTAGAAAATAAAGATATGATTCAGAAAAGAAATTTCAATATTATGCATAGTGGTTTAAATACTTTAAGCGAGTGGCTGAAAACGGAACACAGAGTTAACTGTCTGCTGCCGGAGGGCGGTACTACAGTCCTTTTAAAGTACAATCTTGATATCAAATCCAGAGACTTATGCAGAGATTTGCAGCTAAAAACAGGCGTTGCACTGCTTCCGGGAGAGACTATGGAGATGGAAGGATTTGTCAGAATCGGATACTGCGCACCTGATTTGATGCTCGCGCTGAATAAATTTTCCGAATATATGAATAATAACTAAGCTCAACAAGGTGTCTTAGTTCATAACGAAAAGTCCAAATGTTTAAACCTCTTTAAAAAGATTACAGAGGCTGTAAGTAATATTAAACCGAATATTATGAACGTATTTGCAATCCCGACAAGCTGGGCAATTGAGCCGGCTGCAAAATTGCTCATTGATGTTGCGCCATAAAGCAAACAGTATAAATACTCATCACTCTTCCCCTTTTATCATCATCTATGACTGATTGTAAGAGTGTACTGCCAGAGGTAAAAGAAGACGTCATCCCAAACCCGAAACAATACATAAGCAGGCATGCAGTCAGTGCAATAAAACTAAATACCGCAGAAAATAAAAGCAGTGTAATTATTTTATCCGAATGCATGGAATAATCAACGCCCTCTTTTAATCCTTCAAAAATAGTTTCATTCTTAACTTTATCAGATTTAACATCCTGAAAATCCATCATGCCGACAAGAAAAACAGGTGGGAGCTTCTGTATTTTAGTGACCGAAAAGTTGCTTGTAATCTATTCATTTTTCTTTTCCTCATAATCTAAAGAAAAGCCGCCGAAACTTTTAAGTCTTGGCAGCTTTAAGCCTAGAGGCTTTTATCGTAAGTGTTCAAGTTTTTACGCTTTATAATAAACTTTTTCTTTCATAATTCTATCCTTTTGTGTTTTTGCACTGACAGAAAACCCGGCCGTTACAAACAGGCAGATAGTAATAAAAGCAATAAGAGACTTTTTCATTCTCCGCCTCCTATCTTCCTGCAAGACCGATAATCATCTCAACCCCATTATTGAGTTTTACTGTTTCCATTGTGATTCTCCTTTCAATTAATGAATAAAATTAGTGTACTCGACCTGCTCAGCCTCGGGCGGATTAATACCCGCCCTCTGAGCAGCCTCTTTGCACTTTAAGTGATAAGCCATATTTTTGGCTAAAATTCTCAAATTCTGCATTCCCTCTTTATCCTGAACAACTTCTTCCGGATTCTGACCATGAACCATATTCCAGTATCTTCCCGAAATTACAGGCATTTGATTAATCTGGAAATATTTATTCAGCTGGTCAAGCGTTACCGTTGTACCGGCGCGCCTTGCAGAAACAATTGCCGTTCCGGGTTTATGTTTGAAAGAATCCTTGCCTGACATGAAGTCAACAAAGAATGCCCTGTCCAAAAACGGTACAACAACACCGGATGCAGAGCCGTAATGAACAGGAGAGCCGATTACATAACCGTCGAACTCTCTTGCATGTTCTACAAACTCGTTAACTTTATCATTAATAACACATCTGCCGATTTTTCCGCAGGCACGGCACGCCCTGCAAGGGGCAATAGGATCCTTCCCGATATAATAAATTTCAGTTTCAATACCTTCGTCATTCAAAACTTTTGACATCTCATTAAGAGCAGTATATGTGCAGCCCTGTTTGTTTGGTGAACCGTTTATTAATAAAACCTTCATAATTATCTCCTGTTATTTGTGGTAAAGGGCTGGTTTTCAGCCCTTTACCTGTCAATTATTTTAATTTTGCATATTCTTCGTCAGTAACTTCTTCAAGCCATTCATTAGAGCTTCCTTCTGCAGGAACTGCGATTGCTACATGAGCAAACCAGCTGTCTTTTGCAGCACCATGCCAGTGTTTAACCTCAGGCGGAATATTTACCACATCGCCGGGTTTAAGCTCCTGAGCAGGTTTGCCCCATTCCTGATAGTAACCTCTTCCTGTAGTTACAAGAAGTATTTGTCCGCCCTTATGATGAATATGCCAGTTATTTCTGCATCCGGGCTCAAACGTAACATTTGCAACGCCGACACCCTCGCTTGTCAATGGCTGTAAGTAGCTCTGGCCGATAAAATATTTTGCATAAGCAGTATTTTTCTCGCCGAGACTGAATACACCGCTTCTTGAATACTTGGTTAAATCAAGAATCTCATTTACCTGAGCGTCAGAAAGCCCTGTATTTTTACCAATTTGAATATGCGAATTCAACTGCGGTTCAAGTCCCGAAATTGATGAAAGCGCTGAAATTGTTGCAATTTCTCTTTCCTGATAAGTAAGCACTCCTCTTGCAAAAATATCTGCAAATAAGTGTTCTTTCAGATACTGATCAATTGCCGGCGCAAAATCAAATATACCGCCTTTAAGATGGTTTCCGGTAAGTTCATACTGAACATTGTCGCCGTATGCAAATTTATCGGTATCTTTTGGTAAAACTTTGCCTTCTTTGCCTAATTTATCGCCTTTTCTTGAATCAACAACCTTCTTAAATGTATTCAAACCGTTCAAACTTCTTGGAAATCCGCAGTAAGCATACATTTGAACAAGAATTTCTTTTATTTCATTTACGGTTAAACCATCATCAAGCCCGGTATTCAAAGACTTTTCCAAATTCTCCAAATCGCCGGATGCCGTATAAGATGAAATCATTACAATACTCTTTTGTTTTTTACTTAAACTTTCTTTTGCCATACATTTGTCTCCCATAGTAAAACCTGCTGCAATAACTAAGCCGATTAAAGCCGTGAACACTTTTTTCAAAATCATAAGAAACCTCATATTATAGTATTGTTATAGTCGATTTATCCAGTCTTTAATATCATTGTCAACGCCTGCGCTGCCCCTTCCGTAAACAACGAACGGTTTAAGCACTTTTGCTCCTTTAGCAAGGTCAGCCATATCTTTATCAATAGTATAACCGCCTCCGCCTCCATGGGTTACAAACGGAACAATGACTTTACCTTCAAAATTGTTTTCTGCAAGGAATGTCATAACCGGAGGCGCCATTGTGTACCACCAGGCAGGAGTTCCAACAAAAATTACATCATAAGAGCTTACGTCAGTATTATTTATCTCAGGATGAATCCCTTTTTCTTTCTGCTCTTTAGCAATACCATAAGCGGTCTCGTTATAGTCGCTCGGATAAGGCTTAACCGGCTTTATCTCAAAAATATCCCCACCGGTTTGGGAATGAATCTTCTGGGCGATTGATTTTGTATTACCGCTCCAGGAGAAGTACGCTACCAGCACTTTTTTGTCCATAAGACCTCCTATTGTTTGTGTTGTTGCATTTGCAATCTGATAGTCAGCAATGCCGGCTATCAAAATTACAGGCAAGATAATCATCAATATTTTTTTCATTTAACTGCCCTCATTATTTTTTTACATTATAAAACCTGATAGCAGCTATCAGTCAATAGTGATGATTTTTTTAATAAATAACTTTCAAAACCTCATAAATATCCATTTTATGAGATTTACCCCTAATCTCTACATCAGAAATTTTTATAACATCAAGAATACTTTTTGTTGCTTCATAAGTAGACGAGCTTATTAGCATTTTTGTTTTATAAATCTTATTGTAACTTTCAAGCCTGCTTGCAAGGTTTACCGTATCACCGATAACCGTATATTCCATACGATTTTCGGAACCGATATTGCCGACAAAAACTTCTCCTGTATTAATCCCGATTCCTATTTCTATTTTTGGCTTACCTTCATCAGCCCATTTTTTCTGGAGCTCCTTAACTTTTAAAAGCATTTCATAGCCGCACTTAACAGCATTTGAAGCGTGGTTTTTATCCTGAATAGGTTCCCCAAAAATTGCCATAACAGCATCACCGATAAACTTGTTAATAATTCCGTTATATCTGGTAATTATAGGCTCCATCTCCGTAAAATATTCGTTCAGGATTTCTGAAACCTGCTGCGCTGACATTGTCTCAGACATTGAAGTAAACCCTCTGATGTCAGCAAACAGAACTGTCACAACCGCTTTTTTACCGCCAAGGCCGAGGTTATCAATATTCATAACAACACGTTTCATAACATCTTCCGACATATATTTGCCCATTGCGGACTTAACTTTTTCTTTGCTTCTGTTTTCTAGTATAAATTTATGAGTATACGCAATAATCATTGTCACTACAAACATAACAATAGGAGTGATTACATTTATAACAACTCCGAAATAGAAACAAAGCGCGCAGATTACAAAGTAGGCTGCGATTATTCCAAGAGCGGACATAACGGATTTTATAAGTCCGTTGATTCTGATAAATGTATACATCAGAATCATGCCGATAATAGTAATAATAATATTAATAAAGTTCGGAATAACAAATAAAAAGTCATTGTGCAGGATATTATCTATAGCAGTTGCCTGAATATCTACTCCCGGATGGTTTACGGAAATCGGCGTATTTTTGTTATCGTTCAAACCAGTTCCTGTCGGGACATTAGCGCCTATTACAACAATTTTATCCTTAAATACCGCAGGGTCAATAACAGGTTTTTTACCGGCTAAGATGTTATCATAAGAATCCATTACATCAACGGCGGAAATCTTTTGGTGAGAATACCCCTGCCAGAGTTTATAGAATTTTATCGGAACCACGGATTGATATTGAGTGGTTTTCTGAGTAATTTTGTATCCTAATTCAGGAAATTTGATTAGAGAATCTTTTACAACGAGTTTTGGATTGTTATTAGCAAGCAGAAAGGTCTGCATAGCAAGTGACGGCAAGAGAGTTCCTTTATAATTAATCAAATACTCATGAGTTCTATAGACTTCATCCAGCGCATAAGGCGTAATATCTCCGTCAATAAATCCGGGGAGCATTGAAACAGCACCCACGTGTTTTACGATATCAAAATACGGCTTTGGAAACATCATAAGGCTTGAGTACAGATAAGCCGGTTTTGAAATTTTATTAACCGCCCTCACTCCGTATTTTTGAGTAAAAGCTTTATCATAAGCAAGCCCGAGTTCCGGATTTTCCCACGGTTTTACCGCAGGCATAAAACCTTCAACCAGATTATCAAAACGATTAAGAAGCGCAAAAAATTTCTTGTCAGCATCCGGAGAATCCTTATCAAGATTTAAGATATTCGCGTCGTGTACAACAACTTTGGGTGCGGAATAATCCTTAAAATACCCGAAAATTTTGCAATATAAATCCCGCTTCCATGGCCACCTGTATCTTTGAGCGCTTTTATCGTCAACTACAACAAGAACAATATCACCACTTCCGAAAATCTGTTTTTTGTTATCAAACGGAAGCTTCTCTGTAAGAACATTTTTAACCATAAAGTCATAGGCTCTGGGCTCAACGACATTGTATGTTACAAAGTAGACAAAAGATAAAACAAGCAGGATAATAATAGTAAAGAATGCAAACTTAATCTTATTCATATTATTATGATATAATAAATCGGGTGAAAAGGATACATATATATGAGTGAAAATTATATTGAAATAATAAAACAGGATAAAGTTTATCCGATAATAAGATGTAAGGATGCGGATTTAGCGGTAGAAACGGCAAAGGCACTTGTAGAAGGCGGAATAAGAGTATTAGAGATTAACGTAGAGAACCCTTCTTTATATAAAGCAATTTCAGAGGTTTCAAACTATGCTTACGTATGCGCAGGAGGTATTATTACATCGCTTCAGGCAGACGCTGCGTTTGAATCCGGAGCAAAATTGATTGCATCTCCGATATTCCAGATGAATATGGTTAAGATATCAAAAAATAAACGTGTGCCGTTTATTGCCGGAGCTTCTACTGCAAACGAAGCTTATAACGCTTGGAAATCAAGAATTCCTCTAATAAAACTCTTCCCGACAGACGCTATGGGCGGAGTTAAATACATTGAAGATATTTTGAGACAGATGCCGTTTTTGAACCTGATGCCAATGGGCAATATTAAACTCGGCGAAGTCACTACATACATAAAAGCCGGTGCGGCAGCCGTCGGCGTCGGAAGAGATTTCTATCTCGGGTTTACGCCAAAAGAGATTACCGCAAGGGCTAAAGAAATTTTGAGAGAAGTTAAGGATTTCACTGAATGGAGCAAAAAATAGATATCGCAGTTATAGGAGAGTGTCTGATAGAATTAAGTGCAAACGGAACTCTTGCTGACACCTCTACTTTAAATAAATACTTTGGCGGAGATACGGTAACAACGGCTGTTACTATTGCACGGCTCGGCGGAAACGTTACTTACTTAACCAAAGTCGGGAATGACGGTTTTAGTGAATTTATTCTATCCAGTTTGAAGAAAGAAAATATTGATACGTCGCTTATAAAGAGTAATGACGAGCAGAACGGAATGTATATTCTATCCAGAACTCCCGAGAAGAAAGAACTTCTTTATTACAAGCGCAAAACTGCGGCAACAAAACTTTCAGTTGAAGATATTGATGAAGATTGCATCAAAAAGCTGAAACTTATTTATTCAACAGGGGTTGTGCAGTCACTTAGTGCCGGCGCAAGAGAACTTGTAAGAGAATCATTCAGGATTGCAAAAGAAAATGATGTACTGACAGCATATGACCCGAATTACACATCCTGTTTTATGAACTCTGCTGACACAAAGGAGTGTTTTGAAGAGATTGTCGATTATACGGATATAATTTTTTTGAGCCTCAAAAATGACGCGGCACAGCTTTACGATGTCAGTTCAATGGATAAAGTGGTTAAGTATTTCTGGGATAAAGGGATAAAAATTGTTGTTGTAAAATCCCACATTGATAACGGATATTATACCGGCTACAAAGGTGATATAAGCTTTACAGAATTTTATAATACCGCACGCGCAATAGATACAACCGCCTCAGGCGATGTATTCAACGGCGGATTTTTGTACGCACTGACAAAAGGCTACACTCCTCATGATTCCGCTAAATTTGCTGCTGTTGTCTCCGGTTTGCAGACACAGAATTACGGTGCAATTCAGGCGATTCCTTATCGGGATGCAGTAATGGAAAAAATCGGGGAGACCGTTTGATGACCAAGTACGTTGTCTCAGGCTACATAGGATTTGATAACTTCGGTGATGAAGCTATTGCAAGAGTGCTGACAGACAAGTTAAAATCAGAAGGCGCGGAAAAGATTACGCTCATCTCATCTAACCCCGAAAAAACCGCAAAACTCCATGGGGTTGATGCCTGCCCTATGCTTAAATTCTTTAACTCAATAAAAGAAGCAGATGTTTTAATCTCCGGAGGCGGAAGCCTTTTGCAGGATGTAACAAGTTTTAAGAGTCTTATTTATTATTTGGGTGTAATCTATACCGCACTTTTTTTAGGCAAAAAAGTTGTAATATATTCTCAAGGAATCGGACCGATTAATTCCAAGTTAGGCAGATTTTTGACAAAAGCAGCGCTCAAAAGATGCAAAGAAATCTCTGTCAGAGACAAAAAATCGCAGGAACTTTTGAAGAGCTGGAAAATAGATTCCGAACTTGTGCAAGACCCGATATTTAAGCTTGATTTGCCGGTTAAGAATAAAAAAGGAACAGTCGGCGTTCAGCTCAGAAATTTCCCAACACTTACCGGAGATTTTATGAAAGCTCTTGCAGATGAGATTGTAAAAAGATTTTCCGATAAAAAAGTAGAAGTTATATCGCTGCAAGATTCCCTTGATTTGAGTGTATGCGAAGATTTTGCACGAATGCTCAAAAAAAAGGGCTTGGATAATGTGGAAGTCTTGAGCGGACTTTCCATAAACGATGTTTTTGACAGGATTTCTGATCTTGAGTACCTTATCGGAATGCGGTTTCACGCAAATATTGTTGGAATAAAATCAGGTGTAAAAACTATTGCAATAAATTACGATATTAAAGTTAAAAAGCTTGCAGAGGAGTATAATCTTCCCCTAATAGAACTAAATCAACGGGATTTATCTCAAGTCTTCAAAAATTAGTTGTTATCTTTTTTATGATATGTTATCATATAGGAACGGAGAGTTAAAATTATGCAGCAAAATATATTACAAAGTTCAAATATTACAAAAATTTATCTTATATATGTAAATCCACAAGGTGCCAGAAAACGGGAATCAGTTACTTTGCGCTTTATGGATAAGAAGGAATGCTATTTTGCAGGCAGTTATGTTGCTAGTTTTATTAAACCTAAAAAGAAAACACCTGCAGAAATCCAGGTCTTTACAGTTGACGGCGTATATAAAACCCAAGTTAATATATTCAATTCCAATGTTTCTTTGGACAACGTGATGTATGAGGTAAGTATTCCAAAAAGCTGGGACTTTATTCAACTAAGAAAAAGTACGAGAAAAGAAGTTGCTCTTCCTTTCGATATAAAATTCAACGATGGCTTTGAACTTAGCGGAGAAACTTTCGACTTGGCAACAGGGGGGATCTCATTTTGGACAAAGGGGCATTTGTCAAGTATTTACCAAAAAGTTCCTTGTATATTAACATTAAAACTGCCGGATAATACTATTATAAATTTTGCAAACGGACAGTTGACTACAGAAGCAAAGTATGTCAGAGAAAAAGAGGATTACAATACCCACCCCGGCGAAAAGCTTTATATTTTTAAATTTGTAAAGCTCTCAATGGATGATGAAATGGTTCTTAAAAACTTTTTGATTAAACTCTAAGTTTGACTTTGTAAAAATAAAAACTAATAATATTATATACATAGTGAAGGTATTTAGATGAAATTAATAAATAGACTCAAAATATTTGAACAAAAGTATGTTTTTTTGAGATGGGCAACAGGTGCAGAATACGGTAAGGTCGTATACGTAGGAGACGACTACATCGAATTTAACATTATTGACATTGATACAATGGAATACAGAGAAACAACTATTATTAATTCTGCCTTAATATTGGAAGCAATATTTGGAGGCCCGGATATAGCAAGGATTGTAGCAGAAATATCCTCCATGCTTTCAGATTCGTAGATTTGTAATATAATTAGTATAATGGTTACAAAAGCAATAACTGCAGCGACAGCAGGAATTAATTCTCACAAGATTGAAGTAGAAATTGATGTTATAAACTCGCTTCCCGGTATTAATATCGTAGGGCTTCCTGATAATGCCGTAAATGAAGCAAGGGAAAGAGTTCGTGCCGCAATCAAAAATTCGGGCTTTTCATTTCCGCAAGGTAAGGTAATCGTAAATCTTGCTCCTGCAGATTTAAGAAAAGAAGGAACTAATTTTGACCTCCCGATAGCAATCGGCATACTAAAAGAAAATGGTCTTGAAATTCCATTTGATTCTAATACAGCTTTTTTAGGCGAATTATCCTTAGACGGCTCTTTGAGATATATTAACGGAGTGCTGCCTCTTGTAAGCGGTCTTAAAGATGCAGGAATAAATACGGTATTTGTTCCCTACGAGAACGCAAAAGAAGCAGCTCTTGTACAGGGTATTCAGGTTTTTGGAGCAAAACATCTCGGCGATATAGTCAGCCATTATACAGAGAGCCCTCTCTCCGCAACGATTGTTGATATTAATGACTTTCTTGCAAAGAACAGTGAGTCGGAATATTTGTTTGATTTTAAAGATGTCAAAGGACAGCAGAAAGCAAAAAAAGCTCTTGAAATTGCTGCTGCAGGTGGACATAATATTCTAATGTCAGGCTCTCCGGGGTCAGGAAAAACTCTTATGGCCAAATGTTTAGCTTCTATACTTCCGCCGCTAGAGCTTAAAGAAGCTTTAGAGCTGACTAAGATATACAGCATAAGCGGTCTTTTGGATTCAAAAGAGCCGCTTATGACGAAGCGTCCGTACAGAGCCGTGCACCACACTGCTTCCTCAACCGGAATAATCGGAGGTGGCTCTAACCCAAAACCCGGCGAAATAACTCTCGCACACAGAGGGGTTCTGTTTCTTGATGAAATGGTTGAGTTTCCAAGGAATGTTCTGGAGGTTTTGCGGCAACCTTTAGAAGATGGTGAAATTGTTATCTCCAGAGCAAAGAACTCGGTAAAATATCCTGCAAAGTTTATGCTTGTCGGAGCAATGAATCCGTGTCCCTGTGGTTATTTTGGAGATAAAGAAAAACAATGCACATGCGCGGAATATCAAATCCAAAGATACCGTTCCAGACTCTCCGGGCCGCTGCTTGACAGAATTGATTTGATAATCAATGTACCGCGCCTAACCACAGAAGAACTTATGAACTCAAAAACGGAATCGGAATCATCAAGTGCTATTAGAAAACGAGTCATCAACGCACGCAAAATTCAGAGTATAAGATACGCGCAGGAAGATATCTTTACCAACTCGGAATTGAGTACAAAACAAATAAAAAAATACTGCGTGCTCGATAATGCCTCAGAAGAGTTCATGAAAGCAGCTTCACAAAAATATCAGTTATCCGGCAGAAAATATAACAGGATGTTAAAACTTGCAAGAACAATTGCAGATTTAAATTCAAGTGACAATATAAAACTTGAACACCTTATGCAGGCTTTTCAATACAGGGTTGATATAGTATGAAAGGAGTGTACCCGGGTTGCAGGTACACTCCTTAAATCTGTTATTCGATTATTTTATTTTTCTCCGGATTCTATTAACGTTTTTAGAACCGTATACGAAGTATCCCAGCTACTAACACCGCCTGTTGTTTTATACTGCGCTATATTTTTGGCACGCTGCTCTTTGTTTTTTTCTTGCTCTTTGTTAAACTTTTCAAGTTTCTTTTTATTAGAGTTTCTCTCCGTTACTATCGGCTCTGCATATTCTAAAAAAGCTTTGTATTCCTTGCATCCATATCCGGCCTCAATTTTTGAAGGATAATTGTAAGTGAGATAATCAAAAATATTCATGGCTCTTTCGGAATTTGCCGGTTTGCCTTGTATAGCCTCCAATGTGCTTCCAGGCATTTTTGTTATAACAACTATCATCGCTAACGGATTGTATCCAGCCTGTATCATTAAATCAACACCTGTTATATCAGCTTCCTTATTATCTTTAAGGCTTGTTTTATTAGCGACGTATTCACTGTTAACTGCTGTATTAATTATGTTATCCGAGCTTAGTTTTTCGCGAAGAGCAGTCTTTGCTATATTTCTGAGTTTATCTTTTGCCGCCTTTCCGTTTATTATATGTCCGATTTCAGAAGCAATAACTGCAGCAACTTCGTTATCGTTACCGGTGTATGACAAATCCGTGCTTGAAATCTGTATAATATTTGTCGTTGAAGTATCAGAATTGTCCGCTATACCATTAACCACACTAAATTTAGTCTCGGAAGGCAGACCGTTTTTTGCAAGTATAGTCCCACCAACCGTTGATACGCGGTCAGCTGCAACCCACGTCGCAGCAAACACAGATGTAATCATTAATGACATTGTAAAAAAAGCGATAAGTTTCTTTTTCATATCTCCTCCTTTATAATATATTTTTTTCCGTCATGGCGCAGATTATATGCCCTATCATAATATGCGCTTCCTGAATTTTGGGAGTATCGGATGACGGAATTTTTATCAAATAGTCACAAAGCTCATCCATTTTGGATTTACTTCCTCCGGTAAGCCCGACAGTTATCAATCCCAGCTCTTTGGCAGCTCTTATTGCATTTAGTATATTTAAGGAGTTACCGGAAGTTGAAATTCCGATAAAAATGTCTCCGGAATTCCCTAGTGCCGACAGTTGCCGTGAAAAAATATTTTCAAAACTGCTGTCATTACCAATTGCCGTTATTATTGAACTGTCGGTAGTAAGTGCAATAGCAGGAAGTGCGCGTCTGTCTTTATAGAATTTTACAACCAACTCTGCAGCTATATGCTGGGCATCACCTGCTGACCCACCGTTGCCTGCGGTTAAAACTTTGCCCCCGTTTTTATAACAAACGGCAATCTCGTTAGAAATTTTTTCTATCTCTCTTAGTGTACTTTTAGATTCTAAAATATCACTCTTTATTTTTATAGAGTTTTTTATATATGTCTCAATAAAGTTTTCCATACTACCCCTTGCCAATCTGATAATATTCAAACCCCTTATCCGTCAGAGAATAGTCACTGTACTGGTTTCTTCCGTCAAAAATTATCGGTCTTTTTAACGCCTGCTTTATTTTATTAAAATCAGGATTCCTAAATTCATTCCATTCGGTCAGTAATAGGAGAGCATCCGAATCTATAAGTGCGTCATAGGCAGATTTTGCATAATCAATTTTGTCTCCGAATATCTGTTTAGCATTATCGAATGCTTTAGGGTCAAAGGCGCGTATTTTTGCTCCTCTGGATAATAACTCCTCAATTATGGTTATAGCCGGAGCCTCTCTCATATCATTTGTTTTGGGCTTGAATGCAAGCCCCCACACAGCTAAAAACTTACCGTTCAAATCTTCGCCTAATATGTCGATTACTTTTTGTACAAAAAGTAATCTTTGTCTTTTATTTATATTATCTGCCGATTTTATAAGCTCGCACTCACATCCGTTATCAAGAGCCGTTTTCATAAGGGCCTTAATATCCTTAGGGAAACAGCTTCCGCCAAAGCCGATTCCCGGATACAAAAATTTCGTACCGATTCTCGAGTCAGAGCACATACCCAGCCTGACTTTATTAATATCAGCACCTATTTTTTCACAGATATTTGCAATCTCATTTATATATGAAATTTTCACAGCCAAAAAAGAATTGGAAGCATACTTTACCATCTCAGCCGATTTATTATCCATTGTAATAATCGGATTCTGATTTCTGACAAACGGACTGTAAAGCTCGAGCATTATGCGTTTTGCCCGTTCCGAGTCTGAACCTATAATCACTCTGTCCGGCCGTAAAAAGTCTTCTACGGCGGCGCCCTGTTTTAAGAATTCGGGATTAGAGACAACATCAAACTCATTATTTGTATATTTTGCTATGATGGATTTTACCTCTTGAGCAGTGCCTACAGGCACAGTAGATTTATTAACAATAACCTTATATCCGTTTATAGATTTACCTATTTGTTCCGCAACTCCCAGTACATATTGCAAATCTGCTGCTCCATCCTCCCCCTGAGGCGTACCAACCGCTATAAAACATACAAGGGAATTTTTAACTGCAGTTTCTAAATCATTAGAAAAGATTAATCTTCCTTCGTTTACGTTTGTTTTTATGAGAGCCTCCAACCCGGGTTCATATATAGGAATAACTCCGTTACGCAATTGGGTAAGTTTTTCCTCATTATTATCAATACAGACCACATCGTTACCCATCTCTGCAAGACAAGTCCCGACCACCAAACCTACGTATCCTGTTCCTATTACACAAACCTTCATTTAGTATTTTCTATCCTTTCCAATAGCTATACAAATTTTTTGTGGTCTCATAAGGCATTATTTTAACTTCCCTGTCAGGCTGCCTTATAGCCCATTCAAACATTTGATTTACAGTCTTTTCCAAATTAGTCTTGTCTTCAAAGCCCAGAAGCTTTTTTGCTTTGGTGTGATCAGCGTAAGCAAATTTTGCCTCTACACGTGGCTCAAGATGTATAATTTTCGGATTATATCCAAAATTTGCAGCGCATTTTTGAACTAACTTTGCACAATCTATCAAAGTTAGTTCTTTATCTGCACCAAGATTAAAAATTTCACCGTTATACTCTGTCATTAGTTTTGCAAAAGGTTCATTATAATAAACCATATCCGAAAAAGCACGTTTTTGCAGACCATCGCCATACACGGTCAGCGATTCATGATGAAGGGTCTGGCGTATCCAAATCCCGATAACGTTTCTGTATCTATCCCAAATATTTTGATAAATTCCTATAACATTATGCGGTCTTATAATTGCATAATTAAGCCCAAACTGCTCGTATGCATTCTTTAAATCCATCTCAACTGCGTATTTGGCGATTCCATAAGGGTCTATTGGCTTTGGCTGCATTGTCTCTACAAAAGGAGGAGTGTTTTCTTCTCCATATACACCGTTTGAAGAAGTAAATATAAATTTCTTTACATCGTAATTTATTGATGCCGTTATAAGATTGGCTGATGCAATTACGTTATTAGTATAATTAAATGTTCTTATAAAGGGTGAAAGTCCCTCTGCCGCGTAAGCGGCAAAATGGTATACATAATCAAACTTCTGTTCTTTAAAAAATTTATCAACTGCATCAAAATCCGCTAAGTTCAAAGTAGAGCAGAAAATCCCTTCCGGAAGGTTTTCTCTGTAACCGCCTGAAAAATCATCAATTCCTACAACATCATATCCATTTTTCAGCAAATACCTCGAAAAATGGCTACCGAGCAAACCTGCTATACCTGTTATCAGAACTTTCCTCACAAATTACCTCTGTTGTTCAATATAAATCCTATAACCTAATATCGTAATACCCTTATTCTTCTATAGAGAATATATTTTTATAATACTACGAACCCGGGTGTTTCGTAATACCTGTTTATCATTTAAGTAGTGCTTATATTCCGAGCATATTTTCTCCGTCCCCAGCCTCGTTATAACAGCTCCTGAAAAACCTGCTCCTACTTCTAATTTTTTTTGCATTTATTATTCCTAAATTTATCTTTCATCCACCGGAATCGTTCTCTTAGGACAACCTTTTGCAGAAAATCTTCTGGATTATTTATGAGCATATTATAATCCGATTTATTGATAGAATCAAAGAAAACTTCATTAATTTCACCATTTAAATCCCTAAATGTTTGTGAAAATTTCATAAGAAATTCTTGCTGCAAATCTGTATTTAATCTTCTTAGATTCCACAGATACGCACGATACTGATTTATCAGTTTTTGATTATTGTATATTGCTTTCAAATCATTATTATCATTAAGAAATTTGGTTATTTCATCGTACTCGTCACAAACGCAGTATATTTTTGCCCTGTTATTAATCGAAAAGAGCGAATTATCCTGCCTGTAGTACAATAAAGGTTTATTCAATAGTTTAATCTTTTTACTGGATACTATCACTTTAAAGATAAAAGACAAATCCTGACATGAAGCACCCGGAGTTTCTAAAAATCTTATATTATTTTTATCTAAAAAGTTTTTTTTATATATACCAGCCCAAACACTTGTGTGATTTGAGAGCACCAACATGTTATCCTTAGGTTCAAAAGCCTTGACTTGAGCCGTTTTGGCTATTAGCTTATTTCGTTTAATTTTATTTTTCCCGGACCAATAATTATAAAAGTTACACTTTACAACCTCCAAATGATTTTCTGAGGCTTCTTTATAAAGAGTTTCATAAATACTTTTGTCTAAAATATCATCCGGCTCAAATATCGCTATGAATTCGCCCTCTGCCTCATTTATGCCTCTATTTATGCTTGCACCATAACCGATGGAGTTAGTTTGATTTATGAGCTTTATTCTGGGATCTTTTGTCGCATAATCGTTTATAATTTCCAGTGAGCCGTCCTTTGAGCCATCATTTATACAGATTATTTCTATATCTTTAAGAGTTTGTTTAATTACGCTTTCAAGAGCATCTTTTAAATATTTTTCAGTATTATATACCGGTATTATTACTGATATTTTTGTCATTTTCTCTTCCTGATATTTCAAATTCTCTTTACGACTTTATAGTATATTAAACAATAAACTTTACACAATTGCAAACTATCTTGATTTTCATGCAAAAACAAGTATAGAATTAGATATATATGCAAAAAAAATTTTTCCTAATTTTACTTATATCTTTTTTATCTGTATTGCAGGTATATCCGGCTCCGGCTGATAACGGAGGCCACGCCGGAACTCCGCCGGGATTTTATGATGATATAGACCCTAACACACTGGAAGAAGATGAGGAACAGGAACTCACTCCAGAGGAGACTTCAGAAGAAATAATAATTCCGCCTCAAGGTGAAAAAACAAAACCTACTAAAAACTATGCTGAAATATACAATAATCTTAAAGAGCCTGATTTTTCTTATCTTCATAATATTGACCCAGAGCAGTATTATGATATGAAGGATGCAACTTGGTCTCCGTATCCATTGATAAGGCTTAATTCTCCAATATATTTTAAAAATATTACAGTGGAGCCCGGGTATTATCTCTTAACCCCACGCGAACATGAAGGAGATTGGTTTATTTTATTTAAACAAAACGGCATTGTTAAATATATAATACCTGTTTACAACAGAGACTATACACCTGAAATGTTCTATGATGAGCATATCCCTAAGCCAAAACTTACGACGGCACAGAAAATTCACATGGGATTTCTTGATTTTATAGGAAATTTCAAAAGCACTAAGAGAAAAACTGCTGTTCAAACTTATATGGAAATAAACGATTTGGAGAACTATTTTGTCTCTATAATAATTTACTATGGCTCCCACAAATACTCTACAATTTTTAGAACCATAAAATTATGAATACCGGAATAAAATAAGCAGGCTTGCTTGACATTAAGTATAAATTTCATCTAAGCTTAGGTATGAAAGGTGAAACAGAATGTCAATTTGTATATTCCCAGGAACGTTTAATCCGATACACATTGCGCATATTAAAATGGCCGAATTTGCTGTCGAATACTACAAATTTGACAGAGTCATATTTATTCCTGCATATATTCCTCCGCATAAAGAAATCTCTGCAAATCTTGCCCGGCATAGATATAATATGGTAAAACTGGCTGCGGCAACTAACACGCATTTTGAAGTATCTGACATAGAATTTAATTCTGAGGGGCCTTCTTATACATTGTTTACCGTAAAGAAAATATGTGAGCTTTATAATATTAACAAAAAACTTGACTTGCTTATAGGAACGGATGCTTTTGGAACTGTAAAAAACTGGTATAAAGCAGACGAATTAAAAAATCTTGTACACTTTATAGTTTTTCCTAGATGTGATAAACTAAAAGAGGAGGATTTTTCATACTATAAAGAAGCCGGATATGATTTTGAGTTTGCACCTATGAAGTATATTGAAATCTCATCTACACAGCTTAGGGCAGGTCAGGGGCAAAGTCTAATGAAAGTGGGGGAATATATAAAAGCCAATGGATTATACAACTCTTGAAAATATTAAAAAATGGCTGAATGCTCATTTGACTCAGGAACGATATGAGCACTCTGTTGGAACGGCTGAATGCGCGGAGAAACTTGCCTCCAAATATGGACTTGATAAAGAGAAGGCATATCTTGCAGGGCTTGTTCATGATTGTGCAAAAACACTCTCAAAAGAGGAATCTTTGGAGATTATGAAGAGTTTAACTCTGTGTGGCGGAGAACTTGATAATCCAAAAACGTATCATGCTCCTGTGGGGGCTTATATTGCACAAACTGAGCTAAATATTACCGACGCAGATATTTTATCAGCAATAAGATGGCATACGCTCGGTAAAATTAATATGACAGATTTTGAAAAAATCATCTTTATTGCCGACAAGATTGAAGAAAGAACACGTCCTTGTCAAATTTCATCTCCTATCAAAGAGGCTCTTGAAAAAGAAGGATTGGACAAAGCTCTTTTAGTCTGTTATAAAAATACAATAAAAAGCCTTGTTGACAGAGAACTAAAAATCTGTACAACCACAATAGATATATATAACAGCCTTTTGTAACGATTTGGACTAAACCGTTAAAAAAGAGTATAATTGAGATATGAAAAAGAGTTTAGCAATATTATTAATCAATATTTTTATAATGAATATGGCACTTGCACAGACGCCTTTTCAAGGGTATGCGGAAATAGATGAGGACTATACTCCCTTGGACGAGCAGCTATTTACAGGGAAAAAAGAAACTCTTGAAAAAAGAGATGTTATTCAAATGACAGTCTCACAAGTTCTTGACGGCTCTTTTTCTTTTGAAGGTGATGAATTTTTCGCAGAGGTTACAAGCGATGTCATCGGTGATAAAGGAGTTATTATACCAAAAGGCACTGTTGCTCACGGTGTAATTATGCAGACAAGCGAAGCCAAAAGACTCGGACGAGACGGACATTTAAGTCTGAGCTTTGACTATCTTGTAACGCCGGACGGCAGAGAAATTCCAATAGAAGGTAAAATGTCAACAAAACTTCATCCGCTAAAGGCGGCAACAAAAATTGTAGCAACAGACATTGGATATACGGCTCTGGGAAGCGTTGCAGGGGGGCTTTTTGCAGTGCAAGCTCTGGGGCTTGAAGCGGCTATTGCATCCCAGGGTTATACAGTTGCAGGAGGGGCCGCACTGGGAGGAACCATCGGACTCGGTATGGCATTGTACCGCAAAGGAAAAGATGTACTCATAGCACCGGGAGACGAAATCAAAGTAAAAATTCTATCGGATGTCGAACTCCCTGTGTATCGCGAAGAAGCTTTGAAACAAGAAGAACTGCACTTCCCCGGGTTGGATATAAGAATCGCAAATATTCTTTATGAAAAAGATCCTTTTGGGGAGGTTAACACCATTACACTCTCCCTCTCAATATCAAACATGTCAAAAAAAGCTTTTTCAGGAATGGATTTGGCGTTAATGAATGATTGTAATTCAATTTTTAATCCGTCAATATTCGGAGATACAAAATTGCTCTTCTCACAACTAAAACCGGGTGATCGTTATGCCGGAAAAATTTCATTTGCCGTACATAACGTCAAAGATTCTTATTGGCTTGTAGTAAACGACAGGGCGACAAATAAGCCCATTGCAAAGGTGTCGCTCGATAATGCATATAAGAATGTATCAAAAGATGTAAAAAAACGTAATGCAAAAATGAAAAAGGGCAAGAAAAATTACTATAAGGAAGCAGATCCCTTTGATTTATAAAATATCAAATAGCAAAAAATTTTTTTACTGTACTTAATAATAATACAAAGCTAAAGAAAGGAATATAAATATGTCGTCAATTACTCCCATAAACCAAATAAATATGAATGCTAAAAATATGGTTAAAAGTATTGTTAATGAATCTCCTGATAAAACACAAGCAATAAAAAAATTCTTCCAACACGCAAATGAAGCCGGCCTCCAAGGCCCGGCAATAGTTGCCTATCATACTCAATGGAACATACTGAGAAACAATACTCACAAATTTTCAGATGAAACTGCAAAAAAAATTAAATCCATACCGCAGATTATTGAAACCGAACTTAATACTAACCCGGAAGTAAAAAAAGAAGGAGAAGTTTTTTTAAACAAAATAGAAGAACTTTATCCGAATTCCCTTGAAAACAGGGTTTCTCTTGCAAGCCAGGGGGCTGTTACGGCTGATAAGGTCGAACCAAAGTCACGGGTAAAAAAGTGGTTTGTTTATATTAACAGACTCCTGAAAGAAGATATATAAAATTACTTTATAAAGCAAAATTAATATAAAAAAACTCCGTTTTTAACGGAGTTTTAATCTATATCATAATTCAACATAGAGACAACCTTGACTCCTGCCGCCTCTATTTTTTCTCGTCCTTTCAATGGATCCAATTCAATTATAAAAGCTGCCGCAACCGGTTCAGCTCCGGCCTTCTTTACGAGGTTGCAAGCCGCAACAGCAGTGCCGCCCGTTGCAAGCAAGTCATCTATTACCAGAACCTTGTCTCCATCTTTCAACGCATCAGCGTGCATTTCTATAGTATCAGTCCCGTATTCCAGCGAATAAGTCTCTTTTATAGTCTCGGCAGGCAGTTTGTTTGGTTTTCTGATTGGAATAAAACCTGCGTTCAGCTTACATGCCAAAGGAGCACCAAATATAAACCCTCTAGATTCAATGCCGGCAACGTAATCGACTTTTTCATCCTTAAATTTATTATAAAGAAAATCAAGCATATACTGCATTGCCTGTGCATCCTTTGTCGCTGTCGTTATATCCAAAAATAAGATTCCTTTTTTAGGAAAGTCAGGAACTTCCCGTATATGTTCTCTTACATAATCATTTACTGTTGTCATCATTTATTTATACCTCTTGTAATTCCAGCTCGTGTCTGTTGTTTTTTTCATCCATTATCAATCCATGGGCAGTCTTGCCCCAATTCATATCTTTCTTGCAGAATAATATTTTACCACAAATAAACAATACCATCGGAAACCAGATGATAAAGAAATACACCGTCGTTTCCAATGCCTGCCAAAACGCTTTTATTCTAGAATAGTTATCATATCTTCTTAAACTGTACCTTATTGCAGAGAAAAATCCCAATCCTACTATACATGAAACAATTAATGACGACCAGAGAACGTTATGTAAACTATATGGATCAATCTTATCGGTAAATAATTTTATAATCCTGAAGGCTACTTCCAGCATAAACCACAACGGCATTATAAATTGAGTAATATAAATTGCCATATCAAAGCGAGCTCTCAAAGACATTTTTCTGGATTTCATTGCTGCACCGAAATATTCCAGATAACGTCTTATAGTTCCCTCAAGCCATCTTCTTCTCTGCCTGAAGAGAGGTAACAGATATACAATACCCTCTTCGTAAACACAGGCATCAGGACAGAATCTTACGTCCCAGCCCTTAATATGCAGTCTGGTTGACATATCTAAATCGTCTGTAATTGTATAGTTATTCCAGCCACCTATATCCTCTATTGCAATGCGTTTTATTAATTCGCCATTGCCTCTAAGCTCCACAGCCCCTTTAACAGCATCTCTTCCTATTTGAAAGTGTGTATCAGTAGTATACTCATTATTCTGACACCTTGTAAGAATGTTTACATCCTTGTTTCTTATAATCTTTCTTGCCTGAACAGCTCCTACATCGGCTGGTTCAAGCATTGGAACAAGTTTATTTAAAAAATCCGGCTCAACCGTAGCATCAGCATCAAAAACAAGAATTGCTTCTCCTTTAGCTATCTTGAAAGCGTCATTTAAAACAGCAGACTTACCTGGAAAAGCATTCTTATCCCTTATAAAAGCTATAACATTATCATACTTGGAGGCTAAATTATTAATTACAACAGAAGTGCTGTCATTACTCCTATCATCTATTACAATAACCTCAAACTTTGGGTAATCAAGCTGCAAAATATTTTCTACTGTATTACCAATAACAGTTTCCTCATTGTGAGCCGGTATCATTATTGACACAAATGGTTTGTAATTCTCATTAATAACCGGTGGGTGCTTTTTTAATTTACGTTTCTGATACTTGGTTGCAGCAACTAAATATAAACAATAAATCGTCATACACACACATAATATAACGAACCCAACAACAGTATTCACATAGTTTTGGAATATATAGAGGAATACTCCCAAAAATGCTAATATTATAAATAAAAAGATTCTTTCTCTCATAACTCCTCAGCCCAGTATTAATACTAATTATATCAAAAAGTTCATTAAGTTTTGTAAAATATTTATTTATTTTGAGATTTTTCGTAATATTTCTTAACAATACGAGTCAAAAAAGGCAATTTCTTAAAAGTTAAATACTTTATATATACATAAGAGATAATTAAGGAGAGCTAAAGATGTTATTCACTACAAATACAGTTTCTAAAGAAGATTTAAATAAAGTTAACAATTTCTTTAATGATTTCGAAG
>CALUWH010000026.1 GCA_944324435.1 Candidatus Gastranaerophilales bacterium
TTCTTCTCGCGGCGGATGGAAGGTTGGTACCTGCGGATCCTGTAGGCGTACATTATATTAACACGAGAAAGAATCTTTTAAAGAAGAAATTTGAGGCTGAAGGAGATGTTCTTGCAAGTCTAGATGATGATTTATTAAACAATAACTATCATTCCTCTGAAGATAACGTGCAAGATAACACAACAGTAGACGATTCCACAGGTTCCGGGGATTCAGGAGGGAGTACAGTTAAACCTCAAGAACCAATAAGATTTACTTCATCTGGTCTACCTACTTGTGGTCAAGCGTTTAAAAATCCTTCCCTCAAAACCTCAATATCACATAAAGGATTAACTATTCAATGCTTTGATAATGATAGATTTTTTATCGGAACAGGGATACAACATAGCATAAGTCTTGACCTAGTTAACTATGATTATTATATCTGGAGAGTGTTAAAAGCAGCAAGTAGGCGGCTCTTTGGGGTTGATATAACTGTTGAGAATTCGTTTTTTTCAGAGGATCGTATGCTTTCAAGACCGGCATCAACTGATGTTAAAATTTATTTTGATGTATTTGCTCTTCAACTTCTAAAATATTATGCACAAAATAATTCATATAAATCTGTATGTTATATAAACAATAAGTATAAAGATAAATACGCATCCCTTAGTGATAGCGATAAGTTCCGCTTTTGTAGGGGCACTGATAAAATAGTTTATGTTACAGATTGGGAAAAACCTGTTGGGTATGTTACAATTCCAACAGATCCTCACTCCGTGGGTAATAATCCTGTTATGATAAGCCCTCTGGATGCGAAGTTATTATTTAATCCTTTTGAGGTAGATAAATCTTTATCGCCGGAATTTTTAGAACCTGGATTTGAACCAAATAACACTTTATCCCCTCCGTACAAAACTACTCCACGTATATTTTTTCGATACAGCCATGCAGAGCCACGATATGATGAGAATAATATTTATTATGTTGTTCCTGATGGTATGAAAACATATCTTAGGATGTATGGAGAATGGCCCAATATCAGTTACCGTCCATATCTGGAAGAGATTGCAGCTTATATTCTGAATAAGACTGTAGAAGAAGTTGCCGGCAGCGACTTTGTGAAACAATCAGAACTTATTGAAGAAGATTAAAAAAGCTGGTGGGATGAGGTAAATCTGCGATTTACCTCATCAAATACTGTTTCAGGAATCAAAGATTACAAAAACTACGGCTATTTTCGCCTCATGCCCCTCTCCTAACAGGAGAGAGATTTGTTGTCACCCTGAATTTATTTCAGGGTCTTACCAACTTGGCGTCATACTTGTTCTTTGGTAAGCTCCTGAACAGCTCGAAAATCAAGAAGATAATAATTTTATTCCAAGTCTTTTCACAATAAACTATTTGCAACGCTTTCAGGATGACAGAAAATTGTAAGCGTGAAGTGTTCTTTTTAATATTTTTTAACTGCCCCCTCGCTCTTGCCAGGCTTGTAGCCTTCACCAACCCACAAAAAAAATATTTACCCCCTCCTTTACCCCTTTTGTGATAAAATTAATAATATGGATATTATTGAAAATTTGAAGGGGAAAATAGTTGTATCCTCACAGGCAATGCCCGACGAGCCGTTATACAAAGAAGAATGTATGCTTGCTATGATGGCATCAGTCATAAACGGCGGCGCAGGGGCTTTAAGAGTTGCAGGCGCGCGCGATGTCAAGAATGCAAAGAGGTTTAACGTTCCTGTAATCGGGCTTACAAAACCCGACAAACTTCCTGCAAACTGGCGTGAGATTGTCTATATTACACCGGGTTTAAAAGAGGTTAGGGACTTAATCGACGCAGGGGCTGACATCATAGCCTTTGATGGAACCTCAAGAGAGCATGACAACTGTACACTTCAAGATATAATATCAGAGATTCACCATGCCGGACGGCTTGCTATGGCAGATATTTCAACCCCTCAGGAGGGAATTAATTGCGCAAAGCTCGGAGCTGATATAATTTCAACAACCCTTGCAGGATACACGCTTGAATCCGGCGAGCCTACAGAAGGGCCTGATTATGAGCTTCTGGAAAAACTCGTTAAAACACTCGATAAACCAATCATTCTGGAGGGTAGAATCTGGGAGCCTGAAAATGTGAAAAAAGCGTTCGAACTCGGTGCACATTGCGTCGTAATAGGCTCTGCAATTACAAGACCGCAATTGATTACCAAAAGATTTATTGAAGGAATAAAATAAAATGAAAAAAGCACTTGCATTTGATATAGGCGGAACAAAAATTTACAGTACAATAATCGATGAAGAGGGAAAGATTGTTGCAGATATTGACAAGTTTTCAACCCCAAAAACAATTGAGGGTATCAAAGATGTTTTAAAAAAACAAATTGAAAAATTCGAACAGGATGTTGATTTTATAGCAATTGCAACTGCAGGTGCGGTTAACAACGAAAACACAGCGGTCATAGGTTCAACCGGAAATCTTGTTAAAGGGTATTATACAATAGATTTTCAGAGTTTAAGCACGAAACGCGTATTCCTTGAAAATGACGCAAACGCAGCGGCCTGGGCAGAGTATAAAATTGGAGCCTCGCAAGGAAGCAGCGTTTCTGTAATGCTGACTCTCGGAACAGGCGTCGGAGGCGGAATTATTATCAATGACAGGCTTCTTAAAGGAAAATCCGGAGCAGCAGGAGAAATGCACTTCAAAATGTATCCAGATAAACGCAGGAAATGCACCTGCGGAAGCTGGGATTGCTTTGAATCATACGCTTCCGGAACTGCATTAAAATGGGACGCCGAAGAGGCGCTTAATAATCCTGACGTTACGACCTACGATGTAATAGACGGAGTAAAAAACGGCGACAGCAAAATGATAGAAATTTTCGAGCGCTGGCAGAGAGATATAGCTATAGGAATAATGGGGCTTGCTAATTTATTTGATCCTGATTGTGTGGTATTATCAGGTTCTATGGCACAGTTTGTTGACATAAAAAAAATTGAAGACGAGGTTAACAAAGATATTGTAACTGCACCAACTTCCGTCAGATTGGCAACTGCCGGCAACTATTCCGGTATGATAGGCGCTGTTCTGTTGGGAGCAAAAGAGGTTAAGTAATGGGAAAAGCTAAAAGAAGAAGCCTTAAACAAGGAATAAATGATAAATTTAAATATATGACGCGTGAGTCTGCGCTTAATTCTGTTATTCAAAATATTGAACATAAAGATGAAGTGATAGATACAATAACCCTTTTTGGTTTTACCGCAGAAGAAATGCTCGAAGCCGGTGCTGCATACGAAGATGTCATGGCGTTCGGCGGACTCGTAAGCTAGAGGAGGAATTATGCTCGGTAAAATTTCCGCAATTTTAGAATGCTCAAGAGTCTTTTCTCTTCCGATGACAGTAATGTCTTGGCTTGTTATTTTCACATACTCTGCAATGTATTCCGGAAACATTCTAAACGGAATACTCGCACTTATCGGGGTTTGTTTTGCGCATCTTGTTACCAACATTCTTGATGATTATTTTGACTACAAAAACCTCATAAAACAGGTTGGATTCAATAAACGCGAATACCTGAAAAATACACAGAAAACAAAGTGCAGATATTTAATAATGGGCAGAATAAGCGTACAGGAACTTCTGACAATCGCTGGAGTTTATGCGCTTATTGCAATTTCAACCGGCGTATACCTCTTTTTTAAAAGCGGAATCGGAGTAGTGTATTTTGCTCTTGCAGGCGCAATTATTACAATATCATACTCTTTTTTATCAAAAATAAAACTCTCTGAAATAGCAGTCGCAGCAGCTTATGGGCCGGCACTATTTGGTGGGGTTTACTATGTTATGACAAAAACTTATTCAAAAGAAGTTTTCTTATTATCAATCCCTACAATGCTTGTAACGGTTATACTTTTGTACACCCATACAATCATGGATTATGAGTTTGATAAACACGAGGGCAAAAAAACTCTGGCTAATTCCTTCAAAACACCTGCGGCCTCCCTTGTAATTTTAAAATGGCTTACAATTCTAGCCTATGCTAGCCTGCCGCTCTTATGTATATTTGACATTCTGGACTGGCAGGTATTCTTGGTTTACCTTACAATACCGCTTGCAATTGATTTATATAAATCTATGAAAGAATTTGCAGCAGATCCTGCCTCAATTCCTCCGCATAAATGGTACCATTTCCCCATGGAAAACCTTATGGGAGCGCCAAGCTTCATGATTAGAATATATCAGTCCAGAAATCTGATGATTTACTTCTCAATTATTTTCTCCTTAGCTATAATCCTCGGAATAGTTTAAGATTATATAAAGGCATAAATATTGTGTGCTACACTTAAAAATATAGAGAGGAAATAATAGGAGGGAAATATGATACCAATTTTAGATTCAAAAAGACAATATGCCAAAATCGGGGCAGAAGTAGAAAAAGCTGTATGCGAAGTTTTACGCTCAGGATCTTATATCTTAGGCCCGAATGTAAAAGCATTGGAAGTTGAGCTTGCAAAATATATCGGATGCAACTACACTGTATCCCTAAACTCAGGAACAGATGCTCTTCACCTTGCACTAAGAGCTCTTGATATAGGTACAGGAGACGAAGTTATTACAACAGCATTCACATTTGTCGCAACAACAGAAGCTATTGGTATTGTAGGCGCAACTCCGGTATTTGCGGATATTGACCCTGATACATTCAATATCGACCCTAAAAAAATCGAAGAAAAAATTACACCAAAAACAAAAGCAATAATACCTGTTCACCTATACGGACAACCTTGTGATATGGACGCAATCATGGACATCGCAAAACGTTACAACTTATATGTAATCGAAGATTGCTGCCAGGCAATAGGTGCCGAATACAAAGGCCAAAAAGTAGGTACATTCGGAGATATCGGCTGCTACAGCTTCTATCCGACTAAGAACTTAGGCGGAATGGGCGACGGCGGTTTGATTACAGTTAACAGCGAAAACCTTAAAAACAGACTTATTGCACTCAGAAACCACGGCGGCGCAGTTAGATACTACCACGATGAAATCGGTGTAAACTCTCGTTTAGACGAAATTCAGGCTGCTATTCTGAGAGTAAAATTGAACTATATTGATGAATGGAACAAACAAAGAAGAGCACATGCAAAAACTTACAACGAATTATTTGCAGGCTGCCCTGATATCCAAACACCAAAAGAATTAGATAATACTTATTGCGTATACCACCAGTATACCGTTAAGATTCCAAACAGAGACAACATACACAAAATGCTTCAAGAAGCAGGAATCGGCGCAATGCTTTATTATCCTGTACCTCTGCACTTGCAAAAAGTTCACGCACACCTTGGCTGGACTAAGGGAATGCTTCCGAACACAGAAAAAGATACAGAATGCGTAATTTCTCTTCCGATGTTCCCTGAACTTACTCTTGAAGAACAAAAAACTGTTGCTTCGACTCTTATTGACTGCATTGAAAAATCAAAGGTAGGAGTATAGTTCAATAGAAACTTCTAAACAAAAATAGACCGACACTAATCGGTCTATTTTTTATATGAATAATAAAAGTTTTACAAAATTTCACGAATAGTGTATTATAGATATGTAGCACGAGGGTTGCCCCCTCACCCTAACCATCTCCCCGAGGAGAGGGAATAAGACAAAAGAGGAAGAGTTATGAGTAATATAGTTATTTATTCAACAAAACCGGAACCGGAACTTCAAGCAGCACTTATGGATATAGATGAAGCTGATATCCGAGTCGTATCTATCGACCAGATGAAAGATTACGCTGTATTGAACCCTTCTTTAATGATTGTTGAAAATATCGATTTGGCAAAAGACGCATTGATGACAAACAAGTTTCCATGCCCGATTCTGTTCTTCGGCCCGACAAGACGCGATGTTACAGTAAGAGCAGAAGGATTTGATTTTATAAAAGATCCTTCAAATAAGGATGAATTGATTGTACGTGTTAATGCTTTATTAAAAATTAAGGCTATTAAAGACAAGCTTGAAAAAGTAAGCACAACAGATGATTTGACAGGACTTCATAACAGAAAATACCTGCAAGAGCGTCTTGAAGAAGAAATCTCTCGTTCAAAACGTTACGGCACAAAGCTTTCCTGCATATTGTTTGATATAGATTTCTTTAAAGTCGTTAACGATATGTACGGATATGAATGGGGCGATATTCTTTTGAGAAACATTGCTAACAAATTAAGCGCAATGATAAGAAAAGAAGATATTTTGACACGTTACGGCGATGAGGAATTTTTGCTTGTACTGCCTAACACGTCAGAAGATAACGCATTCCTTTTCGGCGAAAGATTCAGACGAGAAGTTGAAAAAATGGAATTTATTCCGGCCGGCGAAGACGAAGCCCACAAGGTTACCATCTCCGGCGGAATCTCAACTTATCCTTGCATGCCGGATGTCGATGAAGATGCAAATACAGTTATAAGATACGCGGAACACGCACTTTATAACGCAAAACACCGGGGAAAAAATAAAATTATTCAATTCTCGCAAATGAATTTAGAGATGTAAAAAACAGGGGGCGAATCAAGTCCCCTGTTTTTTTGCAATTAATTCCTGCTTGTATCTCTTATACTGATTATTTAATTCTGTTAGAGAAATTGCCTTATCAATTGCCTCAAGCGCATGTTCATAGTCGCCGGCAATTTCATAAGAATACGCAAGATAATAATAAGAGAATGGCGTTTTCTCCATCTCTGCGATAAGCTTTGATGAGTTTATACGTTTCTGGTCGAATTTTGCTTTAAGTCTTTTACATTCATCCAAATCCTGTTTAGCACCTTCAACATCTCCCAGCGCTCGCTTGATTTTGCTTCGCTTACCATACAAAAAATACGAACCTATATCGCCCTGAACTTCATTTATAGCAAGGTTTATATAAGCAAGAGCAGTGTCGTTATTTACATTAAAAAACGTATCAGCTTTTCTTACATATTCTTTCATCTTATCAGTTTTTACATAAGAAGTGTCAAAAGAGTATTTTATAGTAAGTGAATCCTTGGAAGTCGCGGCCGGGAATTTATTAAACGGAGAAGATTTTTTAATAGCCTCAATTGTTGACTCGTCATATACTGGATTTCTGGAGCTTTCGATAATATTTGCATCAAGCACCTCACCCTGTCTGTTAATCTTAAACATAACCATTGCATGTCCATCTTCCATAAAATCGGGTGGGTTCCAGGAACGCTGAATTTTTTCCTGCAAAACCGCCATGTACTCAGAAAAATCATTCTGCAGCTGCTGATTCGGATGGTATTGGCTGTAATCCTGAGGAGCATAGGCATATAGAGGTAGTGCAGCAAAACAACAGGCACATATTAATACACAAAAAATCTTAACCATACTCCCATTCATAGAATCATTTTAAATAAAAAGAAAAATAAAGTCTATTTTATTACGATTTATTAAAACAATTCTGACGTAACACTGTTTGTATCAAATTATATCTAGCGCATCTTATATCGCCATTTGTGTAATATCAGTGTATGCCGTTACAAGTCTGTTTCTTACTTGAATGGCCATTTGCATGCTTAGAGAAGCTTTTTCTGCTGCAATCATTGCATCGTGAATGCTTGTAGAGCCGCCCATAGCCAAATCTTCCTGCTTTCTGTCAGCATCAAGTTTTAAATCATTGACGGCATTCAAGCTGTCTTCAAAAGCTCCGCCAATTTTATTCATGAAATTTCCAAGCCCTGTCGGGTCATATTTGTCATTCAAAGGAATATCAGCGGCAGCTTTTTGAAGAACTGCCTCAAATTCCGGGACATCATTTTCAACTTGAAAAGAGGCATTTCCCTGTAAAAATTTGTTATAATCATCTATAGCATTCAAGTTGTAATTCGTATTGTACGCGCTTATCCCCGTTGTAAACTCCATAAAACCTCCTTATAAGCTTAAATATTCATTGCACTTTGCATCATTGTCTTAACGTTTTCTGCAACAGTTGCGTTTGCCTCATAAGCTCTTGAGGCAGATATCATACCTACCATTTCCTCTACAATATTAATATTTGGCATATCTACATACCCCTCCTCATCAGCATCCGGATGTGACGGGTCATAAATAGTTTTGATGGCATTATCAGCCTCGTATATCTCATCAACCTGTACTCCGCCCGTTAGCATACCGTGATTGAGTGCAATATTTGCATTAATAAGCATGTTCCCAGTCCTTGGGTCAAACTGGGCATCCGGGTTGTTACTTGAAAAATTTGACGGCCCTCTGCCGACTGTATCTTCGTATATTGTTCTAAAGGCTACATCTTTTTTTATATATGCACCTTTTGCTCCGTCCGGCTGCCGCGTAGTATTTATGTTTGCAATATTACTTGCAATTGTATCAATTTTAACTCTTTGTGCAGTCATTCCAGAACCTGCAATGTCAAAAATATTAAAACTCATATTTCACCTCTATCTTTATTATTGTCCCCTTATTGCCTCTGAGACCCCGGTAAATTGCATTCTTTCAAGGGTAGAAAGAACTGTATATCTTGTGCCGACTTTTGCCAGATCCATCATTTCGCGCTCCAGTTCAACATTATTTCCTCTGGAATCCGAACCACTGTATATATCTGTCACAACCTGAGGATCAAACTGTTCCATCGTATTTGATTTTAAGTAGGCCTTCTCTTGCATTGTTGGAGTTCTGTATTGATGAACTTCTCCAGTAAAAACATCAACCATTGGAGGCTTGTATTCAATGCTGTTCTGTCCTTTTATATAATCCTTCAAGTCTTCTCTTTCAATAATCTCTGCTAACTGACTTTCAAACGCAACTTCCTGTCTCTGAAAGCCCGGTGTCATTACGTTTGCAATATTCGATGCAACAGCGTGCTGCCTCTCCATCAGCCCGTCCATACCAAGCTTTGTAATCTCAATCGTTCTGTTTGTAATCAAATCCATAATCTTTTCCTCACACCAGCCCTATACGAATTACAAACTCTGTGTAATCCTTCTCGCTGTGACTTAATTCTAAGTGTCCGAGCATTTCCTCCGCTGCCTGTTTGCATATCCAGAGCCCAAGACCACTTCCAAAAGACTTGGTTGTAAATCCTTCATCAAAAATTTTATCAGGATTGCTTATTGCTCCTGCGTTGTTGGAAACTCTGATTATTGCAAAATCTCCCTCTGCCTCGGTTTTGATTTTAATATACTTACCATTTTTATCGTCTTCAATTCCGAACGCCTCTGCAGCATTCTTTACAAGATTGATTAGTATTGCCAAAAACTTGTCTTCATCTGCAAGAATATCACAGTCTGCATTATTCTCCACTATATACTCAATATTTTTGCATTCAAAATATACTTTCGTCAAATCCTGCGCTGTTTTAATCAAATACTTTAGATTATGTGGCTTCAAATCAAGAGAGTTTTCTGATTTTAATGCTATCAGAGAATTACTAGCCATCTTTACAGCCCTTTTTATACAATCAATTGCGCCAAGTATAGTTTCATCATTTATCTCACTTTTTTCGCAGTATTTTTTTATTATCTCCGAATACAAATCGCATATTGAAAGCTGGTTTCTTACCTCATGCGCAGCTGCTCTGGTGCTCTTTGTATACTCTTGAGTTATACCGTTTTGGTTCTCTGCAAAACCAAGGACGGCTTCTTTGCTTTCTGCATCAAGGTTAGATAATATCCGCCTGAAAGATTGATTCAAAAGCTTATTGTCACGCCTGTCAGGCTTAAAGCGTTCCTGATATTTACCGATATCAAGAATAGAGTTTCTGTTAATGATATCCAGAGCTTCGTTCTGCTGATTAGAATTAATAACAGAGTAATACCTCACACTCTCTTCCTCGCCGGTATTGGAATCCCAAATCAGTATTGCAGCAAATCTATGCGTCAAAACACAGAGAAACTCGGTGTTTGCCCACACTTTTTCTCTCAAGTTGCCGCTACTATCCGAAAAATCATACGATTCTATTTCCGAAAACTCCAATCTTTTGAATAATCCTATTACTCCATCCATACTGCTAATTCTGTAGAGTACCACGCCCGATTCAGGCTTATCCAGCAGCGGTTCTAAAACAGCACGCATAAGAGCGTGAAGCGCTCTTATGCTCAAAAACTTATTATCTTGCGTTTCAATAAGTTCCTTTAAATAATTCTGCTGTCTTACAATTTTTTTCATAGAAACCTTTTTTTATTTAAGTGAAGGGTGAAGAGTGATGCGTGAAGGGTCCGTTATAAATACTTTTCCACTTTTCAACATTTATAACTTCTCCTCAACTCCTCAACTTCTAAACTTCTACTACACCGCCATCTTAACTTTCTTTGTCAAAAAGCCGTTGTTAATAGCGTACAATACAGCCTGAGTTCTGTCATTTACCTGTAACTTTTGGAAGATATTATTTACGTGCGTCTTAACCGTTGTTTCTGATATGAACAACTTGTTAGCAACACCTTTGTATGTTATACCCTGGGTCAGAAGCTCTAAAACTTCTTCCTCTCTCTGGGTCAGGTAGTTAAGAAGATTTTCCTCATCAACCTCTTTCTTCTCTGTTTCCTGCTTAAATGTCTGCTGGAAGTATTCGAAAAATCTTGAAGAAAGAGCAAGGGGAAGATAAATCTTACCATTAAGCACTTCTTCAATTGCATAAATTAGCTGGGCAGAAGCCATTGTTTTTAGGACATATCCCTTTGCCCCAATCTTCATAGCCCTAAAAATCAAATCCGCATCATCGTACCCGGAAAGAGCTAAAACTTTTGTCCCTAAATCAAGCTTTGAAATTTCCAAAATACCTTGAAGTCCGTCGCGTTCCGGCATATTCATATCAAGAAGCACAATCTCAGGTTGATATTTTTTTATTAGGTTTAAACCAACATTGATATTTGTGGCGATACCGACAACATCAAATGTCCCTTCCAGATTCAACAGTTCTCTAATACCTGCCAAATGTTCATAATTGTCATCAATAAGTAACACTCTTGACTTCTTTTTAAACTCACGTCTCATACTCTCTTCTCCCTTTTTATCTTAAAATTTCATTTATCTGTATAAGTCTACACTATGTATATTACCTTCTTTTAGATGATATTTTCATCAATATAATGATTGATTTTCAAGCATTTAGGGTAGATTATACGATATAGACCACATGGTTTATATTAAAAATAAAACTGTGGTCATTACTATATTCTGAGAAAGTCAAGAGAGGATATTATTACTCGCGCAGCAGGTCTAGACGGAATAGAGGAGTATCCTGCAGATAACCGAACTATTTCATAAAAGACAGTATGCTATAATCAGAATATGGAAAAGCTTTTGTGTTCTATTCTAGATTTAATTTATCGAAAAAAATGCTATTTCTGCGGTAAATCTAAATATTCCATAAAAATGTGCCCGGATTGCTATGAAAGTCTGCAGTTTTCCGACTTTATTCCAAATAGAATTATTAATAACATAAATATATATTCCTGCGGAGTGTACGAAAAAAATCTGCAAAAATTAATACGCGGACTAAAATATCACAAACAAAAAGAGCTTGCTTACTATCTAGCGAAATTTATGTATGAATATTTTTTGAACCTTAAACTTGATAAGAAGTTTCAGGTAGTTGCAGTTCCGCTTCATAAGAACAGACTAAAAAAGCGTAAATATAATCACATGGAGCTTGTAGCAGAAGAATTTTGTAAACTGTCTGGTAATATACCTAATTTTTGTCTGATTGAAAGGATTAAGGATACAAAGCCTCAATATAAGCTTACAAAACCGGAGAGAATGCAGAATCTCTCAAACGCTTTTAAAATTAATCCTGCTAAAAATTTAGAACTTCCAATCCTTATACTTGACGATATATGCACAACAGGAGCAACCTTTGAGGAAATGATAAATACAATGAGGCAGTCCGGCTTAACCAATATTATATGTATAGCAGCTTCCAGCCCGTGCTAGGTGCTAATTTACATTTCTCTTTTTAAAGATTTGTTAATTTATAAAAACTCCTTGACAGGATATTAATTTATAACGACAATTAAACTAGGGGGAAGAGGGATGACTAAACAGACTTTTTTACACGATAAACATATTGCACTTGGTGCAAGAATGGTTGACTTTGCAGGCTGGGAAATGCCGGTGCAGTATTCATCTATTATAGAGGAGCATAAGACCGTAAGAGAGGCTGTTGGAATTTTTGATGTTTCTCACATGGGAGAAATAATTGCTTATGGAGAAGATGTTCTTCCTTTCTTAAATAAACTTGTACCTCAGGATATAACAAAACTAGTGGATTTCAAAGCCGTATACTGCCAGCTGACGAATAAAAAGGGCGGTATTATTGATGATTTGATTATATATAAGCTTGAGGAAAACAAATATTTAATAATTGCAAACGCATCAAGAATTGATGAAGACTTAAACTGGATGGTCAGAAACAAAATAGGTTTTGACGTAACTATAGTTAATGAGTCTCATAATTATTCTCTTCTTGCTGTACAAGGGCCGAAAGCCTGCGATTTGATAAGAAGTTTGGGTATGCTCGACTTACCGGAATTCTTTAAGATTAAAAGAGGCGAATTGTTTAATATAAATCTCTGGATATCAAGAACGGGATACACCGGCGAAGACGGTGTAGAAATCCTCGTAAGGAATGAGTTTTCCGAATACCTGTGGGATAAGCTTTTAGATTCAGGAAAGAGTTTCGGAATTAAGCCTATCGGACTTGGCGCAAGAGATACTTTGAGGCTGGAAGCAGCACTCCATTTGTACGGCAATGATTTGGATGAGGATACAACACCTGTAGAAGCAGGGCTCAGCTGGTCTGTTTCCAAGACAAAAACCGCCGATTATAACGGCAAAAGCGTTATAGAAGATCAGCTCAAAAACGGCGGACGCAAGAAACTTGTCGGGCTTAAAATGCTGGATAGGGGGATTGCACGCCACGGATACGAAGTTTACTACAACAATGAAAAAGTTGGGATTATAACAAGCGGTGGAATTTCGCCGATTAGAGGTGACAATATAGCGCTTGCATATATAAAACCTCTTGACAATTTAACTGTAGGCTCTACAATTCAAATAATGATACGTGACAAATTGCACAATGCCGAAATTGTGAAGAGACCGTTTGTCCCCAAACATAATAAAGAAACGTAATATAAAAAAGAATAGTAATAGGAGACGATTTTAATGGATGAAAGCATGTTATGTACAAAAACGCATGAATATGTGTTAGAACTGAGTAAAAATAATTACGAAGTCGGAATTACCGATTACGCAATTGAGCAGCTCGGCGATATCGTATTTATTGAACTACCCGAAGTAGGTTCGGAATTTGCCAAGAATGAAGTTTTTGCAACAATAGAATCTGTAAAAGCTGCCTCTGAAATATATATGCCTATTTCCGGAAAAGTTGTGGAAGTCAACGAAGAAATTGTAAATAGTCCGGAATTATTGAATGATGAGAGCTATGAAAATAAATGGTTCATAAAAATAGAATCTTCTGCCGACCAGATTGAATTTGCGGACTTATTGGATTATTCGGATTATAGAGAAGAAGTTGAATAATGAAAAATTTTATTGCACATACAGATGAAATAAGACAAGAGATGCTGAATGCCATTTCTTACAGTTCTATAGAAGATTTGTTTACTCAAATTCCGACAAAATTTAAGGATTTTAATATGCCGGACGCTTTGAGCGAGATGGAAGCTCAAAGAAAAATTAAGGCTCTTGCAAGAAAGAATAAGACGGAGTATTCAAACTTCCTCGGAGGCGGAGTTTATAACAAATTCATTCCGGCTTGCGTAAACTATGTAGCTCAGCGGTTTGAATTTTTAACAGCATATACTCCTTACCAGCCCGAGATTTCGCAAGGAACTTTGCAGGTAATATACGAATATCAGACAATGATATCCAGGCTTACCGGCATGGATATTGCAAACGCGTCAATGTATGACGGCGGTTCTGCCTGCGCCGAGGCTGTTCTTATGGCGCATAGAATTGCAAGAGGAAAGAAAAATAAGGCACTCATCTCAAACCGGCTTAATCCTGAGTGTGCAGAGGTTGTTAAAACCTATGCCTGGGCGCAGGGTATTGAACTTGAATGGTTTGAAGAACTCCCTGAAAACACGGCAGACTATTGCTGCGTTCTTATTCAATATCCGGATTATTACGGTGAAATTACGGAAATTACAAAGCCGGATACTGTTTTAATTGTGTGTGCAAACTTATCTGCGCTTTCTGTAATTAAACCGCCTTCTGAGGCAGATATCGTTGTCGGTGATATTCAGCCGCTCGGGATTCCCATGAATTTTGGCGGACCGCATGCCGGTTATATGGCTTGTAAAGAGGCTTATATGAGACAGCTTCCGGGAAGATTAGTCGGAAGAACCGTTGATGCTGACGGTAAACAAGCTTTTACACTCACGATTCAGACCAGAGAGCAGCATATAAAAAGAGAAAAAGCTACCAGCAATATTTGCTCAAATCAGTCGCTTATTGCTCTTTCCGCGACTTTATATCTAAGCCTTATGGGAGAAAAAGGGTTTAAGCAAACCGGAATAATGTCTGCAAATATGGCGCATGCCTTATCAAAAATGCTGAAGGGCAAAGGTATAAGAACGCTTAATCAGAACTTTTTCAATGAATTTGTAATTGAGGTTAAAGATTCGGATGAATTTTTAAACAGATTAAAAGAGCAGAATATCCTTGGCGGTATAAAGCTTGACAGCAGGCGGATTCTGGTCTGTGCAACGGAGATGAATACCGAAGAAGAAATTGTAAATTATATTGAAGCTGTCTGATAAAAGACAGCTTTTTTTTGATATAATTTAATAACACACAAGGAGTTTCAATGGAAAGATTTATAGGCCTTATCGGAATAGTTGTTATATTTTTAATAGTTTTTGCAATGTCAAACAATCGTAAGGCTATTAATTACAAAACAGTAGGAATGGGCTTTTTATTGCAAATAATCTTTGCGGTATTTATATTTAAAGTTCCTCTGGGACAGAAAATATTCCTTATGATAGGAATGTTTATCCAGAAAATATTGGAATTTGCAACGGAAGGCGGTTTATTCGTATTCGGGCCGCTGCTTCAAAAAGCAAAACTTGCTGAACTGTTCGGTACCGGCAGCAGTATTTTTGCGGTTCAGCTTATTTGTACAAACATATTTATGATGGTTCTTGTAAATATTTTGTACTATTACGGAATAATGCAGCGAGTAGTAGCTGCGCTTGGCAAGGCGATGAATAAATTTATGCACGTATCTGGTGCAGAAGCTCTGTCAAACGTTGCAAGCTCTTTTGTCGGTCAAATTCTTGCACAAATAATGATTAAACCGTATCTGGAAAAACTTACACGCTCGGAACTCCTTGCATCAATGTCAGGAAGTATGGCTTGTATATCAGGCGCAATAATGCCGATTTATATAGGAATGGGAATACCTGCACATTATATTTTGGCATCTTCAATTATGGCTGCGCCGGGTGCACTTATTTTATCCAAAATAATTTATCCGGAAACAGGCGAGCCTGAAACAAGAGATAATATAAGAATCTCGAGAAGACGTACTTTTGCAAATGTGTTTGAAGCAATTTCAAATGGCGCCTCAGAAGGTATGAAAGTTGCCATCAATGTAACGGCAATGATTCTCGCCCTTGTAGCGCTTGTAGCATTTATTGACTGGGTGCTGGGTTTAGGCGGAATGTTCTTGTACAAATTCTGTCCGGGCTGCTCGCATTTTGCCTTTTTAAGCCACTTATCACTAAAGCTTATTTTGGGCAAAATATTTGCAATCTTTGCGCTGATAATCGGAGTTCCGCTTCATGACGCTTCAACAGTAGGTGCTCTTATGGGTACAAAGATTGTACTCAACGAAATGGTTGCGTACGTTGATTTATCAAGAATTAAAGATATTTTAGATCCTAAGAGCTTTATGATTGCAAGTTTTGCATTGTGCAGCTTTGGAAACTTCGGCTCTATTGCAATCCAAATTGGCGGTATAGGTGAACTTGCCCCAAATCAAAAGAAAAATCTTGCACGCCTGGGGTTAAGAGCGCTGATCTGCGGAACTTTAAGCTGCTATTTATCAGCTGCAATTGTCGGAGTGCTGCTCTAAAAGAATTTCTTTTTCCATTGCAAGATTTATATCCATCATATTGGCGATGCGTTCTGATAAAAGAGTCAGCATATTAATATAATTGTTGCGCTCTTCACTGATTTTTTTCTTCATCTCTTGTGTTGCACCGTAATATTGCCCGGCAAATTCACGCTCCTGACAGGAATGTATTGTAAGTTGAATAATAGAATCTGCCTTATATAGCTCATTAAAATTTGCTTGTTGAATACTAACCAATCTGCTTGTATGGTTGTTCTCCATAAAGACCTCCAAATATATTAATCTTTGTTCATACTTATATTTTATAGTATAAACCGATTTAAAAATTTATTATTAATATATTTTCTGATTTGTAATTATTTACAAGCAATAAAGGCGTTTAAATATTTAATAAGTTCATTAAATTCAACATTATTTTCGTGAATATTTCTATTTCTCAGGTATTCATCAATAGTTTTTAATATCTCTAAAAATGTTGCTTCCGAAATGTTGTTTTCAATATAATCCTCATACACATCAAGAATATAGGCGTAAGTATCCTCACCTGAATGCATTTTTATATCAATAAACGCTCTTTTAATATCATCATTTTCAAAATTAACGTTTAAAATATTATTATAAAGCATTGAGGCTCTGCTAATTTTATTCATTAAAACATCTTCCGGCATATACTGCATCATTGTTTCAAAATAATTCACAAAACTTTCGTAAAGCCTGTCTTCTTCAAACTTTTTATAATTAAATTTAGTTACAAAAAAGTCTTTTAAAAATCTTATAATATCTTTCTCTTTTGAGAAGTATAGTTTTTTTATCCTCTCCCAATCTTTAACAACACCGTTTTCTTTTAAAAAATCTTCTATCAAAAGCATCTGGTTAAGTTTTCTTGATGAGTTGAGTTTATAATATATGTTCCTCTTAGAAACTTTATCTGTCTCAACCAGTGTTACCGTAATTTTTTGCAGCATTCGGAAGATATTTGCAGCCTGAAGTTTTTCTTCTTTAATCTGCGACCAGAAATTATGGAGCAGAATAAACATCGGCGTTTCCTTCTCTTTCCCGGATAAACGCTCACCGTTTATAATTTTGTTGTAAATTATTCCGTCTTTCTCATTAAGCCTGAGTTTTGACTTAGAGCCGTGAATAAGGTATTTGTTCCTTATTGTGCTTATGGCTTTTTCATTTTGCTTGGTGGTCTTTTTATAACACTCGCATATTGCGTGCAACAGCAGAGATAAAGACAAAATTCTGTTAAGCCCGTCCACTATTACATATTGATCTGCAGATTTTTGATTAATAAAGATAATTCCCAAGTCAATTTTCTGGGTAAATTGCTCATCCTCGGTCATCATATCCAAAAAATTGACAAGCTTGTCAGAACACTTTGCATAATCTAAAGTGAATAAATCTTTTGCAATATTCAAGAACTCAAGTAAATTTACAACTTCCATTTTTATTTAATCAAAACAAATCCGCCTGACGGAACATTTTTTATTAAGTCCCCATCGATTTTTGCACGCAGATTTTTAATATATTTGTAAACATAATCTCGCGGCAAATCAAGCAGCTTTGCTAAATCCTTAGCTGGAACTGTTTTACCGGCATTATTAAGCAAATAGTCAAAAAGCAGCTGTTCTCTATCAGTTAAAGATTTTTTCAGAATAATTTGTCCTCCCTGCCCGGGCGCAGCTTCTTCTACCTTTTTCAACAAGGTTTCAGATTTTTGTTCCGGAATCTTATCAGCCTTATTTTTTGCAGCCGCCTGTTTGGATGGCATTTTAGACTCATTTAATTTTACCTGCAATCCATTTTTTCTTATTGAAAAAGGAGTATGAGATATTTGGCGTTCACGCTCAAAAGCTCGCTGTGCTATCGCCGAAAAACCATCTTTCATATTTGAATTTGTATTTGAAGATGTACCCTTGGACATAACTATATCAATCACGTCATTTGTAGGCTTACTCTCTTCTACCGTTTTCCCCAGTCTTGCTGCAAATTCTTCCAGAGTAATTTTTTCCAAAGAACTTCTCCACTGTCTTATCTCTTCCTTCGTCAAATAATTAGGCATCAAATATCTCCTATATTAACCTATGATAGTCTAACTTAATTCCCCATAACGGATTTATACTTATTAATTATAATGTACCACAAAATTTGAAAAATAAACCAAAATATTTCGTGATGTAAAGATTTTTTTTCAGACTTTAATAATCCTGTACAATCCTTCCCGGCAGATGGTTTTGCTGTACAGTATACAGCATAGTTTCTGCACTGGATTTATTCTTAAATATTCCGACCTGCAAAGTGTAATTGTTAGATCCTATGCATTTAACAATCGGATTCAGGCCGCTTCCAGATTCTTGGATAATGTCTTTAGCAACTTTTGCCTGTTCTGCTGATGTATAAGTTCCGACAAAGACTTTATATACAATATCTTGCTGCACTACAGCAGGCGCTTGCGCCGGAGGTTCTTGTGCAGTTGTTTCTTCCGACGATTGAGGCTGCTCCGGCACGGTTTCTTTATGAATCTCCTGAGGAACTACATCATCAGGCTTTGCCATTAAGTCGGAAAAATTTCGTCCCTGATCTTCATTCTGAATCATAGTAAGCCGATTATCAACAGGATTTTTAGGTTCTTCAACAGAATCAACAGTCTCATCCTGATAATCACCTATTGAAACATCTACGCTCGGCGAAAATGATTTTATCAAATATGTGAATATCAAAAGCATTCCAAATAATGTTACAACAAAGAGTTTTATCAAGTGATGGTCTTCTTTGCGAACATTTTTTTTCATATATTTTTTATACCCAAACTGTTTTCCCATTTATTTTACACCCCACGAACTTTTGTTCCTGCCAGTATTATATCTTCAATTTCTTCCGAATATCTTTTCATAACCTCAAGAGCAAATTCTTTAATATCGTTAATTCCAAACTCACTTGTCAAACCGCACGCTTTAACCGGAGCGTCTTGAGATAATATATTCAAGCCTGTGTGAATAAGAATGGATGTTGTTGATTTTGTTGCAATAGATACGGACAATTTTGCGCCGTCTATCATCAAATCATCGCCGTTTCTTACAACAAAAATGCCGCGCTCTTCCAGCAGTTCTTTTATAATACACATTAACAGACGCTGTCTGAAAACACCTTCTGTTAAGCCAACGGAAAATTGTTCCGTGATAAAGCTGAGCATATATTTGCTGTAAATCGGTTCATTATTTATAACATCTTCAATGTCAACCATCTCTGTTAAATCAACCTTACACTCGCCGCAGAAAGCAACAATGGCATCTCCTTGAATCTTAAAGTTCTTATAAATCCAGTGCGGTGCAAGCTGTGATCCGATATACTTAATCTCTTCTTCTATAAATTTAGTCTTAATCATTTCTCAAATAAAATATCTATATACTTTTCACCTTGATTTGCAATAAGTGCTTTTTTTAAATGCCTGCAGGATTCGCAGACTCCGCAATGCTTTTCCCTTCCGCCGTAACAACTCCTTACCAATTCAAGCGGTACGGATTTTTCCATCGCAATTTTAACTATATCATTCTTGGTATAATTAATCAAGGGTGCTTCTACTTTTGGCTTCTGTAGAGTAGAAGATTCAAAAACTTTACTTATTTCTCTGCGGAAAGCCTCTGTATTATCAGGGAAAGTTTTGCCCTCATCCCTGTTTGCGCCAAAAATTATATAATCATACTTGTAAGAATCAGCAAAACAGGCTGCAATATTCAGGAATAATCCGTTTCTGTTCGGAACCCAGACGCTTTCGGCGCTTTGTTTTGTTCCGAGCCCCTCTGTAGGCAGTTCTTTTTCTGATACTAAAGCAGTTTGCGTAATATCCTTGAGCCAATCAAGAGCTATAATTTTATGTTCAATTTTATAAAACTCACAGATTTTTCGCGAGGCTTCAATTTCCTGCTTAGCGGACTTTTGGCCGTAATCAAATGTTAATCCGAGCTCTATTCCGTATTTATCTTGTGTAAGCCCTAATGCACACAGAGAATCTAAGCCTCCTGACAGCAATATTATTCCCTTACTCATCCTCTTCTTCCTCTTCAAGTATTGATTGAGCCTCTGTTTTTAGAAATTCAGAATATTTTCCCCCGATAACTTCCTCAAGAATCTCTCGCCCTTTTAGGTTGTAAAGAGCTATAAGCGCATTTCGCTTAACTTCATCGTCCTCATCCTCAAGACATCCTTTAATAAGCTCGTAAGCCTCATCATATTCACTGTTCATCAATGCTTCAATCGCGTTAATTCTGACCATTGGCGAAGAGTCCATCAATGACTGTTTCAAAACCTTTAAAACTCTTGTGTTGTTTAAATTAAGCTTACCCAGAGCCTCGACAATTCTCTCCTTTAGAAACGAAAACTTATCCCACAGTCCCTGTTTTGATTCCATAATCTCAACCAGCGGTTCAATTGCGCTTGTATCTCCGAGCAAACCCAGGGCAAAAGTCGCAGACTCTTTTACATAAACAGACTTTTCGTCCTCGTCTTTTACAACATTAATCAACGGTGCAACCGCATACTTATCTCCTATCCGTCCTAGGGCATCAGCGCAAGCCAGCCTGATTTTGTAATCCTCTTTTTTATTATTCAAGCAATACAAAAGAGCCCCGACAGTCGATGTATCCTTATAATTTGACACCGCCTTGGTGCATAAGACCCTAAGGGATGTCATATTATCAGAATCCTCAATCCCATCCCTTTTCATCAGGAGTAAATCCAATAAAATAGAAAGTGTTTCCGCAGATTTATGAGCATCTGCAAGCCTTATAACCCCAGATAAAATATCCGGCTCAGAGCAGTTTAGTAAAACATAATTATATATCCCTGCCAGCTCCTCGGAATCATAAAACTCCTCTAAATTTGCGATATTACGGACAACATCACCTGAGGGCGCACTGCCAAGCCCGCATTTATTCAAAACTTCCGAATAATTGAACACCTTACTGCCCACAAAAATACAATACACTAAAAGAGTTTAATTAGCAACAGTAACAATGCTTTAGGTAAAAATATAAAAATAGTCTTAATATTTCTTCACATTTTAACAAAAAAGCGCAATTTTTAAAAACAGAAATACTTTATATATATATAGACAGTTTGTAAAGGACTTTATCATGAAAGAACAAGAACTAAATGCAGCAATGTCAGTTATAGCAGATCCAATTAGCAATGTGTATAAGTTGGAAAGCAGGAAAGATGTTGAAGAAATCCAGAGAATCTGCAGAATCTTTCAGATAGCAGAAACCCAGGGAAACAAACACAGAATGCTCTCTATCAAAAATCTGGCAACATTTAGACTTGTTTTGAGTAATAATTAGTAGTTCAATCCAGAATTTTCTTTGGTGCTTCTTTTAAGCGTTTGGTTAAGCAGCCCGAATTAAGTAATAATCTATTAAATTACTAATCACTGAATGTTTTGAAGGTTTGTTCAACGTTATCATCAATAACTTTCTTGACAGCATCCATTTCTGTAGCAAGAGCGTTTTGTTCAGTGTCAAGCTGTTTTAGTCTTAATTCAAGCGTTCGGTCTTCTTGCTGAATAATAGAAGTTTTAGCGTTAATATCAGCGATTGTCTTTTCGTATTGCTGAACCTTGTAATTATACTCATTCATGGCATCTTGGTAAGCATCTTCGTCAGTGACAGACTCTACATTAAGAGAGTATACAACGCTGTCGTCATCAAACCTTACAGATGTAAACCGACCTTCGCCGTCTGTTTCCAACAATGCATAATTTGTTTCTTCAATCTTTGTTTGAACGTATGAAGCATTGTAGTATGCGAGCCTTTCCTGCACATCAATCGGTTTATCGTAATTATACTGGGTCTGCATACTGTTGTACAAATCTTTTTCGGTTGTAAAGTATGTTCTGCCTTGTAAATCGAACGTATAAATTCCCTCACCGTTATATACAAGGTTGCCGTCATCATCAAAACTTAAATATTCACTAATGGAAGAATCGGAGCAGTCTTTTAATATCTGAGCAAGTTCAGCGGCTTGATCCTCTGTAAATTCAGTCAGTTCTGTTAGTTTAGAATTTCCTACATAAGAAGGTACGTATTGGGTAGAATAATCTTTAGGTTCTGCCATATCTTCTTCCAGAAAGAAATGCCAGGTCCCGTTGGCATCCTGATAACCATAAACGCCATCTGTGTTAAGCACACCATCTGCCTGAGCCATATCAACCGCTTTGCTGAGATCTGTAAGGGCATTTTCCAGCTTTGTGTCCATGTTTTGGCTGCTTATTGCAGAATATGTTCTTGTTTGTCCATCCGCAGTTGTGATTGTATAAGTGTCATCATTGGCATTATATGTTACAACCGGATTCTGGTTTAAGAACTCATCTATTGTCAATTCACCTTTTGTCTGTACCTGTGGATTTTCGAGAAGTTTCTTAGAACCGGTAAAAACATCTGCGTAATAATAGTGTTTTACTATATAGTTGTAATCCGGGTCTGCTGTTGACAATTGCTGCCAGCTTGATAACACCGATTCATTTTCTCCGTCAGAATATGAATACTGCAGTTCTGTATAATCCGTAGTTTTTGGAGCATTCGGAACTTCAAGGTTCAAAAGCTGGTTGAATAGATTTGCACTCTGATTTGCAAGAGCCGTACGCGCCTGATTAATCTGCTGGCCTTCCCATTCAGTATTAGTTTTTCTTGCTGTAAGTGCCAAATATCTAGCTTGTGAAGCAGCCATTCCCATAGCAGAATCTCCTGTTTTTTTTGCCGTTTATGTTTTAATAAAATTTTCCATTATGTCAATATTTAAAACGGCATAATATTATATTATCTTTAAATGTGCTTGTTGAAATCCTCTATATAAAGTAGCATTGATAGAAATTTCATTTTGATGTATTATAAATCTTATGAGAAAACAGGTTATTGCGTACTTGCATACACACTGGGACAGAGAGTGGTACAGAGAATTTGAGATATTTAGAATGCGTCTGTTACGGGTATTTGACGTTGTTCTTGAAATGCTTTCCGCAAACAAAATACCTTCTTTCTATTTTGACGGTCAGGTAAGCGCCCTAGAGGATTATCTTGAAATGCGCCCCGAGATGGAAGAGTTGGTTTACTCTCTCGTAAAACGCAAAAAATTATTTATCGGGCCGTTTTACTGTCTCGTGGATGAATTTTTAACAGACAAGACTTGCTTTACAAAAAACTTAGAAATAGGAATAAGGACTGCAAAGAAATACGGCTGCAATGATTTTATAGGGTATCTGCCCGATACCTTCGGACACAGTCAGAATATTGCGGATATACTAAGGGATTTCGGAATAAATAAATGCGTTGTCTGGAGGGGATGCGGAGATTTTCCTGCAGAATTTTCCTGGTGCGGAATGGATACGGTAAATCTTGTCCGCGGATACTTTCATGATGTATTTTCTCTTGATTGTGACCTGACAAAGAAGGCTGAAATCCTGAAAAAAAATCTGGATTTAATTGCCGAAAAATCAAAAGACGTACTGCTTTTGCCAATAGGTGCTGATCATCTGGGGGTCGAAAAAGATATAGCGGAACAGATTGAAGCTGTCAACGAGATTTTGAAGGAGGATTATTACATAAAACTTTCTTCGCCTTTTGAATATTTTAAAAAAGTTGAGGATAATTTTAAAGAATTTGAGTGGAATGATGAGCTCAGAGATAATTCTAAAACATTTACGCTTCAAGGATGTTACTCCTCCAGACTCGATTTAAAACGGATAAACGTGAAGTGCACGTACAAGCTTGAGCTTGCAGCAAGATTTGTAGAGCAACAAAGAGAAACCAAATATGCTAATCTCCTTAGCTATGCGTATAAGCTGCTTTTGCAAAATCAGGCGCACGACAGTATTTGCGGATGCTCGACCGACGATGTGCACCTGGAAAATCTTATTAAGTACAAGAAAGTGCTTCAAATTGCGGACACGATTATTGATGAATTAAAACTTAAAAATAGTTTTAACGAGAAAAAAATTCTCAACTTGTCTGGCAGAAATTTTTCAGGCATAGTCGAATTTAAGAGTACAAAACCTCTTGAAGGTTACGACAGAGTAGATGCAAGAAAGGGCTTTGACAGGTATCTTCTTGCCAATACTCAAAAAATCCCCGTAACAGAGGATTATTGCTATATTTACACTTATCTTGCAGAGATTGAAAACTTAAAACCGGGTGAAATAGAGTATTTGCTTCCGGCTATAACACCTTCCGATTTAAGAATCAGCGAGAATTGTATAGAAAACTCTCATATCAGTCTAAGAGTTGATAATGGAAAAATTTATATTAACGGCATTAGAATGTCGCTTTTTGATTTTGCGGATTTAGGCGACAGCTATAATAACGGCCCTAAGGCTGATGACAAAGGTGTTGAGTTTAAGGTTTTAAGGACTAAAATTATACTCCACACAAAGACAAGGGTATCATTAAGAATTGATTTTGAAGGCGCGTGGGATGTTATTCCGCTTACAGTGACACTTGATAAGAGGTCTACGTTTTTAAAATTTAAGTTTGAATGGGTTAACACACAGAAAAACCATCTGCTTGAGGTAAAGTTTGACCTGAAAAATCCTATACGAGAAGTTTTTTCTGAGGATATGAATACGTTAATAAAAAGAAATTTTGAGCCTGAATACGATATTAGAAAAAATCTTCCTGATAAGAGGGGGTTGGAGGCAAAAACAAATACCGCACCTATGCAGCGAGGTTTCTTAATTGATGAGGAAGGTAATAATCTGGGAGTTGTTACAAAAGGCTTAACCCAATACGAGATATTCAAAAACGCTGTATACCTGCCGATATTACGTTCTACCGGTGTAATTTCAAATCCGCATAATCCTGCGCGCTCAACTCCGGCAGGCCCACCGATTGAGGTTGAGGCTCTCCAGCAAATCGGAGCTAATACCGCAGAGTTTTACGTGTTTTTTGGAAATCACAATGCTTTTAATGATGTGATAAATCAGGTTTATAATTATATTATTGTCTAGGATATTGTGTATAAACTCTGTAGTTGTAGATAGTATCGTTGGGTACAGTGTTCTCAAGTAGTTTATTGAAATTGTTTACGTTCAATGCATATTTTTCTCTAAGACCGCTTCCGTTATACCATTTAGCCGCCTGTTTTACATCTCCGTCTGCCTTATCAAGATAATAGCGTAAAACAATTGTTCCTAAACGTATGTTAAATTCCGGATCTTTGTTTTCTTTTAGATAATTATATATTTTTTTGTATAAATTTCTTTTAGCTTCCTGAGTTTGAGCTTCCTGAGGGGCAAATCCCCTGGAAGCAAGCAGCTCTTCAGCCTCAGGACCGTACATAAATTCTTTTATATCATGATAACGGTTGTCACTTGCAAGGCCTAAGTAATCATTGACGGGTGCGGATGTCAATTGCATATATCCTTTGCCGTTTACTCCGACAACTTTGTCGCTTAACCCTTTAAAACCGACTTCCTGCTGGATAATAGAAAGTATTAGTTTGGGATCAACGCCGTAATCTATCCCGGCCTGTATAGTGTATTTTATCATATCATCAAATTCTTTAAGCAGTTTTTTCTGTTCTTCTGTCCGCTCCTCTTCCGGTATAGCCCGTATTTCAGGAATGGAATCAAAATACGTTATGTCATTTCCCTGCTCATCTTTTGCATCGTAAAAAACATAATTTTCTAATGCTTCTTTATTATATTGGAATTTGACTTCATGCTCTTTTACTTTATTTTGATTATATCGTTTTGTATTAATTTCTACAGATGTTATTCCGTCTTTTTCAAAGGTTTTAACGGACTTTTCTACAAGGATATTGCCGCTTTGTTTATCTATAAAATATTGTTTTTTTGTCGAAGAGCCAAAAGCAAAAGGCATATCAAATTCTACTATCGTAAGCTCTCCTTCATCACGTCTGTTATTTGGATGATTAAAAGCATATTCTATATACATCTTTTCAAGCTTTTGAATAGATGCCGTGCTAAGGTTAGCAAATTTTCTGATAAATGACCACTGCTTAAAATCATTGTTATCAATCTTGCCGTCCCCGTTAACATCCATTTCTTCTACACTAAATATAGTATTAGCTTTTTCAGCTTCTTTTAATATATCTTCCTCTGCTTTAGCAATGAAATTATTTATTGAATTATTATCAGAACTACCGATTGTCAATCCCATAACAAAACTCCTATTTGCTATAAAAAGGCTGTGCGACTCAATTATATTATGTTAACACTAATATTTACGGCACAAATAAGCAAAAACTTTAGGATTTTATAAGAATTCTTTACAAAATTTAATATAATTTAGGTCTTACAGATTCAGGGCGTAAGAAAAGAGTTCGCCAACTTTAGAGTTATATGTTCTTCCGTCGTCTTTGGTAAACAGGTTCTCCCAGTGGCTTTTCGGGGTTCCGTCCGTTGAGTATGACGGATTGGTCATCATAAGATGGTGGGTGCTTGTGTCATAACGCAGCGGAAAAATATCTTCCATCTGCATAAAGCTCGGAAGCTTATCGCTCGGGTATTCGTAGGCAAAAAGAGAGGAGTTTATCCTGTTCAGCCTGTCTTCATAGCTTCTTCCTCCTTCGTCATTATCGTTTGAGACTTCAACTCCGGGCGCGTAATCTTTTTCATATTTGAATTTTTCAGACCAGCATTTTACCTTATCATAATTATCAGGCGGCACAAAAGCAGTACCTGTGGTAAGTCCAAGGTTTCTGTAGCGTTCAAAATCACCTGTACTTTTTTCGCCTGCAAAACTTATTGTAGTCATGCCTGAGCGGTCGCGGATTGCGTAGAGTATGTACTGCATTTGTTCATACCCGGGAAGCGCGCCTACTCCGGTGTAATTTCCCATATCATATCCGCCGATATGCTTGGCTGAATCAATAAATACAGTTTCAAATCCGAGTTTCATGAGTTTTACGTGTTCGTTTATGAAAAGTTCTTGATGCTCCGGATTGTTCCAATCGAATGTTACATCGTTTTCATAGGGTTTTGCAACTTTAATCTGGTCTGCAGAAATTACTGTTCTAAAGCCTGTTTTCAGTCCATGAATGTGGGCTAAATCATTAAACGCGCGGAATTGTTCCTCGGGCGGAAATTTTTCTACAATATCAAAATCAATTATGTTTGCGCTGTATCCGGCATTAAGCCTTATGCCGTAAATTGAATTTTCTTCAAAGGGCCCTTTGTTGTAGCCGTCGCCGTAAATATTCGGGAAAATTTGAGAAAGGATTACGCAATTAGCCCAGCTTTTGGCAGAGGGCGGAATTGCAGGGAGAAGTTTTATTGAGCTTAAAATGCCGTTTTTAGTTCTGTCTCCCTCCATTTCCGCTATTGCGCGGTTATTTATTTCTATATAATTAGCACTTCTGCCCCATCTGTCGCCGTAGTTTGGGGTTTCGATATTATTCGGAAAAGTCTTATAAAAATCTCCGCTTTCGTTTATTGTTACAAGCAGTTCCACTGCCTCCTTGAGCGTTCTGGTCAGAAGCTCGGAGGGGAGAATTCCCGATACCCACTTTTTATTCCCGGATGAGTAGATATGCTCATCATTATAAGGTTTTAAGTTAATATCATATCCGAGGACTTCCAATAAATTATTTACGGAATTTGTCATAATATAAGTTTAACGCCGGATTGTATAAAGAAAATCCGACGTTAATACAGATAGTATATTAGATTTTAGTTTATGGACTTACCCATTTCATAGGCTTTTTGTACATGCTCTGTTTGGTTTACTTCGCCTTTTTGCCAAACTCCTGTACCGTAGATTATACCTTTTTCCCGGGCTCCTTCAAGGCAGTCAAGAAATCCTCTGAATTCTTCTACAGTACGCTCAAGCGCTGATTTGTTATCGTCCGCAGCCGAGGCAGTAGTTAATCTTTTTTTCTCTTAGGCTGATTTTTTCAACCTCACATCCGGCTTCCTGAGCTCCTTTAATAAAGTTGTCGCATAAAATATCCGAGTTTCCGCCTCTTCTTGGGGATGATGAGATTACAAGAACTTTTTTCATTTTTTCATTCCTCCTGTATATTATAGTAGGTCAGGCATTGCCTGACAAAAACTATTCTAAATCCAAACTCTTAATATGGTACTTGTCATCAATATTACACCAATCTTTCTCATAAATCCCATTTTTTACAAACTTATTAAAAGATGAAAACTTCCAATCCTTTGGAGCAATTCCATAATGTTTGACAGAATTATAATGAATATAGTCGATATGTCTATATAAATCTTCTTCTGTTATTATTGTATGCTCCCAATATCTCCTTTGCCAAATATCGGATTCTCTGTTATTGTTTTTTAAATGGTCAATTCCTGATATTTTTGTAAATGTTCTTTTTATGTTACCAATGATTTTAGGATATGCATTTATATCTTGAGGTTTAATAATTGTGTGGAAATGGTCTTTATTAATTATTATTGCAATAATATCAAATGAATATTTTTGTTTTGTCAATTTAAAGGCCTTTTCAAATATTCAATATTGTCTATAAGAATTTGTTTTCTGTTTTTCGTGACAACAGTAATAAAGATTAAAGAATTT
>CALUWH010000027.1 GCA_944324435.1 Candidatus Gastranaerophilales bacterium
CTTCCAAAATCCGTAGAAATCCGTAAGGCTTTGGATATGGATAATACGACTAAAATAAGAGTTCTTGCTGATATGTCTGAAGTAAAAGACATAACCAACTGGGATGATAAAAATATAGAAAGGAATATTATAAATGAATGAATTTAAACTTCTTGGTCGTTTAAATTGGCTTAAAATCCAATATTTTGATAATGGTACTTGCATGACAAGTATCTATCTTGGGAAAAAGAAGCCAAAAACAGATGAATACGAAACATTCCCGATATTGTTTTTTAATACAAAAAAAGACAATGTTGCAGAACGTCTTGCAGAATGTTGTGTTCAAGGAGATTATATCAGAATTAACGGTAAGATAAGCATAAATGAGTATGAATCAAAAGATGGCAAGAAGCATACAAAAATAGAGCTTATCGGCTGGAACTTCAAAAAAGTAAAATGGAACTCTGAACTAAACAAATATGAAGATATTGAAATCTATGAAGGTGAAGAACTCCTGGCAACAGAACAAGCCGCTTAACCCCCAAACTTGAAGAGAGAGAAATTAAATACAGATGCTTTTATTAAATGACTACGAACAGGAAATAACCTCTATGTTAGTAGCATCTAAAAGGGATATGCAACAGACAATTTTAAGTCAGCTATCTAAGAAGATGTTTACAAATCGTTTGTTTGCAAAAGTTTTTGAAATTGCAGAACTTCTGTTTAATTCCGGCAAAGAAGTAAATGTATTTAATATAGCAGAAAAGTTATATAGTAATGAAGATAAGAAAAATGTCCTTTTGCTTCAAGAAAATTTCATTACTAATGTTAATTACAAATTTTACGTTAATAAAATACAGGAAGCATATTTTGACAGAATCACAAAAAATGCAACTTGCTATAATGAAATCGAAAAAATCCAAAAGGAAAAAGAAAAATATACAGATACTTCATTATTATTAGATATAACTCATGATGCAGAAAAACTTCTTGAAAAAGATGAAAATGTTAAGTTGATAAAAACAGGCTATCCCTCAATAGATAGCAAGCTTGGCTGTATGCAAGGCGGAGACCTAATAATTTTTGCAGGTGCACCAGGCATGGGAAAAACCTGTATGATGATTAATTTAATTGCAAGTATTGCTAAACAGGGTTTCAAGGTTGATGTTTTTAGTTTAGAAATGTCCTTAAAGCAGATTCAAAATCGTCTTATCTGTTCACAGGCGAGAATAGATGCCAGTAAATTAAGAACTCAAACCCTTACCGGATTTGAAACGGACTTATATCAAAGATACATTTATGAAGTATTACCATCGTTACCCATTAAGATTTGTACTAAATACAACATAACTGTTGAAAAGATAAAAACATTAACCAAGAAATCCGATAGCGATATTGTTTTTATAGATTATCTGGGCTTGATTAGCGGCGGTAATCCGAAATCAAGTTATGAACGAATAGGGGATATTTCCAGAGAGCTAAAATTAGCTGCTATGGAAACAAATAAGCCCTTCTATGTATTACACCAACTTAACAGGGGTTATGCAGACAGACAAGACAAACGACCAAGGTTGTCGGATTTAAGAGATTCTGGAAAGATTGAACAAGATGCAGACACTGTGTGTTTTATTCACCGCCCTGCATACTTTGAGCCTGATAAATATAGAGATTTCGACTTACGGTTTATCATCGAAAAGTCAAGGCACACCGAAGGTGGTAAGACCGCAGGACTTTACTATGACGCAAGTACACAAACTGTAAAGGAGAAATTTCAACATGAACGGTAACTTATATTCACAATTTAATATGTCACAAGTTGATATGGTATTAAGTCATTTAATTAATTATGGCAAGATAACCCCGGAAGAAAGTATCAATTTATATAATATTAAATATTTAGCAAAGTGTATCAGCAGGTTAAAAGAACGTAAAATCAATATTTACAGTGTATTCTGTGATACTGAAAAACGTCTTGATTCAAAAATCAAGGAATATGTTCTCTGCAAAGAACAACCGCCCCAAGTAAAAAAAATGATTGAAACCGTAAAGGCACATAACCTAAGAAAAACTGCTTAGGGGGTGTCAATCATGCTAAACGGAATTTTAGAAAATGAAAATTTACTCACTATTAAAGAAGCCGCCGCAATATTTAAAACCCAGGAAAGTACAGTTAGAAGCTGGATTCGGCGTAAAAATATACCACCCCAGTTAATCTTCAAAATTGGCGGAGTTGTAAGAATAAGAAAACCTTTATTAGAAAAATTTATTCTAGGGGAGTTATAAAACTCCCCTTTTTACAGAAAGGAGCAATCTATATGAGTGTTTACCAAAAGAAAAATGGTAAATGGTATTGCCGTGGCAGGGTTGATAATGAACGCTACCATAAACTATGTGATGGTGCTAAAACTGAAAAAGAAGCTATCGCACTAGAAGATGGAATAAGATACCAACTACGACAAGTACAATTAGGACTTGTAAAAAAAGAAGAAAAAAAAACTGTTTATACTGTAAAATTCATGCTGAATAAGTATCTTGAATATTCTAAGGCGAATAAAAAATCATATAAGACCGATTTGACATTTGCAAAATTTTTTCTTGACTATTTCGGGCAAAACAGGGATATTTTAATGATATTGCCGAGTGACATAGAAAACATGAAATTAGAATTAAAATCCCATAGAAATAAAAAAGGAGAATGTCTAAAAAATTCCTCCGTTAATAGGTATTATAGTGCTTTAAACAAAGCTTATAATGTTATGATAGAAAATGATTATATAGATTATAATCCATGCCGGAAAGTAAAAAAGTATATTGAAGATAATGTAAGGAGTGTAGTATTACCACTAAACGTGCAAGAAGAATTTTTAAAGCTATTACCTAGCGATTTGCATAGAGTTATAGTATTAGTGGCTTTGCATCCTGGTTTCCGCAAATCCAATGTGCTACAACTACGGAAAGAGCAAGTTAATTTGGCAAAGAAATACATAAAACTTACAAAATCAGAAAACAAAGGGAAAAAGACAATAACCATGCCATTAAATAGTTTCATATTTAATCTTATTGAATATTATTACAAACAAGCAGAAGATTACTTATTCATAAATCCAGAGACGCATCAACCTTTTACAACAATATTAAAATCAATAAAAGCCGCAGGAAAAAAAGTAGGTATAGAAGATTTACATTTTCATGACTTTAGGCGTACCTTTGGTACAAGATTATTGGAAAACGGAACAAATCTAAGGGTAATACAAGACTTATTAGCTCATAGTAATATTTCAGTAACTGAACGATATTTAAGTGTAGAAGCTGGAGAAAGGGAATTGGCATTAGAAAGTCTAGCTTCATAATAAATTAATTCTGTGTGCCATCTGTGTGCCATCTGTGTGTCATCTGTGTGTCAAATGCAAGAAAAAAGTATTTTATGCAAAAAAGGAGTATTTACCTCAAATCCTTTATTATTAATACTTTTCGGGATTCTGTTAAAATTTTTAAAATTTGATAAAGATATACTTAAATTCTACCAATTTTTTGCTATTAAAACAAAAAAGCAAGGTCTAAAAGCCTTGCCATTATTGAATTTTAAAAACTGGGTGTGGTGGGACTCGAACCCACGACCAATTGATTAAGAGTCAACTGCGCTACCAACTGCGCCACGCACCCATTTATTAATATTTAATTTTCAATCTCGGCGCAGTTGGCAGATATCTTTATACGGCTCACCTCACTTTCGTTCGGCCTCGCCTCCCATCCATTCAAAACGATACTTAATCGTTTTGAACGGAGTCCTTGCCACGCACCCATATTCAATTTTTCCTTACACAAAAATTCTATCATAAACAATTTTTTTTTGAAACATCTGTCAAAAAATTTTTTTTGACGGTTTAATATAAATAACATGAAAATATCAAAGATTCAGAGTACACCAAATTTCTATAATACACAAACTCATCAAAAAAGAGAATTCATTGATGTTATCGCTGATAATGTCAAAAATCCTCGAGATGTCCAAGACTGTGTTGCAGTGCCGAGAGGTATTTTTAAAGCTTACATATATTTGATGGCAGGAAGCGGACTTTTATCAATTTCAAACTTTTTGCCCAATAACTGGAAGGGTGTAAAAACATCTTTGAATGTACTCGGGGCGCTTCTCGGAATAATAAGCGCGGTTTATTTTGCCAAACCGTTCGCTTTCAAAGGACTTTCACCTACAGTTGAGAAAAATAAAAACCTCTAAAATTTCTTTTAGAGGTTTTTTTTAAACTTTTTTAAATCAACTATCTTAATTTAACAGTAACTGATTTAGCTTTTTGAGTGTATTCAAGTTTGTCTTCTCTTGACAACCATCCTAAGCCCATTTCAGCAAAGTTTTCGTTCAAGCTGAGGTCTTTTTTCATTTTGTTGATAGATACTTCACCTTTGTTAGAAAGGTAGTTGTAAATTTGACCTGCTGATTCGATGATTTGTTCTTGAATACCCATTTTTGCTTCTTTAACTTTTGCCATTTTTTAAATCTCCTTCTTATTAGTGTTTCTGTAATAGCTTACCCAAACATTGTATAAAAAATTTTTTGATTTGGCAAGAGGTTTGAACCCTTTTTATGATAAAATAGTCTATAAGGAGTATGTTATTAAATTTTATTAAAGTCGATTTTCAAACTAAAGTTTTAGTCGAAAAATATTTGGAGCTTATCTCTGATGGCGTAAAACCCTCGGAAATACTTGTTCTTGTACAAAATTCAACCCTGAAAAAACAATTTACGGATAAAATCTTGGATAAGATAAAAATTGACGCAATTGAAAAGTTAAATGTGCATTCTTTCTTTTCAATTGTATATAATACACTTGTTGATAATTGGTGTTTTATTGAAAATTCTATTCCGTCAGATAAACATTTTATCCTCCCAAACCTTGTCGGGCTTGAGGTTTCACAGTTTTTGCTTAAAGATATTTTAAAGCATGTCAATGTAAAAGGTTATAATTCAAAAAAATCTTTGCTTCATCAAATCTTTAGGAGATATTCGCTTATTGTTCAAAATAATTTAACAAATGATGAAGTTAGAGAGCGTTCAAAAATTTTGAGAGAATCATTTGCAGAAGATGCGGAGATTGTTATAAAAAAATTACTTTCTATAACTCTTAAAACCAGAAGTTTAGATTATTTGAGACAAACGCTTATTTTCAATCATGTTTATAAAAATACGGATTATTTTAAGAATATCAGATATCTTCTCATGAGTGATGCGGATGAAATGACGCCTGTATGTTTTGAATTCATTAAATACTTAAAACCGCAACTCAAGGATTGGATGATATGTTTTGACACTCTTGGCTCCAGCCGCTGTGGGTATTTGAGCGCGGATACCACTATTGAGTGTAAACTTGTACACTTATTTGATGAAGAAGTTTTGGGGTTGACACCTCACCCTAACCCTCTCCTCAAGGAGAGGGAACCAAGCTGCCAGACACCTTGCCTCTCCCCCGACCTCGTTCCTTCGGAGTCCCTCCCACAAGGGACGGGGGAACAGTACTCTCCCCTTGTGGGAGAGTCGGAATCTTTGATTCCGGAGAGGGGTCAGAAAGATTCTCCGAAATTGAAAGCCAGACACTTTTACTCTAAAGAAGCTTTATGTTATTCAAAGATTTTAAGAAAGGAACAAACCCCTGCCGAACGAATTTTGTGGTATTACTTGCGAGCGAAACAATTAAACGGCTTGAAGTTTCGTAGACAAGAAGCCTTTGGTAATTATATAGTAGATTTTGTTTGTTATGAAAAAAAGTTAGTAATTGAACTTGATGGTGGAGGACATCTCGAAGAAGAACAAAAACGACATGACGAACAAAGAGATAAATTTATAGCAAGAAATGGATATAAAGTTTTAAGAATTTTCAATAGCGATATTTTTAATAACATTGAAGGAGTTATTGAAACAATATTATTATATGTTGCTGATGTGACCCCTCCCCCTACCCCCCTCCCACAAGGGGCGGGGGAAATTGCTGTTCCATTACTTCATATTGACAATTCTTTTCCACAAGGGGATATAATTTTCTCAAATATTTTGGAAGATAAGCATGAAAGATTGAAAAATTTTACATTGACATCTCTCTCTAAACGTGCTGAAATTCTGGATTTCACCATAGAAAAGATTCAAAATTTATTCAAAAAAAATGTTAAACCTAAAGATATTACAATAATCACTCCGCTTCAAGATGACATGCTGAGGTTTACTTTGAGAGAAAAGTTATCAAGGTCATGCTCTCCTCTGTTTCTCTCAGGAAGTGAAAAGCTTATTGACAACACTCTTGTAAAAGCGAGTTTGAATATTTTAAAGCTCATGCTCGGAATCGAAATCTCCGCAATGGATTTTAGAGTAATTCTCGCTGATTACGTAGGAATTCCTCTCAAGTATTGCAAAGATATTCTCGATAATTACGAAAAAACAGGCAGGATTCAACAAATAGAACTCAAATACTACAACGAAAACTACAGCAGATTCTGCGAGAAATTTTCGGAATGTACGGCAGACTTGAAGGATGGAAGAGCAAAGCTTTCTGCAATTGTTTACAAAATGTTTTATTCTGTTGTCAGCTATGTTGATGAGACAAAGATTAATAAGTTTAATTTTTTCATAAAACAACTCAAGGATTTTGAAAATGTTCTCGGCTGGCAAAGGGTTATTGAAAGGGCAGACGAAATAATAGTTCAGATTGAAAATTCTATTATTGCAGAAAATCCGAGCTCTACTTTGGAAATACATGACGATGATTTGGTTGTTGCAACTCCGCAAAAAATTATTGATAACAATATATCTTCCAAATATCAATTCTGGCTTGACGTTTCACATTCTGACTGGGTTAAGACGGATACAGGCCCTCTGTATAACGCGTGGGTATTTCAGGCCGACTGGACAAAAGATGAATATACTGTTGAGGATGATATATTTTTATCAAAACAAAAAACCGCAAGAATTTTAAGAAAACTCATGCTTCTTGCAAGCGAACACATATTTGCATGCTCAAGTTTGTTCGACCCTGCAGGGGTAGAAAATTTAGGCGGTATTGAACCTTATATCTCGGCAGGCGGAGAAGATGAGGAGGTTGAAAATAAACCGGCATTTAAGATTATTCCAAGAGACGACCAAAAGCCGGTATTGGATTATAAAAACGGTTCAATGGCAATTTCTGCGGTTCCGGGGGCCGGAAAAACAACGATTTTGCTTGCGCTTATTATTAAATTAATAGAAAGGGGCGTTGTTCCGACAAATATTTTCGTCCTGACTTATATGGACTCTGCTGCGAGAAATTTCCGCGAGAGAATCAAGAACATGTGCCCTAATTCTACGCTGCTTCCGAATATCAGCACGATTCACGGCTTAGCTTTAAAGATTATTAAAGAGAATTCCAATTTCGAAAGATTAAATCTCTCTTCGGATTTTGATATTTGCGATGACACACAAAGAATGCGGATTTTGAGAAGCATCGGCGGAAAATTTACAAAGACTGAACTTGAAGAATTTGACCGCGCGATTTCTGTTCTAAAGCTGCAGGAAGGTAATATTGATACACCGTCGAGCGACAAGAAAATAGAAAAGTTTAAAACTTTTTATAAAGAATATCAGGCGCAATTGAGAGAAAATAATGTAATAGACTATGATGATATTTTAATCATGTCAGTTAAACTTCTTGAAAATAATCCTGATATTTTGGAATACTACCAGAATATTTGCGAATATATAATCGAGGACGAAGCGCAGGATTCATCAGGGGTTCAGCAAAGATTAATCGCGCTTCTCAGCGGAAAACATAAGAATCTTATAAGATGCGGCGACATAAATCAGGCTATTACAACAACATTTTCAAACGCGGATGTTGAAGGGTTTAGAAACTATATCCAGACGGCGGATAAAACCGTTGAGATGAACCATTCACAAAGATGTACTCAAGATGTCATGAATCTTGCAAACAAACTCGTAGATTGGGGGAACAAAATTCTTCCCAAAGCATTTTTTACAAGTTATATGAAAGGCGTTGAAGGCAAAAACCCGATAAGCGAAAATGCTATTTTTTCTAACGTGTTTGAAAACGCTTTTGCCGAAAGAAATTTTGTCCTCAAGGAAATAAAAAACATTTTAACCCACAATAAAGACGCAACAATCGGAATCCTTTTGAGAAACAATTATCAGGTCGGCTCCTGGGCAGGTTTTATTAACGATTCCGGCTTAAAAAGCATTACCAGAAGTGAATCTCTCGGACAAAAAGGGGTGTTTAATACGATATTTTCCATACTTAAATTTATACAGAATCCGTTTGATAATGAAGTTGTTGTATCAACTTATGAAACTCTTGCGGAGCTTGGGTTCTACAAACCAAGAATGCAGCTGGAGATTAGAGCCTCTGAAATTCCGTTTATCCAAAAAGACGGAGATGATATTGAATCTAATGATTTGGCGCAATTCTTGTGGGATATGCAATATTGGCTTAATTCCTCAACACTTCCGCTTGAGGAGCTTGTTATTAGAATCGGATTATTTTATTATACGAGCGATATTGAGAAATCAAATGTTTACCTTATCGCAACACTTGTTAAGAGGCTTAATGCGCAGGGGAAATTTGACTTAACTCTGCAAAGACTGGAAGAATTATCTAAAAAGCCGTCACTTAGCGGATTCAAGTTCTTCTCGGAGGAGGAAGACAAAGACGCCATGAAGGGTAAAGTTCAGATTATGACACTTCACAAATCCAAAGGCGATGAGTTTGATTACGTGTTCCTGCCTGAGATGGCGGAAAAAAATCTTTCGATTGATGTTGATAAAGCCAAACTTAAATCATCATCCCTGTTTATGGAAGAAGTAAAAGGATTCAATCCGGCTTACAAACGCAAATCAGAAGTTGAGTTGAAAGAGTTTAATTCGGAAGAAACATTAAGACTGCTCTATGTTGCAATAACTCGCGCTCAGCGCAAGTTATATATAACAACTTCCGCCAAAGCAAAGGGCTGGGGAAACAAAGAAACAGAACAAGAGCCGAGTGTTATTTTCGGAAGCATAATATAAATATTTCTATTTTTGCTTATTTTTGATAAAATACAGGGGGAGCATGAAGGGAGACTTATGGAATTTATTAATCTGATTTTATCTCATCTGGTAAGTTTTATAGAAGGAGTAATAACACACTTAGGGCCGTTTGGCATAAGCCTTCTTATGGCGATTGAGTCCTGTAACATTCCGCTTCCGAGCGAAGCAATATTACCGTTTGCAGGATATATAGTAAGCAAAGGTGAAATGAATTTTCACGTTGCAGCCTGGGCAGGAGCCTTCGGCTGCGTTTTAGGTTCAATCCCCTCATATTATCTCGGATATTTTGGCGGACGTAAGTTCATTGAAAAATACGGAAAATATTTTCTGATTTCACATAAGGATCTTGACGATGCTGACAAATGGGTTGACAAATACGGCGACTGGGCGTTTTTTATCTGCAGAATGCTGCCTGTTATAAGAACATTTATCTCGCTTCCTGCAGGAATATTGAAGGCTAGAAAAAGAATCTTTTTTACGCTGACATTTTTAGGTTCGCTTGTTTGGAGTTACCTGCTTGTATACGTGGGCGTAAAATTCGGACAGAATATGGAAATGTTCAAACACCTCTGGCACAAGTTTGATATACTTATTGTTGTAATTTTCGGGATTCTTGGAATTTTGTATATTTATAAACATTTCAAACATCTGAAAGATTCGTAGTCGGCTTCAAATTCTATTCTTTTTGGGTTAAAATCATGCTGTAAATCAGAAGGAGAAAAAATATTATGATAATGATAGCTGTCGGCATGCTTTTAAGTATGGTTTTGTGTCTATTATTCGGCATTCCTTATATAGACTTTTTGAGAAAGAAAACCATAAATCAATATATACTGGAAGCTGCACCGGAAACCCACGCTCAAAAGGCAGGAACACCGACAACAGGCGGAGTCTTTATCATAGCGGCCATTATTATTTCTTCAATAATAACTTTATGTATGGCACAAGAGATGGATAAGTCAGCCTGGATTATTATTATAACTCTTTTATTTATGGCTCTTGCCGGATTTCAGGATGATTATTTAAAAATAAAAGGGCATCAAAACAAGGGGTTGAGCCCAAGAGGTAAACTTATAAGACAAATTTTGATAGCCCTGATTCCGGCGTTTTACGCAATGCAGAGTTATGGTACTGTTATTACGTTAGGTTCAAAATCTTTTGATCTGGGAATTTTGTACCCATTATTTACGGTATTTGTTGTAACGGGAGCTTCTAATGCATATAATCTTACGGATGGTTTGGACGGGCTTGCTGCTGCGACGGGAATACCGGCTTTTCTGGCATGCGGTTTAATCGCTTTTTGGAACGGACACTCTGTTGTAGCAATTATCTCTGCGGTTGTAATAGGAGCTTTAATCGGCTTTTTGAGATACAATAAGCCCAAAGCGCTGGTGTTTATGGGGGATACCGGTTCTCTTGCACTTGGAGGGTTACTCGGAACACTCGCAGTTATCGGAAGATGTGAAATCTTATTGGCAATATTCGGTGGTGTATTTGTTATGGAAACACTTTCTGTAATATTACAGGTCATGAGCTTTAAACTTACAGGCAAAAGAATTTTCAAAATGTCTCCGATTCATCATCATTTTGAGCTTTGCGGACATTCAGAAATAAGAATAGTAAAAGAATTTACCGTTGTTTCATTTATTCTTGCAATAGTTGCAGTTACTTTGAACCTTATTATTTAAGAGCTTTATTGTGTATATTTTACTGTACAATAGAATTTGTACATCATTCTCGTAAGCTTTTCGTCCTTTTGCATAGCATCAAGCATCTCTTTGATTAATTCATCCTGGGGCGCAAAACTTTCAAAGAAAAATATTTCACTCGGCTTAATATTCAAAACTCTGAGGATTTTGTCAAGATTTTCCGCGGTAGGAAAGTATTTGCCGCTTTCGATATTGCTTATACTCACTGTTTCCAGATTAACAAATTCTGCAACCTGTTCTTGCGTAAGTTTTCTGGCTTTTCTTATTTCCTGTAAACGTTTGCCGAGAAGTTTTTTGATATTCATAATAATCCTTATTTTTTATTAATTATTTAATAAAAAGAAAATAGATTTAATGAAATAAAACTATAGATAATTATTGATTTATAAAGTTTTCCTTGTATAATATTTATGTATAACATCAAATTTTGTTAAATATTAATAGTTTAACAACATATTTTGCGTATGAAAAAGGAAGTTTTAGTAGATATTTTATTTTTTGATTGGAAGTTTTCTGTTTTCACAAAAGTGTATACGAAAGACAGGGTTGAATATTTATTGTTTGACAGAATACTTGTATGGAGAAAAGGGTGTTGAAATGGAAATCAGTGTAATAGTTCCCGTTTATAATACCGAAAAATTTTTACGCAGGTGTCTGGATAGTTTAATCAATCAGACATTTAAAGATTTGGAGATAATATGCGTCAATGACGGTTCTGCAGACGGCTCCGGAGATATATTGAAAGAATATTCCGGCATCAGAGTAATCAATCAGGAGAATAGAGGGCTTTCCGGTGCAAGAAATACCGGAATTCAAGCCGCAAGGGGGAGATTTGTCGGATTTGTTGATTCTGATGACTGGGTGGATTTGGATTTTTTTGAGAAACTTTATGAGGCAGCTGTTAAAAATAACGCCGATATAGCATGCGCTTCAATTGTTCGGAGCAGAAGATTTTTTGAAAAATTCAGGATTAATTACCAAAAAGAAATGATGTATACGGCTATTGACGATAAAGTGAGAGCTGCAGGAATTCCAGAGTGCTGTTATGTATGGAATAAGATTTATTCAAGGGAAGTTATTAAAGATATAGAGTTTAAAGAAAATGTTTTTTATGAGGACATATTATGGACGCCGAAAGTTTTACGCAAAGCGAACGTATTGGTTACAGTTCCGGGGGTTAAGTACCATTACAGGGCAAATCCTAAGTCTATTGTCAAGTCAATACAATCAGAGAAAAAACAGAGGGATTTCTATTATGCTAAACGAGAATTGATTAGTTTTTTTGAGAAGGAAAAAATCCGGCTTGATGAAAAAAAGAAGTGTATTACAAAGGAGAAAAAGTATTTTTTAAATCTTTTGGTATTAAAGGTTAAAGAGTACAAATATACTCAAATATTTTATATTCTTGGGTTTTTACCGTTTGTCAGAATAACGCGGTATCCGGCATTGAGGGTTTGAGAATGGTTTGTGTCAGTATAATAATTCCTGTTTATAATGTAAAAAATTATCTGGAAAGGTGTCTTGATTCTGTGACAGGTCAGACACTGAAAGACATTGAAATAATTTTAGTAAACGACGGTTCAACTGACGGGTCGCCGGAGATTTGTGAAAAATATGCAAAAGAGGATTCCAGAATCAGAATTGTAACTCAAAAGAACAGCGGTCTTGCCTGTGCAAGGAATACCGGTTTGCGGTACGTAACAGGAGAGTATGTTGGATTTGTTGATTCTGATGACTGGGTGGATTTAAAATTCTTTGAGAAATTATATAGGTATGCCAAAAACTATGACGCGGATATTGCTTATGCGGACTTTGTAAGAAAAGGAAAGAACAAGCACAAATTGAGAATGAAATTTTCTGGAGTTGAAGTTTCCGAAAATATTAATGACAAAATAAGACGCTGCAAAAATCTTACTCTTGGATGTGTTTGGAACAAAATTTACAGAAGAGAATTGATTTTCGACAACAATTTAACTTTTCCTGACCGCCTGTTTGAGGATGGTTTGTTTTCAATGCAGGCTATTTTCTATGCTAATAAGACAGTAAGCGTACCCGGAGTTTTTTATTATTATTTTATTAACCCCAAATCTATTGTTAAGTCTGCAAAAACTCAAAAAAAGATTGATGATGTTATTTTAACCCAGCATGATATTTTAAATTTTATTTACGAAAATAATATAGAGATTCCGGCAGGTGAATTTATGACAGTTGCATTTAAACTTAGACTGTGGTTTTTAACACTCTGGGTAGTAAAAGAAGATTTGTATATCAAAAGGTATTATCTTTTTGGCTCTATTCCGGTTTTAACCATTAACAAATCTAACAGTGAGAGGATTTGCGGCAATCTCTTCTGTATAAGGTTTTATTTGAGAAAGAACTTGTTTTCAAAAAAAGAGATAATCCGCAGAAACGTGCCCTATGAAAAGGGGCAGGCGCTTGTGCCTTTGATTAGAAAAAAATACGAAACTATTAGAACATTAGTCGATACAAATAAGTCAATATGCCGGTTTGGAGACGGAGAGTTTAACCTTATTTTGGGTGAGGGGATTGGGTTTCAGAATAAAAATTTTGCTCTTGAAAAAAGGCTAAAAGGGATTCTAAGCTCGAATGACGAGAATATTATGATTGCAATTCCTGACATTTTTGGACGTTTGGATATGGATAATAAAGCTTCTAAGTATTTCTGGCGCAAGTTTCTTGTGTATAACAGGGAGAAAATTTATGCCTGCCTTGATTTTTCAAAAACTTATTACGATTCAATGATAACAAGGGTTTATATAAGAGATCCTGAAAACAGCGGATGTAAAAAAGTGTTCGATGATTTTAAGCGAATTTGGGATGGAAAAGATATTGTTTTTGTAGAGGGAAAGGCCTCACGGCTCGGGGTTGGAAATGACTTGTTCTCTAATGCAAAATCAATAAGGAGGATTCTTTGTCCTCAGAGAAATGCGTATTCAAAATATGATGAAATTTTGGATACTTGCAGAGAATTGCCGTTATCAACACTTTTTATCATAGCACTCGGGCCTGCGGCAACCGTGCTTGCGTATGATTTGGCAAAATCGGGATACAGGGCGCTGGATTTAGGGCATTTGGACATTGAATATGAATGGTACCTTATGGGGGCAAAAAAGAAAGTTCCGGTTAAAAATAAATATGTTAATGAGGCTGACGGCGGAAAAGTTATTACGGTTTTCAACGATAAAAAGTATCTGGAAGAAATTTATAAGGATTTAAGCAATGAGGGCTGAAGATTTATTTTTACAACAAAATCGTTTTGATTTAATGTTTAAATATTTATACGTCAAAAACTTTGAGTTTGACAGGGATACTGATTTTTTTAAAAAATTATATCTTGAACATATTAGAGTTTTTAATAATTTCTATGAAAGAGAGCCTTCCAAGATTAAGGCGTCAGATTTTTTGAACGGGTACAAAGAATTGTATAACAGCCTGAAAAAGTACGGTTTTGATAAGAATAACCCGATTCCGGTGAATGGCGACGGTCAGATTACAAACGGAGCACACCGGCTCTCGGCTTCATTTGCGCTGGGGCTTGAGGTTGTAATAAAGGAGGGGAGTAAAAAATTTTCGTCAAAATCATATAATTACGAATTTTTTAGAAGGCAACATATTAATTCTCTTTATGCTGACTATGCAGCCTTGGAGTACGTAAGACTGAATCCAAACAGTTTTATTGTGAATATTCAGCCGGCTTCGTCGCCGGAGTTTGACAAAGAAGCCGAGAAAATTCTTGAAAAATACGGATTTATATATTACAAGAAAAATATTTTTGTTTCGTTTAACGGACTTGTAAACCTTAAAAAACTTTTTTACGGTGAAGAAAAATGGATTGGAAATCTTCAAAACGATTTTAAGGGCGCAAAGAAGCACGCAAAAAATTCAAGCGGCCCTTATCCTTTGAGAGCGTACATTTTTGTATGTGATGATATAAAAAATGTAAGAAGAGCAAAGGAAGAGATTCGCAAAGTTTATAATATCGGAAAAAATTCCGTACACATAAACGATACACACAAAGAAGCAATTAGGATTGCGGAGTGCTACTTTAATGATAACTCTCTGTTTGTTCTTAACAACAGGCCTTATAACTTTGAGGATAAGCTCTTTGATTCTATGCTTATGAAGCTTCCACCCGATATCTGCTGTGCCGGAAGCTCGCCAATGAATGTATTTGGTATAAGAAAAAGCAGAGACATTGATTTTTTATCTCTTAATCCGACCGGCATGGAAAATGAACATACAGGCGTCTGGGAAAGTTATTATCCCTATAACAGGGCAGAAATAATATTGAACCCTGAGAACTATTTTTACTATAACGGAGTTAAGTTTATTACTCTTGATGTTTTGAAAAAGATGAAAACCGAACGCGGCGAGGAAAAAGACCTGAAAGATATTGAGCTTATAGAACGCTTTCAGGCAGCCGCTGTCGATTATTCGGCAATTCAAAATACAAACTTTGAAATTTATCAGGATATTTTGCAGAAGCTTATAAGTTCAATAAGAGCGGAAGTATTGTTTAAGACCTCTTTGAGGCGCAGAATATTGAATAAACTTTTTCCTGAAAGAGAAAAATACAGGCTTTATAAATACAAAATTTTATCAAAAATTTGTTTAGGTAAAAAACGCAGACACTATGTAGAAAAGTTAAGACAAATGTGTTACTAATCCAGTTTGATATCTCCGAGCATTACCTGTTTTAATTTGTATGTTATGTATTCTTCGCTGTTCTTCTTAGGAGCGTTCGGGTTTTTCTTTTGTTTTGCTCTTTGAAGCGGTGTAAGCTGTTTGAGGTTCTGTCTTTCCTGATTTGAAACCATACCATCGTAGGCCTTGCTTCTTGCAAGATGTTCAAGCCCCTTTTGGCTTCCGGATAACACTTTGGCGCTTGTAGATTCGTGCCCCAAGATATCAATCATATCAAATGACATAATAGAGCTTTCTAACTCTTGCAGAGAATTTCTTGCAGAAGTCCTTGATTTGTTCAAGTTTAGCTGTGATGAGCCCGGAATAATTCCATGCTTTTGCATAATCTGGTTTGTAAGCGCAAGAATCTTCTCATCATTGAGTTTTTCAAGTTTTGTCTTGTCATCAAAAAATATTTTTGTTAAATCATCAACAAGTTTATTTTCAGCCTCCGCCATTGACATTCCGCTCGGAGTTTTTGCTCCGTCAAGTACATATTTTACAATGTCTTTAACATTTCCCTGACGTACATAATTCGTAAGATTCAAGGCTCGCATAGACTGCTCTACGTTCATATCAATGACATTTCCTGTATCAATCAAAGTAAACAATTTACCTTTTCTTGTTTTGAGCACTTCCGGATTAATAAATATGTTGCCCGGGTGAATATCGGCATGAATTGCTTTTCCGTTTTTATCAACCTTATGGAATTGTTCAATAAATACTTTCTGATATTCTTTGAGCAGATAATTTGAATCCTTTTTATCAAGCTTTATGTCTTTAAAATCAGGCATACGGCTTTTGACACGTTCAATTTCGTCTTCTATGTGTTTTATGTACTTTTTATAGTCGGGAGAATCCTTATCGAGTTTCTTTACTGCATCAAGTTCGATATAAAGTCTGTTTAAATCCATAAAAGAAGATAAACTTACACCGTCAGCCTTTTCCATAATGTAAACATTATTTTTTACATCGATGGGTTTCACTACATTGGCAACAAGCGTATTTTTTTCCAGTCTAAGTGCGGCATCCATTTCGTTTTTCAAATCAACTTCTTTCAGGATACCTTCTGCCAAATCATCAAGATTCCTAAGCAGGTAATCCTTCTCGTCCGCTGATTTATCCCTCATTGTGTTGATTAAATCAACAAATTTCTTTTTGTCCTCAAGAATCTTATCTTTAGAAATACCGTCTTTCAGGATTTTTATACAAACTTCTTTTCCGGAACTGTCTTTTGCAAGATAAGTTTCCGCAACGGTTCCGACCCCGAGAAGCTTTTTGAGCTCATATCCGCTTCCGGCGTTTTGATTAACAAATTCCTGAGCTTCCTCAATTGTTCTTGTCGGAGGACATTTTTCTCTTAAAGCTGTGGTTAATTCGCTTTTGTCTGCAGCAATCTGCTTGAATTTTACTGCAAAAATGTTTTCCTTTGTTAATTGAGCGATTTTATCTTCCACGCCTGCAGGGCTCTCAATAATTGATTTAATATTAGACGAGCCGAGCATTAATTCTTCCAATTCTTTATAAGCTGTTTTTCCCTTAAATTCAGGTGAATTTAATTTTGCATCCACAAGCTTTTTTGTAACTTTTTCAATATTTTCATTGAATACTTTTGTAAAATTGGATTTCTTAACAAGCGGAACCGCAAGTGCTGCCGTGACAGCGCCTGTTGTTATAATATCTCCTTTAAGATTATCGATATATCCGCCCAAGGATTTATTTTTATCAGTCCTGTTTGCAACAAAATATCTGTTAAGACTGTTTCCTGCAAGATACAAAGGTGCCGCGATTAAACCTCCGAGGGCAAAAACAGGTGTCATAAGACCGTTAATCGCTCCGGAAGCAAAGTTTCTGAAATTCGCATTCCTGCGTTCTTTATTCAACCGTTTTTTCTCTCTTTTGGCAACAGCCTTGCCGTAATTGTTTCTGAGCTTCTTTCTGCCATATATTTGTTCGTCAACTTTAAACTCGTCAGAGCCGATTCTGTTAAACTTGAGAGTAAAATATTTTGCAAAACCTCCGGCCAGAGCTGCTAAACCTATAGAAGTTGCCGCAAGCTTTTTATTAGAGGTTAAATAATTAAATGTTTTTGTATAAATATCGAAAATTATATTATTATAATTTTTTTTATTTGCTGTCATAAGTTTAGTATTGCCGGCAGCCTCTTTTTTAGTTTTTTCAATCATGCTTGCAATCTGGTCTGTCAAAGGCTTGTTAACTCTGACTATTGCATTTACGTTTTTCAAAATCCTGTTAACAGCATAGAATGTGCCTCCGGCTGCCAGAACAGAAGCGCCGTCGCCAAGAAGCTGGGCTGACGTTTCCTGTGAAGAATTATATTTATGTATAGTATCAAGAATCTGTTCTTGAGAAACTTCGCCCTTGTTTGCCTTTTCGATTTGTGCAAGAACTTTTTTTGAACCGACACCAAGACCGGTTGTATTTTTTACCCAATTATAGAATTTTTCTGCAAGACCGTCATTTTTACGGCTTTCGCGTCTGTAAAACTCATTAACGCTGATTTGTTTTAACGCGACTTGCTTAACAACAGGTCTTGGCTGATATGAAACAGAGTAGTTATTTGATATTTCGGGCATAGTAACAAAACCTTCTTTACATTATGATAAAGTAAAAAAGAGAAAATAAATTGCCCGGTTTTTTACAATTCTTAATATTCGACAGAGGCAAGGAGAGTGTTTATCTCGGATATCAAGTCTTCGTTAGAATAGTAGGTTAGGCATTGACGGACCTACTAAGGTTTTTAGTAAGTAGTGAATAGTGTTTTAATTTCTTCTAAACCCTTAAACCACTCTTCAACTGTTCAACTTCCCCCCCTCAACCTTTATAACTTCCTGTCAACTCCTAAACTTATCCTCATCCCAACCCATTTGCCCCCTCTTCTCAGCCCTTCCCCATAAGGGATAAAGGCTCTATTCCAGACGTACAGTTTACCCTCTCTTATCCTGCCCTCCCCGGCTAATGTTATATTTATTACAATTCAGAAGTACAATTGGGACATTTTTTTGCTTTCAAAGGAATTATCGAACAACAAAAAGGACATTCTTTGGTCACCGTGATTTCTTTTGCCTGTCTGGATGACCGAAGCTTGTTTGCCGCTTTGATTACTATAAATATTGAAATAGATATAATAATAAAGCTCATAATCGTATTTATAAACACTCCGTAATTTATACTTACAGCACCTGCATTTTGCGCAGCTTCAAGTGATGGATAATTTACACCTCGCGGATATATTTGAAAATACAAATTTGAAAAATCTACTTTACCCAGAATTAATCCTATTGGCGGCATAATAATATCCCTGACCAAAGAATCAATAACCTTTCCAAAGGCTGCACCGATAATTATGCCGACAGCCATATCGAGAACATTTCCACGCAAAATAAAATCTTTTAATTCTGTCATAAAATTTTTGAACATGATATTCCTCCTGGGCAGCATATTAAATAGAATCTTTACAAATTTCTATATCCATATATTCACACCACTTGTGTATGAAATTTGTTTATGTGACAATAAAATTAGCCTTTTATATGAAGGTTTAAAACTGGTAACAGTACAATCGTAGTAGTAAAAATATAAAGGAAACTAAGACAATGGCTAGAAAAACTCCATTAGAAAAAATCAGAAATATTGGTATTGCTGCTCACATCGATGCCGGCAAAACCACTACAACTGAACGTATCCTGTTCTACACAGGGAAAACCCATAAACTTGGTGAAGTTCACGATGGTGCAGCAGTCACCGACTTTATGGAACAAGAAAGAGAAAGAGGTATTACAATTCAATCAGCTGCTGTTACAGCAGAATGGAAAGGACACCAGATTAACATTATTGACACCCCCGGTCACGTTGACTTTACAATCGAAGTTGAACGTTCGCTCCGTGTATTAGACGGCGTTGTTGCTGTATTTTGTGCAGTTGGCGGTGTTCAATCTCAGTCAGAAACTGTTTGGAGACAGGCTAACAGATACGAAGTTCCTAGAATGGTGTTTGTTAACAAAATGGACAGAACAGGTGCTGATTTCTTCAGAGTTGTTGATCAAATCAAAAACAGATTAGGGGCTAACGCATTCCCTATCAGGCTTCCTATCGGCGCAGAAGACCAGTTCAGAGGTCTTATTGATTTATTCACAATGAAGGCTGAAATCTATACAAATGATTTGGGTACTGATATCAGAGAAGAAGATATTCCTGCTGATATGCTCGAAATGGCTCAAAAATACAGAGATGAGCTTGTAGAAGCTATCGCTTCAGAGAATGATGATTTAATGGAAAAATACTTTGACGATCCTGCTTCAATTACAGTTGATGAGTTGAAGAAAGGTTTGAGAAAAGCAGTTTGTGATAACAAAATTGTTCCTGTAACTTGCGGTACAGCATTCAAGAACAAAGGTGTACAGCTTCTGTTAGACTCAATTGTAGAATTAATGCCTTCACCGGTTGATGTAAAAGCTATCGAAGGTGAATTGGAAGACGGTACTAAGACTGAAAGACATTCTTCTGACTCTGAACCGTTCTCAGCGTTAGCTTTCAAGGTTATGACAGACCCGTTCGTAGGTCGTTTGACTTTCTTGAGAGTTTATTCAGGAGTAATCACATCAGGTTCTTATGTTCTTAATGCTACAAACGGCAAAAAAGAACGTATTTCAAGATTGGTACGTATGTATGCTGATCAGAGACTTGAAGAATCTGAAGTATACGCAGGTGATATCTGCGCTGCTGTAGGTTTGAAAGATACTACAACAGGTGATACATTATGTGATGAAAAAGCTCCTATTATTTTAGAAAGAATGAGCTTCCCTGAACCGGTTATCTCTGTTGCTATCGAACCAAAAACAAAAGCAGACCAGGATAAAATGGGTATTGCTCTTCAAAAATTGGCAGAAGAAGATCCTTCTTTCAGAGTTAAATCTGATACAGAAACAGGTCAGACAATTATCTCCGGTATGGGCGAACTTCACCTTGATATTATCGTAGACCGTATGTTGAGAGAATTCAAAGTAGAAGCTAACATTGGTAAACCTCAGGTTGCTTACAGAGAAACTATTAGAGGCAATGCTGATCAGGATTCTAAATTCGCTCGTCAATCAGGTGGTAAAGGTCAATACGGTCACGTTAAGATTAGAATTTCACCTGCCGGCGAAAATGAAGGCTTCGTATTTGAAAACAAAATCGTTGGGGGTGCTATTCCTAAGGAATACATCGAACCTGCAAGAAAGGGTATGGAAGAAGCTCTTGAAGGCGGTATCCTAGCAGGATTCCCGATGATTGACGTTAAAGTTGAGCTTTATGACGGTTCATATCACGAAGTTGACTCTTCTGAAATGGCGTTCAAGATTGCAGGCTCTATGGCTATAAAAGAAGGTACTAAAAAAGCTCAGCCTTGCATTCTCGAACCTATGATGAAGGTTGAAATTGAAATTCCTGAAGAATTCACAGGTACAATTATCGGTGATATTTCAAGAAGACGCGGACGTGTAGAAGGTCAAGAACCTCAAGGCAACACTGGTAACGTAATCGTTAGAGCGGTTGTTCCTCTTGCTAACATGTTCGGTTATGCTACTGACTTGAGATCTAATACTCAGGGACGTGGTACATTCTCTATGGAATTCCAAAAATACGAACAAGTTCCTGCAAATATCGAAAAAGAAATTATCGAAAAATCAGGTGCCTCTAAGTAAGAGTAAAAATGGTTTATAAAACCTTTAACAAAAGGTTCCTGTGCAAAACAGGAACCTTTTTATTGCATATTTATAAGCCTTAATGCTTTAGATTAAACCTGTTTAACATATTTATCAAAATATTCAACCAATTTTTTTACAGCCTGACTGACAAATTCAGGTTTATCATAAAGATCAACGTGTGTTGCTCCTTCTATTGTATAAATTTCTTTGGGAGCTTTTGCACGGGTGTATGCATCATTTGTAAAATACAGAGTATCTGCCTTGCTTCCTACAATGAACAGGACTGGTCGCGGCGATACCGTATCGATATGCGCAAAAGCATCCCAGGCTGCAAGCTTATCGTTGCTTGATACAAGATATTTATTTACGGATGTGGGATAAAAGCAGCGCTCCGTTCTATAGTATTCATGGGCCTCTTTTTGAATGACAGAAGTGGTTTCATCAATATCCGCTTCTGTTTCCGGTACATAATGCCAGTATTCCGGTTCACCGCCCTTTGCTTCTTTTGTCCGTGCTTCTGCGACTTCATCAAGCAGTTTTTGCATAAAGTTTGGAATATTAACTCCGGGAAAACCGTTCTTTGCACTGTCCCCTACATCCCAAGTGCTTATCCCTGCGACAGCTTTAATCCTTGCTTCTGTTTGAATTGCATTCATGGTATATCCTGCACCTGCGCAAATGCCCATTGCACCGATTCTGCTTGCGTCTACATAATCCTGAGAAACGAAGTAATCAACGGCTGAGCGGATATCTTCAACACGAGATGTAGGATCTTCCAAATATCTTGGCATTCCTTCGCTTTCACCCTGATGGCTTGCATCAAAGGCTAATGTAATATAACCGTTCCGCGCCAGATTCCAAGCATAGAGGGATGAACATTGCTCTTTTACACCGCCGCCCGGATGAGTAACTACTATTGCAGGATATTTTTGATTTTTGTCAAAGTTTTCAGGCAAAAACAAAAGCCCTGCAATATCTAAATCAAACTTTTTGAAAGCAACTTTTTTGCCTTCTTTGTAATGAGTTTCATACAGCATATTTACACCTCAATTTTTCTTATTATTCTTGCAGGATTTCCTGCTACTATTGTATTTTTCGGAACATTCTTCGTAACAATACTTCCGGCTCCTATAATTGCCCCATCACCGATTTCAACGCCTGATAGAATGGTTGAATTAGAACCAACCCAAACATTTTTGCCTATTTTAACGGGATTTGGCATAATGCTTGCACGATTTTCAGGGTTAAATTCGTGGTTCAGTGTTGCTATCGTCACACCATGACCGAACAAGCAGCCATCACCGATTGTAATACCGCCTTGATCCTGAAATTTGCAACAAGCATTGATAAAAATATTTTCTCCTAGAGTTATATTTTTCCCACATTCTGTGTAAAAGGGGGGAAATAAGGAAAATGTATCAGGAACCCGTTTGCCTGTTAATTTTGAAAACAATTCTCTCAGTTCTTCGGGAGTATGATATTTATTATTAATTTCCATAGTGATTTTTAAAGCCTCTTGAGTCAGCTGATGAAACATAATAAATAATTCGGAGCCGGCATCTACATACTCTCTTCTCAGCATCCGCTCCCTGAATTGTTCTATACTCATTACCATTTCTTGCGTTTTCGGTGTTAGCATAAGTCTTTCCTTCCTATATTTTTAAATTTTTGGTAGAATATTTAACATCAATACTTTTAGCAAACATTTCCGCTTTTCGTAATTTTTGTAACCATAACAAGTCATACCTATTCCTAATCATTATTTACGAGGTTTGTTATAATAGCAAATACCTATATTGAATTATGGAAAATGCTTATTAAGCATAATAGTAGCTGTTTACATTTCTCATTAAGCCGGCTCATAATTATGGCGTAGTTTAATTTAAAGACGAAAGTGGTTTTTCCGTCCTCTGTTGTTTTAATCTTTGTTGACAATGTACAATCTTGCAAAATTAGTAAACTATAATTATAATAGATATATGAGTAGTATGTTAAGTGCAATTGCAAGCTATCAGGGCATAAACAATTTCTATAACATCTCGACAGCGGATACTCCGGAAATAGCCCCTTTGAGAGAAACTGTCCCATCGGATACCAATACCTTACCGCAGGACGATGAAGCAGCGTTTGCCTCTATATCTCCTGAAGCGATGGCTCTTTATAATGCTGAGCAGCAGTTTGGAACGGGAGAAGATGCTCAGTCAGAAGGTGAACAGCTTACACAACAAGAACAGCAAGAGGTATCTGAATTAAAAACTACTGATGCTCAGGTTAAGGCTCATGAGCATGCGCATTTGGCTGCAGCTGCAGGACTTAAAACCTCCGGCCCGAATTATGAATATGAAACCGGCCCTGATGGAAAAAAATACGCGGTTGCAGGCGATGTAAATGTCAGCTATCAGGCAAGCTCTGACCCGGAGGTTAATTTAAGAAATGCTCAGCAACTGAGAGCTGCAGCTCTAGCCCCTGCAGATCCTTCCGCTCAAGACCGAAAAGTAGCAGCACAGGCTGAGAGAGAAATTGCTCAGGCAAGACAAGAGATTCTGGAAGAACAAAATAACGCTGAAGAAGACGACACAAATTCAAATACCACTGCCTCTGATAACAATCCTTCATCTTTATAATATATTGAAAATAGGAAAGAGTATTATTGGTCATTGAAGATAAGGATTTCGAGGAATACAGACAGCCCGAAAATCGTAAGTTTTGTCAATTTTCAGGCTGTCTAACTGTTACATTGAGAGTATGGTTATAAATTCTATATCAACAGGCTTAACTCAAACATCTTTTTATATCTTCTGTTATTAATTCAGGTGTAAGATGATTGCGCTGATATATTACATCAAGAGGAACTCTATCCGTAAATTCCTTTTTGGCTCCAAAATTAAGAACTTTCATATCAGAGCTGCCGTAGAATCTTGCTATTTTTTCTCCGAATCCGCCGTCAAGAACCCCATCCTCAAGTGTTATAACAACTTTATGATTTTCCTTTAGGGTCTCAAGCAGTTGATTGTCAATTCCGGTTATAAAGCGAGGATTAATTAGAGTTGGATGAATACCTAACTTTGCAATTAATTCTGATTTCACCTTTTTCCCGAGCTCAAAGAAATTACCGAGCCCGATAATTGCAACTTCACTTCCTTGCTCTTCTACTTTGAATTTGTTAAGTATTGAATAGTCTGTATAATCCTCAACGCCGGTTGTAATAACTTCTCCGACAGGGACTCTTATTGCAACCGGATAGCTGTTCTGTTCAACCGACCAATCGAGCATTTTTAGGTATTCTTCTTTATTAGTAGGTGCAAGATAAACCAAATTCGGAATATTACTGATTAACGGAATATCAAAACAAGTTAAGTGAGTTGCATCAGCGCTGCTGATAGCTCCCCAGAATATTAACAGAGTTGCAGGGTTATTATTGAGCGCTAAGTCCTGTGAAAGCTGGTCATAAGTTCTCTGTATAAAAGAACTCATCACTGCTAAGATAGGCTTGCCGCCATTCTTTGCGATTCCTGAGGCGAAGGCAACTGCATGCTCCTCTGCAATACCAACATCAGCATAATGGATTCCAGCCTTATCCCGGAACTCTTTTGTAAAACCGCTTACACCGGGTGTTGCAGGGGAAATTGCAATAACAGAGCGGTCTTGATTATATTTTTTTGTTATATAATCTGCCGTAATACTTTCATAGCTCTCTCCAACAAAAGAACAGGACTCTTTTTTATCCAGTGTTCCCGGCACAATCCAATGGTAACTTTCCTTATCCAATTCAGCTGCTTCAACACCTTTTCCTTTGATAGTGTGCATGTGAATGATGACTGGATAATTTGTATCTTTTACTTTCTCAAAAAGTTCAATTAATTTTTTGATATCATGCCCCTCGTCAATATAGTGGTATTCGAAGCCTAAAGCCTTGAAGAAATTGTTTTCAGCAAGTCCTTTAGTATCTCTTAACAGTTTTAAGTTTCCATAAAGTCCGCCGTGGTTTTCAGCAATAGACATGTCATTATCATTAATTATAATTATTATATTGCTTCCAAGCACAGCTGCGTTATTTAAACCTTCATAAGCTTCTCCACCGCTTAGAGAGCCGTCTCCAATGAGCGCGATAACATTTTCCTTGCCGCCCCTTAGGTCTCTGCCTTTGGCAAGTCCGGTTGCAAGGCTAACAGATGTGGACGTATGTCCTACTTTAAATAGGTCATGCGGACTCTCTTCCGGCGCGGTATATCCTGTGTAAATTCCGTATTTTTCAGGATTCGTAAAACTCTCTTTTCTACCTGTAAGCATCTTATGAGGATAACATTGATGTGAAACATCAAACACTATCTTATCAATAGGAGAATTAAAAACATAATGAAGCGCAATGGTTGCCTCAACAATCCCGAGATTCGGCCCGAAATGTCCGCCGGTTATATTCACACGCTTAATTATTGTTTGTCTGATCTCTTCAGCAAGCAGATTTAACTCTTCTAAAGAAAGCTGCTTTACATCCTCTGGAGAGTTTACCCGTTCCAACACATTTGTCATTGTATTTTGCATAATATCAAGCTCCTTTCTTAATATTATAATACATGCTGATAGCAGCTATCAGTCAAGCGGAGTTCTTATTCCGTAAAATACAGTTCCTGCACAACTCTTATAATTTTATTAAGGAAATTTTTATATTTAATTCTGTCTGCAGAACCTGAAAGTACGATATCGGCCTGTTTTTTACACGGTTTTATATAAATTTCCGCCTTTTCATTTGCATTTTTGTATATAATATCGGCAGAATCACCTAAATCTCGTTCTTTAGCTCTAACGTAAAATCTTTCCTTTTTTATATTTTCGTCTATATCAACGTAAATTTTGAAATCAAATGCATCTTTAATTTTTTCGGTAAGCGTAAATAAACCTTCTGAAATAATAACTTTCGAGGGTTTTGCCAGGGTATAATTATCGTAACGAATTGCAGTGCCGCTCATATCATATTTAGGAAGCAGCGTTTCTTTGCCGGAAAGTAATTCTTTTATATGTTTATTCATAAGCTCCAATTCAAGAGCTTGCGGAACGTCCAAATCATAATTTTTTGCAAACTCGGAAAAACTACCTGCCTCCTTAACCATGTCGGAACGATCATAGTAATAATCATCCGTATTAACTCTTGTAATAACATCTTGGATATTAAATTCTGATGCAAAAGATTCAATGGTATCAATCAAATCCATAGTAATAGTTGACTTACCGCTTGCTGTTTCTCCTGCAATCCCAATTGAGGCAGGCATTTTAATTCTGCCTGATAAATATGCTGCAATCTTTTTAACAACAAACGGTGAATAACTTACGAGTATTGAACCTTTAGCCTTCAATTCCATTTGAAATATCTTATGTAAATAGCGCTCAATCTCTTCGCACAGAGTTGTTGGTTTTGTAATATTTTGTGATGTTGTTATGTTTTGAAGCATAATCATTTCCTTTGTTCTATTATACACAAATTAAAACAAAAGAAAAGGATTTTTTGCGTCAAAGAAAATAAATCTTTACAATTGAAAATAACATAAAGACAATAACTATTGCGATTAAAGATAGATGTCTTTACAATCAACAAGAATTCCTGTAAAATATGAAATAGGCGGTTTGAAATATGCTGCTGACATTAACTTTAATACATTACCTGAAATAAAAAATTCAGGTACAACCACCAAAGAGGGGTGTCCGAGCGGTTTAAGGTGCAATCTTGGAAAGGTTGTGTAGGAGCAATTCTACCGTGGGTTCGAATCCCATCCCCTCTGAATAAAGCGAGCAGACAAAAGTCGTGCTCGTTTTTATTTGGGTTGTTGTATTTGTGCAGACTGTATGTATTTTATGTGTTTTTGTGCATACATTTCAATCGTGTACGGTTAAAATGATTATTGGCTGAAAAGTGGCGTTGTGTTTAGGTTCTGACCTGCCGGAAGTGTGCCTCCAAGTTTCAAACCAAATTACTTGAAAAGTCCACGAAGTGTCCGTTGAAGTCTACCCCCTCGACTTTTGGTTGTGCCCCTTATGTGGCGGAAGTTTAGGACATATTTGAATTTATACGAATGGTTTGATTATTTTCGGCAAGGACATTTGAAATTTGTCTTGGATTATTCGGGGTGCAGGCGGAGTAATGTCCGACCTGCACCTTACGGGTTACGCTCCGCTTCACCCTACCGAAAATTCGCTAACCGGAAGTTTTTTCTTAAGGTCGGATGTAAAATAATATATAAAATGGCTACAAACGGACAGGTTGGAACTATAGACAGATAAGTAATAGTAATATATTTTGAAATTTTTCAGAACTTGTATCAACGGAACTTATATGCCTCAAATTCAATAAAATCGTCAAGTATAAAATTGGAAAATCTAATACTGGCAATAATTATTATGAGTTGAAAAAATTTC
>CALUWH010000028.1 GCA_944324435.1 Candidatus Gastranaerophilales bacterium
AAAGATGTTATTCACTACAAATACAGTTTCTAAAGAAGATTTAAATAAAGTTAACAATTTCTTTAATGATTTCGAAGCTGTTGAAACAGTTACTCCGGACGAAGCTCAAAAAGAAACTGCTGTTTCTAAATACATCTCTTCATTAGTTACTTCTTGCTATCAAAAATCTGTTGAAGACATTGAAAACACTAAAGTCGGTAACAGAGTTATCAGAAAAAGAAACCTCCAGCAGGTTATGAAAGAATCTTTCTTCTACGGTGCCAACAGATTCGGAAACAACTTCATCGCCTAGGGGGGGGGTAAATGTATTGAGCTGGTTGATAGCACTACAGGTTCGACGTCCTTAGGCAGGGGTAAATGGACTTGGCTGGTCGGTAAAGCTACAAGTTCGAGAAATATATTAAGCCCATCGATAAACCTACAAGTTCAGCGTATATAAAACCTTTTAACACAATTAATTATAACTACTCTCTTATATTATCTTACATCTTACTTACAAGTTTTACTCCCAATTTTGGGAGTTTTTTTTATTATTTATTTTTTGGCGAGCGTGCGGCAGAGCCGCGATAGCGAGCATAAGCGTGCAGGCCTGCCTGCAACAGTCGTTCAACCCAACGTCCTAAGGACGTAGAAAACATTTGCGGATTTTCTCTTTCTCTTAGAGACTAAGATTTTTAGTGAATAGTGATTAGATTTTAAATTTCTTCTAAACTCCTAAACTGCTCTACTTAAAAACTAACTATTCAACTCCTTTTAGCTTTACAAAAGTTTACAGTTGTTTGTAAAAAATATATATGCGTGATATTATTCTTGTATACGAAATCCACATTGAACAATCACAGATTTTTAGATAAGGAGAAACCCTATATGTTAGATTTTTTGTTTAAAAAAGATACAGAAAATGTGTGTGAAAATTTAAACAATTTTTATTCTAAGCTTAAAGAAATGTATTCATTTGATACGATTTCTGATGAGCGCAAAGAATATTTAAAATCTGAAATGAAAAAATACGGTTATCTTCCTTATCCTCAAATCAAGGCCCTGGAAGAATTATCAGACGCGGAAGTTTTATTCGCACTTGAATCCAAGTGGGAAGATAATGGCGTATTTAAAGACGGCAGATTTGATTTTACCCAATCAAGTGTACTTGCAAGAAACAATGTTAAGGATTCAAGCTGGCTTCAAAAAGAAGGCCACGATATTAAATTAACCAACCTTGCAGGATTAGGCAACGGAAATTCTTCTAAAGACTGCGGTAAATTTATGGATTGGATGAGACAGCTATTAATATTGCCTTCCGGAAATCTTAAGAATAATATTTTTGGAACAACAATGTATTTGATTCCGTTCCATCCGCGTGATTTTGGATGTGCTTATCTTCCGACATCAAGTGCTGTCAGTCCTAATCTGGAAGACAAGCAGATTAGAGAAAAAACAGGGATGAGTGCAGATGAACAGGTTATTATGTTTATACATTTGACACAGCTTGCAGGGCATCCGGTGATTTATGATATACTTCCGCAAACCGGAAGATTCTCAAAGATTGTTCTGACAAATCCGGATTGCGCAAGATGGTTTGATATTAATGCGCTTATTGACGAATTAATAAAGAATGTTGACACCGAAGCTGCAAAACTTGCCGGTAAATATTCTAAAGATGATTTGGATATTGTAAGCGGTATTTACAAAAAGAGTATTAAGGGTGAAAGTTACGGCGATTTGTCGGAGCATTACCAGAATATCTTTAACGAGATTGATGAAGGGTTGAAAGATACGAAAATTTTCTTATCTAATTCAATGTTAGAAAAAAGTATTCAGGAAAAACTTCATAAAAAAGCCCGTATGATAATTAATGCCTCAGCAGGTAATCATAAGGGCAAAAAACTTGCGGAAGAAGATATTACAAATCAAAACGAGATTATTCAAGCTCTGATTGGTGCCGGTATGTGGCCTGCCCCGGGCGGAGCCTGGTGCTCTGCAGGCGTGCCTGTGTTTGATAAAATGAGCCCTGGAGCTTCATTCCCGACATTCAAACATTATAAGTATAACGGCGAAGACGTTACAGAATTCGCTAATCTGGATTGCCAGACACCATACTATTTTGTATCTCTTGAGAACGGAAAGTATAATAATGAAGTTATAAAATTCTTTATTGATTATATGAAGGATTTGCAGGAAAAATTTAACTTTGACGGATTCAGAGTTGACCATATTGACCACGTAGTTGATGATGTTTCTGAAAAAGATGGTATTCCGATAAGCTACAGAGCTCCGAGAAAGGTGCTTGGAATGCTTAATTCTGCAATGAAGGAAAAAATTCCTTATTTTGCAACTCTTGCAGAATATATGCTGTGGGATAATTATTTCAAAGAATACCATGAGGATATGCATTTTGGTGTTCTGTGGGGAAATGATATTGTATCTCAAAGTTATAAAACACCGGAGTCAATCTCAGAGGATAACTTAAATCTTGCAAACTACAACACGACTTCAAAAAAATCAACTCCGCTTTCTATCTTAAAGACTTACAACAATCAAGACGGCGAGTTTGAAGCAATTGACAGATATCCGGGGCAGCTCGGCCAGCAGGGTGCGTTGTTTAAATGGTTTAAATATAAATTCCTGCCGGGTGGACGTAATGCTCAAAGACCTGTTATGTATATTGACGGAGATGAATCTTTTACAAAAACCGGCATGGAATATGTAATCGGTAATGAAGTTTCAATGGCAAGAGAAAAAGATTACGATTTTTATTCTAAGTTTGATGCAATCGACCGTTTCGTTAAGAATTGTCCTATAATAACGGATGGCGAGGCTCATATAATAAGACAGGATGATGACGGTTTTGTTGTTTGGCAAATACAAAAAGAAGGTGTGAAAAATTCTATTCTTGTTGTGGCTAACTACAATTCTCCGACTGAGAAATTCTGTGTAGAAGAAAACGGAAATTCTTACAATGAAATAAGAGAAGGACATGAAGTTTTTGACAAGACAATTCAACTTTCTTGTGACTATTCCATTGTCTCTGAGTTTAGATTTGACGGTACGGATTATATAGAAGAAAAATTCGTTGCCGCTACAAATTCACTTTCTTTTGGAAAACTGATGCCTGCAGAGTTTAAATTTTTCACGGTTATAAGATAAAAGGGGAATATTTAATCGGATTAAATATTTGCCTAATGGAGTATAATTTACGATTAAGTAAACTACGATTAAGTAATATAGGGATTCGCCGGATGGAATATCCGGCCTTACTTTTATAAAAAGTTTAGTTACACGGATGCAGTATAATATCGTAGAAAATTACGGTATATTTTTGAAATTCTTTGCAGTCAATGGTTTTTGAATCAATAAGCTACCAGTCAGAAGAACCGTAAGATTTGTATTTATCAATAAAAGCCTGATGAGTTTGTATAAGTCTCTGCAATTGTCGCTGTTCTGCCCTGTCACCGGTTGTCGCAGCCCGAATTTTATAATCTAAAATTTCTTCTTTTAGTTTGCGGATTTTTTGCATAAGATGTTCCTTTTTTAAAAAAATTTCTCCTTCAAATCCGCAGCCGTCAGGCAAGAATGCTAACGGAGAATATGGAAATACCTTGCAAATTTCTGGCTTATCAGGGTTTGAACACAAATTATTCTCCAAATATTTGCAAGTACAAAATGTTATATTATCTCGTTTTTCTATTGGGTTAAGATAAGAAGGAAAGACCTTGCCGAGAGGCTGGATGCCATCCCTATACATTATATTCCGTCCAAAATCCACAGGTATACGCCGGCAGCACTCACCACATTTATTACATAATTCTCGTTCCATAATTATATTATACATTTAATATAGGATTGGCAAAGTAATATTTATGTAATATCATGAAATTAAAGTATAAGAAGGAGATAAATATGAAGAGATTAATTCTGGCGTTAAGCTTAATTTTTGTAATTAACGGCGCAGCAATGGCAGATGGAAATGCTTTTACTCCGCTGAATTTCAATGATACACAATATGGAACAACAACTACTACTACAAAAACTTCACAATACGGTAATGTTACTACCAATTCTATTGAAGAGGCTGTAGGTAACGGAAATATCCAAAATGCGATACAGCAACTTGAAAATGCTCAAGTCGATATACGAAATGATTTGCTGAATTGCAAAACAAAATATGCTGATGTCGATGCGCAATACAAGCTTATAAAAAATGAAAGAAAATCTTTAAAAAAGCAAGTTAGCTCAATAGAAAAGAGAATTAAAGAAATCGACAAAGCGAAGGAAAAAATCAGAAAGAACATGTTATAAGACAAAAAAACGGCTTTTTGAAAAGCCGTTTTTTTTAGTTCATTTTAAAATCCTGTGCAAATTCCGGACGTTGATTTGTATAATTTCCGGGGATTTGACCGTCTGCTTCGGCTCTGCGTCTTTCAAGATTCAACTGCCCGTTTTTAACAACTTCCTGAAGTTGAGCCAAATTTTGTTCCAAACTGACAAGCACTTGTTCTGCATAAACGGTTGCTCCGTCTTTAATTCTTGTTGCTTCGTCAGATGCTTGTATTCTCAATGAATCTGCTTCATCTAAAGCTTTACGCTTTATATCTTCACAGTCTGTTATAACCTGATCCTTAATTTTTTCAGCTTCTCTTTGAACAGCCCTCAATAAATCAGATTCACTCAGGAGTCTGTTTGCCTCTGCCTGTGCGTCTGCTATAATTTTTTCTGCTCTTTGCTGAGCTTCATATTGAAGCTCATCTTTACGTCTAAGAAGTGCGCGAGCCTCCTTTATCTCATCCGGAAGTGCCGCATAAAGTTTATCTAAGATGTTTGTAACGGTATCTTTTTTAACTACTGTAAAACAATATCCCAAAAGAGGAAAGCCCTTGTCTAGAGCTTCTTCTAATTCGTTCATTAAACCATATATTACATCTTGCTGTGAATTCATTTTGCACTCCATATTTTTCTATGATAGTTAACAAAATTGTACAACAACCAAAATATAAAAGTCAACGTATATTTATGATTAGATATCACTTTCCATCATTCTTATATCACGCTCAATAGAAGTTAGCAGCGGTGCTATGGTACTCTTGATGTGATTCGGGTCAATTGCATAAAAATTCTTATTAAATTTAAATGGTTTTGTAAGGGCACTATGCAGCAAAGAGAATGTAACTACCGAATTATATTTTTTTATCTTGCCGTCTTTTAAATATTTTTTAAATTTATCAGGGAGTTTAGCGTATACACAGCATAATAAATCATCAATTTTTTCTTTTTTAACAAGCTTGGTTCCAAAAAAATTGAAATCCGCTTCCAGAGAAACTACTCGCGAGATCTTTTTGAGATAGTCTCTTATTGCTGCCATGTCTTCCATAAATGCCATAATTGTTAATCCCCTGTTTGTGTACAAAATTTATTATATGTCATGTAAGCAAAAATAACAATATGTATGTTAAAATAAAACTTGAAAGAGCGAATATGAACAGAATAATAATTTCACCATCAATACTATCTGCTGATTTTGCAAACTTAGAGCAAGAGGTTTGTGCCGTCAAAGAAGCCGGCGCGCATTGGCTTCATATCGATGTTATGGATGGACATTTTGTCCCGAATATTACAATTGGCGTGCCTGTGGTTAAATCTTTGAGAAGAGTTACAGATTTGGTTCTTGATACGCATTTGATGATAGAAAATCCTGAAAAATATGTTGCCCCCTTTGTTCAAGCCGGTGCAGATATTTTAACTTTCCACTATGAAGCATGTGGAGGAGATGAAGAGATTAGAAGTGTTATAGCTCAAATCAAAAATTCAGGCATAAAGGCCGGTATTTCTATAAAACCTAAAACACCTCCTGAAGAGATTTTTCCTTATCTTAATGAAGTCGACTTAGTCCTTATAATGACTGTTGAGCCTGGTTTTGGCGGACAGGAATTTATGCACGACTGCGCGATGAAAATCCCCAAAATAAAAGAACAGGCACCAGATGGGCTTATTATTCAAGTCGATGGCGGAATCAATAATCTTACGGCAAAAATATGTACATCGCTCGGCGCAAATTCGCTTGTTGCAGGGAGCTATATTTACGGAAGCAAAGACTACAAAAAAGCTATAGAAAGTTTATATTAAGAGTTTGCGGAAAAATATGCATTTTTCTCGCAAACTCCCGGGAACGGTGTCAGGGGTAAAAAATTTTGCCGGTAGTATAAACTACAAACTTGGAAGTAAAGCTAAAAGGTTGTGTGCTATCTCGCACACAACCTGATGTTCACACACCTAAAATCGGATTTGAAAAGCGCGTTGCCGGCAGAGGCTGAAGGCGTTTGCGTAGGCAAACGCCGAAATGCCGTTTTACGCCGGCAAGCAAGAACAACGAAAAATTGTCATTTTTCGACTTTTTCCGCATCCTCATTAAGTATCATCTTATTTACTTATTTCTTTTTTTAATCAATAGCTTTAAAATAAGTGTATGAAAAACATATTGGAAATTAACAACCTTAGTTTATATTTTGGCGAGAATCAGGCATTATACAATGTTAACTTAACCTTAGAACAGGGAGTTATGCACGCTCTGGTGGGGGAATCCGGCTGTGGAAAAACACTTACGGCAATGTCTGTTATGCGTTTAATACCCAAGGCTGCGAATATAACAAGCGGTGAAATTTTATTTAATGGAGAGAATTTGCTTGAATATAAGGAATCCCAAATGAGAGAATTGCGCGGAAACAAAATTGCGCTAATACCTCAAGATCCGATGACATCATTAAATCCGCTGTACACCGTTGGGAACCAGCTTGTAGAAGCTATTAAGGCGCATAGCAGCGTCACTGAGAGGCAAGCGCTTAGAAAAGCGCGCGAAGTCATGGATATGGTAAGGATTCCAGAGATTGATAAAAAGCTGGATTTTTACCCCCATGAGTTTTCAGGAGGGATGAAACAGAGAATAATAATTGCAATGGCGCTTGCATGTAATGCAGAGCTTATTATTGCGGATGAGCCGACAACAGCGCTTGATGTTACCATTCAGAAACAAATTATGGATTTGATTAATGAAATCAAGGAGGATTTTGGAACAACAATACTTCTTATCTCCCATGATTTAGCGCTGGTAAGCAATTATGCCGACTATATTTCGGTAATGTACGCAGGTCATATCGTCGAACAAGCTGCCTCAAAAGACTTTTTTAAAAATCCTATTCATCCATACTCAATAGCACTTTTAAACTCACTGCCGTCTAAAAATCCGGCATTAAAGCTCAAGACAATAGAAGGAGCTCCTCCGAGCATTCAGGAAAAAATCTTTGGCTGCAAGTTTCATCCGCGGTGCGAATTTTTTCAACAGGGAGTTTGTGACACAAAAGAACCTGAGTTAATCGAAAAAAAGGTGCGACATTTTTCTGCCTGCCTGATTAAATAATCATTCTTTAGCAGGATGAAACCCCTAAAATAAACATGTTAGCATGCAAGTATGGTTTGCGTGGTTTGTATGAAAAAAATATTCATTATATTACTGTGTGCCTCTTTTGCAAGTATTTTCCTATGCGCCTGCAATACAAAACCTCAAGCCCCGATGATAAAGTCAGAGAGGAGATTCGCAAAGTATCTTGGAGTAGAAGAAAACTCACAGCAAAAAAATGAAGGGGTAATTGACCTGTCGGAGGGGCCTAAATTGAAATATGATGCGCACTTTGGGCCTAAAAACCCTGACTTTGACTTTAAGATAGAAACTCCTTATTAATATATTATGGATAATTTAAATGACAGAAAATTTGTAGGAAGACTCATTTACTCTGTTCTTGCTGAAAGAAAAAGCGTCAGGGAAGCGATTTCAATGTTTCCGGATACGAAGGATAAGAATATTGAATGCGCCTATCATGCGCTTGTGCATTATGAGGCTGACGAAGATTTACGATACATGGATATTGAATATCGGGAAGCACAGGATGATTATTTGGAATCAATTGCAGAAACTTTAGTCAGCGGAAAAGACTTGCCCAAAAACATTATTGCAGATTATGAGCCTTACTACAAAGGAATCTCAAAATCATGGAGATATGGAGTTAAGGGATTTTGGGAGGAGTTCAAGAGATTTATTAATATTTCCTAGGCTGTAATAACAAAATCAACAGGAATATCGTGCCTTTCTGGGTAAACTGTCTCAACAATTAATTCTTGCGGAATACATACAAGCGTTGCTCCCTTAAAATCTTTCAAAAATCTGTCATAGAATCCGCCGCCGTATCCCAGCCTGTAATTCATTTTATCACAGCATAATGCCGGAACAATTGCAAGATCTATATTATTTTTATCATCAGCATTCGTAAGCGGCTCTTTTGTCTGAAAACAGGAAACACAAAGCTCATCACCTGCAGAATAGGGACAGCAAAGAAGTTCTTGACCGCTGATTTTCGGCAAATAAAAGTTTTTAGTATTATCCTCTAATACAGCAAGTAAATTAACCTCATTTTCTTTTGGATAAAAAAGCATAATGTTTTTAGCTTTTCTGTAAACATCCAAGCTCAGAAGCTCAAAAACAAGAGCCTCGCTTTTCTGCTCTCTTAATTTACCCTCATTCTTAGCCCATTTTCTGAGTTCCTGTTTTGAACTTATCATATAACAGCCCCATGGCTTGCGTCTTGAACAGTTCTTGAATATTTACCCAAATATCCTTTTGCATTTGAGACAAAAGGTTTCAAATTTTTTCTGCGCTCTTCTAATTCTGCCTCAGGCACCATAAGATTCAAAGTTCTTTTATTAATATCAATCTGAATCTCATCTCCGTCTTGAATAAGTGCAATAACTCCTCCTTCTGCAGCTTCCGGACAAATATGTCCGACACAGATGCCTCTCGTTCCTCCTGAGAACCGTCCGTCAGTAATCAGAGCAGCCTTGGTTCCAAGCCCTTTGCCGACAAGAAGTGATGTCGGCGCAAGCATTTCTCTCATGCCGGGGCCGCCCTTTGGACCTTCGTAGCGGATTACGATTACATCCCCTTCTTTAATTCTGTCGTTTTCAAGAGCCTCCATTGCTTCTTCTTCAGAATTAAAAGTTTTCGCTTTTCCAATAAATTCGTAGCAGCTTTCATCAACTGCCGAAATCTTAATAACCGAGCCGTTGGGAGCAATATTCCCATACAAAATCCCGAGCCCCGGTTTTGTTGTAAATGGCTCTGAATACGGATGAATTATGTTTTTATCCGAATACACCCCTCTATATTCTCCGCCTTTGAATTCAGGAACGCTTTTTGAGAGTTCATCAATAACGGCAGGAATTCCACCCGCGTTATGAAAATCTGTCATTGTGTAACTTGAAGACGGCTCAAGCTTTACAAATTGATGAATTTTGTACGAAAGTTCTTCAAAGTCTTTCAAACAAACATCAATCCCTGCAGAGTTAGCCACTGCTAAAATATGCAAAAACGAATTTGTAGAACCGCCGAGCGCCAAATCCGCAATTATTGCATTTCTTAGAGAATCCCTTGTAATAATATCAAGCGGTTTTTTATCTTCTCTTACCCAATCAACAATCTGCATTCCGCTTTCAAATGCAATTCTGCGTTTTTGTGAGGACGCAGCAGACGCCGTTGAACAATACGGAAGGCTCATTCCGATGACTTCTGTTAAACACGCCATTGTATTTGCGGTATAAAGTCCCTGACAGGCACCTGCAGAAGGACAGGAAGCTTCTTCAAGCTCCAGAAGCCTTTCTTGGGTTATCTCTCCGTTTCTGTATTTTCCGATGGCTTCAAAAGCCCCTTTAATCATAGTTAATTTTTCACACCTGCTTTCACCATCAAGCATTGGCCCTGCCGTAACAATAATTGACGGTATATTAATCCTTGCTGCCGCAATAAGCATGCCGGGCGTTATTTTATCGCAGTTTGAAAGCAGTACAAGCCCATCCAGCTGGTGAGCGTTTGCAACGGTTTCCACACAATCGGCAATAAGGTCTCTAGAGGGAAGCGAGTAGCGCATGCCGGAATGCCCCATTGAGATTCCGTCACATACGGCAGGAACACCGAATATAAATGCCTGTCCGCCGGCTGTATGAATCCCTTTTTCAATTTGTCTTTCCAAATCTCGCATTCCGATATGCCCCGGAACCAGATCCGAAAAAGAACTTGCAATCCCGATAAACGGTGATTTCATATTCTTTTTGGAAACACCGGCTGCCATCAAAAGGCTTCGGTGCGGTGTTCTTGCTACCCCCTGTTTTATGTTATCGCTTCTCATATAATAAAAACCCTTTCGCCATAATTCTAGCACGAAAGGGAGTAGTTATTAAATAGGTTAAATTATATAAAAAGGTATATTAAGCACTTAATCTTTGAGCTGCATTTTGTGCGGCGTTAAGAACATTTTGCGGAACTTCTTCTCCTGCTTGTGCTTTTGCAAGCGCCATCTGGATTAGTTGAACCTGACCTTCAGGAGTTTTTTTCATGTTCTCTGTCAAAACTTTTGCGCCAACATCTTCACCGACCAACTTTTTGGTAAATTTACCCATTAGAGCACAGCCGATAGAACCGCCGATTAATCCTGCTACTGCGCCGATTGCAGTTCCAATACCAGGTGCAATTGCAGTACCTGCCATAGCTCCGATTTTAGCACCGGCCCAGGCGCCGACTGCTTCACCAGCAGCCCATCCTGCCAATGCACCGAGACCTTTTGCTGTTGTCTGGCCTACTTGCTTCCAGCCGGTTTCTTTATCTTTAGAGAACGCTGCCTGAATATTTTGCCAGTCAAACAGATATTCCATACCGAACATTAAAACACCGCCCATACCGCCTTGACCTTTCAGGCTGTGTTTAAATTGTTGAGATAAAGTAGAGGCACTTTTTTCTGCCATATTGGTTTGAACTGCAGATTTTATAGCATTTTTGTCTGCAAGTTTTTCCGCAATAGAAGGTGCTTTTGATTTGAAGCCTAAAACTTCTTTAGCTTTTCTCCAGCCTTGAGGGATATAGCCTGTTTTAGCATTAGTTGCAATTCTTATCTTTTCAGTTGCTGTTGCAATCGCTTCTTTGTCACCGCTTCTTAAAGCTGCTTCCATTTCTGATTTTAAACTGTTGTATAAATCCTTATCAACCTTATCCAATCGTAATTTGAATAACCCGAGACGTGATTGTGCACCACCTTCTAATTTATGCATTCTTGCATAGGCATCTGTCATGATTTTATGTGTTTCCGGATTTCTCCAGAGTTCGTACATTTTAGAGCCCTTATTTTTTACATCAGCAAACATCTTCTCTACTTTGCCTATTGTGAAGAAGCTATTAATAGGATGTGCAATAAATCTTGTGTTATTAACCAAACCGAATGCAGCACCGCCAATTGCAGCCCCTGTTAGAGATTCACTCGGTGCTAAAGATTTTCTGTAATAATCACATAGAGTATCTAAATCTTTATTATTTGTATTTACAGCACCCTGTCCTGCGACCTCTGTGTTTACGGTATTATTTGGTTTTGAAAAAACGCTTTGTGAATTATTATAATAAGGATTATTCCAAGCATTCTGGTACATTCCGTTGTACATATAAGGATTAGAATATAACCCGGCAGAATTTGCTCTGTAACCGTTCAAATAGCTCGGACAATTCGGGTTGAACCCTAAGCCGCCGCCGTAGAGCATATATTCCATATTCGCAAGTGAACTGATCGGAAGTGTCATAATCTAACCTACTTAAAATTAACCTTATATATTTAAAGTTATTTGCCTTCCAAAAATTGACTTTTTGTAAAGGAATGTTACAATCAAGATATGGCGGATTTAGTGGAAAAATTAAAAGAAATAGGCTTTAATACTTATGAAGCCAAAGTTTATATTGCGCTTTTGAAGAAGTACCCGGCAACCGGATATGAAGTTTCAAAACTGGCGAACATTCCGCAGTCAAGGACTTATGACACATTAAAAATTCTGGAAGAAAAAAATATAGTGGTTTCTGCGAACACAAAACCTGTTACTTATACGCCGATAAAGCCCAAACAGCTTACAAGCAGATATCAGAAAAAAATGACTTCGGCAATTAATTTTCTGGATAAACACCTTCCGAATGTCAAAGATGATTACAATGAACCAATTTTAACCATTACCGGCAAACAGAATATTCAGGATAAGATAATTGAAGTTATTCAGAATGCAAAGCGGGAAATCTATATGGAGGTTTGGTCGCAGGATTACAAGATTTTTGAGCAGGAACTTCTAAACGCTTATAACCGAAATGTTGAAATAAGAATTGTAGGCTACGACAATTTTCAGTCACGCTTCGGACTTGTTTTTGAACACGCATTTGCAAGAGATATCGAACTCTCACTCGGCGGAAGAATGGTTATTATTGCGGCAGACGATTCAGAGGGTATTGTCGGCAAAATTTCGTCACTTAAAAACAATGTTTCTGATACTAATATTATCTGGACAAAAAATCAGGGAATCGTGTTTATTATAAAAGAGTTTATAGTACACGACATGTATCTGATTGATGTCGAAGAAAATCTTGTCGAGCAGATGAAATATATTTACGGCAAAGGCTTCAAACGCTTAAAGGACAAAGTTTTGGGAAGCAACGCAACCTATATGATACACTAATATTTAAAAATGCCTTGTTTTAGGGTCAAGAAGCATGTCCGCAAGTTTTTCCGCACCGTTAAATTCTCGCTTTTTCAACTTTTCTGCGGCTTTTTCTTTGTCATATTCGACAAATTTATGCAAAAACACACATTTCCCGTTTTCTACCTTTATAGTAAGATAACAAGCCTTAGGTTCGGGTGTAAAAGGTCTTCCGACGCTGCCGGCGTTAACAACAGTCTTTCGTGTAGATGTCTGAAAGCCGCAGGGAATGTGCGTATGTCCGCAAAGAACAATATCAGCGTCCACGTTTTCAATCATTTTTTCTACTTCTTCCATAGGTGTATCCGGAAGAATATCTTCATTATTTTTTCTAGGTGAGCCGTGTACAAGCAGAAATCTTACTCCCTCTTCTTCCACTTCAAGCTGAATAGGAAGATGTTTTAGGAAGTCTTTTTGTGTGGGATTAATAATTTCTGCATCATTTTTTAAGGCCTCAGACATAATAGGAGCACGTTCTTTCATGGAGTTATACAGTTCCTCCGTATAGTCCGCAATCATAAGGTCTGTATTGCCTTGAATCATAACAAAGTTGGGGTCATCTTTTCTTTTTATAAAATATTCAATGGCTTCTACAGGTTCAGGGCCTGCCATTGCGTAATCCCCGAGTACAAATACTTTATCGCAGTTCTCTTTTTTTATATCTTCAAAAACTGCTCCGACAGCTTCCATATTTCCGTGTATATCTGATATAACCGCTATTTTCATTTAACAAACTCCTTTTTATTTCTGTTCCCTCTTCTTTGAGCAGTGTTAGAAGCGGAACACTACTACTTTTAAGCAAGCATGCTCAAATACCATATACCTTTGTAAAGTGCCTATATATTAAGCCTACTTTGTAGATTATACTTTGTCAACATATAAATTGTCTGCAAAATTTGAATTATGATAAAATGAAAGTATGATAAAAAGACGCAAATGCAGACAAATTTCTATTGGTAATGTCAAAATCGGAGGCGATGCGCCGATTTCGGTTCAATCTATGTGCAACACAGATACCAGAGACGTTCACAAAACTCTTGACCAGATTAGCGAGTTGGCGTCCTCCGGATGTGAGATTGTACGCCTTGCGGTTCTGAATAAGGACGCGGCAGCCGCGATTAAAGACATTGTAAAAAAATCTCCGGTTCCGCTTGTAGCAGATATTCATTTTGATTACCGCCTTGCGCTTGCCTGTATTGAAAACGGAATCCATGCCTTGAGAATTAACCCCGGAAATATCGGCAAAAGGGAACACACAATCAAAGTTGTCGAGGCTGCAAAAAGCCATAATGTACCTATTAGAATCGGAATTAACGCAGGCTCACTGGAAAAAGAATTTGCTCAAATGGATATTCCGCTTTCAGAAAAAATGGTTTTGAGCGCTCTGAGGCATGTAGAAATTTTAGAGGATTTGAACTTTTACGATACAAAAATTTCACTCAAGTCTTCTGATGTGCTTACAACAATAGACGCGTATAAATCTATCGCTGCAAAAGTAGATTATCCGCTCCACCTTGGCGTAACAGAGGCAGGAACATTAAAATCCGGATTAATAAAATCCTCAATCGGTCTCGGTACGCTTTTGAGCGAAGGAATCGGTGACACTATAAGGGTTTCATTAACCGAAAATCCTGTTGAGGAAGTTCATGCCGGATTTGGAATCTTAAAAGCTCTTAATTTGAGACAAAAAGGGGTGAATTTTATTTCATGCCCGACCTGCGGAAGAACCCAAATCGACCTCATCGGACTTGCAAAACAGGTAGAAGAAAGATTTAAAAATCTGGATTTACCTATAACAATCGCGGTCATGGGATGTCCTGTAAACGGCCCGGGAGAGGCAAGACACGCGGATTTTGGAATTGCAGGAGCAATAAAAGAAGGATACATTTTCAAAAAAGGAGAAATTATTGCAAGAGTTCCCGAATCCGACTTGATTAATTCTTTAGAAAATATTATAATGGAATCATATAGTTCAGTTAAATAAGAATGGGTGTTATGAGAAGAAATTTATTTTTATTATTAGCTTTATTTACAGCTTTATGTATCAATGTACGTGCGGAAGTTACACCGCAGCAGTTAACAGATCCCGAGTATATTATTAATAACGGGTACTCGGAAGCTACGGCAGAAGAAGTGTTTTTACTAAAGAATCGTGTAGCAGGTCAGCCTTGCGAGCCGTTGTATGAAAAATCTCAAAACAAATTTGTAAGAGCGTGTAAGAGATTTTATTCATACCTTGACCCTGCAGTTGACAGTGAAGAGAGACTTCACCACGATATTAAAATGTCACCGCATTATACAGATTTGTAATCAAAAAAGCGCCCCATCTGGAGGCGCTTTTTTTGTAGTATAATATTTGGCATGAACAGATTTAGATTTTTAACATCGGGCGAAAGCCACGGCAAATGTCTTAATGCAATAATTGAAGGAATTCCTGCGGGAATCCGTATCAAGGCTTCGGTTATTAACGAAGATCTCGCTCGCCGTCAGGTCGGCTACGGCAGAGGCGGCAGAATGAAGATTGAGCAGGATACCGTTGAGATTAAATCCGGCGTAAGATTTGGGAAAACCACAGGTGCGCCGATTTGTCTTGAGATAAAAAATAAAGATTTTGAAAACTGGCAGGATGTTATGAATGTTGAACATCAGGATTACCCTGCACAGGAAACTTTAAAGAAGATTGAAGAAAAGGCTTTCACAACAGTGCGCCCCGGACATGCAGATTATGCAGGCTCTGTTAAGTATAATTTTACGGACTTACGGGATGTGCTCGAACGCTCAAGCGCAAGAAAGACTGCAATTGAAGTCGCCGTTGGCTCGGTTGCAAAACAGATTTTGAAGGAATTCGGCATAATGGGATTCTCTCATGTTATCCAGATTGGAAATGTAAAACTCGATTTTTACCCCAAAACTTATACGCTGATTAAGGAAAAGGCAGAAAAATCCGACGTACGCTGCGCGGATGATTTGACTGCGGATAGAATGCGAAATGCGATAGATGAAGCTGCTCAGGCAGGCGACACGTTAGGCGGAAAGTTTGAGGTAATATTCGGGAATCTTCCTGTCGGCTTAGGCTCTTACGTTCACTGGGACAAGATGCTTGACGGCAGATTGGCTCAGGCAGTGATGAGTATTCCTGCGGTTAAGGCTGTTGAAGTCGGCGCAGGGGTTGAGGCTGCTTCTTTAAGAGGGTCTCAAATGCACGATGAAATTTTTGTTAAAAACAAAACCATCTACAGGCAAACAAATAACGCAGGAGGTATTGAAGGCGGCATGACAAACGGCGAAGCTATTGTTGTCAGAGGAACAATGAAGGCTATTCCTACTATGCGTAAGGCCCTTGCTACTGTCGATATCAAGGATATGAAACCTGCAAGCGCGCATTTTGAACGCTCTGATACCTGTGCGGTTCCTGCTTGTGCGGTTGTTGCAGAGGCAAGGGTTGCGATAATACTTGCAGATGAGCTTCTGGCAAAAATCGGCGGTGATAATTTCGTTGAAATGAAGGAGCACTATGGGCTCTAATATTGTTTTAATCGGCATGCCCGCAAGCGGAAAAACAACCATCGGGACTTTGCTCGAACAGAAGCTTGATGGGTATACGCTTTTTGATACAGACGTTATTATCGAAAAGATAAACGGCATGACAATTAGTGAAATTTTTAAACAATTTTCTGAGGATTATTTTCGAAAGCTTGAATATGACACAATCAAGATGGTTTGTACAGGAAAAAATAAAATAATTTCAATCGGCGGCGGCGCGTTTGAGAATCCGGATAACAGGGCAACTCTGCTCAAATTCGGAAAGGTATTTTATTTGAAATCTGACCTTGATGTACTATATTATAGAATATCATGCGATTCAACAAGACCGCTTTTGCAGAAGGAAAATCCAAAACAAATACTGGAAGATATGCTTTTGAGAAGAGAAGAAAATTTTAAGAAAGCGCATTATACTGTAGATACAAGCTCTTTAAACGAAGATGAAATTGTAAGGTTTATAATCAATGAGGCAGACGCTAAAAGTTCAGATTAGTGAAAAAAACAGAGAATATAACATTGAAATTTCTGACTGCAGTTTTGAAAAATTAAAGCAGCAGATAGATGAGGCTACGAAAAATCAGAAGCGGCTTTTTGTAATCTCAAAAAAGGTTTACGAACTTTATTATTGTTATTTTAATTTTGCAGAGAATGAAATTCTTATCCTGAAAGACGGGGAGCAGGAAAAAAACTTTAAGAATTATCTAAAAATAATGAAGCGCGCCTCAGAAGTCGGTTTGACAAGAGGAGATGTAATGATAGCTCTTGGGGGCGGAGTTGTTGGCGATATTACAGGATTTGCAGCCTCAACTTATATGAGAGGAATTGATTTTATCCAGATTCCGACAACGCTCCTTGCCGCAGTGGATTCGTCTGTCGGGGGCAAGACAGCTATTGATTTGGACGAGGTAAAAAATATAATGGGAACTTTTTATCAGCCAAAAGCTGTTTTTATCAATATAAACTTCCTTAAATCTCTCGATAAGCGACAGTTCCTTTCAGGAATGGGAGAAGTGTTAAAATACGCATTTATAGAAGAAAACTGCGGATATAAGCATGCACTTTTTCTGTTTGAATTTTTAACGCTCGGGTGCGAAAAGATTATGCAGAAAGAACCTCTAACGCTTGTCAGAATGATTGAGTATTGTCTTAATCTGAAAATTAGTGTTGTTAATCAGGATGAAAAAGAAGGGAATTTGAGAAAAATTCTGAATTTCGGGCATACTCTTGCGCACGCTTTAGAAACCATAACTAAGTATAAAAAATATACCCACGGTGAAGCCGTTGTTTACGGCATGTATTTTATGCTCAAATGGGCGTATGAAAAACAGTATATCAGCTATTCATATTACCGCTTGTCGACAGAACTTTTGGGGAAATACGGATTTAAACCGCTTAGTAGAAAATATCCTGTCGATAAGTTGATTGAAATTATGAAAAAAGACAAAAAGGCAACAGCCGATAAAATTACTTTCATTGTTCCTTGCGACAAGAAAAAAGTTAAAGAGATAAAGCTTCTTCCTCAGGAAGTTGAATATATGTTCGAATAACGATTAGAAGAAGTTCAATAATACAAACTTTTACTGTATAATAATTTTATCAATGTTTGAGAATTTTGGAGTATAAAATGCACAACATCAGGAAAATTAGGGATGATATAATATATTTAGGCTGCTCTGACCGTCGGCTTATGCTCTTTGAGAGTGCCTATCCGGTAAAAGACGGTATGTCTTACAACTCATATTTAATTAGAGACGAGAAAACTGTTCTTATGGATACCGTAGATAAGGTCTGTGCAGAACCGTTTTATGAAAACCTTGATGAAGCTCTTCAGGGTAGAGGGCTCGATTACATTGTAGTTCAGCACATGGAGCCCGACCATTGCGCTTTGCTGCAAGAAGTTGTGAAAAATCATCCGAATGTTAAGATTGTATGTTCTCAAAAAACAGTCAATATGATAAAGCAATTTTTTACTTTTGATATTGATTCAAGAGTAATGGTCGTAAAAGAGGGGGAAACCTTAAACACCGGACGCCACGAACTTAAATTTATAATGGCTCCGATGGTTCACTGGCCGGAAGTTATGGTAACTTATGACATAAAAGATAAAGTTTTGTTCTCCGCTGATGCCTTTGGTTCGTTCGGTGCAATTAACGGAAATCTTTTTGATGACGAGGTTAATTGGGAGCGTGATTATCTTGATGAGGCAAGAAGATATTATACAAATATTGTAGGCAAATACGGACTTCAGGTTCAAATGCTTCTGAAGAAGGTCTCTGCTCTTGATATTAAACTCATTTGTCCGCTGCATGGGCTTATGATAAAACAAAATATTAGTCTGTTTGTAAAAAAATACGACAAATGGTCAAGTTATACGCCGGAAGACAGATCTGTTTTAGTAGCTTACTCTTCCGTATACGGAGGAACAGAAAGCGCTGTAAGTCTTCTTGCTTCCAAGTTGGCTGATAAAGGCGTTAAGAATATTAAAATGTATGATGTCTCCGTTACACATCCGTCCTTTGTTCTGGCAGAAGCCTTTCGATGCTCTGATATCGTTCTTGCAACTACAACATACAATGCAGGGATTTTTGAATCTATGGAAACATTCTTGCATACCTTAGTTTCTCATAACTTACAGAATCGCAAGTATGTAATTATCCAAAACGGAAGCTGGGCACCTAATTGCGGCACATTAATCAGAGAAATGCTTGAAAAACTGAAAGGAACTGAAATCCTCGATGATTCAATCTGTATAAAATCAACATTAAAACCTGAACAGATTGCCGAAATGGATAATGTTGTAAATACAATAGTAAAATCTTTGGGAATATAGTAGTATTAATAAGTAGGTGTTTTCACTGAACCTTCTCTTTTAGAAGAGAAATCAAAAACCATAAGGAGGAATAAATTATGCAAAAATACGTATGCACAGTATGCCACTATGTTTATGACCCCCAGGCAGGCGACCCTGATAACGGCATTAATCCGGGAACTGCATTTGAAGAATTGCCTGCAGATTGGGTATGTCCTTTGTGCGCTGTTGGAAAAGATATGTTTGAAGCAGAAAACTAATTAATAAAAAAAATGGAACAAAATAAAAAAGGCTTAGTTTTTAACTAAGTCCTTTTTTATTAATCTCTATCCCATCTGGCATGGTCTTCTGCGTAATCGACCCAGACATCGTGTTCTTCCGGCGAGGCATTTTCATGCACATCAGCTTCAGTATGAGCAGCCTTACCGCAAGCCAAAGCACCAAGAACAGCTCCTATAGGTCCCAGAAAAGCTGCACCAATAACGCCACCACAAATAGCTCCTAATGATGTATAAACCCCTTTTCCGGTTTTCCCCTTGAATGTTATAGGAGCACTTACAACCGGATCAACAACCCTTTTGTTGTTTGATTTTGCCTTGATAGATGAGTGGGTTAAATTAGGATTAATTGCGTTTACTCTCATATTTCCCTCCTACATTTCTTTTATCGTTGAATTATATAATGCGCATGAAATTTTGTCAATAGTTTGTAAAATCTTCTTTTGGAGTGTGAAAATTTCGTTTAACATCTTGACTTATTTTAAAAATTTTATTAGCATGATTTTGAGGATTATGATTACTTCAATAAAAAATATCAACAAACATAATACGTTTAGGGAATCTACAAAGAGAGATAATGCGCTCAATAATGAAAAGACCAGAGTTGTCTTGAACGCAATAAATACTGTCGATAAAAGAACGCAGAATCTTGTATCACAAACTGATAATGCAAATAATACACTGATACTTTTTCCGTCTCTTCTTTGTTCCGGCTTATGTCTGGGCTCAACATTATCATTAGCGGAAAAGTCGAAAAATATTTCAGGGAAAGTATTTGCCGGTTTGGCTGCAGCAGGAGCGCTTCTATATTCACAATTTGCACTCAAGCGAGGCAAGGATGACGCCAGAGCCTATCATACAGGAGTGTCTGAGGCAATTGGCGAGGATTTGCAGGACTCTAAACTGTTTGCAATGCCTTCTCAGCAGCAAATGTCTGAAATTACAAACCACCCTGTATACAAATTTTATAAAGAGTATGATTATGAACAAAGTCCGGATTTAATGCCGGATTTTCTGTTTTTAAAACACATAAAATTTCTCAGGAACTTAAAGAAAGAAGAAAAGTCGATTAATATTAAAGCTCTTCAGAATGAAAATATTCAAGCTAATAATACTGATAAAGAATTAATAGAAAATTTATCAAATAAAATTGATAAAGAAGCTATGGATTATTCTAATAAAGTCGCATTAGGCTTAAATTATATTGTATCCGGAAGTATGATAGGTGCTCTTGGATTGGCATCAATATCCGCCAAGGCGGCAAAAAAATCAAAAGCTCTCGGAGCCGGAATGAAAGCAGCTGCAGTAGCTTTAGGGACGGTGCCTTTCTTTGCATTCTGCAAACTTCTCAGTCTACCGTTTTTTAAAAATATCGAAGACGTAGGCAGATATAAATCCAAAGAACGGATATACAGAGAACTTGTAGGGCAAGAAGCCTTGCCAAAACTACCCGATAATGCCATAAGTGCTTTTATTGAGCATATGAAAACGAAGGATGAATATAAAACAAAAATCGAAAGACTTAATCAACTTACAGAAACAAGAAATAATATTGTCAAAAAACTGAATTTTACAGAAGAACAAATAAAACAGGGTAACGCATTGAGAGATAGTTTTACCGTATCAGCCAAAACAATTGACAGCAACGAAAGGCAGCGACATTTTAAAACAAAAAGTTTTTACAGAGACTTTTTTCAGCTCTCTGCAAGTCCAATACTAGCAATACTTGTAAACTCTATTTTTTTCCCAAGAACAATCAAAACCAATGTAAAAAAACCTCTGACAACTGCTGCATATCTGGCAGGCGGAGCTGCTATACTCAATACCGTCTTTATAAAATCATACGCATCTAAGGTCGAAAATAGAAACTAAAGACTTCACTAATCCCTATTTTATGCTATAATAATTTGTGCGATAAACCCAATAATGCGAATATCATCTAAATTAATTATTTGTGTAAAAATTTATGTAATGTATAATGTTATTGTTTTGTAATATAAGAAAGGAAAATAAGAATGAGTTTTGTACCTGTAGTAATAGAACAATCAAGCAGAGGAGAACGTTCTTTTGATATCTTCTCAAGATTGTTAAGAGAGCGTATTATCTTTTTGGGAACACCTGTGGACGATATGGTTGCAAATCTAATTGTCGCCCAATTATTGCTGTTGGATAGTGAAAATCCGGAAAAAGATATTATGTTATATATCAACTCTCCGGGCGGAAGTGTAACTGCAGGTTTGGCAATATATGATACAATGCAGCATATAAGAGCGGATGTTTGTACAATCTGCTTAGGTCAAGCTGCATCAATGGGCGCATTCCTACTTTGCTCAGGTGCTAAAGGCAAAAGAATGGCTCTTCCGCATTCAAGAGTTCTTATTCACCAGCCTCTCGGCGGTGCGCAAGGTCAGGCTACTGATATTGAAATTCAGGCACAAGAAATCTTGAGAATTAAGAAAACCTTGAATGAAATTATGGCTGCAAATACCGGTCAGTCAATCAAGAAGATTGAAAAAGATACTGACCGTGACTATATCATGACACCTCAAGAAGCACTTGAATACGGTATGATTGATAAAGTTATAACTAAAGATAATATGTAACAGGAAAAATCTATGTCATCACAAGACAGACTAAAATGCTCTTTTTGCGGAAAAACGCAGGATCAGGTAAAGAAATTAATTGCAGGACCTGACGTATTTATTTGCGATGAATGCGTTGAGCTTTGTAATGAAATTCTGGACGAAGAGTTTTTTGAATCAAAAGATAAAAGCTAAAGATAATATGTAACAGGAGAAATCTATGTCATCACAAGACAGACTAAAATGCTCTTTTTGCGGAAAAACGCAGGATCAGGTAAAGAAATTAATTGCAGGACCTGACGTATTTATTTGCGATGAATGCGTTGAGCTTTGTAATGAAATTCTGGACGAAGAGTTTTTTGAATCAAAAGATAAAAGCGGAGGAAAGACTGAAGACAAGTCTTCTGATATGGAAGACAAACCTATTCCAAAGCCTCACGAAATTAAAGCTTACCTTGATCAGCATATAGTAGGTCAGGATGACGCGAAAAAAGTTCTATCTGTTGCGGTTTATAACCACTATAAACGTTTGAAACATAACCAGAAGGAAGATACAAACGGTGTTGAGATTCAAAAATCCAATATTCTGCTTGTAGGTCCTACAGGAAGCGGTAAAACACTTCTTGCGCAAACTTTGGCGAAAATGCTTGATGTTCCGTTTGCTGTTGCAGATGCGACTACTCTTACTGAGGCAGGTTATGTAGGTGATGATGTAGAAAATATTTTGCTTCGTCTTTATCAGAATGCTGATTATGATGCAAAAAAAGCAGAAAAAGGTATTATCTATATTGATGAAATTGATAAAATTGCAAGAAAATCTGAAAATACATCAATTACAAGAGATGTATCCGGCGAAGGTGTTCAGCAGGCATTATTAAAACTTATAGAAGGGACCATTTCAAATGTTCCTCCGCAAGGCGGCAGAAAACACCCTCAGCAGGAAATGATTCAGATTGATACAAGCAATATTCTGTTTATAGTAGGCGGTGCGTTTGTTGATTTGGATAAGATTATTGAACACAGGGTAAAAGACGGCTCTTCAATCGGTTTTGGGAAATCTGCTCCGACTCAGGCTGAGAAAGAACAGGCTGCCGCAAGGCTTCTGAAGAAATTACAGCCGGAAGATTTGCTTAAATTCGGATTGATTCCTGAATTTATCGGACGTATTCCTGTTTATGCCGTTCTTGATGCTTTGGATGAAGACACTTTGAAGATGATTCTAACAGAGCCTAAGAATGCAATTATCAAACAGTATCAATGTTTACTTGCGATGGACGGTGTAGAATTAGAGTTTGAGCCTGACGCAATAGATTTGATTGCTAAAAAAGCCATAAAACGTAAGACAGGTGCAAGAGCTTTACGTTCAATAGTTGAAGAACTTATGCTTGATGTAATGTATGATATTCCGACAAAACATGATATCAATAAGTTTGTAGTAACAAAAGATATGGTAGAAAAGCAGGACGAAATTGATAACCGTGCGGAATTGATTCACCTTCCGCAAAACAAACCTTCGGATATATCAGAAAAAACCAGAGCTGAGATTGCTTAAAATTTTAAATAAAAATACCCCCTCTAAACAAGAGGGGGTATTTTTGTATTATTTTGTTACGACTATTTTCCCAATAAGAAGTTGAATCCCATCTGGAAGCCTACACCGGTTCTTCCTACATTTCTGAATACTGCTTGCAGATAACCGGAGAATCTGTCAGTAAACCTCTTCGTGAAACCAAGACCGTATTGAATATAACCTCTTTCCATATAAATGTGCGGTAAGCCTACATTACCGGCTCTTCCGCCGACTGCACCGTTTAAGTTATACATATATTGTAATGTTGCATAGATACTAAAGGTTTCTTTTTCCCAAATTAGGTTTACACCGGGAGCGAGGTTTATACCATTTAGTATGCCTGACATCATGCCCATTTGCCCGAATGTTGAGTGCCAATTCTGCTGTCCGAAGAAGTTATATGCAAGGAATAAGTTAGGCTGCAATACCCAATCCCTGTGGAATCTCCAGTTATAAGCAGCTTTTGTTGCTGCACCTGCAAAGTAGTTAAATGTGCTGTCGACTCTTCCTGCTACATCCATAGAGTTATCATAAATACCGCCGTATACCAAACCGCCGATAATGAAGTTATTTTTGTACCAGGTACCTAAGAAACCTGCCTGACCTCCGTTTTGGTATGCACCCATGCCTGCCCAGTATTGGTGAGCTCCGTTGTAGCCGATGTAAGCTGTCGGCATAAATTTCCAGCCGTGTTTCAGCTCTTTAAGCCCGAAGTCTGCACCTATTAATGCACCGTAAGCATTGTTACCAACATTACCTAATCCTTGACTCATTTGCAGAGTTTCAAAAGTTCCGTACATTTTATACCAGAGACCGCCGTCTTTTCTTGAATACTGGTAAGGCGCGAATTGAGGCATTGTAGAGGCGTATCTGTTAGCCATCATGCCTGAGTATGCAACGCCGCCGTCTTCGTCTTTAAAGCTCGGAAGCACCATTGAATGATTAAACAACATATCATCAATTGCCAATTGGTTCATCCATTGAGCAACAGTTGTTACCTGACCTCTGTATACCTGCGGATTAAATCTTGTTAAATCAAGCGTATATGTTCCGCCGATTCCGCCATGGTTGTTAAGCTGATACCAGCCGATAGGCGTAAATACTTCTTTACTGGTAGATGTCAGGTTAATGTTTTGGCTTATATTTCCGGAGAAAATGTTTTGCAGAGTAATATGCTTGTCTATCGGAGCATCCCAGCCAAAAATATCTCCGGCAAGCCCCCAGTCAGCAATATTAATTGTTGCAGAACCAAGTCCGGTGTCTTCAAAAATATTCTCTGTAATAAAGCGATCTGTACCGTGCTCAGCCGCTGCGTTGCTTCTGCCATGGACGTCAATTGTAAAATCTGCCTGATTGTCGCCTGTTACGGCATTACCGATAATCATATTAGTCATGGTGTAATCTTCGCGTCCTGAGTTCATTGCCCCCAGTATTCCCGAATGCTTAACATCACTAAGAGAATATCCGTTACTCAAAGAATAGAAACTTGAACTGTCATCAATATACATGTTTCCGTCTTTGATAAGGGAAGAATCGCCTACTGACAGAGAAGAATTGTTATTTAAATACAAATCTCCGCCTGATTGGCTGTAGCTTGCGGTACCGGAGGCGTTTTCTTTAAAGTTATCTAATGTAAGTGTTCCGTTTACAAGATTAACTCCGCCGCTCCATGTGTCAGTAGCATTATCATTAAAGATTACTGAAGAAGCTTTATTATCTATGTTAAAAGTTGCATTCTGTGTAACATTTATAACAGCATCTTTAACAACATTCCCGTTAGTAAGTGTAAGAGATGATATCGTATTTCCGTCACCTACTTGCAGATTTGAAACGATATCGGCTCCAGCGACTCCAAGGCTATTATTTTCACCGGTAGATATAATATTTCCGCCTAAATCCGCTGCCTGAGCAGTTATATTAAGACTTGAGCCGTTTGTAATCTGAATTGTATTGTTATTTACAATATTATCAAGTTCGAGCTTTGCTCCGTTATTCGCGCCAAAAATCTTATTATTAGTAATATTTGTAGCGTTCATGCTCGCATTGGCACCGGAGGATATAAATGTTCCGTTATTTGTCATTGTACTTCCGCTTCCGGAATCAAATGCGCCGCTGTTAATAATAGTCCCGAGGTTTGACATGCTGCCGGTAACAGTCAGTGTTCCATTATTATTAATAGTAGCATTTATTGTGTTGGTTAACGCCCCTGTTTCAATAGTACCGTTATTGGTAATAATGGAATTATTGTTATTTGTGATTGTATTTGCAACGATACTTCCTGTGTCAGCAGAGTTAGTGTACGTTCCACCATTTACGGTAATTTTGTCTTGTTTTATTGAACTGGTGTTAGAGCCTCCGTTATTGATAACCAATTCTCCATCATCACCTGTCATTGTAGATGTATTAGTAAACGTACCGTTGGAAGTTATAGAGCCCTTATTAGAGAAGCTTCCGGAAAGAGTGATATTATTTTGTTCAATAGTATCAGTATTAGACCCCCCGGCAGCAGTCAGGTTACCAGTACCAGACAGTTTACCTGAATTAGTAAACGTACCGTTGGAAGTTATAGAGCCCGTATTAGAGAAGCTTCCGGAAAGAGTGATATTATTTTGTTCAATAGTAGCAGTAGCAGTATTAGACCCACCGGCAGCAGTCAGGTTACCAGTACCAGACAGTTTACCTGAATTAGTAAACGTACCGTTGGAAGTTATAGAGCCCGTA
>CALUWH010000029.1 GCA_944324435.1 Candidatus Gastranaerophilales bacterium
ATAAAATCAAAGAACAGGAATACGCAAAATTGTTTGATGAGGCCGAGAAAAACGATATTGAAAAAACAGTGAAAACACTCGATGACGAAGCTGCGGCAAAAGATGAATTACGCAAAGCAAGCGACGCTCGTAACCAAAAATGGCTTGAAGAGCAGCATAAAATCAAAGAACAGGAATACGCAAGATTATTTGATGAGGCGGAAAAGGCTAAAGCAACCGACATTTCAGAAGAACCGGCTGCCCGAGTTATAAATAATCCAGACTATACCGACTTTAACAATGAAATGCTTGACTTCTTGCGTAATAAAGGTTTAATGCCGTTCAGACCTAAAAACATAAAGGCAGGTGAAATGCCTCCGGCTTATAACCTTACAGATTCTCATATAAATAATGCTGTACTGAAATTCAAGTCTTTTATCAACAAGATAAAGATAGCCCCCCATTTGAAAGCTAGAAAGGAGTCAATTATTAGACATCGCATTCTCAAGGGGTGTTGGAATCGAGAGACTGCCTTAAAATCTCGTTTAATGATAACGCCAAAACAAATAAATAAAAAGATGCACGAAACTCGCTACAATGAAATGGCTTCCTGGACAGATGAAGAATGGAATGCTGCTAAAATGAGCCGAGAAGAATTTATGAAAAACAGAAGTCAATATATTCTTGAAGATTTATACTTAGACTAGATATGTATTTCATCCAGTTTCTGGTAAATGGCAGCATTCAACAAATATATAAAATCAAGATCTATATCTGTTATTGATAGTTTGGACGAAAAACCTAAATTATAGACTTTATTGTGGGCAATAAGCAATTTAGAAGTAATAAAACCTATAAAATCGATTTTTTCTCCGATAAGCAGACGGCATAGTTTTTCTGAATATTCCCGAACTAAGCTGTTTTCAGAAAAACTTAGAAGAGTTTTTCCATCAAAGAGAGAAACCAACTTAACAGGCTGTCCGCAGATAAATTCCTCTAAAAATATTTTATCTGCAAGTTCCGCAGACTGCCGGGAGATACTCTCCCGTATCTTAATAATTTCGTCTAACGAATATCCTGTTTTACACATACCGTCAGTACGAACAACTATCGGATAGTCTTTGGGATACGAAAGTATCTTTGGTGTAGATATTTCATATTTATTAAGCAGTTCTCGCGTAAACCGATTAGACAAGAGCAGCTTATTCCCGATGGAAGTGAGTGCAAAACAATTAATAAATCTTTTTCTTAAAATATCTGCAATTCCCTGCCGTACCAACTTTTCGTTCTCTACAACAACCATATCGACCTGAAGAGCTTTGCACTTTTCTGCAAGTTCTCTAAAAGTATTAAATTTAACTTCTATTCCACCCTCTATTTCAATCGTAGAATAAAGTTTGTTTAAATACTTTGACTTTCTTATAAGCGGCGTCAAAATACTTTTATCATCCTCCAGCACAACCAATATATTCAGACGCTGCACATCAGTCTCCCTACAAGCCTATTTTATCTTCATAACCATCGGCATTTTTCCGATTTCTCTTATTTGTCGTTCAAACTCCTCAATATCAATTCTTATTGCATCAAACGTGTTATAGTGCATAGGAACAACCGCCGTTGCTCCCAGCCATTCAGAAGCTTTAACCGCCTGTTCTATATCCATTGTATACTTTCCGCCGATAGGAAGCATTACCATGTCAGGCTCATAAACTTCACCTATCATTTTCATTTCTGAGTTAAGACAAGTGTCTCCCGCATGATAAATGGTTTGTCCTTCAATATTAAAAACAAATCCGCAAGGACAGCCGGCATATTGGCCGTCAGGAGTTGAACTGGAATGAAAAGCAGGAACCGCAGCAGCCCTTCCCCAGCTGTAATTCTGCCAGGAGCCCAAACCTATATCAATAGTGGAGGCACCCTGTTTTGCACAATAATTCGCAAGCTCAAATATTGCGGTTATCGGTGCCCCTGTCTCTCTTGAAATCTCAATCGCACTCCCCAGGTGATCCCCGTGACCATGGGTTACAAAAATATCCGTAATCCCTTCCGGTTTATAATTTGGAGAAGCGACCAAAAATGGGTCAACTAAAATTTTTTTCCCTTGAGTTTCTATCTCAAATGCACTGTGACCTAAATACCTTATTTCCATATTACCTCCTCCTCTCCATTAGTTTACGCAGCCTCTTATATTCCTTACCCCACTTTTGCATTGCTTCTATCACTGGTCTCAGAGTATAGCCTATATCTGTTAAATAGTATTCAACCTTAGGCGGTAAGCCTTCGTACTCTTCTCTGACAACAAGCCCATCTTCCTCCATGTCTTTAAGACAGGCTATTAAAACTTTTGATGTACATCCGAGCTTTTTCTTTAATTCCACAAACCGCATTTCCTTTTGAAGAAGCTCTTTTACTATTAAGATTTTCCACTTTGCCCCTACAAGCTGTAATACAACGCTTACAGGATTTACGGCTAACTCCTTATATTCCATCCGTCAACCCTATACATCCTTTAATTCAAATCAAATTATGTATCTTCTTTATCATTTTTATCTGCATAATTCCACAATTCTATTAATTTTTCTTTAATTCCCATTCGTCCGAACCATTTCAAAACAAAACGTTCTTCATACCCGAGACCGCCATTGAGTTTTGAGCAGTCGCTAATAGCAAAACTGGCTTCAGATATAGAAATTCTTACATTAAAATGCGCTATAGGATTTTTCGATGGGTCCATCCATATCTTTATGTTATTATACTTTGCCAAATTTACGGTTTTAACGTTGTGAGCGTCTGACTGCTCTTGTATCATAAAGTTACGTAAACTATCTTCCATGTCTTTAAAAGTTGCCATTCTATTTATCCTTAATTATTTAAACTGTGTACGGGAGCCGGAATCCTTCCGCCTCTATTTACAAAATCTTCCGATGAAAGCCTATTAACGGGCATAACAGGCGCTTCACCGAGTAAACCTCCAAATACGACCTTATCGCCTACATCCTTATTTGGAGCAGGAATAATTCTCACTGCTGTTGTTTTTTTATTAATCATACCGATAGCCATCTCGTCAGCAATCATGCCGGCAATCGTTGAAGCCGGTGTATCACCCGGAATTGCTATCATATCAAGCCCTACTGAACAAACACAAGTCATAGCTTCTAACTTATCAAAGGTTAAATACCCTTTAGAAGCCGCCTCAATCATGCCTGCATCCTCCGAGACCGGGATAAATGCACCTGAAAGCCCTCCGACAAAAGAACTTGCCATAATTCCGCCCTTTTTAACAGCATCATTAAGCATCGCTAAAGCAGCAGTTGTGCCATGCGCACCTGCGTGTTCCAGCCCCATTGCCTGAAAAATTTGTGCAACACTGTCACCGATTGCAGGTGTAGGCGCAAGTGATAAGTCAATTACACCGAATGGGACATTAAGTTTATCAGCCAATTTTCTGCCGATTAGCTCCCCGGTTCCGGTTATTTTATATGCAGTCTGTTTGATTTTATTCGCAAGAACTCCCATATCTGCGTCTTTGTGCAAATCCAAAATCGCCGCTCTTACAACACCCGGGCCTGAAACGCCGATGTTTAATGCACACTCAGGCTCGCCATAGCCGCAAAAAGCGCCTGCCATAAAAGGGTTGTCACCGACAGAATTACAGAAGCAAACAAGCTTTGCAGCTCCCAAACCATCTTCCTCAGCGGTCAACTTTGCAGCCTCTCTTATTATCCCGGCCATTTTTAAAACCGCATCCATATTTATCCCTGCTTTTGATGTTGCAAGGTTAACGGAAGAACAAAGACGTTTGGTTGACGCAAGAGCTTCAGGAATGGATTCTATCAACCCTAAATCCCCTTGAGTAGCGCCTTTTTCAACAAGTGCTGAAAACCCTCCAATAAAATCTACGCCTAAATTTGCAGCACACTCATCAAGAGTTTTTGCAATTTTTACGTAATCCTTATGCTCACATGCTTCGCCCACAAGAGAAATCGGAGTTACCGCTATACGCTTGTTAACAATTGGAATCGAATAGTCGTTTTCAATGTCATTTGCATACTTTACAAGATTACTTGCGTATTTATCCAGTTTTCTCTTAATTTTATCGCACACCACATTAACATCTTCGGATAAACAATCGCGAAGACTTATTGATAAAGTCACAGTCCTTATATCAAAGTTGTGGAGCTTTATCATATTTATTGTTTCAAGTATTAAACTCTCATCAAATATTGTCATATCAGCTTCTAGTATATCACATATAACAAAAAAAAGTAATATTATTAATCTTGTTTAATATATAATTATTTATACCGGAGGTAAGAAAAAGATATGCTAGTCGTAATGAATAGTCACGCAACTGAAAAAGATATACAAAGAGTGGCTTTGTTTATTGAATCAAAAGGTTTTGAAGCACGCGTCTCTCATGGAGAAGCAAGAACCGTTGTTCATGCAATAGGTGTTAAGGAAGTTGACCAGAGAGATTTTGAGCTTCTGCATGGAGTAGATGAAGTTATAAGACTTTCTACCAACTACAAACTTGCAGCGCGTGCTTGTCAGGGCAAAGACACTGTTGTGGAAGTTAACGGAGTAAAATTCGGAGACAAATACACAGGTCTTATAGCAGGTCCTTGCACGATTGAATCTTACGACCAGATGGATGAAACAGCCCAGGAGCTTGCCGAATCCAATGTCAAAATTATAAGAGGCGGCGCATTTAAACCAAGAACAAGCCCGTATGCGTTTCAGGGACTTGGTGAAGAAGGTTTAAAAATCATAAGAAGCGTTGCAGATAACCACGGTATGGCCGTAACTTCCGAGATTATGGAAGTTGCTCAGCTTGAAATGTTTGAAAAATACGTTGATATTCTGCAGGTTGGTGCAAGGAATATGCAAAACTTTAACCTCCTCAAAGAATTGGGGCACGCGCATAAACCTGTTATTCTAAAGCGTGGGCTTTCTTCAACTTATGAAGAGTGGCTTATGTCTGCGGAATACATTATGGCAGGAGGAAACAATCAGGTTATACTTTGCGAGCGCGGTATTAGAACATTTGAAAAATATACAAGAAATACTCTTGATTTAACCTCGATACCTGTAATCAAAAAATTAAGCCATCTTCCTATTATCGTTGACCCGTCTCACGCAACAGGGCTGAGAGACAAGGTTGAACCGATGTCAAGGGCGGCAGTTGCAGCAGGATGCGACGGTTTAATCATTGAAGTTCACCACGACCCTGACCGCGCAGTTTGTGATGGCGCGCAGTCATTATATCCGTGGCAGTATGATCTTCTCTACAAGCAGATTAAACAGATTGCACCGATTGTCGGAAAAGAGATTGTTTAGCGGTTAAAAAATTCAAGAATTTTTTCTGCTAAAAGTAGCGCAGAATTTTGGTTTTGACCGGTAATTATATGGCCGTCTACCACAACATGTTCTGCCCATGGCTTTCCTTCAATAAATTCGGCACCAAGCTCTTTGAGTCTTGTCTCAAGCAAAAACGGAACAAGCTCCGTAAGCTTAACTATTTCTTCCTCTTTATTTGTAAACGAGGTTACGCGCTTTCCTGCAAGGATGGATTTTCCGTCTTCGCGCTTTGCGCTCACAAGCCCAGCCGGTCCATGACAGACTGCACTCACAAGTTTGCCGGAGTTAAAGAAATATTCAACAACTTTTGCAACCTCTTTATTCTCCGCCAAATCAAACATTGGGCCATGACCTCCCGGGAAATACACTCCGTCAAAATCTTCGTACTTAACCTCTCTGAGAGATTTTGTATTTCTCAAAATCTTTATACATTTATCCCACTCATCAGGGTTTGAGCAGGAAATTGAATTTTCATCAACTGGTGAAAGTCCGCCATGAGGGCTTGCAATAGTCATCTCTACCTCAGATTTTTCAAAGACTAAAAACGGAACCGCAAATTCTTCTAAATATACTCCTGTATTTTGAATACAATTACACTCCGGCTCGCCGCATTCACAGCCGCCATAGTTTGTAGTGATTATAAGCAATTTTTTCATTTGTTCTCCTTTTTGTAATTAGTTAGTAGTGACTGGTGAATAGTGAATAGATGTTTATAACGGCTTTTCATCACTTAAACGTGAAGAGTGAGGCCTACTTTTTAGTTTTAGTCAGGCAATGCCTGACTTACAGGCTACCGTCCCGAATAAATTTAAAAATTTTGTCATTCTGAAAGTGCAGAAAAATTAATTTATTTAAGATTGCTAATTTTTCGCACTGTTCAGAATCTTACCAACAGGGTATTATATTTAGGTCTTGGTAAGATCCTGAACAGATTGAAAAACTACACTTTCGTTTGTTTTTCTAATCTTTCAGGATGACATTTTAATTTTTAACTACTTATCAACCCTTCAACTTATCCACTCTTCAACCCAATTTATCCCCCACCCAAATGTTTCATTACCTTGTTCATCAAATCGTGTTTGCTTCTCAACCCACTGAAACGCTCGACCTCTTGTCCGTTATCAAAGACAAGGAAGGTCGGAAACGAATTAACCCCATAGCGAATCGCAACCTCTGCATTTTCATCAGTATTAAGCTTGCCTATCCAAACCTTATCCATCTCGCTGAGTTCGCTGTCCTGCTTTTTGCAGTAACCGCACCAGGGCGCATAAAACTCAACCAACTTTAAACCTGATTTTATCTCTTCATCAAAATTGTCTTTTGTTAATTCTTTAAGCATAAAAGATTCCTCCTAAATCAGATTAGGAGGAATCTACATAAAAAACACTACCCGACTAACGGATATTTTTAATCAAGCTGTCAACAAAATGGATAACTTGCGTAGGAGTTGTCTGCAAAATATTTGCCGGATTAATAGATTTTAACAAAGACTTCATTGAAATAGTCTTATGCGGCAACACTAGAGTTTTTTCAGAAGCAGCCCTAATATCAGAACTTACTTCTTCCCAGAGAGCTCTATTTGGATCGTATATACTACGATTACTTATATCAATTAGTTTTCTCTCTTTTTTGGCATTTTCTATCAAAGCCAGCTCCTCAGTGTTTTGCGCAATAGAACGTTTAACATCTTCTGATGAGTCTCTTAACTTGACGTAATTTTTAAAAGCATTCACAACCCCCATGCCTCTATCCTTGGTCTTGCTATACTCATTATCCATTTGTCTGTATGAACTATCCAAAGAATATGACCTTGAAAAATAGCCGTGTTTTACATCAGATGAATAACGGTCATACTCTCTTGCACTGTCTGATAATTCTTGAGGTGTATTTAAAATAAAATTAGATTGAGTATTCATCTCATGTCTTTTCAGCTGAAGAAAATTTTCCAATTTATTATTCTGAACCTTTAATGACTCTTCCCTATTCATTGCAGGTGCTTCTGTAATTGTTTTACGCATTGTCCCGTCTGAATGTTTATAATATGATTCCGTACCGAGAATATCACGAGAAGACTCATAACCATTATATCTGGTTTCAAAAATTTCTTCATTGTCCGGAAGAGTTGAAGCATATACATCTACACGCTGTTTAGCCTGCATTTTAGAAGTATTATTGCTTTCCCAGCTGTATGGACGATATTCCATCTTCCAGTCGCCGCCGTTTTCATGAGACTTATTAGTAAAAAGACCTTTAAAATTTGTATTATTGTTTATTGCTTGGATTTTCATTGTTTTCCCCTTACTTAATTACTTTGATACCTTGTTTTACATAAAAATTCTTTAACTCATCAAACAAAGGAATGAGCTTTGCTTTAAACCCTTCAATAGCCGCTTGTTTTGTTTTAATCTTAGCAGTCATTTCATTCAGCCACTCAGGGAAAGATGCTATATATGTTTCAAGCTTTTTAATACGAGCCTGACAATCTTTAAGCTCCTTTTTGGTAGAGTCAATATTTTTCTTTACATTTTCTATCTGGGATGAGATAAAGTATTTTTCATCATAACTGCTTACATCAGCACCTTCATTAATAATTTTTGACAGTTCACCGTACTTTTCATTTTTTTGATTAAGCGTATTAAGATTATTATTCAAACGTGTTTCAAGATTTCTTTCTACTTCTAACGCCCCCTTGTTTCGCGGAAGGTCACTGTCAGTTGCTTGTTTTATTTTTCTTTCAAGCTCTTTTACTTCATCTTCCGTTGTTTCTTTTTTGTATCTCAAATCACCGGCTTTATCATAGAGTCTTACACACTCTGCAGCCTGCCATTGTTGATACTGGGCTTCTGTTTTATCCGCATGTCCGCCCATTTCGCGTCTGTAATAATATTGTCTGATTTCTTCGAAATCTTCTTTGTAATTTTTTCTTTGAGTTCCAAAATAGTTTTTGCTGACTTCTTCATTTACATCCGGATAGCGCGGCTCATTATCATATACTACAAAGTCTACAGTTTCCTTGATATAATCAGGAACTTTTTCCATCGGTGCTGCAAAATAAGCTTTGTACGTAGGATTAGAATGGAATGAACCTACTGTTCTGTCAACCGAGGAATTCTTATGCCAATTTTGACTATTTTGAAGTGCCCACTCGCTATAATGATTGTTTTCCACTATACCTTTAAAAGACATCTGTTTGTTGTTGGAGTTTGTTCGAAAACTCTTAATCGGGAATACTTGCATTTTTACCTCCTTTTACACTAATAAAATCCCTTGTGATAGTAATAATAAAACCATTGTATTTTTGCTAAATAAAAAGTAAATGTCGAAGAAGGGACTCGAACCCTCAAGGAATTACCCACATGAACCTGAATCATGCGCGTCTACCAATTCCGCCACTTCGACAGGATTACTTTTATTTTATTCTATTACTAAAAAAGAAAATGTAAACAATAAAATTAAAAAATGGCGAATTTTTTTCGCCATTTAATATGTTATATAAGCTCTTCTAATTTATCTTTATTTTTCTCATATTCTTTTATCATACCTTCAAGTTCCTCCGGCATAACCGTATTCTCTGCAAGCGCCTCTTTTTGAAGCCCTTTTTTGAGGATACTAACCTCTTTATCTGCAAGTTCCTTATCGGCAGCTATAATATCTCTATCGTGATAAATTTCAGCAAGCCTTATAGAATTTTCGGAAGGTGAAGAAATTTCGTTTTGTTTTTTCTGTATCCTGTAGCTTGGCCAATCTTCCGGCAGCTTATCTGTTGTGGTATAGTCCTTATCCATGCCCAGACGTTTATTGGCCTCTTTTTCCAGAACTTTTTGTACATAATCTTTCTGGCTCACAAATCTGCACGGAATAACTATTTCAGCTCCGATGACCTCTTCCGGATCGCGTTTTTCATATTTTTTAAACAAGTCTGCTGCGATTTGCAGGTGTCCTAATTCTATATCAAGGAACAATTCCCAGGTCTTTTTAATTCTATCATCAACTTCGTCTTCCATACAGGTGTAGTAATTACAAACCTCTGTAAATTCGTGAATCAAAAGTTTTTCATAAAGACTTTCTGTCGGGTCTATAAGAGATTCATACATTGTAACATGCTCTTCTTCAACATCTTTAATTTCTGCATAAGTTTCTCTCAAGACGTGGTCAGCGTACATAAAGCCATGCTCTGCATAATAATTATGGGTCTGCTGTTCTCCTGAAACAAGTGTTAAAATATTAACCTTGGTCTGCGGAGCGGCAGTTGTTTTGTCATAATGTTTTCTTCGTCTTATACCGTTACAGTTGTGGTGGTGCTGGGTCGGACGCCCGACTATAACATCCGTCTGACCCTGAACAATATCATTCGGCTCAATACCTTCTACCATATAAGCAAATTGGCTGTAACGGTACAAGTGGTCAAAGTCTTCCAGAAGTCCAAAATCAAAAGTCTCTTTTACATATTTATCCGGCTCATTTTGAGCCATCCACGCAGTCAAATCAACGGCAACCTGCTCATAGCCGAGAGTTGTCTCTAAAACCGATTGGTCAGCTGGCCCCATCCAATTGGCTGTTGCCTGCTGAGAATCTTCAATCCTGCTTATCTGAGCAATTGTATTTTTGACCTCTTCGTCATGCGAGAATCTGTTGAACTGATGCTTAAATCCCCAGGCCTCAACTTCTATACCGTTCATAAGGATTTGTCTTGTTCTTGTATAACAGTCTACTTCTGTTTTGTTATAGGGCTTTCCGACAATTTGATGCCAGTTTCTTAACTGCTTTTCAAGAGGGAGCCCCTTTTCTTTTAATGGATTAAAACTCATTTTATCCGCCTTTCTTTTTACACGGCTTGTGCCGCAGCGTCATATTAAAATAAGTTTTTACAAATTTAATCAGTTAACCGGCTTATATTGATATATTACTTGCCTGAATATTTTTGAAATAATTTTATAATTTCATAGGCACATTTTGCCTCATCTTCTGACAAGGTAGAAATATACTTAAACAACTTCTGCTTCAAACTGTCACAAGAAGAAGTATCTTCCGGAGCATCTTGTTCAAATAATCGACTTACACTAACCTGTAAGGCCTCTGCAAGCTTAAACAATACTTTTGCAGAAACAAACTGTCTGCCAGCCTCGATTTTTACAATGTTTGAAGTATTTATATTCAATTTTTCAGCAAGTTCTTCCTGCGATAAATGCAGATTCTTTCTAAATATTTTTACATTCCGTCCAAAGGGCTTTAACTTTTCCATATCAATAGTTTAGCCTACTTTGTACCCGACTTCTATTATGTATAAGTATTTTATAATAACTAATAGTTTAACTACCATATTACCCACTCAGGCAATATTATTTTTTTACATTTTACCTTATAATGGCTTAGCAGCATAAGAGTATATCAGATAAGGAGTATGGATATGGACATCATTAAAACCCACAATCAAACAATTGAAAAAGCTTTAAAAAATGAAGTTCTTTCAGAAAATATTTCTGAAATTTTGGAATTGGAAGAAATAATATATTTGAATAGACTCAAACTTACGATGAATTGTTTTTCAATAGAAGCAACTCTCAGCAGATTTCTTGACGAATTCCCAAATGTGTCTGAGGATTATAAGGAGCATATAAATTCTATAAATAAGCAAGAAAATGACATGAAAATCAAGATTGACGTCACACTCTGTAATGCTTTAAAATCAATGCCCGAAGAAATTAAATCTTTTATTTCATTATTTCTCATAGAAAATCTTTACCAGAACAACCGTATAATTAAGGAAAAGGCTGAATCTATAAAACATAACCCCAATTGTACAGATTTTATTAATGCTATCGAAAAACACCTTGGATTTGATGATGCTTTTATTAAACTCAATGTATTAAGATATGTAAAAAGAAAATTTTCACATTTTCAGGACTATTACTATATTGATTTAATAAACACTTATACCTCAACCACGCTTATTGGCTTGCTTTATGCAATTCAGGACAAATTCAGCTTCTGCCTTACAGAGCAATAGAAATAAGTTTCCGTTTTGATATTCTTAACATCGGGAGGACAGATTAATGAAAGTTGTTTATTTTGATGTTGAGAGTATAGAGTCAGAATTTTTAAGCAAAAAAATATTAAAGGATTCTCTATTGGAGCAAAAACCGCTTCATGAGTATACAAAAGTTAAGCCGGAATATGCGGATGCTGAGATTATTTCAGTATTCACAACCTCAAGAGTAAGCGGAAAGGTTCTGGAGCAGTTTCCGAATCTCAAACTTATTGCACTACGCTCAGTGGGGTTTAATCATATTGATTTAGAATATTGTAAAACTCATAACATCATTGTTGAAACATCGCCAAACTACGGCAACATAACGGTTGCAGAATTTGCGCTCGCACTTTTACTGGATACAGCAAGAAAGGTTACATATTCTTACAACGAATATAAAAACGCTAGAATTGAACCTAAATCGCTTATAGGAGTTGAACTGTTCGGAAAAACTGTCGGAATCATTGGGCTTGGTGCTATCGGAGCAGAATTTGCAAGGATTGCACATGGACTTAGTATGAAAGTTCTGGCCTTTGATAAGTTTGAAAAAGAAGAGATGAAAACTAAGTATAATGTTGAATACACCGATTTTAATACTCTTTTGGAAAACTCTGATTTTATATCAATTCATGCTCCGCTGACAAAAGACAACTATCACATGTTAAATGCTGAGGGCTTTAAAAAAATGAAAAATACAGCCATTATTATTAATACAGGCAGGGGGGAACTAATAGACACTCAGGCTCTTTATACAGCACTCCAAGACGGTGAAATTGCAGGGGCTGGGCTTGATGTGCTTGAGAGTGAAGAGACTATGACAGAGACAGATTACCCTATAGGACGATTGGACAAGACTACGCTTGAACGCACCGTGATTAATTCCAGACTCTTTCAGCTTGATAATGTTATCATCACACCGCACACGGCATATAATACAAAAGAAGCTGTCCAAAGAATTTTGAATACCACAATCGAAAACATTAATGCTTTTATGGAAGGGCGAATTCAAAATGCTGTAAAATTATAATGAAAAAGGGGCTCGCGCCCCAAAATAAACTACTATTAGGTCAGAGGGAGATTCTTACAAGAATCCTCATCGATTTATTTATAGAGTTAAGAAGCATAAAAACTTCTCATATTATCCTAAAGAAGAGTGGAATGTTCTTGAAATAACATCGTCTTGCTGTTCTTTTGTTAATTTTATAAAGTTAACAGCATACCCCGAAACTCTTACTGTAAGCTGCGGATATTTTTCTGGATGTTTCTGAGCATCAAGCAGGGTGTCCCGGTTAAATACGTTTACATTAAGGTGATGGCCGCCTTTTTCTACATAGCCGTCCAGTAAGTTAATTAAGTTTTCTTCTTGTTGAGTTGTCATTTTTGTATCTCCTTTGTTTTCTTTCTGTTTTTATTATATACTATGTTTAACAACATTTCTGTTGTTTATACAACAAAAAAAGTATTTTACGGTAAATTTATGGAAAAACTTGAAAATTATTACAATCAGATTAAAAATTCGCCGGTATTTTACGGCATGAATGACGAAGAACTCAAAGGGCTTTTGGATTGTTTTAACGCCCGAATACGTAAGTATGAAAAAGATGAGATTATAATTCGTCAGGGTGATATAATATCAAATATTTATTTGATATTAAAGGGAAATGTTAATATAGAAAAAGACTCTTACTGGGGGCGACGTATAATAATTGCACGCCTTGGGAAAAATGATAACCTTGCGCTTTCTTTTGTCGGGTCTAAAAATGTAGAATCTAACATTGATGCAGTGACCGTAAGCGATACGATTGTTTTGGTTCTCGGGTATGAAAAATGTACTTCCATGTGTCAGAATGCCTGCACAAGGCATAAAATACTGATTAACAATTTGTTCCAGATTTTATCTAAAGAAAATATTGAATTAATCCAGAAGATAGAAAATGTTTCTCAAAAAACAATCAGAGATAAGCTTCTGACATATCTTTCCAATGAGGCCCAGAAAAAACATTCAAACAGTTTTGAAATACAATTCAACCGGCAGGACTTAGCAGATTATCTTAATGTGGATAGAAGTGCCATGAGTTTTGAGCTCTCTAAACTCCAAAAAGAGGGATTACTTGCGTATAATAAGAATAGGTTTGAATTAAAATCTTAAAATACAAATCTTATTGAGCTTATCAATACGGCTCTAATTGCTTAAAAAAAGTTTACATGATATAATTTCGATATGGAAACGAGCGCTGAGTTAAAACAAAAGGGGACGAAGAAGGGAATAACTGCACAGACACGGCTTATTCTGGCCGGGCTTGGTGTAAGTACAGCTTTTATTCTTCTTGCGGCAGGCTTTGCCGGATACAGTATCTCAAAGAATATGAACAGCGCTTACAAGAACTTTGCTCAAGTTTTATCCAAAACTCTTGCCATCGAAGGAGTTGAAGTTACAAAAGAGCTGCCTGAACTTGCAAAATATGATGCCCTGCGTGCTAATTCGGTATCTATTCTTAAAAGTAATGATGATATTGCTTTTATTGTTTTTAAAGATAACAAATCAAAAATTATATACTCCAGCAAAGATGATTATCCGGAACAGGCTGAAAAAGCAAGGATTACCGTAAGCTCTCCCATGATTATTAAAAATCTCAGCGATTCCGTTAACGTAGGCTCGGTTACAGTCGGATTGTCCGGTAATATTATGGATAGAGTTTCAGCAACATCAAACCTGTCGATTGCGATAGTGTTTATACTGGCATGGCTTGTTATTGCTGGAATTATCTATATGAATTCTTCCATAATTACAAGAGAACTCCGAAAACTACATCAAGGTGTTAAGAAAATTTCATCAGGCGAATTCGGATACAAGATTGACGATAAAGATGTCGACAGCGAAGTAAAAGAGCTGTACGACGCTTTCAATGATATGTCCGAACGCTTGAGCAGATACAATGAACAGACTATAGAAAGCTTAACATTTGAGAGAAATAAACTGGAATCCGTCTTGATGAGTATTGTTAACGGAGTAGTAGTTTGTGATAACCACGATAAAGTTATTATGGTTAACAATTACGCAAAAAGACTTCTGGAAGTTGAAGAAGAGGATATTCTCAATACTCAAATTCAGCAATTCTGCGATTCAAGCGGAGAATTTTGTTTTGCAGACAAGATTGCTAACTTTAAAGACACTCCGCTGGATGAAGAGGGAACTCCGGTTCCTTTCAATATAGAAATAGACCAGAGAATCCTGAAGTGTTTGATTTCCCCGATGTTTACGCGCTCAAATTCTTATGTTGGATATATTATCGTCTTGATTGATGTTACAAAAGACGTTGAGATGGATCAGCTAAGGTCAAATTTCATATCTAATGTTTCGCACGAACTAAGAACACCGGTCACGGTTCTAAGAAGCTACATTGATACGTTGTATAACTTCGGGAATGATTTTGATTTTAACACTCAGCGTGAATTTATTGGTGTTATGAATCAGGAGATTATCAGACTTAATCGTATGGTTAATGATATTCTTGACTTTTCAAGGTATGAAGCTCAAAATGTTCACCTTGAAAAGACAAAACAAGATATTATGGAAATCATTGAAGATGCTGTTAATCAGGTTCAGGTGCTTGCAAAAGAACATGATTTAACATTGTCTATTATGAAAGAACCGGACTTGCCGGAAATATATTTGAATGTTGAAAGCATCTCTCGCGCATTTATGAACATTTTATCAAACGCAATTAAGTATTCACCGGACGGAAAACGTATAAAAATAAGAGTAGAGCGTTCTCGTGACGGAGAGTATGTAGAAGTGAGCGTTGAAGATCAAGGCCCGGGACTTTCGGAAAAAGACCAGAAAAAAGTGTTTGACCGCTTTTATAGGGTAGAAAACGCTACCCACACTGTTAAAGGCACAGGACTTGGGCTGCATCTTGTAAAAGTTACTATTGAAAAACACCACCACGGACAGGTGTTTGTTAATTCAAAAGAGGGAGAAGGCTCTACATTCGGATTCCGTCTGCCGATAAAACCTGTGGAAGAAGATGTCGACGAATATATTCCTAAAAATGCTCTTCCTGCTGAGAGTGAAAGTTAATTGTTTAGCTGTGGTAATTTTTCTTCCGTAATTCCGCAGGGGATAAATTCTAATCCGCTTATTACATCATATCCATCAAGCTCTGTGTTGTTCAGGTTTTCAAGGACAAAATAAGTTGAGCCGGAGCCGGACATGATTGATTTTGGGAATTCTTCTTTTATCTTTCGAAGCTCAGGATAATCAAAAAATACTGCACGTTCCAAATCATTGTATAAGTAATTTTGAATATTTTTTCCATCTCCAAGAGCCGTTATCATTTTTTCCGTATTATTAAAATGCGGTTTGTCTTGTAGCAAAGAATATTTTGTATAAGCTTCTCTTGCGGAGATTCCAAGTGTTTTCGGTTTGATTAGAGTAACCGGCATGGAAATATTCGGCAATTTTTCAATTTTTTCGCCTCTTCCCTGTGCAAGGAGACATCCGCCTTCAAGGCATACGTTAAGGTCAGAACCAAGCTGTGCGCAGATTTGGTGAAGCCTGTCATGACTTAGCGGTTCTCCAAAAAGTTTGTTTAGCCCATATAAGGTTCCTGCAGCATCTGTACTTCCGCCGGCAAGACCGGCTGCTATCGGAATATTTTTGGTTATGTGGATTCTAAGCGACAATGATAAACCGGTTGTTTCCATAAAAAGCTCTGCGGCTTTGTAAGCAAGGTTACGATTATCATAAGGAATTTCAGGATTGTTGCCGCTCAGCAAAATCTCTTTTTTGCAAGAATGACTCGCTGTAATATCAAGATAGTCATACAGGCTTATAAGCTGCATAACACTTTTTATATTATGATATCCATCATCTCTCTTATTTATAACTTCAAGGGTGAGATTAATTTTCGCCGGACACTTTATTAGAATTCTTTCCATATACAAATCCTTATTTATTGTATTCTATCACGAATAATTATTACTCCCAATCAGCCCACTGTACTACTCTGTCCGTTTCCGCAAGTGTCATCGATCTACAAATACTTCCATCTTTTAGGGAAGTAAGCTTATGCTCATCCCTTTTGAAAGAAATTTAGGGAGGTTGAAATGTATTGTGTATTTCGGGCAACGCTGTCCTTATCGGCACTTTAGATGCAGCGAGGGAGGAGATGCAATAAGTCAGGCTTTCTTTATCTCTGTCAGGGTCGGATCCAGCAAACGTCTGCCTATATTATCAAAATTTATTGAAAATAACGTTTTGTTACCATACTTAATCATCTTTTCAACGACGCCCGTCCCGTATTTTGCGTGTGTAACAACATCTCCTTGAGTAATAGCATCGCTCATAACCATATCTTCTCGCGGAATATCTGCATTGTACACAGGAACTATAGGCGTAGAAGAACTTCTTGTCTCCAGAATTTCGGATGAATCGTTTGCAGCTTCCGTTTCAACCTTTTCTTCCTGTAATTCTTCAATAATACCGTCATTATCCTCTTCGGGGAATGTGTCCAGCGTACTATCAGAATCTTCCACTTCCTCCAGAAAATCTGTCGTATCACTATTTAACTCATCTATCAAATCCAGATCAGAATCAGTTATTTCATCATCTTTTCTTGTAGTAAAAACTTTATCAACATCCTTCACAATCTGTTCATCTACAGATAATTCTGCTTCTTCCTCACCTTCATTCATATCAATTACGATATCATTTTCATCTGCTTCCATTGGATCCAATTCTACAATTTCGTCAAATTCATCATCTGATGAAATCGGCAGGACTTCAAGCTCATCAGCCGGGTAATCACCTATTTCCGTAAGACCAATCTCCGGCTCCTCCGGAATCAACTCCGGCTCATCGATAATATCTATTCCTTCAGGAACTTCGATTTCCTCTTCAATCTCCGCAGTTTCAGGCTCATTTGCCGGCTTCGCAAGCTCTATTGCCCCATCTTCTTCTAATTTTAAGCCTGTTTCATCCTCAAGGGTATCGGCTTCAACGGCGGATTCAAGTTCCTCCGTTATAGGAATTTCTTCATAATCTTCTAAAATATTCTCTTGAGGATTATATTCCGATATTTCTATCACCGGATGAACTTCCGTCTCAAAACTTTCCGATAAAGGGCGCTCCTCAGGATTCATTTCTTCTTTTGACTCAAGATCTTCCTCTGTCAGCAAAACAACAGTCTGATTTTCGGGTTCTTGAGACCTATCTTCCTCGTTCGGGATTGTGTCATTTAGATTTTTGTCAGAAGTTTCTTCTTCAGCTTCTCCAAACATATTTTCAGGAGGTAAGACGTCAGTCTCATTAATAGCCTTAGTGATAATGTCATCAGATTTTTCTTCTATGCCTGCAAGAATTTCTTCTGTTGATACAGCAGAATCGGTTGCTGACAAATCATCTGATACAGCAGGCTCTTCCGTTACAATCTCTTCTTCATTGAAGGCTGCCTCAAGCTCCTCATCACTTTCTGTGTTATCCGGTTCCTCTGATTCCGGCTCAAACTCTTGTATTGTCTCTGACTCCTCAATTTCAGGCGTTTTATCCTTTACGAGCTCTACAATATCGTTTATTGGAGTAAGCATAGAAACCAACGGAATATAGTTTGCGGCCTCGCCGGCAAGAAGATATGTATCTTTTCCCATTGAATTTAAAAAAGTTGAATAAATATTAAAAGCCGCGTTGTTTGTAAATGAAGGTACTATTATAAAATTATCAAATACGTTCTTTATATCATTCAGGTACTTAAATTTTGAATGAGTAACAATTGTTGTTGCAACCGCGTTGTCAGAGAGGACATCTCTTATACTTTTTTTGCTTACCACATTGGAGAGCTCCAAAAAGACCTGTGTCTCGCTATGAGCCCTGAGAGCTTCATATATAAATTCCAGATACTTGTTCTGAAAAGCTGAATCCAATTTAGATAAATCCAAAATAACACACTCAGAATCCAATATATCCCCGAGCCTGTCAATCTGGTTTTTATTACTCGCAAAATATCCGAGTCTGTGGAATTTAGCAAGCTTATTTTTCAAAACCAGCAGCTTAAACACATGCGAATTGTCAACCATATCATCCACAATAGTTTTAAGCGTTTCAAACGGGACGAAGGGGACAGTTTCAGAATATTCTGCAAGCTCCTTAAAAATTTCCATTATCAAAGATTTACTCTCGGAAGTTACATCATTGAGGCAATCTTGATACATAAAAGCAAGAGAGTCTTTATTCAGAGGAAGCTTAAAATCCGCACCTGCTGTATATTTTTTTGCTTCTATAACCCCTAGTGTATCAATAATAACAACCTTTCTTCCAAGGTTATTAAACTGTTTTGTTAAATTCCTTATAATAAGATTGTTAGAGGCTTTATCATCAACACTCACCAGCATTTTTTTATCGAAAGCAGAAGCGTCAATTTTAATATTAATATTTTCTCCTGCGGTTTTTCCTGCAATAACCGGATTCTGCGTAATAATGGAATTATTCAAAATATCAAAGGTAAACGGCTTTATTTGTGCTTCCTTAGAGGGCGTTGTTTTATCATAAGCTACAAGTTCACCGTCATAGAGAAACAAAATCTTGCCGTAAGCTATAGAATTTTCTCCGGCTCTTTTTAATTGAATAACCTGTGCAACATAGCTCTTATCAATTCCGTCTATTTGAACAAATGAAGATAAACAGGTATTCTTGTCTGCTTCAAATTTGATAAAACCGTCTCTTACTTCTAAAATCTTCATCAAGTACCCTCTGCAAGAAATTTTATCATGAAAATGCCTATTTCAATACAAATTTTTACAAAATGATACCAAAAACTGACTATTTACTTTTATGTATAATTCGTGGTTTAATTCAAGTATGAAAGAATTTGATTTAAATAACAAGATTAGAGCTTGTATAAAACAAAATAAAAACACTCCGCGCATAGCTCTTACTTTAAATATTTCTATAAATGATGCAGAAAAAACTGCCGGAGAATATACAATAATGAACCGCCTTCTCTTGAAAGGTACTAATACACGTACCTCAGAAGAGCTTGCTGCGATTCTGGACGAGAACGCAATAGATTTAAATGCGGAGATGAAATCCGATTATCTGAGATTCAGATTTGTTTGCCTCAATGAAGATTTTGAACTTGCTCTGGATATTTTGAGTGATATTATACAAAATTCAACTTTTGAAGAATTTGAAAAAGAAAGAACAAAGCTAAAAGGCGAATTAACAGCAGAGCTTGATTCAGCAAGAGTAAAGGTTTCAGATTTATTCACAAAAACAATTTACAAAAACCATTACTATGGACACAGTTATACCGTAATCCTCGATGAAATAGACAAGGTTACAAAAGAAGATGTAAAAAATGCATACCAAAACATTCTTACAAACAGCCGCAAATCTCTTGCTCTGGTTGGAGATATTGAAGGTGCTGAAGAGCTGTTAAACAAATATTTGGGAATTATTCCGCAGGCTATTGATATAAACTCTAATATTGAGCCGCCAAAAGCTCTAAAGCAAGAATACTCGGAATTAATCAAAGAGGATGCAAATCAGGCTCAAATTCTTCAAGGCTGGCTTGTACCGACTATCGGAAGCGAGGATTATCCTGTAATAATGCTGATGAACGTTATCTTAGGTGCAAGTGGTCTGTCCTCCAGACTTTTTATGGAGCTTCGTGAGAAAAAGGGGCTTGCATATACTGTAAGGACGGCTTATGAAACACATATAAATACGGCAGCATTTAGTATTTACATAGGAACAGAGCCTTCTAATATTGAAACTTCAATTGCAGGGTTTAAAGAAGAAATAGAAAAGATTAAAACCATTCCTGTTTCAGAAGAAGAACTCCATAATGCAAAAAATAACCTTATCGGAAAGCAGCAATTTATTACGGAAACAAATTCCCAACAGGCAAATATGATGGCTTACTATTCAATAATGGGAAAACCGTTTGGGTATCAAAAAGATATTATTGAAAAAGTTAAGCAGGTTACTCCTGATGATATTCTGCGCTGTGCAAATAAATATTTCACAGAAGACTATGTTCTTTCTATCCTGAAACCCTAATGAGGAATTGACATGCTAAAAGGCAACAAGAAAAACCCTTCAGTTCTCATAATTGGTTGTTTTCACGGAGACGAACCGCAGGGCAAGTTTTTGATTGAAGAATATTTGAAAGAAAATCCGGATACGAGAATACTTTTTATCCCATGCCTGAATCAATACGGATTTGAGAATAAGACAAGAACCAACTCTAATGGGGTTGATTTGAACAGGAATTTTCCGACTACAAATTGGGAGCTAACCCAACGTAATGAATTCTTTGGGGGTGATTCTCCTGCAAGCGAGCAGGAAACAAAATTCGTAATCGAAACCATAGAAAAATACAACCCCAAAGTTATTTTAACTCTCCATGCGCCGTTTAAAATTGTTAATTACGACGGAGACGCAGAAGAGCTTGCGCAGAAAATATCGGAAATTATAAACTACCCTGTCGAGCCGTCTGTAGGGTATCCGACCCCGGGAAGTTTTGGAACCTGGGCAGGAATTGAAAGAAAAATTCCGACCATAACACTTGAATTAGATGAAGAGATTGATGTAGAATTACTCAAAGAGCCGGTTTTTAAAATTTTTAAAATGCTTGAAAAATATTAAGGATTACAAATGGAAGATATAAAAAAGATTGTAAAAGATTGCGGATTAAAACACGTTGCAATAATAATGGACGGAAACAGAAGGTGGGCTAAGGAAAGAAACCTTCCCTCCGCTGTAGGACATAAAAAGGGGGTGGATTCTCTAAAAGCTGCAATGAAGGCTTGTGATGATTTTGGTATAAAGTATTTGACAGTTTACGCTTTTTCTACCGAAAATTGGAACAGAAAGCCGGAAGAAGTCAGCTTCTTGATGGATTTGCTTGCTCAAACATTGAAAAATGAATTAAAGGAAATGGATGAAAATAACGTTGTAATATCCTTTATTGGGGATACCACAAAGCTTAATCCAAAATTACAGGAAATCCTTGCAGATTCTGTAGAGACAACAAAAAATAACACCGGAGTAAATTTACAGATTGCATTTAATTACGGCTCTCGAGATGAGATTGTGCACGCAGTAAGAGAAATTATCGCGTCCGGAGAAAAGGATATAACAGAAGAAACAATCTCTAAACATCTTTATACAAGAAATATTCCTGACCCTGATTTGCTCATAAGAACCGGCGGAGAAATGAGGGTTTCCAACTATCTTTTATGGCAGATTGCGTATTCAGAATTTATTGTCCTCAAAAAATACTGGCCTGAGTTTGATAAAGAGGCTCTGGCAGAGTGTGTAAAAGAATTTGCTCGCAGAAATCGTCGCTACGGAGGATAACAGTATCAACCCCTCTTGGAGAAACCCACGACTTTCCCTAAAAGAGTCTTGTTCTATGAAAACATAAACCACGCACATGTAACACAATACATATTGTGTTACATGTGCTACGCACGTAGACATTGGGCCGGCTTCTTGGTAAGACTACAAGGCGGTTTCAAAATTCCACGTCCGCCTAAGAATTTCTACTACAGGCTTGTACGCGTGGGCTGGGCTGGAAGGTAAACACTACAAGG
>CALUWH010000030.1 GCA_944324435.1 Candidatus Gastranaerophilales bacterium
GGGCGCCTGATGGGATTCGAACCCATGCATATCGGAACCACAATCCGAGGTCTTAACCGCTTGACGACAGGCGCCATTGTTCCAACAAATTTTAGTATACCAAATCAAGATTATAAAGCAAGAGGGCGAAACTTTCTGGTCTCGCCCTCTTGTATTTTAGTTTATTCTCTGAAACATATAACCAATGCCGCGTGCTGTTAAAATTAATTCCGGATTGGTAGGGTCTGCTTCTAATTTAGAACGAAGCCTTGAAATATGCACATCTACAACTCGTGTATCTATTCTGTGATCTGCCGGGTATGACCATACGTGCTGCAAAATTTCATTACGTGAAAATGCTTTGCCCGAATTATTTACAAGAAGCTCTAATAAGCTAAACTCCATTCCTGTAAGTCTTATGCGTTCATTTTTTCTGTAAACTTGTCGTCGGGCTGTATCTATTTTTATCGCACCCGTTGTTATTACATTTTTACCGCCTTTAGCATTTGAAGCCGTACTACCGCCGCCCGTTGAAGATGAGGCCGGGATAATAACATCTTTACTGATGGTTCTTCTGAGCACAGCTTTTACTCTGGCTTCCAATTCTTTTGGGCTGAATGGTTTAATTACATAGTCATCGGCTCCGAGTTCAAGCCCGGTTATTCTTTCCGAGACATCTCCAAGTGCAGTTAATATGATGATTGGAATGTCTGACGTACGTCGGATTTCTCTTGTTACGCCATAACCGTCCATTTTGGGCATCATAACATCCAACACCACTAAATCTGGATTTGTTTTATTAAATACTTCTACGGCTTCTTCGCCGTCTTCAGCTGTTACTACGTCATAACCAACCATTTTAAGACGAGTTTCTAATATTCTTCTGATACTTGCCTCGTCATCTGCAACAAGAATCTTGTGACGAGTGCTGTCTTCACCCATCTCTTCATGTAATTCTTCATTTTCAGCCATGCTACCACCCTTTATTTTAATTACTAGACCTTTTTACAAAAATTTGGATTTCTTAATATTAATACATATATCTTAATAGAATTTAAAGAATTTTGCAAGTAGTTTCAATCAACGCTGAAACAAAAGATATTATCAGTTCTTTAATTTTCCGTAGATAACCCTTTCTATACCGGCAAGATCTTTTTGTATTACAATATTACAAAAATTTTTTTCCATAAACATTCGTACTTCGCGGCTTTCACCTTCTCCCAGTTCAAACATAAGCCACCCGTCGCGCTTTAAGAATGACGGAGCTGATTCCGTAATTTTACGATAAAATTTTAGTCCGTTTTCTTCCGCAAAAAGAGCGATTGAAGGTTCTCGTTTTACCTCCTCTGCTAATTGTGTTCCCAATGGAATATAAGGCGGATTGGATATAATAATATCAAATTTTTCTTCAGGCCTTATTTTAGAGAACAAATCTGATTTCCTGAACACTGCACGATTATTTATACCAAGCTTTGTAACATTATCTAATGCTGTTCTTAAAGCTTCTGATGAAATATCAATCCCTAATACTACTGCGTGCGTTTGTTTGGCAATAGTGCAGGCTATACAGCCTGAGCCTGTGCCAATGTCTAATACATCTTTATAACCGTACTGTCTTATCAACTCTATAGCACTTCTTACCAGAAGTTCCGTTTCATCTCTAGGAATCAAAACCGAGCTGTTGACTTTAAAGAATTCTCCCATAAAATAAGCTTCACCTATAATATACTGTACGGGAAGTCTTGTTGTTATTCGCTCTTGAACCTTATCATAAAGTATTGTAAGCTGTTCATCATCAGGAACATTACCTTTTGCTATATCAAGCGCCGTAAATTTACAGAAATGCTCTAAAAGCATTTTAATCTCTATTTTTGCCTCATTTTCTTCTATACCGGCATCAGTCAATAATTTTGTAATCGTCCGAATGTTCATTTAATATTTTCTCTATCTCATTTCTCATATCCAGTTTGGATAAATTTTCTACCGATTTTTTTTCTACCGAATACTTTTTACAAAGCTTATCATAATAGTAAATTTGTTTTTTGGTTGGCCTTTCTTTTGACATCTTTACTTCTTGTAAAAATTTCCGCTTTTTTTTCTCAAATGCCTTATTTGCTTCGATGATAGGGCGCTGTTTCTCTTTATATGCGTAATACTTAATACATTCGTTTATATAATCCTCTGTATCCTTGATAAACTCTCTATCATCAATAATATCCTCTAAAAAAGGAAATCTTGAAGTTTTAAGCTCCAAATAATACTTTTCATCTTCAATAAACTTGTCCAGTATGTCTGAACAAGTTTTGTTTAAATTCTGCTTCACTAACGCTCTTAGGTAATTACATATACCGCTTTTTTGTGTTTTATCAAAATTCAGGTATATTCGATTTTTAATCTGATACATTCCTTTTCCGATTTCCGCCCGTGGATGAGTATAATCTATTACCACTTTAACAAGTCATCAACGCTAAATCTGTTGTTAGAATGCCTGTTGACAAACTTCATAAACTTTTCCTGCAGCTCGGACTCCAATGGATTAGTATGGTATGCCTTACTGCTTTTTTCATCTTTATAGACTAATTCTTCATTTGTAATAACTTTTAATTTAAGTTTCTCATTTGATGTTGTCATAATTTTCCTCTCTTTTTATTAATTATCTCTTATGTATATATAAAGTATTTCGGTTTTAAAAAATTGCCTTTTTTTGTGCAATTTGTTAAGAAATGTAACAAAAAAAATAATTTTTCTTATTTTTGTCATATTTATTAACAAAAGAGAGGGGCTCATGCTTTTAAATGAACAAAAGGTCTCAATTTACGCGCAGAGACCTTTTATTTATTTAAAAATATAAAGCATTTTATACTAATTCTACAGTATATTGAGCATTTCTTTCCGCAATTTCAACTAGACTTTTAGACACAGCCAGCATTGAAATTTCGGAATCCAGTTTATTGACACAAGAGCCGCAACCTATGGCAGAAGCTCCTGAGGCGAAAGCAAGCGGTGCTGTTGTCGGATTAATGCCGGTTGCAGTCATAACAGGAATGTCTACATTTCTGGTAAGTTCAATTGTGTTAGAAATAGTCAGTTCAGCTCGTTCAATAAGTCCTCTTACGCCGTCGGATGGAGATTCATTAGAGAAGTGACCTTCCGTTTGAATAAGGTCTATGCCAAGCTCTTCTAATCCTCGGGCCAGTTCGATTTGTTCAGCAATTTCCAATTCACCGGGTATAGTTACACAGAAGAAGATCTCTCTGTCAAGCAGTTCTAACGTTCTTTTTACAAGGCTTAAAACCTGTGAAGCGGAGAACGAAATGCCTTTTTTGTAGAGTGCATCAAAATTACCCAATTCGATTGCATCAGCGCCAAGGATTGCTGCGTGTGCAAGCTCTTGGGGTTCCGTAGATGATACAAACAGCGGCAGATTTGTCATACTTCTTGCCATTGCAATAATATCCGGATTTGCGCAGATGTCAATGGCGCTTGCGCCTGAGTTTGAAGCTGCCATTATAACTTTTTTAATGTTTTCAACATTAAAATTATCAATACCTGCAATAATTTTAACTGCTCTTTTTTCATTTAAAGCTCTTTTAAAACTTTCGATTCTTGACATAATTTTCTCCTTTGTATGTAGATTGTGATATTTTCCTGTCTATTATACATTAAAATTTGAATGCTGGCAATATATAGGCCGTCCGGATGAATAATCTTGTTATTTAAGCTAATTGTATTGCTCTTAATTATTTGTCAATATTTAAGAGTAAAACATCGGAGGACCTATGTTGCGAAGATTATCACTTATATTGATAATGCTGATGATATCCTTGCCGGCGCATTCATTTGGAAGAGAGGACAGGAATGCAATTTCAATTTACGAAAAGATAAATCCGGCTATCGTTTCGGTAGACTCACAGCTTTCTGACGGTTTATCCTGCGGAACAGGGTGTATAATTGATAAATCAGGAGTTATATTGACAAGTGCGCACGTTATTGATATCGGTAAAACGGTTATAGTAACAATGAATAACGGTCAAAATTACAATGCAAAAGTTATCAAACACCTTGGTGAAAATAAGGACATTGCACTATTAAAAATAGATGTTCCGCGAGAGTTAAAAACCGTCAAACTTGGAAATTCTGAAAAAATCAAGGTCGGTCAGAAGGTTTGGGCAATCGGCAATCCTTTTGGATTTAACGGAACTTTGACTCAGGGAATAATTTCGAGAATAGATTATGCAAAGAATCGGATTCAGACTGATGCCGCGATAAATCCTGGATCATCAGGAGGGCCGCTTTTAAATACAAAAGGGGAAATAATAGGTATCAATCAGGCGATTTATAATCCAGATAATAATATTTCTAATATAGGTATTGGCTTTGCAACACCTATTAATTTGGTCAAAGAATATTTACGGGAACAAGAAGAGAAAATATAACCTAAGGGACTCCCTACACTAAAATTCTATGTATATGGGTTTTGCCGTGTTTTCCACATTACCATTTTACGAAAAATTTGTTATTACACGGAGTTAAATTCTTGTCTTATTTTTACCGAGTTTTGCTCTTTTTTTACGTCTCATTAAGTCCACAAAGGCCTCAAGCCTTGTTACATAACCTGCTTTTCCTGTTTGCTCGTCCATAATAAGTGTTAAAATAGGTATTTCATGTTCTCCCCTCATTGTAGGGAATATATTCTGTGACATAATCTCCGGCATACAAGTAAACGGAGAGATATGAATTATGCCGTCTTTTCCTTTTTCATCAGCAAAAACAACGTCAGAAACGCATTCAAGAGCATCTCCGCCGATATCTCTCATAAGATATGGCTTTGCCATTCTCTCTGCTCTTTGAAGGTGAGTTTCAGGCGGTCTGAAAGCCTTTGGGATAATTGCGTCTTTCAAAAAGCTTCCGACAGTAAGGCTTCTTCTGGTTTCAACGCCCATTCTGCCGAGTTCCCGTTCTATATTCTGATTTGAAAATTCATCATTTACAAGGAAGATTTCTCCAGTAATATCGACATTCAAAACTTCTCGGTTCGGATCGATTTCAGTTTTTTCAATTTCTTTTAAAGCTCGTTCATAAGCCTCATGCAAATCCATTGTGGATTCAACTTTATCTATGATTTTCAGGGCTTTTTTGTAGTTCTTTTCAGCTTCCCCAAATTTTACCTCGCGAGCTCTGTAGTAAGAAAGAGCTCTGTCCAAATCATCAATTGCGAATATTTTTCTCATTGTTATATTAATTGCCCTTAGAATAAGAATCGGGTCATTTTTACCGGAGATTTCTTTTAAGAACTTATAAAGCCCTTTAATTCCGTCATATAAAGAAAGCTCTATATAATTAGCTTTGTATCCTAAATCCTTCAGCGTATTATGTATATTTGTACCATACTCGCCCAGTCTGCATATTCCGGGAGACGTGATCATCGCAACATAATCCGCACCGCCTTCAATGGCTTCTATAAAGTTTCCCAGAATAAGCTTATACGGAAGGCATATTGCTTCCGGAGAATTTTTTGTGCCAAGAGATAGTGTTCTCTTGCTTGTATACGGAGGAATGTAAGGTTCTACACCAATTTTTTTTAAGCCCGCAGACCAGGCAATTGAGATTGTTCCCATATGAGGAAATGCTACTTTTATTTTCTTATTACCTTTTGCCATCTATACTCCTCCTTAATTTGTAATAATATTATACTCTAAAAAAATTGAGTTATAATATTATTTTAGAAAAGAAAGGGAAGATATGGGAAGAATCGTTCAGTTATCAAAAAATGTAATTAACCAGATTGCAGCAGGTGAAGTTATAGAGCGTCCTTATTCTGTAGTCAAAGAGCTTGTTGAAAATTCAGTTGATGCTGGAGCAACAAAAATAAGCGTTGAAATTTCTAATGACTGCAGGGATATAAGAGTTGCGGATAACGGATCCGGGATTCATCCGGACGATATTCTTCTGGCCTTCTCAAAACATGCAACGAGCAAAATCCATGACGGCGAAGATTTGTATGCCGTTAAGACTATGGGGTTTAGAGGAGAAGCTCTTGCAAGTATTATTTCCATTTCTAAGTTAACCTGTATTACGCGTACAAAAGATTTTGATTACGGAACAAAGGTTGAGTGTGAAAACTCTGAGGTTAAAAAAGCCCAGACCGGTTGCGCTATCGGCACAATTATGGAAATTCGGGATTTATTCTACAATATTCCTGCAAGGCTTAAATTTTTAAAATCTTCTAAAACCGAATTTGCATATATAAACGAACTAATGCAGGCAATATCACTTGTGCATCCTGAAGTCGGATTTGAGTTGAAAAACAACGGAAAGACTATCCTAAAGACTACAGGGCAAGGCGATTTACTTCAAACCGTTAAAGAAGTTTTTTCAGAGGAAATATCAAGAAGCTTAAAAGAAGTTCATAAAACGGACAAAATTTCAGGTTTAAAAATTTCCGGATATGTAAGCACTCCGGATTTTACCAGAGCAAGTAAAAAAGATTATTACATGTATGTAAACTTTAGAAATGTGAAATGTCCTGTATTTCAAAAAGCCATTGATACCGTGTACAAAGATTTAACGGCATCTTCAAGATATCCTTTTATTATCTTAAATCTGGAAATTCCGCCTGAAGATGTTGATGTTAACGTGCACCCTACAAAGAAAGAGGTACGGTATAAAAATCCGAATCAGGTGTTCAATTTTATCCATTCTGCAATAGATATGGCTTTATCAGGGCTTGCAGAACAAAAAATTCCTGCTAAAAAAGAGGATATACCGCTCCCGACAGAGGCGCCCAAACCGGTTTATCAAAAAACTTTTGTAAGCGATATATATGTTGATGAAAACAAGAGTATCCCTAATATTGTTTTTGACAAACCCAAATCAGCGGAAATAAAAGAGTTTAAAAGACCTGCGCCTGTAGAATCTGTACAGGCAAGAATTATGCAGGAAACTGTTTCAACCAAACCGGAAGAGATGATTATAGGACAATATAGAAAAACATATATTCTTATTGAACGCGAAGAGGGCCTGGAAATTGTTGACCAGCATATAGCAGAGGAAAGATATATTTATGAAAAGCTGAAAAAATCAAAAAACATAGATTGCCAGCTTTTGTTTATTTCAGACGTCATAAAAGTTTCACCAAGCGACAGGGAACTTTTAGAAAGTAATAAGGATAAACTTGCAAAGTTTGGCTATGAAATAGAATTTACCTCAGAAGATGAACTCATATTCAGAAAAGTTCCGCAAATTCTATCGAAAGTTGCACCCAAAGAAATTCTTGCGGATATTTTGGAGAACATTCAGGGAGATATTGATAATATTGAGGAGCAGATTCTTATTACGACATCATGCAAGGCTGCAGTTAAGGCAAATACATATTTGAATAATTTCCAGATGCAGGAGATAATAAGAAACTGGCGTACGTGCGAAAAACCTTTTACCTGTCCGCATGGCAGACCTATATCAAAGATTATAGAGCATAAAGACATTGCAAAATTCTTCCAGAGAAGTAAATAGAGTTTGTGGGGGAAAATTAAACTTTTCGTCCTTTTATGTAACATTTTGTTTACAATCTCCTGAGAGAAAGGCAATTTTTGGAAAGCTTCTGTTTTATTATAGATACAAGCGTAGTAAAATTTACATGAAGAAAGGTGTTGTTTATGGAACCGATTAAAAATGTTGGAACCGTTGATTATGCGATGGCAGTTCCAAATCAGGCGCAGGGATATGAAGATTACTCTTCAATGCCAATGGTTTATGAATCTAATGATGTAGAAAAAAGAAATGCGTCTTCCAATATGCTTGGATACACTGCATTAGGGATACTTGCATTAGGCGGACTTGGTTATGGTGCAATGAAAGCAAAGAAAGTCTCAGGACTGAAACAAGAAATTGATAATCTTACTGCAAAAAATACGGAACTTACAACGCAGCTTGACGATGCAAATAACAAAATTACTGAATTGACAACCAAGAAAAAAGGTAAATTTTCATTCCTCAAGTATCTATGGCCGGGAAACTGGGGCAAAAAGAGCAAAAAGGCTCCTGAAATTAAGACAGAAACACCAAAGAAGCCCGATTCAGACTCTACAAAACCTGCTTCATAAATAAAATTAATCGGCTGTTTGTTACGAAAATAAATTATATAAAAGTGTACGGTTATATTTACACCCTAATGTAATGCAGTTTAAGTTGTGTTACATTAGGGTGTAAGTCTATATTATTTCTTGCATTTAAGTAAAAACGCTGTTAGAATTAACCTATGAGGGATTATGAGCCATATTTTACGGAGGATGGGTCTATAGGGCTTTATTCATACGCCGATAAGGATGTTTTTCACTCCAAATTCGGCGCCTTGACTGAAGCTTGGGAAAAGTTCGTTATACCATCTGGAATCGAAGAATATCTTAATAATAATCAAAATGTAAAAGTTTTAGATGTATGTTATGGAATAGGATACAATACTAAAGCTTTAATGAGTTTTATAATTAATAAAAATAAAATTTTAAGAAAAAATTTTTTAAAAAAAATATTTATAAAAGTTTTAAATATCGTTTCGGTATGTACTCATAATATTAAACCAATAAGCAAAAGATTATTGGCATATATCGATACGCTAGAGAGCGATAAAAATATCGCTTTTTCTCATATTAATATAGATTGTCTTGATATAAATGAAGAGCTCGTAAAATTATCACCTCTTTTTAAAACTGTAAAAACCCCTTATGAAATTTATTCAATGTTCGTGCCGGAAATTTTTGACTGCATGGGAATTTATTATAAACTAAGAGATTTATTCGCAGCTTTTATATCAGAATTTGCACCTAAGAACCGGAAAGAAATAAGGGAACTTCTTGACTTAAAATTTAAGACTATGTATCTGGATAAAGAATATAGAGTTAATGGACTTGTAAATTATATTCTAATAAATTCTTTATCAGAAAAATATGTAGATGAGTATCTCGATAAAAATCTCGAAGAAATTCTTCGAGAGAAACAAAATCGAAAGTTTTTTGATAAATCTCTGATAAAATATGCTCGTTTTAATCAAAAATGGGGGTATAAAACATCCTCTTTAGGTATTTTATCCGCCTTTTTACATAATATATATTATCAACACTTATCGAGGCGATATAAAAATGTCGATTTTAAGGCTACTGAGAGCCTGTTTAAGCTCAATTTCTACGTAAATGATGCTCGAAAGAGTATTTTAGAGCTAAACACTCAATACGACTTAATATTTCTAGACGCTTTTACTTACACAAAGGCTCCTCAGCTTTGGACTACAGAATTTATTGCCGAATTATATAAACGCATTACTCCAAAAGGGGTTCTTCTAACATATTCTAATTCGGTACTTGTAAGAAATACGCTGCTTGAAAATAACTTCTACGTCGGAAAAATTTATAATGAAAAGGCTAAAAAGTTTATTGGAACAATTGCATCCAAAGATAAATCAAAAATAAAACACCCATTAACCTCTTATGAATTAGGTTTGTGCGGTACAAAAGCAGGAATTCCGTATCATGATCCTAATCTGAGCTTTACAAATCGTGAAATCATTGATTTTCGAGAATATGAGTTCAGGCATAGTAATTTAATGAGCTCATCAAAATATATGAAATTAAGGACTTTAAGGAGTACGGATGATGGAGAAGTTTGATATAACAATTGTTGGCGGAGGTACTGCCGGCTCTTCTTGCGCTTATATTGCGGCTAAATTAGGCCTAAAAACTCTGCTTATCGAAAAAAACTCATATTTAGGCGGCACAATTACTTCGGCCTTGGTTATTCCAGCGATGAAAACTTCTGATAATGCAATAAATACCGAATTCTTTGACACTCTTTATAATAAATTAGAAATAATGGGCGGTGCAATAACTTACGAAGACGGAAACAGAGGATGGTTTAATCCAGAGCTCACAAAAATTGCGCTGGATTCTATGATGATGGAGGCTGGAGTAAATGTCTTATTAGAATCATGTGTGAAAGACATTGAAGAAAAGTTATCGTCATATATCGTAACGATAGAGAGGGATAATCATGGTTGTTTGAATAATACGTTATTGCTTCCTATCGAAACGAAATATCTTGTAGATGCAACCGGTGATGCAAAAATTTGTGAAAAATTAAATTGCGAAAAATTAAATAAAAAAAATGAAAACCAGCCTGTTAATTTAAGATTTATTATGAGCGGAATTGATGTAAAAACATTTTCAGATTGGATAATGGAGTTTGATAAGGACAGAAATGTTACTACATCATGCTGTGTAGACGGTAATACATATCTTTCTACAGCCTACACGTGGGATAAGGGTGCAAAATGGGCTTTAGCACCTTTAATTAAGGAAGCTGTGGGCAAAGGTGTTCTTTTAGAGGAGGATACTAACTATTTTCAGCTGTTTTCTGTCGCTGGAACCAGGGATTCTATTGCATTTAACGCCCCCCGATTATTAAATTACTCCTCTGGTACAGAGGTCTATATGCAAGGTAGGGCAAGTGTTTTAAGGCTATCAGAGTTTTGTAAGAAGTATTTAAAAGGCTTTGAAAATTCATATATCTCATCTATTGCAAACTCAATAGGAGTAAGGGTTTCAACCAGAATTAAAGGAAAGTATGTTTATACTGCGGAGGATCTTAGAAGCGGCAAAAAGTTTGAAAATCCTGTTGTTATATCAAATTATCCAATTGATATACATTCTAAAGACAAAGATTCGTCTGTATTAGAAAAGGTCTATCAGGAATACCAGCTCCCCTTAGAGGCGCTAATAGTCAGGGACAATCTTTTTGTTATTGGCAGATGTCTTTCTGCTGATTTTGAAGCACAGGCTGCATTAAGAATTATACCGTCCTGTTTTTCTATGGGGGAGGGGCTTGCAAGATTTTTAGCTGCTAAATCTCATTTATAGTATAATTGATATATGGCAGTTTACTTTTTTTATGGGGATGAAGATTATAATATAGAGCTCGAAATTGAAAAAATGCGCTCTAAGCTTAATCCTGACTTTATTTCAATGAGCTTTCAAACTCTGGATAGTCCGGATTATTCAACGTTAATAAACGCACTTAGAACACCTCCGATGATGTTCGGAGAAATGCTTGTTATTATTAATGCTGAGGATTATTTTTTATCAAATAAGAACTTTTTCGATGATAAGGAACTGGAAGATATTGAAGATGCTCTTAAAAATAATCCGGAGCAGCTAAATATAGTCTTTGTAGTGAAACTTCCAAGGAATGAAAACAAAAAATTAGATTCAAGAAGGAAACTTTACAAAATTATATCAAAATATAACGCTCAGGAATTTCCTACATTTAAGACGTATAAAACCGACGATATTGCAAACTGGGTGAAAAAACACGCAAAAACAAAAGAAATTTCTCTGAACAATGATGCACTCTCCTTAATGATTGAACAGCTTGGAAATAATCTAAGGGATTTTAATACAGAGCTCGACAAGCTCAAACTTGTTGCTTATCCGGGGAATGTTGTTACTAAAAAGATGGTAGAGGATATATGTATTTCCCACCAGGATTTATTTAATTTTACAGAGTTAATAATGAAAGGGGAAAAAGATAGAGCATTATTAGAATTTAAAAAACTTCTGGATAAGAAACATCCGCTTGAGCTTTTATCTGCAATTCAGACTATGCTTAGAAAATGGATACTTTTAAAAATAAACTCTTCTATGTCCACATTTGAGCTCTCAAAGCTTACCGGGCAGCATGAATTTGTCGTAAAACAGACTCTTGCAAAACTTAAAAATACAAAGGCTTCTGACTTGATAAAACTAAAAGAAAACCTTTTTGATGTAGAATACAGGATTAAATCTGCGGAAGTTCTTGATATAATTTCGGAGGTTGAGTGTGCTATTATCAGATAAATACCCTTTTTTAACGAATTATTTCACGCAGGCTCTTACAGCCTCCAATAGGGCTCTGCCTCAAAGTTTATTATTTTATGGCAATGACTTAAAGTCCCAGTATATTCTTGCAACGGAAATCGCAAGACTTCTAAACTGCAAAAACGACCGAGCTGATACTTGTGAATGCCTCAATTGTAAATGGATAAGAGAAGGAACACATCCTGCGGTACTTACGATATCAAGACTGGATAATAAGCCTGATGACGATGATTCAAAAACAGTAATCTCAATCAAGCAGTCGCTCATGATAAAAGAGATGCTTGTATCAGCCTCGGAATTTCATAGAGTATTTATTTTCTGCGACAGAGACGATGACGGTAATATATCCGGCTTAAATCCACTTAATTTTCAGGCGGAAACCTCAAATTCTTTACTGAAAATTATCGAAGAGCCGCAGCCTAACATAACATTTATTTTCTTAACCAGATACATTGATGATGTACTTCCAACCATAATATCGCGCTCACAATGTTTCTTTGTGCCTTCAAAAGAGACTGTCACTTATGATTACTCTACCATTGACGGTATATTTACGAATTATTTTGAATTTAACAGAAAAGATGTGTTTAATATATCGCAAAAACTGCAGGATTTATCTAAAGAAACGCCTGTTAACGTGATACTTGATAGTATTCAAAACTACATACTCACCCTGCTAAAAACAAATCCTCGCAATGTAGAACTTATCAAGCATATTGAAATTCTTGAAGATTCGAAGCGTCAGGCAAAGTTAGGTATACGTCCGATTAATATTTTTGACGATATCTGCCTGAAATTGATTCATTAATACTCGTCAACAGGTGCAAGAGTGCCTAAAAGGTATGCGCATATATAAATATCGTACAGGTATTTTAGTAATGCCAATAAAATTACTGCAGCTAATTTAAGAATATAAACAGCAGACATTTCAAGATTAAATAAGCCAAATATCTTTATAAAATAGGATAAAGCATAATAGTCTACTGCAAAGTTTAGTACCAGCAACAGCACTTTCCATATATATCTAAAAGGATAATTACCCATCAAATATACGGCCTTTCTAAGATTCCACACTGCAACAACAGAATCCTTATGAGCATAATTCCACAAAAGCGCAGGTACAAATAAGCCCCAGAAAATATAATACATAAGCTGATTTACAAGCGGAAGAGTTTTAACGGCATCTGAATAAATCATTAATCCGAACGGAAGTGCCAAAATAATTGTTGCGAATATAGAGGCAATTCCCCTCCAAATAAGCTTTAATGCATGGATTTGAGGAATTTCTATAACAAACACTTCTTTTACTTTTCCGTTATATACGCTTGCCGATTTAATATCAAATTCACGTTCAATCATAGCTTCCGTAAGTTTCCAGAAATATCCCTGCAGTAACAATATCGGGAGAAGTGTTAAAATAATTGCAGGCACCGCAGAATAATACTGAATCCCTGATATATCAATAAATTTGAATATAGCAAACGTCACCACGGGAGCCAAAATTAAGCAGATAATAGTAAAGAAAAATAAGTATAAAAAATGTTTTTTTAGAATCTCATATTTAAATATCCAAATAAAAGGTTCAAATAACATAAATCTTTCTCATCCTGTTTATCATATTATCTGGATAGCGAAATACTTGTAACTCCTACATTTCTCGCACTGTCCATGAGCTTTACGACGGCGCCGTGCTCTGCGTTATCATCAACCTGAATCAAAAGCCCGTCAGGATAGTCTTTTGCATGCTGAGATACTGTTGTTTCCAAGTCTGCAGCTGCAATTTCCTGGTCATTAAAAAAGTATTTATTGTCAGAAGTTACACTAAAATTCATAATTTTAGAGTCTTTTACAATCTGCTCTTGATTTACAACCTCCGGAACGGCAAGATTCAAACCCTGCTGGTCTAAAAGAGGTGCAATTACCATCATTATAATCAATAATACCAAAAAGATATCCGTAAGCGGTGTTATGTTAATTTCGTTAAAACTATCGCGCATTATTCACTCCAATTCTCATATTGATTATCCTGCGGAATAGGTGTTTGAGCACCGTTAACAGTATTATTAGATGTATAGTTCGTTGTATCAAGCTGTTCCTGCGCCTCTTCTAACTTCTTCTGAGCCTTTTTATTAAGAGGTTCCCCTGCAACGATAAGCTTTTTATAATGTGCATCCTGAGCCGCATCCATTATATCCATAATAATAGCACTCTTAACTTTTTCATCCGCTTTAACGATAACTTCGGCCTTATCATTATCGCCCTTGAGCTTTTCCAGATCAGATGCAAGAGTCTCAATAGATGAACGTTTGCTGTCGACATAAACAGTACCGTCCTTTGTAACAGAAACCGTAACTTTGCCCTGTTCAATAGACGTACCGCTGTTTACCTCAGGTACGCTTATAGAGTTGTCTATAGACTGGAAGGTAGGCGCGACAACCATCATTATGATTAACAGAACAAGAAATATATCTGTTAACGGAGTTATGTTGATTTCTGTAAATAAAGCTTTTTTACCTGTTTTAATACCCATTTTAGTTCTTTCTATTTTTAACCCAAAGCAACACTTGATTTAGATTGAATAGGAGCTTCTTCTTCAGAATCTACAAAGCTCAAGAAAAGAAGCTTGATTAACTGGAAGTCATCTTCAAATCTTCTTACGGTAGATTGGAACGTGTTGTAGCAAACAACTGCAACAATAGCAACTCCAAGACCGAAAGCTGTAGCAATCAATGCAGATCCAATACCCATTGCAACAGCAGCAGATTGGTTACCCTGAGAAGCCAAATCTTGGAATGTATAAAGGATTCTTACGACAGTACCGAACAAACCTAAAAACGGAGCAACACCGCCAATTGTACCAAGTATTGTTAATCTGTGTTCAAGCTTTCTTGTAGCAAGAGCAGAAGCGATATCAAAAGAACGAGAAAATCCTTTTTTCTGCTCTGATAAAATTCTTACACCTTCTTCTGTTACTTCGCCGATAATACCGCCGCATTGAACAGCAAGATTTTGAGCCCCTACCAGGTTATTCTTAGCAAGTTCCTTTTGTAATTTTGGAATAAACTCTATAACATTTCTTTTATTGGCATTATAAAATGCTGCTCTGTCGATTGCCACCATAACAGTTAAGATAGAGCAAATAAGAATCGGTAACAATACCGGCCAGTCCAGTTGAATTGAATGTAATAATAAATCCATAATTTTATCCTCTTTTATCTTATACTTTATTTTCTAATATCTTGACCCACCAAATACGTTGTAGTCAAACGTAAATTGGATGTCTATGCTTTGTCCTCTAAAATCTGCCGGTAAAGGTCTGAATGGAGCTGTCAATTCAACAGCTTTCAATGCTGCCTGGTCTGCAGACGGTAATCCTGATGATTTATGAACCCTGCAGGAAAGCAATCTGCCGTCTTTTGCTATTTTAAATAGCAATACTACACGCTTACTTTCATTACCCTTTGGAGGATCCCAATTAAGTTTGATCCTGCGCTGCAATTCTCTCATATATGGTCCGAAATCAGGTTCTCTAAGAGCATCTATTCCAGGAGCACCGCCTCCGCCGCCGGGATTGCCGACATTACCGCTTCCGGAAGAACCGCGTGCAAGCGGACTGTTACTTCCGCCTCCGCTAGATGGAGACAAAGATGGTCTAGGAGCGTATGAACCGCTGCTTTTTGGAGCACCACCAGATGAGGCAGAAGATTTTGCTCCTGTAGGAGCTGATGTACCACCGACAGGCCCTGTAGCTAAAGTTTTACCCACTGGGGCTCCTTTGGGAGCCGGAACCGTAAATGGCGTGGAAGGCTTTGCTGTAGGTGCAGGAGCAGTTACCGGACGAGAACTTGGCCTTGCTGTTGGAGGAGCCGGTTTTGCCGGAGACGGCTTACTTGCCTTTGGCTGCTGTGTCGGTTTAGCAGCTTGTTTCTGCGCAGCTTGCTGCTTTTGCTGCTGTTTTATCTGTTTCTTTACCTCTTGCTGCTGTTTTTTTATAAGCTGATTTGCGCTTTTAGCAGCAGCAGAAGGTTTTGAAGCCTTTTTAGGTGCAGGAGACGGCATTGAAACCTTACGTTTAGGATCATTTATACCGCCGCTTCTTGAGTTCATATCAGAGCGGTTCTTAGTATTTGGATCTCTCGGCATAGCCTCTTTATCAACAAGTACAAACTCTATATCTTTTTTTAATTGAGCTTGTGGTTTTTTAAACAATGTTAAATTTATGCCCATTAATGCCAGAGCAACCGTAATTAGCCAAGCAAGCAGGACTACTGCAGGATGCAAAGCTGTAGAGATTGCAAGAGATTTTTTTATAGGAATAACTTCCGGTTTACTTGTTACTATCGAAGGAAGCGTATATTCCTCAATATCCTTCTCCTCATCCTCATCTATAAAATTTTTATTACTGATTATTGACACTTATATTTCTCTCATTTATTACTCTATTAGAATAATAAGTTTACAGGTAAATTAAATTAACCTACTTACTAATTTTCATAACTATAACTGGAGGCAGAAACAGTAATCGGCTGCGTAAGCAAAAGTTCAATACAAGAGTTCGCAGGAATTTCAACCTCATCACCTTTATCCCATAAAGATTTAACCAGTCCGCCTCCTGCACCAACTGCAGTACCTAATGCAGCACCCCTGCCGACTTCTCCGCCGGCTAAAGCGCCAAATACAACCCCTGACAAAGCACCTGCCGCACTGCCTGCAGCCAAGTCTTTAGCATAGTCCTTAGTGACATCCAGCTTGGTACCGCCCTTTAAAACACCCGTACCGTCATCGGTTTTTATTACTGCAGAAATCGGTATCTGAGTTCCGTACGGGGTATTAATCTGTGTAAATCTTACGCTCAATTTGCCATTCATACTTCCGCGCTTTGCTTTAGAAGCTTCAATAACAGTTCCGTATACAGAACTCCCTGCAGGAGCAATAAGTTTATTATTATAATAAAAATCCGAATTTAGAAGCAGACTTACCGATTGCCCCGTTGAAACACTTGCCGATGACAAAGGAGATGTCAGCATAACAGGCATAGTAGTTCCGGCCGGAACCATTACAACATTACCTTGTAAAGGTTGATTTGTGCTATATTGCATTGGAGCCTGATAATATTGGCTATTGTATACAGGCTGGGTCTGCATTTGCTGAAAAGAGTAATTAGCATCAGCAAAAACCGGGCTTACAAATGAAACGAGCACTAATATAATTAAAAGCTTTTTATCCATATAAATCCTCTCCTTATAACATTTTATTATTAAACCGGATTTTGTCAATTCATAATTGTGTGCGACATGTGTATCGGAGCAACTAATACCACTATTAAATCAGCTCCGGCAGCAATAGTAACATGTTCGCCCATAGTTCTTTCGCCGCCGGGAACACACTGCAGCGTTCCCATAGCTCTGAACATTGCCCATCTTTGATAGTGAGGTATTCTTATATATTTAGCAGGCGGAGTAAGCTCACCTCCTATAACATTATTATTTGCTGTATATATGTAAGATTTTATGGGAATTTCATATCCGTCAGGAAGATACATTTTATTGACAAAAACTTTCATGGCAGCATTAGTTCCAATAATAGGCTCATTTTTTTTGTCAATATATCCGGTAAGCGTCGTTCCTTCGGGAATGACATTCTTGTCGTACATGTAAATATCTGTAACCGTCTTAAAACTTACTTTGTCTCCTTCTTCACAGTATGCCGTAGAAAATTCTTGCAGAGAAATTACCGGAATATGTGTACCTTCCGGTATATCAAATTCATCGTACCCCCTAAGTTCAGGTTCGGCGGCTTGAACAAAGCTCATAAAAAGCATTAAAATTAATGTAGCTAGTATTCTCATACTAACTATTATAATATTTTCCTACAAATTGTCCAGTTGAAGTCACACAAGCCGATTTAACAGAATGTATTGTGTCTGATATAAAGTCCGTCAATATTTTAAAATTTAATCCAGACAGCTCACAACAATGTATTTTAAAAAGTAAATAAGAAAAAAAAAGAGCCTTATCGGCTCTTTTTAGAAAAAATGGGCGTAAAGCGGCGAAGTTCGAACTTTTTATCCTGTATAAAAGAGTTGATTGAAGAACTCAAAAAGTCAGATACAGTCTTGCTTTTAGAATATTATCAAGTATTTAAACAATCAGTTAGCTGTCATTCTGGAATTGTTTGACAAAGCGAACCAAAATTTTTGTCATCCTGAACTTGTTTCAGGATCTTAAAAATTTTGTGTGAGCCTGTCCTTACGAAGTGCAGATTCTAACCAACTTGAAGCTTCTGTTTCTAACCGGTAAGATTCTGAAATAAATTCAGAATGACATTTATATTGTTGTCACCCTGAACTTGTTTCAGGGTCTTACCAAATAGATGTTATGACTATAAACTGGTAAGATTCTGAAAGGGGTAAATATAGTTTGTAGGTTTAATTCTAAACCTCTCCGCTTGGTAGAAAAATTCAGAATGACAATATTTATTCCCAAGCTAAAGATAAATCTTTAAATTCCGGATTCATTTCCTTAATCAAGTTTATCTTC
>CALUWH010000031.1 GCA_944324435.1 Candidatus Gastranaerophilales bacterium
ATAATCAGCAGTACGACCATCATTTCCATTAATGAAAAACCGTTTTTTGTTCTCAAAACTTCCGTCCTTTCTTTTTTATTGTGTGTATTTTTAGTGAATAGTGAGGAGTGAATAGAGTTTTGCGTGAAGGGTGAGAGGTGAAGGGAGCGTGTATCAAGTGACCAAGTGATCAGGTGAACAAGTGATCAGGTGACCAAGTGATTAAGTGAGCAAGAGTGAATAGATTTTTGCGTGAAGGGTGAGGGGTGAAGGGAGCGTTTTTTAAGTGAACAAGTGACCAGGTGAACAAGTGACCAAGATTTTTAGTGAATGGTGTATCAAGTGATTAAGTGAGCAAGTTAGCAAAAGTGAATAGTGAGTAGTGAATAGATTTAACTTCTTCTCAACCCCTCAACTCCTAAACCATAAACTACCCTTCAACTTTTCAACTGTTCAACTTATCAACCCTTTATAACTTCTTCTAAACTCCTCAACCTCTCAACTTCTCAACCAACTCCATAGTGTTGCGATTGCTTCTTGAATTCGCCCAGAAAAGTATGTAAAGTTTTGTAACAATTTATCAAAAAACATTAAAGTTTTTAGAAAAAATGCCGATATATATTATATATCAATATAGAGGTGTGTATCATGTCTAATTTCACAGTCAACGGAGTTTACTCATACACAAGCGCAAATCTCTACTCATATTTGGGCAGAGTACCTTCCAATTCGCGGAAACTGGAAGAGTTATTTGATGATTTTAACATAACTCCTACCGGTAATACGTATGACTTGGAAAAATTAAACAAGGCAATGTATGAGGATTACTCTCAACAGGTACAACAACAAATCAAGAACCAGCAGAACGATTTGCAAAATGTCCCCTGGGCTAGATTGTGCGCTCAAATCGGTATTCAAGCAACGGGCGATTATGACAAGGACTATGCAGCCTTCAATAACGCAATTCAGTTATTAAGCCAAAGCGCAATCGATGGGCAGGCAATGACGTATTTTGCGGGTTTAAAAAGTGAGGCATCACAGGTATTCGGATTATCCAATAAACCTGACGGACAAGAAGCTGCTATACCATTCTATGTATACCAGTCTCAGTTCATGTAATCAAGGTGCCGAACAATTTTGTGCCCTGTAGTTGTTAATACAATTACAGGGCTTTTTGTTGTATGTTTATGGTAAAATATTTAGAGGGAGTATTATTCAATGAACATTCTCGTAACAGGCGCGGCCAGAGGTATAGGAAAAGCTATTGCATTAAATCTTGAAGGAGAAATTTTTGCGACTTCAAGAAATGAAGAGTTGCTTAAATGTTATAAAAATTATTTTGTCTGTGATTTGACTGAAAATTTGGAGAAATTAGGAGAATATGTTCAAGAAAATAATATTGATGTGTTAATCAATAATGCCGGAGAATATATTTATTCACCAATTGACAGGGTCGATTATTCACAGATTGAAAGGATTACTAAAATAAATTTAGAAGCACCGTTGTATCTGATATCTAAAGCTGTACCATATATGAAACAACGTAGATGGGGCAGGATTATTAATATAGGATCAATAAGCGGGGTTATGGGAGAAGCCTGTGCAAGCCTCTATTCCGCAACAAAAGCCGGATTGATAGGAGCATCAAAGGCGCTTGCGCTTGAGCTTGCAGAATACGGAATAACTGTAAATACTATTAATCCCGGCTGGGTTGAGACAGAAATGGGGAATAAATCAGCAGAGGAGAGTGAATTTTCTAAAGACGAAATTATAGAATGTATTCCTCAAAAAAGATTTATTACACCTGAGGAGGTTGCAGGCATGGTAAAATACCTGATTTCAGATGAAGCAAAGGGGGTTACGGGCCAGTCAATCAATCTCTGCGCAGGACTAAGTGTAGGGTACTAGGGAGAAATGATGTTAAGCAAAGAAAAGCTTTTGGATTTGTACAATTCTGATTTAGATGCACTGTTAAAAGAAGCTGCAAAGTATCTTAAACCGGAGGTTGAGTTCTGCTCAATAATTAACGCACGTTCCGGAAAATGTTCGCAAAATTGTAAATACTGCGCTCAGAGTTCCCACTATAATACTGATATAGAAACTTATCCGCTTATGGACGTAGAAACCATTGTTGACGCAGCAAAGGACAGTGTTAAAAATGGAGCCGACAGGGTTGCGATTGTAACCTCCGGAAAAACTCCTGATGAGAGCGATTTTGATACAATGCTAGATATGATTAGGGCGCTAAATAGAGAAGGGATAAAAAGCTGCGCAAGTATTGGTATTTTAAACGAAGAGCAGGCAAAATCTCTTAAAGACGCAGGGCTTGTAAGATTCCATCATAACATCAATACTTGTAAATCTTACCATCAGGAGATTTGCACAACTCATAGTTATGAAGATAGGATTAACACTGTAAATCTTGTAAAAAAATACGGAATGGAGCTCTGCTGTGGTGTTATTATTGGTATGGGCGAAAGCGTTGAACAAAGGGTTGAAATGGCGCTTGAGCTTGCCGCCATTAATCCGGACAGCATTCCTGTGAATATTCTGACGCCGATTCCTAAGACTCCTTTTGAAAATTATTGGGATAAGATTGATGAAGAGAATGTTCTGAAAACTCTTGCAATCTTAAAAATAGCTTGTCCTAATGCTTCAATAAGACTTGCAGGTGGGAAAAAGGCTCGATTATCGGCAGCAACAATAGAAAAAGCGTTCAAATACTGTGCGGATTCTGCTATTGTAGGGAATTATCTTACAACAACAGGATTTACGCCGGAGGAAGAAAAAAAGATGGTTGAAAATACGGGAAGAAAACTGAAAGTGAGTGTAAGACAAGCATAGCCGTCTTTTGCGCAATATAAATTATTTACAATAAAACAACGGCTTTAAAATCTCGGCGTTAGGCCCCTCATACTCCTTATAAAGCAAAAAAATGTCATCAGACAACTTTCTGCCGTTTGCAAGACTTTCAAATGTACAAGCAATAAATTCTGCAGGAGAAGAACAGGCGTAGCTGCAAACTTCTCTTCTGATAGCTCTTTGTCCCTGCTTGTCATGTATAAATTTGTCGAATAAAGAAAAATCTGAAAATCCGGCAGCTGATATTTCGGCCTTTTTACCCATTTTCAGGTAATTACCAGAAGATTTTTCGTGATTTATATGTCCGATTTCGTGTGCAAGTGTCGTAAAAATATTATAAGCTCCATTGAGAGTTATTGTCTTTGACAGGGAATCATACTCTCCGGAATAGCGGCTGTATTTATTGGTATAAATCCGAATAATCTGTGGAAAAACCAACTTACCCTTATTCATATTATATAAATTGCACAGCCCTCTGTTTACGCTGTTTATCTCCGAAAGTTTAGTGCAATTTATATCTAATAAATTAAAATTTTGACGCGCAAAATCTTTTGCCTCTTCTATAGAGGCAGATTTTTTACAAACCAGAGGTGTAAATTTTTCAAAAACATCATCCGATTTTTTCTTTATACCGCAGAGATTTTGAAAACTAAACATTTTTCTTATCTTTTTGCCTGGTGTTAAACTTTTATTCAATAAAAAGCACTGTAAAAAATTTATTTTCATATCTATGTATAAACCACAACAAAATAAAATTTGCCTTCTGCATATAAACTTTCTTATATTCTACATTGCACCTCTTTACAAAAATGTTTTTTGTTATTAGAATAATATTACTCACTATCCTCATGTGATAAGCGAGTTCAATGGAGTCATTTACCGGCGGATTCGCCCCAAGTGAAAGGAACATAAAATGGCAAACATTAAGTCAGCAAAAAAAAGAGTTCTTATTGCAGAAGCTAACAGACAAAGAAACGCAGCGTTTAAAACCTCTATTAAAACTGCTCAAAAGAAAGCTCTTGCTCTCGCAGCAAGCGAAGATAAAGAAGCTTTGAACGCAGCTATATCTAAAGTTTATCAACTTTGCGACAAAGCTGTTTCTAAAGGTATTTTGCACAAAAATACTGCTGCAAGAAAGAAATCAAGACTTGTTCTTGCTATCAAGAAACTGGCACAGTAATTAATTTTAAGATGTGCATAAAAAATCCCTTCTTGTTTAAGAAGGGATTTTTTCATTGGTTTTACTTTTTACTTAGCAGCACAAGCATTGTTACAAACGCTGAATTCATCAATTAACAATGCAAATACTGTCTCGCCCTTTTTAGCTTTATAGTGGCATCCGGGAGTAATCAGACCAACTACAAAACCTACACCGCAGCCGATTGGAATACCTATAGCAAGACCTGTTCCAATCTTAGCAGGGTTTGGAATAAATGCGAACCCAACACCTGCACCTGCACCAACTATACCGAGAGTAAGTGTTGATAAGGTCAGCTTACCTGCTGTTGTCCAAGGACCTTCTTTAAGCTTACAATCTTTTGTAAATGGACGAGCTTTAATGTCTATGCAAGTATTGTCAGGCAGAATAATTTGTCTAAAAATCAAGCTTACCCTTGCATTTTTGTTAAACCATTTGGGTTTTTCGACATTTGTAACCTCTGCAGTAATCTTTGTTCCGCAAGGTAAAACTAATGTTCCTTCACAGGTATAAAGTGCTTGTGGAACTACAAAATGAACTATGTCACCAGCTTGAGAACATTTCGAAAAATACTTTTCATCAAAAGCAAATACAAGAACATTACCTTTTTCTACAGTCTTTCTTAAATTTGTGATTGTTACGACATTACAGGGCGCATCTTTGTGTACATCAAGGTGCTCAACGGCAACTGTCTTCTCACAAGTTTCTGCCAATACAGGTATTGTCTGCATGCCAATCAATGACATAATGAAAGTAAATGTTAAAAATTTCTTTAGCATAATAATACCTCTGATAAGTTTCCTCATGAGTATAACAAATTTGTATAAGTTTTTCAATCCCTGATGAATATTTACACAAAAATTTGATTATAATATAATAAAATAGTTAATAGGAGAAGTGTAATGCTGCATTATTTTTTAGGTTCATATATAGTTACAATTCTCGGGCTCGTAGCAGCGTACCTCTGGGGAGAGCACGTTCACAATGGGACAGGATTAACGTGCATCTTTATTGCAATGATACTGGCTGTGTTAGAAGTAAGCCTGTCCTTTGATAATGCTGTAGTAAATGCAATGAAACTTGAGGGAATGTCTGAAAAATGGCGACACAGGTTTATAACCTGGGGAATCTTAATTGCTGTATTCGGTATGAGATTTCTGTTTCCGCTTATGGTAGTATCTATATTTGCGAAGCTTAATATCCTTTCAGTTCTTGATATGGCCCTGAATGATGTTCATCAGTATGCTCATTATCTTGAACTTACGCATGCGCCAATCGTGACATTCGGAGGAAGCTTCCTTTTAATGCTGTTTATGGATTATTTCACAGAAAAGAATAAAGAAGTACATTGGATTAGATTTTTAGAAGACGGATTACAAAAACTTTCTAAGGTGCGTGGTATTTGTACTTTTGTAACTCTTTGTGCTTTAGGGTTGTTGATGTTTGAAATAGCGCCGGAGACAAGAGAAGGCGTTTTTACCTCAGGAATTGCAGGAATTATAACTTATCTTGTTATTGATGGTCTGGCTGAATGGCTTGAAAAAAGGCAGGAAGAAAGAGCAAAGCTATGCGCTGACAGTGTAAAATGTTCAGGGCTGGTCGGATTCCTCTATCTGGAACTTATTGATGCCTCATTCTCCCTTGACGGAGTGCTTGGAGCTTTTGCTCTGAGCAAGGATATTCTGATAATTACAATTGGACTTTTTATTGGGGCTATGTTCGTAAGGTCCTTAACCATAATGCTTGTTGAAAAGAAGACTTTAGACCAGTATTTATATTTGGAACACGGGGCGCATTGGGCTATCGGGACACTTGCGCTGCTGATGTTTATCTCAACCTTCCATCAAGTGCCGGAGGTTGTCACAGGGCTTTTAGGACTCGCTTTTATTGTAAGTGCTTTTATTTCTTCTGTAATTCATAATAGAAAGGAACGGCATGAATCAACTGGAAAATGAAAATTTATATCAAGTTGGAGGAGCAATAAGAGACAGGCTGCTCGGGATAAAATATAAAGATATTGATTATTGTTATGAAGGTGATGCAATCAGCTTTGCAAAAGATATGGAAATCCTACAGACAAATCAGGATTTTGGAACTGTTCGTGTTCTATATGAAGATAAAGAAATAGACATAGCTTCTACACGAGAAGAAACTTATCCACAACCTGGAAAGTTGCCTGTAGTAACAAGAATTGGCTGTTCTATTGAAGAAGATTTAAAACGCAGGGATTTTACTATTAACTCAATGGCGCGCAGGACGAGTGACGGCAAATTTATTGACCCTTTTAACGGTTTGGGAGACTTGGAAGAAAGGAAAATCCGCGTTCTGCACGAAAGAAGCTTTATTGACGATCCGACAAGAATCATAAGAGCTTTAAAATTCTCTGTTAGGCTTGGTTTCAATTTGGCTAAAAATACAAAGAGGATTCAAGATGAATATTTAGAAAATATAAATTATAATATCTGTTGGCATAGAATGAAAAAAGAACTTGTAGAAACTTTTAGCCTGAACAAGCAGAAAGCATTTAACAAGTTTATAAAGGATGGATTGTATAAACTACTGGGGCCTAATCAAACTGTTCCGGTTGTAAAAAGTTCCATTGAGGCTATTGTTAAACAATATCCGACAAAATACTCCTGGCTTGTTTATTTAGGACTTTTTGACTTATCAAATTTAGAACTGACAAGAGCTGAAAAGAAAATTCTGGAATGGGCTGAAAGATTAAAGACAGAAAAACCCTCTAACAACACCCCTTTTGAAAGTTTATTAATTTACCGATTGAGGTTAGAAAGTTTAGATGGTTAGACACTTTTTTGACTGCAGATTTCATTTGAGATTTGCATTTAACCCTTTGATTCGTTATATGGCAGATCATATGGGTAATTTTCAAGGGATAAATGATATCAAGCGTGAGGTTCCGCTTATAGTTTCTCTAACCTCTTATGAAGAACGATTTAAGGATTTGGAACTAACTCTCTACTCTCTCTTAAACCAGACCGTAAAGCCGGATAGAATTATTCTGTGGCTGAGTGATGAATACGACTTATCTTACCTTCCTTATTATTTAACAAGATTCATTAAAAACGGACTTGAAATACGATTTGTAAAAGACATAAAATCCTACACAAAGATTTTTTATGCACTTAAAGAATTTAGCAAGTGCATTATTGTAACGGCTGATGATGATGTTTATTATCCGAAAGATTGGCTTGAAAAACTCTACCATTCTTACATCTCACACCCCGACGACATTCAGGTACACAGAGCACATAGAGTTATTTTGAATGACAAAAAAGAACTGCTCCCTTATGAAAAATGGGAAAAACATGTTGAAGAAGAATCCGCAAGGTATGATAATTTCTTAACAGGGGTCGGAGGGGTTTTATATCCGCCCAATTGCTTTACGCAAGAAGTTTTAAGAGAAGATATTTTCTTGAAAAACTCTCCGAATGCTGATGATATCTGGCTATGGTTTATGGCGCTTTTAAGCGGAAGAAAAATCAGGGTTGTTAAAAACCATATCAAAACACTTACCTGCACAAACATTTTTAGACAGCTCGGATTCGGAAGGTCGCTCTATGCTTCGAACAGGCTTGGGGCAAATGACACGCAGATTAATGCTCTTATGAAATTCTATGGGGCAAATATTATTGCAAAACTTTAGCGACAGGCTCTTTTCCTTGGGCTATATGAAATCTAATCCCTTTTTTTGAAAATGTTACTGTTATCAAATTTCGTCTTAAAAAGTTTAATATTAAAAATAGGCGCAAAATAGCAGGTTTATCTTTTACAATCATTGAATAGATGTCTATTCTGAATAAAAGCTGCTTTAGCCGGTTATTCCTTGCTTTATTAGTATAACTGTCAGAGTGCATTCTCCAGTGGGTAAGTTTTTTATGAATATAATACACTCTAGCTTCTCTTAGCTGCGCCCAAAGATAAAAATCAAGATAAGTTTTGCATACACTTTTAAATTTACAATTCTCTATCAGGCTCTTTTTCACCATTGCGCAAGAAAAGGTCGGAATAATATTTATATTTGGTATTATGTTTCTAAAGTTCTCAATAAAGCCGGATTCTTTAAGGTCGATATAGAATTTTTTTATTCCTTTAAGATGCTCCTCAATCGCATTAATAGCATCCGGGGCTCCAAAGAGTTCTACATCAGAAAATACGATATCAGGGTTTTGAGGTAAAATTTTTATTTTTTCCTCCAGAGCATCAGGATAAAAAATATCGTCGCTTTCAAGGAAAGCCAGCCAATCATATTGAGCATAAGAAATTGCTTTTTTTAAAGAGGCTGCAAGTCCCAGATTTTTGTTGTTTATAATAAGTTTTATTCTGGAATCTTGTTTTACGTATTTTTCAATAATTTCTACGGAATTATCCTTTGAACAATCATCAATTATGATAAGTTCCCAATTGGAATAAGTCTGATTTATCACACTTTTAATTGCTTCTTCAATATAAGAAGCGTAATTGTAGCTTGTCATTATTATTGAAACCGCATTTTTCATATAAATATTTTACCCTAAAGTAATTTTGCTGTAATATAGCAGTATGAAATTAAGTGTCATAACTTTAACATACAACAAATTAGAGTATACAAAAAAATTCATAGAGAGCCTTTTTAAATACACTAAAGATTTTGAATTGATAGTTGTTGACAATGGCTCAACTGACGGAACAAGAGAGTATTTAAAATCTATCCCGGATATAAAGCTTATTTTGAATGAAGAAAATCTGGGGTTTTCTAAAGGCAATAATCAGGGGATAGAAATTGCTGCCGGCGAGTACATTGGCTTTTTAAATAACGACATCTTACTTTATCCCAATTGGTTTGAAAAAGTTGAAGAGGTTTTTCAAAAAGAAAATGCCGCCTTCGTCTCTCCAAGACACATTAATCCGCACTATGATTTGACGGATGAGAATCATTATATACAATATTTTAAGCACAATTTTAACTATTCTAAAAAGTACGAAAAAAACTTTGATGAATGTGTTTTTTCCTGTGTTATAACAAAAAAATCTGTCATAGATTCTATAGGGAAATTTGATGAAAATTATACTCAAGCTTTTTTTGAAGACAATGATTTTAAGTACCGTGCAATCGAGGCAGGATATGGAGTTTATGTATCAAACGAGGTTTGTTTTTTTCATTTTGGATCTGTAACATCTAAGAATCTTAACCAAAATTTGGAAAATAACAGACAATATTACTATTCAAAATATCCTTTTGCCGAATATCTGTCTGCCTCAGGTGCGGAGAAATATCAGCTTCAGAGAATGACAAGACAGTTTAAAAACTTCCCTCTTAATAAAATCTATGAACTTTACCTGTTGGGTATAAAAATTAAAAACAGAATAAGAAAGGGAATATTTACGCATTGAGACTTCTTTTTGACTGTACAGAATTGTCTTATTATAATGACGCATCCGGAAACAGGGCCGGAGTTTTTAATGTCGCATTGAATATTTTCCGCGAACTAAAAAAGAGAGGGGTTGATATCACATTCTATTGTAACTACAGGCGTTTGTATTTTATGAAGGAAGTCAAGGCTTTTTCTGATATAAAGCTTCTTAAAGAACATTCTTTATTAAACAGGATTGTCGGATATTTGATATACCTGACAAGAAACTTTCCGATTAGGCTAAGATATGCAGTTTTAATACTATCCAGATTTTATGATGCTTACTGCTATCAGGTAAACAAGAAGAATTTAGAACAGCTGGAAGATTTTGATGTATACTTTTCACCGTTTACACCGCCATCCAGAGAAATCGAACTTGCAAATCTGAATCGATTCAGAATGATTCACGATGTCATACCTATTATAGAAAACGGTATCTCTAAAAACCCTAAAGACTGGTATTATAAAATCTACAATTCTATAAATGATAAGGATTTCTACGTTACAAATTCCGAATGTACAAGAAAAGATGTTTTAAAATATTTTCCTTTTATAAAAGATGAAAATATAAAAACAACATTGCTTGGAGCTGATTTTGAGCCCAAAGAAGGTAAGACATTTGACGGCAAATACGTATTTTCTCTATGCACTCTCGGTAAAAGAAAAAATATAGCATTCACCATAAAAAATTTCTTCAAGTTTATTAACAGAAACAAAATTAATGATTTAACGCTTGTTCTTGGAGGCGGAACCTGGAAAAAATTTGAAGGAGAACTTAACTCTATTATCAATGAGTTTGACAAATCCAAGATTCTTTTAACAGGATATATAAAAGACGAAGAGTTAGCAGCTTGGTACACAAATGCTATGATGTTTGTTTACCCATCCTTGTATGAGGGTTTTGGGCTTCCGGTACTTGAAGCAATGAAGTGCGGATGCCCTGTTATCACATCCAATGTATCCTCGCTCCCGGAAGTTATCGGGGATGCCGGAATAAAAGTCTGCCCTGATTCTGATGAAGAGCTCATTGAGGCTTATGAAAAAATGTATTATGATAATTTCTACAGAGAAATATGCAGGGAACGAGGACTAATTAGGGCGCGGAATTTCTCCTGGGGAAAATGTGTATCAGAACTTCTTGAGTTTATTGAAGCAAAGTGCATTTAAAAGTTTAAATGTATTCTTCTCTATAAAAATAACCACTTCTCTAAAGCCTGTAGGCATATTATTTAATACACGGAATCTAATTTTTCTATAAAGATTAAGCTCTGCATATTGGTTCTTTTCTGATACTTTAAATCTGCCTGCATTTTTTATAATTAAATCCAATGGATAATCTGAGACTGAAGGTATAACATCTCTCCACTCAGTAACCTCTCCAAGCATATATATACCGTATTTTGGGATACTTGTTTTCAGAAATGGACAATGGTACCACTTAATCAGCCGTTTCCACTTCGCTAACATACAATTTTCCGTAAAAAAGTACCTGTTTATTAAAACTCCGCTTTTAAATCCACTCTTCCTTAAAAGTTTACTAAGCCCAATTTCATACTTATAAATTATTTCAGCTTTATCATCCTGATGCGTAATACCATTAATAAAGTTCATAAAAACAGGACTATTAAAAACCTGCGGCCTAAATACCAGAAAATAACTCTGTATATGAGGCGACCAAGTGTGAAGGTTTGTATTCCCGATTTTTATACCAAAATTATTTCTTGTAATCCCCCAAAAATCACATTTTTTCTTTGACATTTTATCAAATATGGACTTTAGAGGGAAAAACGGGCCATAGCAAGAGTCATTAACAAACAAAAGTTCGTCAAATTCGAGATTGTTCTCTTTTGCGAATAAAAAACCTCTTTTATAGGAACCGAAATCGTATTCATTATGCTTCTCAATTATAGTAAAATCTACAATCTTAGAAACTTCTTCAATATTGCTAAGCCTTTCACAGTCGGATACAAAAATAATTGTAGAGCAGATATCTTTCAAGCTGTTTAAATAATACAACACATAGTCATCCGCAAAATTATCTTTATCCCAGTGAGCAAAAACGCCAAGTCTCTTCATAAGACAATTTTATCATAAAAATCTTTTGTAAAATTTACTAAAGAGGAACCCAATAAGCTATGTATAATGTTCCTTCAATCTCTCAGTTTAACTCCTGTGACTTTAGATATCCCCTTTTCTTTTTGTGTAACCCCGATAGTTCTGTTTGCGGATTCTATCATTGGTTTTCTGTGGCTTACGACGATAAACTGAGTTGTTTCGGCCTGCGATTGAACTATATGTGCAAGCTTTTCTACGTTTATACCGTCCAAACTTGCGTCAACTTCATCAAACGCGTAGAAGGGTGCAGGCATATATTTCTGGATAGCAAATACAAATGAAAGGGCTGTTAAAGCCTTTTCACCGCCTGACATACCTGCAAGACGCTGTTTCTTCTTGTCTCGCGGCTGTGCTTCTATATCAAGCCCTCCTTCAAACGGTTTTTCATCGTTTTCAAGAATCAAAGTCCCTTCACCGTCAGAAAGCTTATGGAAAATATCTTTAAAATTCTCATTTATTACATTGTAAGTTTTGAGGAAAGTTTCTTTTTTCAAATCCTCGTACCCCTTCATCCTATCAAGGATTTGAAGTCTTTCGTTGCTGAGTGTTTCAATTTGTCCGTGAAGTTCCTGCTGACGAGCGGATACTTTTTCGTAATCTTCCAGAGCCTTCATATTAACGGCGCCCAAGTCGTCCATTCTCTTCTGTAATCTTTGTATTCTGGAAGTTATCTCCTCAATTGACATCTCAACAGGCGTCAAATCATTAATATTTACACCTGCTTCTGTAAGAATGTTTTTTGTTTCTTCAAGCTGCGGCTCTAATTCGCGTCTCCTTGCCTTAAAAGATTCTATCTGTTCAGCTATTTTCTCTATATCAGAAGCTTTAAGGTTACGCTGCGTTTCAATATCAACAAGATCTTTATTAATATCATCCCTCTGCTTGAGAAGTTCCCCGAGCTTGTCCGTAATCTCTTTTATCTGAACTTCCAAAACTTCAAGCTGCTCGTTAAGCCCTTTTATTTCTTCCGTAAATTTAGCCTTATCGAGTTCTAAATCTTTGTTGGAATTAAGAGAACGTTCAATTGTATCATTGTGGGTTTTAATTGTTGTTTTTATAAAATCTATTCTCTGATGAAGCCCTTCGATTTCGTTATTAGCGTCTGCCATATTCTTTTCGTAACGCTTAATTTCTGCCTCGACACCGGCTGTTTTTTCTTTGAGATCCTTTAAGTCAGCATCGTTCATAAGCTTTTCAACTTCCGAAATCGCTGTTTGAACATCAGTCATTTTTTCTGATATATTGATGTGTTCTTCTTCCATCTTATCAAGAGTTTTTTCTATTGATGAGATTTCAGGCGCGGTTGTTTTAATAAATTCTGTCCGTTCATCAATATTTTTTTGTGTGTTTTCAAAACTTGTTTCAAGGTTTGTAAGCTCCAGTTTTGCTTTATTGAATTCTGTTGTGGATGCTGAATATTTGCTTCTTACATCCTCCATTTTTGCTTCCAGATTTGAGCGTTTGGAAACAAGAGCTGCAAACTTAGATTCCATATCTTTCAGCCGGGCTTTGAATGTATCAATCTCGGAATCGGAATTTTGGGCAAATTTTAAACCTGTCTTTCTAACAGCACCGCCAGTAATTGAACCGGATTTTTCAAACAAATCTCCGGACAATGTTACCATTCTGTATTTGCCGATAAGTTTGTTTGCAACGCTTCGGTCTTCGACAACAAGGGTTTCGCCTACTGCGTAATAAAAAGCATTCAAATACTCATCATCAAAATCAATAAGGTTGATTGCAAAATCTATTACGCCTTTCTCTTTTGGAAGATTCAAGCTTCTCGGGCATTTAACGATTTTGTTTAGAGGAACAAAAGTTGCGCGTCCGGCGTTTGAGGATTTAAGAAGTTCAATACAGGTAGAAGCAACGTGTTCATCGTCAACGACGATATGCGCCATTCTACCGCCTACTGCAATTTCCATCGCGGTAGAATACTCCTCGTCGACCTGACCGAGCTTCATCAAAGGTGCGTGAACCCCTTGGATATTTGCGTTTATAACTGTATCAACCGCACGTCCGAGGATAGCTTCTTCGTTCGCTTGCTTAACTGCTTCAAGCTGATATATTTTCTTACGTGCAGCTTGAAGGTCATAGTCCATGTCTGTGATTTCATTTTTAGTTTTATCATACTCATTTAATGTATTTTTAAGGATGATTTTGAAATCGTCAAGTTCTTTGCCGAGTTGTTCTATAAGAAGTTCTTTTGAGGATTTTGTTTCCGAAAAATTGGCCTTAAAATCTTCAAGTTCTTTAAGTTTTGCCTCAGCTTCTTCCAGCAGTTTTTTCTTAGTGGAAAGCTCTGCCTCAAGAGGGGCCTGTTTTTGGATAAGCTTAGTTTCTTTATCCTGCAAGTCCTCGAGTTCTTTTCTTAAAGTATTTCTTTTTTCAATATGTTTCTCAGCGGTTTCATTCAAGCCTGACATATCTTCAAGAATTTTATGCAAAATAGCCTTTTGCTCTTCAATATTTTTTTCAATGCCCTTAATTTCATCCTGCTTTAGTGTGATTTTAAGCTCGGCATCCTTTATTTTCCCTTCCTGAACTTCAATACCGTTTTTGGTATTTTCAACGGTTTTTAAGTTATCCTGAATCTGTTTATCAGCAAAAACTATTGAAGAGTTTTTCCTTGCAATAGAGCCCTTAATCTCTTCTGCTTTTTGTTTTAACTCAAGCTGATGCCCTTCTCCTTTTTCCGTAATAGTCTTTGAAATCTCATCGTATTTTTCTTTTATGAGTTTAAGTCTTTCTTCAAGGTCTTTGGATTTTATTTCTTCTTCTTTTTTGCGTTTAGTAAACTCCAGAATATTTTCATGAGCTTTTTCTAAGTTTCTTCTTATATCAAAAAACTTAACCGTATTAATCTGGCTTTCAAGCCCTGTTTTCTCATCTTTGAGTTTTTGATACTTGAGCGCGACTTCTTTTTCTTCATTAAGCTGCTCAAGTCTTACGTTAACTTCATTCAGAATTAATGTAGAATTAACAACTCTCTTTTCAACAGTTTCAAGTTCGTTGGTTGCCTGCTCTATACGCCTGTCAAAATCTGCAACGCCTGCGATTTCATCAATAATTTTTCTTCTCTCTCCGGGCGTGCAGTTTGTAATACTCATAACATCGCCCTGCATCATAACATTGTAGCTGTTTGGCGTAATATTGTACTTTTCAAGCTTAGCGTGAATATCCGAAAGCGTTGCGATTTTATCATCAAGATAATATATACTGTTAAACCCTTGTGAAGATTTACGGATTCTTCTTGCAACAGAAAAATCCCCTTCTTCTGTTTCTCCGAATGTAACTTTTACATAAGCTTCGTTTCTTTTGTTATATGTGGATATTAGGTGGAAAAGCTTTTCAGCCCTAAGGGTTCTTGATGTAGAAAGCCCCAGAGCAAAGAGAATACTGTCTATAATATTACTTTTTCCGGAACCATTCGGGCCGGAAATGGTAGTAAACCCCTTCAGCATAGGTATTTCAACTTTATTTGCAAATGACTTGAAGTTATCAACTTCCAGCTGTTTTATGTACATTATTCCTCTTCTTTTCTCCCCAATAATACTGCGATTAAGATTAGGCGTAGTTTTTCCTATACTTATTACACACTAAAATTCGGTTTATGTCAATTATTACCTATTATTAATAAATCTTCTAAAAAAATTTTTAATTTTACATTTCTTAACAAAAGTGAATAAAAAAGGCAATTTTTTTAAATTGAAATACTTTATATATACAAGAGATATAAATGAGAGAATAAGTTCAAACAAAGCTATAAGCTTATATTTGGATTTAGCTTCTCTTACCACAAAAGAGTATAAGAATTAAAAATAAGGAGACTGAATTATGGCAATCGGAGCAAGAGATTTTATTGACAAGTTATTAGTTGAAAAGTATGCACAGGAAAAAGTTGACAATCATGATCAGGATTCATTAGTATCCAGAGTTTCAGCAGACGATATGATGAGCGCAATGAACGCTTCAGCATCAAATTTTAGAACAATGCTTGAACTCAATAACAGGCTTACAATGGTTTGTTACGGTGTTGTTGCAAAATCCGCCAAATATGTAAAAACAGACGCGGCTTAATTAAATAATTTATACAGGATTACTCCTGCAGAAATACTCAAGTTTAACGATTCAACTTTATCAGACATTTCAATTGTGATATTTTTATCAGCAAAGTCGATAAGTTCCTTGCTCAGACCGCAAGATTCAGTTCCGAACATAATAACGACCCTCTCTTTGGGTGTGTAATCTCTTAGCCAAACAGAATTATCAGTCTTAGGAAGAGTTGCGATTTTCTCATAATTCGCAATTTTTTCCTTTAATTCTTCAAAATCTCTTATTGAAAACACAGGAATTTTCCACAGGTTTCCTACAGATGAGCGGACGCATTTGGGGTTGAATAAATCAACCGTATCTCCGAAAAGAATCAGGGCATCAACGTTGAATGCGCAGGCGGTTCTAAGGATTGTGCCTAAGTTTCCGGCATCTTTTATATCTTCTAAAAGAACTATTTTTTTATAATCCTCAGACCAGGCAGGGTTTGGAATTTTTGCGGCTGCAACGGCTTTGGGAGGAGTTGCGGTCGATGAGATTTTTGATAAAACCGCCTCCGTAACTTCAATTTTATCTTTGCCTTCAAAAAGGGGTGAATTTTCAAGGACAAAAAGATTAACTATTTCAAGCCCGGATTCCATTGCTTCTTCTATGCACTTAACCCCTTCCAGAAGAAACATTTTATCGCGGTATTTGCGCTGTAATAACTTTGCGGTTTCTTTTATTAAATCATTGTTGACACTTGTGATTTTCATAATATTTTAAATTCCTCAAGCCATTCTTTTTCTTGTTCTGATAAGAGCCCAAAATCAATCAATTTGCCTTCATAACCCATTTTAACAAAAGAATGAATTTTGCCGTCTTTTTTGTAACAGGAATTTTCGAGCCTTACTCCGAAATGCTTTGGATTATATAGTCCCGGCTCTATGGTGAATGTCATGTTATCCTGGATTTCTGTTTTTGCAATCTCGTTTTGTGAAAGATTCGGCGGTGCTTCATGCACATTGATTCCGATTCCGTGCCCGAGACCGTGACCGAACGTGAATCCGTCAAATGCATTATCAAGGATTGTATGCGCGAGCGTGTCTATCTCAAATCCTGTTTTTAAGTCGGAATGAAACGCGTTTAAAAATGCTTTTAGAACCGTTGTATAAACTTTCCTCTGTAATTCGGACGGTTTACCTTTCACGAATACTCTTGTAATATCTGTTGCAAGTCCGCTTTCATAATACGCACCACAGTCGATTAGTACCAGAGAGCCGTCTTTTAGGATTACGTCTTTGGAATTTTTCGCGTAATGCGCAAGTGCCGAGTTTTCATTTATCGCTACAATAGAGTTGAAGCTCAATGATTTTGCGCCGTATTTTATAAACTCTTCGCGTAATCTTGTTGAGATATCGTACTCCGAGAGATTATCATTTGATTCTATATACTCTCTTATTGCCATAACGGCTTTATCTGTTCTCTCGAAAGCCTTTTTATAAGCTTCTATTTCCCTATCAGACTTAACGGCCTTCATTGTTTTTACAGGCGACGGGCGGTGAATGGGGTGTTTAATCAAACTGTAGTCATAGGCGTTTATTGTCGTTTTGTCTACAAGAAGCTCGCCTTCATAATTTTTGAGGAACTCTTCTGCTGATTTTGAATCTTCAAAAAGCCTTTGCCCTTTTTCATCAATAAATAATTTCTGCCATATTTTGGCGGAATTATCCTTGGAAAAATCTCTCATGCCGGTAAGGTATGAGACTTCTTCAAGATTCGAAAAATATGCCGGCTTGGTATTTAATACTTTGGGCTCATCAGCTTTTGAGGGAATCTCTCTATGAGGTTCCGTGTAATCATTTATCGGGTCTTTATCCAGGAGCTTTATGTTAATATCTCCAAACCCTTCCAGCCTTGATTGTGAAACCTTTTTTGCGACAATTCCCAGCACTTTATCAGGTTCGATTAATTTTTTTATCTCATCATCCTGCTTCTGTCCGAGCTGCAGCTTAACGACCGTAACCCCTTTTTTTGCTTCCAAATCAGCCTGAGTGTGATACCTGCCATCTACGAATAAATAAATCTTATCCTGTGCAATAAGGGCATCACCTGTCGAGCCGGAAAATCCGGTCAGGGTATATCGTGCGTTTTCACTTAAACTTGGATATTCAACCAAATATTCATTTGTAGAGTTAACAAGCAAATAGTCAATCTTATATTTTTCTAATATAGAATTTGTCTGCATAATCCCTTCAGTAATTAAGTGTGTTCCAGATGATTAAGAATATTTTATAACCACTTTTTCAACTTTTCAACCCACATTCAAAATATCTTGACATTTTATTTTGATAACTTATGATATAAAATGTGACCAATTGATAATGGGGCGTCGCCAAGTGGTAAGGCAGCTGGTTTTGGTCCAGCCATCCCGGAGGTTCGAATCCTTCCGCCCCAGATTTAAAAAATACCCGATTATCATATCGGGTATTTTTGTTTTTAAAGTTAAGCATATATTGTATTTTAATGTCCAGTTCGTTGTCTATAGAATAAAAATTGCTCAATTGTTACAAAATATTTTTGTACAATTGAAAATAATAACAATCTTTGTTATTATATAGATATATATTGT
>CALUWH010000032.1 GCA_944324435.1 Candidatus Gastranaerophilales bacterium
CCACATATTGAATAAGTAATAACACTTTCTATATCTTTTGTCACATTTCGTTACATTTAAGCCAAAGTGAATTCAAACTGTAAAAAATAAGACTTCATCAAAATTGGCTAAAAGCTTCTACTCAATTCGCCCTATCTTAATTATCCCCTTTTTAATCATTATATATCTTTCGCACTGTTTCACCCTGTCATATCCCAGCATTATACCCAGCATAAAATCCTGCTCTGCCGTAAGCTCATTTAGTTTCGGGCTGAAAGTTCTGACCAAATCAACACACTGCGGAGCCCCAAAATAAACGTTTATCTTATTTTGCGGAATATCGTGTATGACATAATCAATTTTTTCTTTTTGCAAACGTTCCTCTATACGGTCTCTGTGTATTGCCTTTTCCGTAGTCAAAATAAGGTTTCTTATTCCTTTTTTATATTCATAAATATGATGATGAAATACTCGCAAATCTGCACACTCTTTCGTCAAAGAAGGTTTTGCAGCAAAAACAGGTGATTTACTGTTTAGAGTAGGCATTACATTAAGAATCTTCATCTTATCTCCTTTTGTTAGGTTTTTCTAACAAATATGGTAAATTACATCTTCTCATTTGTCAACCGCTTTTTTATGTTAATATGGTAATAAGGAGGAATCTTGCGATGTACACAATAAAAGAAGTTGCTGACAAGATGGATATTTCTGAACATACGTTGAGGTTTTGGGCAAAAAACGGGCTTTTCCCGTTCATTAAACGAAACGAAAACAATATCCGTTTGTTTTCCGATAATGATTTAGAGTGGGTTAAAATTGTCAAGTGCCTTCGCTCTGTCGGAACAGAAAATAAGGCAGTAAAACGTTATGTCGATTTATGTGTCCAGGGAGATTCCACTATCAAAGAAAGATATGAAATTATCAAAAAAACGAAATTGAAGGCCAAAAGACAAATGCAGGAGCTGCAAAAGCAGCTGGGAATGCTTGAATACAAAGAAAAATTTTACGAAAATCTTATAAAAAATAATCTGGAAGACAGCTGGAATCCCATGAACAAAATTGTTCCCGAAGAGGCTGCCGTATAAAGCTATGCCGAAATTTTATCTTAAATCAATGGGATGCAAATCTAACCAGTTTGAGGGGCAGATTGTTGCGCAGAATCTTGTTAATAACGGTTTTGAAGAGGTAAAAAGGCTTGAAGAGGCAGAGTTTTATATTCTAAATTCCTGCTCGGTAACGCACAAAAGCGATAATGAGGCTATGTACCTGCTCCGCCGCGCGCATGGAACAGGACTCAAAACGGTGTTGACAGGATGTATTGCACAAATAGAAAAAGATAAACTCCTGGAAGAACCTTTTATTGACTATGTTATAGGAAACGAAGACAAGTTTGAGCTTGCAAAACACCTTAAAGACGGGAACACGTTTGCCGTTAGAGATTTAATAAACGCGGATAAATTCCATAAAGTCAGACTTGATGATACAACAAAAACAAGAATCAGTTTAAAAATTCAGGATGGGTGCGATAACAGGTGTTCCTATTGTATAATTCCTTTCGGGCGCGGAAAGTCAAGAAGTGCGGATTCTGATTTTATTGTCAATGAAATTAATCGTTATACTAATGCCGGATACAAAGAGGTTATTCTTACGGGAATACATATAGGATTATGGGGAAAAGAATTTGATAAAGAGCTTTTGGATTTGCTGCGTGATATTGAAGTTAAAACAAAAATTCCGCGCTACAGGCTCGGGTCATTGAATCCGCATGAGATTACGCCCACACTTCTGGATTTTCTCCAAACAAGCGAGAAATTTTGTCCGCATTTTCACCTGTCTCTGCAATCCGCCTGTAACCGCACTTTAAAGAGAATGAATCGGCATTATACGGTCGAATATTACCTCGACCAGATTGAAAATATAGTATCCAGATTCGATAGGCCGTTTTTGGGAAGTGATATAATTGCCGGCTTTGCCGGAGAAACAGAAGAAGATTTTAATACAACCGTTGAAAACTTAAAAAAATCAAAATTGAGTCAAATTCATACTTTTCCATATTCAATAAGAAAAGGTACGGCAGCAGAAAAAATGGACGGACATTTGCCTGATGGAGTAAAAGAAGAACGGGCAGAAATTATCAAAAAGATTTCTGCCGAAAAATATCAATGCTTTGTAGAATCAAATCTCAATTCGACAGCAGAAGTTCTTATTGAAAAAAGACTTGACAAACACGGAAAATATAAGGGATTAACAAGAAATTACCTTACTGTCAGATTAGATGAAGGCGAATTTAATACCTTAAAAAAAGTCGTTTTGACAAAAGATTTGCTTATAGAATAATGAAAATCCGCCAAAATTTTTTGAATAAACAATAAATTATATGAGAATCTCTTTTTCGTTTCTATAAGTTACGTATCCTAAAGGGGCTGCAGGAGGCTTTCTAAGGTATTTTGCTTTTGTGTATATAACACCGACCTTGGAGGGCTGAGAGGCGGAGGAATATTTTCGTGCAAGTTTACAACACTCAAACAAAATCTTTTCATCCGGCTCTTTATTATTAACTTTTAAAAGAACATGGGAGCCTGCGCACTGTCTTGTATGGAACCAATAATCTTCATCTTTAGCAAGTTTAGATATAATGTAATCATTCTGTTTATTATTTTTCCCAATATAAACCTCAAACCCGTCAATTTCAATTTTAGACACAAACGGACGAGATTTTTTTACCGCCTTCATTTCCTCTGCCAACCCTAGCTCGGATTTTATATCTTCCAGCTCTTCAAGGTTTTCACTCTGATTTATGCCGTATACGATATTTTCAAGATATTCTTTTTCGACATTAAGCTCCTCCAATATTTTAGCAGACTTTTCTTTGGTTATTTTTGATTTGTTGTATAGTTTGAAATACTTCTGAGCATTTTCGTTCATTGTTTTTGTTTTATCAAGCTCAATGGTCAGAGTACAACCTTCTGTATAGTCAAATACTTCCACAGAGGATTGGTAATCCGCTTTTAAATAAAGATTAGCAGTCAAAAGTTCGCCCAGACGCTTGTATGTTAAAGTCTTATCACGCTTTTTAAGTAAATCTTCTATTTTAGATAACGAATTTTTAACCTTTTTAAGTTTAGATTCCGTAAGTATAAACAGTTTTGATTTCTCAGTTTTAATGTTCACCTCTTCTTGAATTTTAGAATAATACGCATCAAGAGCTTCGTTGATATTTTTTGCCTCCAGTATTTTGTACAAAGGAGTTTGCACCTTGTTTTTTTCATTTACCTTAGGGGGATAAACATACTTCAAACCTCCTTGCAGCTCCCTGTAACGGCTTTTTTCAGAACCGATATTGTGAGCGCAGCCTATAATTAAAGATGTCTCTCTGTCGTATAGTATTACGTTTGAATGTTTTCCCATAAGCTCTATACAAAGGCATAAAGAGCGTGTTTGGGCTAATTCGTCATAGCATTCAAAATGTAATTCAAATATTCGTTCGTTTTCGACAGCTACAGCATCAGTAATTCTTGCACCTTCAATATATTTCCTGAGAAGCATACAGAACATCGGAGGCTGCTTGGGGATTACAAGCCTCCGTCTTTTTTCACCATCCGGAGTCATAAATACTAAGTGATAAAAAGCAGGATTTATATTTATATACAGTTTTCTGCTTTCTCTCTGGTTTCTGATAGAGAGAATAAAATCTCTTCTTGTAGGCTGTTGGATTTTTTGGAGACGGCCGCCAATCAGAAAATCTATATTTTCGTCTAAAAGTGCTTTGAGTGTCAGATAATCTAAATTAATCATTACCTGCCTCTGTAGTAATACTGAGTCTGATTAGTATTATTGTTATAAATTTTATTTCTGGTAGTATAATTAGATTGCGCCTGCCAGTACGGAATTTGTTTAACCTGCGTTTGCTGTCTGTACCTGTTCTGGTAAGCCTGCTGCTGCATAGTTCTATAGGCTGCCGGATTAATTGATGCAGCGTATACTGCGCCACAAACAACGAGTATCAACAATGTAATAATATATCTTTTCATAACCACATCCATATTACATTATACCATGGATTTTCGTATCAGAATTTATCATTATTTTTTGTGTGGTTGATGTTCCTCCTCACAGCCAAGGGCTTTGTTTAAATGTTCAATAAGTTCGCTTGAATGATAATGAACTGCGTGTTCTGATTTGTGATGAATATCCACAATATGATAATGCATTGACTTTTCAACCTGTATCAATGCCATATTATAATCATAAAGAGCCGTAATATATTTGTTTACCGCAAAAATATAATCTTCCCTCGCTTTTTGCAGCGCTACATAATCTAAAACACCTTCTTTATATTTATCTTTAACCAGATTTAGATTTGAAACCGCCTCTCTGGAACCTTTCACTGCAACTGGAATTTGTCCCTGCGCTTTGCGAACATTATTGAAAGCTCGTTTGACCTCAAAAAACAAATCTTTTTTAAAAAGCGTAATCTCATTTTCGGCAATATTGACCTGTGCCTCTGCCCCCTTTATACTATGTCTTAACTCCATTAGATTAACCGACGAACTTAAATTGACTCCGACCTGAAAACTGTTGTTTGAGGTAATATTTGAGTTGTTGTATCCGTATCCTGCATTGGCGGTTAAATCAGGGAAGTACGCTCTTTTTATGTATAAAAGCGATTGTATCATAGCATTTTTTGTTGCATCTAATATATTTAAATCGGGGCTGTTGTCATAAGCAAGCTTTACGGCCTCTTCTAAGGGGAATTTAAAAACTATCGGTGTGAATGACGATGCTTTGATTGATTTTTCATTATATGCAAAATCATTGTCAAATCCGAATGTCCTCGTATTATATATTTCAAAATCAGGCTCATCTTCCAGATACATCGAATTGTCCAGATCAATTTTCGCATTGTTGTAATGATTTTGTGCCTCAAGAAGCTGGACTTTTGATTCACTTAAATTCAGCTCTGCCGTAATTATATCAGGCTCTTTTTTGTCTTTGGCAAGTTTAAGAAAATCTTCGTTAATTTTGACATTATTCTCCGCAACCTGAGTTAAAGCCTTTGCACGCAGCAAATTATAATATTTTTCTTTAACATCAAACAATGTATAACACAGGCTGTCCATAAATTCATATTCTGCCCCGAGTTTGTAAAATTCTTCCATTTTTATGTAAGCAGTTGTTTTGCCAAAATCCCATACAAGTTTATTAACAGTAAGTGCTACGGCAGGCAGTTCACGATAGTGAGCGTCATAATAATTTTTATTTGAATTGTTCTCGTTATAAAACCCAACGCCGGCTCCTATAACCGGAAAATACTGTGCCCGGGCAATTCCTACATTACTTTTTGCTACATCAAGATTATATTTTTTTCTCTTAATAACAGGACTGTTTTTGAATGCGGCAGCAACACAGTCCATAACCGAGACTGTTACACCGTCTACGATTTTCACTGGCTTAAATAATTCTTCGTGTACATCTTCTATGGCAAAACAAACTGGGATGTTTATAATAAAACCTGATAATAATAAAAGAAGGCTGATTTTTTTTAGCAACATATCTTATTTAAATCACTTAGGTATTTGTTTGTCAATTTTTTTTAGTATTATTTTTTTACAAAAGCTAATACTCATGTTAAAATAGCTTGGAGGTATGTATTTTGTTGAAAAGTGTAAAAAAGCAGACAATGCCTTTAAAGGGAGAGATTGTTATTCCCTCTGACAAATCAGTGTCACATCGTGCGGTTATGTTTTCTTCAATTGCCAACGGAAATTGTATTGTAAGAAATTTTTCAAGTGGTGCTGATTGTCATTCAACTTTGAATTTATTTAAGGCACTTGGAGTTGATATCCAATTTCTTGATGAAAAGACGCTCAAAATACATTCTAGTGGAAAATTAATCCCAAAAAAGACTATTTATTCCAATAATATTTACTCCTGCGGTAATTCTGGAACAACTATGCGGCTGGTGTCCGGGATTCTTGCAAGGCAAAATTTTGACTCCGTTTTAACAGGGGATGAAAGTTTATCAAAACGCCCAATGAAGAGAATAATAGAGCCTTTAACTTTAATGGGGGCAGAAATCTCATCTGTTAACGGACACGCGCCTTTAAGTATAAAAGGCAGAAAATTACACGGAATTACTTACCCCTCAAAACTTGCAAGCGCACAGGTTAAATCTTGTATTCTGCTCGCAGGGTTAGGGGCGGATGGTGAGACTACTTTTACAGAGCCGAGTCTTTCCAGAAACCATACGGAATTAATGCTTGAATACCTGGGTGCGGATATTAAAGCAGAAGGAAACTCTGTAACAATACGACCTTCAGAGTTGACTGCGCGAGATATTGATATTGTAGGTGATATTTCATCAGCCGCGTTTTTTATTGTTGTGGGACTTATTGTTAAGGGGTCTGATTTTGTAATAAAAAATGTCGGCCTGAATCCGACACGGTCAGGGATTATAGATGTTGTGACGAGAATGGGCGGAGATATTGAGATTCTGAATAAGAGAACGGTCTCCGGCGAAGATGTAGGCGATATAAGGGTTCGGTATACGGAAAATTTGAGGGGATGTACTATAGAAGGTGATGACATTCCGCGTCTGATTGACGAGCTTCCGGTAATAGCTGTTCTTGCATCGCAAGCGGATGGTGAGACTATTGTTAAAGATGCAGGAGATTTGAGAAATAAAGAATCCGACAGAATATCTTGTCTTGCAAAAGAATTAACTAAGATTGGGGTAGATATAAAAGAGGCTGAGGACGGTTTTATTGTCAATGGAAAAACTAAGCTCCAAGGCGGAGCTGAAATGGAATCTTATCATGACCATAGATTGGCAATGAGCTTCTATGTTGCCGGACTTGTGTGCGAAAAAGAAATTGCAATAAACGGTTTTGAGTGGACAAAAATTTCTTTTCCGGAGTTTGAAGAATTATTTAGCAAGCTTTCTTTGTAGAAGTGTAAGGATAAATATTATTACAAATAATATATATGCAAGCGCGCAGGATTTTCCGATATCAAAGTATTCAAATGCGTATTTATAGATAGAATACACAATAACGTTCGTCGCATCATTAGGGCCGCCTGATGTCATTACGTATATTAAATCAAAGACCTGAAAAGACGAAATTGCGGTTACAAGGATTACAAAGTATGTTGTAGGTTTAAGCAGCGGAAGTGTAATATTTTTAAAAATCTGAATTTCGTCAGCTCCGTCAATTTTTGCAGCTTCATAAACATTCGGGTTAATAGAGGCAAATCCTGTTAAAAAAAGGATTACATTATATCCTATAAGTTTCCACACAGAGACGAAAATTAATACCGGCATGGCAAGGCAAGTGTCAAACAGCCAGGTGTAATGAGTTTTTAGCATAGAGTTTACAAGCCCTATATTGGGGTCAAAAATCCAAGCCCATACTATTGCGATTACGACTGCAGGCGTAATAAACGGCAGAAAGTAAATTGTCTTAAAAACCTCCGCACCGCGGATTTTATTGTTTAATATTGCTGCAAGCCCGAGCGGAATTATGACCGCAAAAATGGTTGTAGAAATTGCATAAACAAATGTATTAATGAGAATCTGCAAGAATTCTTTTTCGCTTAATACAGACTTATAATTATCAAGCCCGACAAATTTAATTTCATTTAATAAATCCCACTCGGTAAAGCTCAAGGCAAACGAACAAAATATCGGTATTATTATAAAAATAAATGTTCCCACAAGCGCAGGCAATACAAAAAATAATCCATTTTTCGTTTTTTCCATGATATTATTTTACTATAAGCAGGGGAGAATCAATATGTTGCAAGAATCAGCTTTTGGAAAGAATGATATAAGAGGAATTTACGGCGAGGATATAACAGAGGATTTGTTTTATTATACCGGCCGGGGTTTTGTGCAGTTTCTGTCAAAACACGCAAAGAAAATTCCATCTGAAATATGGATTACGGTTTGCCGTGATGCAAGACTTCATTCTCCGTCGCTTTCTAAATCCTTGATAGAAGGTATTCGCTCCTGCGGAGCAAATGTTGTTGATATGGGGCTTGCCCCTACTCCTATCGGATATTATTCGGAAGCAGCAGGACTTCCGCCCTATATTACAAAGTACATGCCGGTTACAGGAGCAATGATTATTACAGCAAGCCATAATCCGAGTCAGTATAACGGTATGAAAATGACCTTTGAAAAACAATCTCTTAATGAAGAACAGATAAAAGAGGTTAAGGAACTCACAATGGAAGAGTATAAACTGGGTATTCCTCCTGTTCCGTTCGGGATTCTTAATGAGTATGACCTGATTCCTGACTATATTGAGGATATGAAAAAAAGATTCGGAAGAATCGGTGAAGGGATTAAAGTTGTTGTAGACAGCGCCAACGCAACTGGCGGTGTTGTTGCTCCGAGACTTTACAGGGCCCTTGGGTGCGAAGTTATTGAATTATATTCAATGCCGGACGGACGTTTTCCGCATCACCACCCAAATCCGAGTGATGAGAAGACTCTGAATGATATTAAAAAAGCTGTAGTAGCAAATAAGGCTGATTTGGGAATAGCCTTTGACGGAGACAGTGACAGAATCGGAGTTATTGATTCCGAAGGACGCTCTATGACAGGGGACAAGCTGCTTTTAATTTATGCGGAAGATATTATAAAAGAATATAACGAAAAAGGTATCAAGCCTGTTATTGTCTCTGAAGTAAAATGCTCACAGGTATTGTACGATACAATCAATCAATCGGGCGGAGTTGCCGTAATGTGCAAAACCGGACACGGCTATATCAAATCAAAGATGAAAGAAACCGGCGCTGTCCTTGCAGGAGAAATGAGCGGACATACATTCTTTAAAGACAGATATTACGGTTTTGACGATGCTGTCTATGCAGGCTGCAGAATTATTGAAATCGTTGCAAGAAAGAAAAAAGAAAATCCTAAGTTTAAAATTTCAGACATGTTAGAGCCGTTTAATTCTGTTTACTGCTCGTCTGAAGTCCGCCTCCCCTGCCCAAATTCTTTGAAAAAAGTTGTGCTCGAAGAATTTGAAAAAGTTATAGCGGAAAATCCAAATTTCTTTGAAACAAAGATTAACGATGTAATTACACTGGATGGTATGCGGATTGTTTTTGATAAAGGGTTTGCACTTATAAGACAGAGTAACACAGAGCCTGTGTTTACACTGCGCTTTGAGGCTGACAGTAAAGAAAATGCCCAAAAGTATGAAGATTTGATGGTTAATAAGCTTTTAGAAATCATTAATCAACAGGCTAAAAGCTAACCGTTCTTTCTCTGCTTGTGGAATCTTTCTTATTCGGAAGCTTAAATCCAAAAACATTTCTGTTATCTTTAAAACTCATGACAAACATTTTTCCGTCATGCGCCTCAACAATCTTCTGAGAGGTATAAAGCCCTAATCCAATTCCGAGTTCTTTATAATTTCCGGCAAAAGATACGTACTGGGCAAAAATAGCCTTCTGTTTTTCGGGCGGAATATACGGGCTGTTGTTTTCAAATTTAAAGCAGGTAAATAAGTCTTCGTTATACATAGTTATGTTAACGGTGGTATTTGGAAAAGCGTACTTTATACCGTTTGATAAAAGATTCATAACCGCCCTTTTTATCTGAATCTTGTCTCCATATACGGTATTTATTTTGCATTCATTCTTTATTGATATTCCGGTTTGCTTGTTTTTTGCAACATATACCATCTCGCCTACACATTCCATAACCAGTTCTGCAAGAGAAAATTCTTCGTAATTAAGTTTTATAACGCCTCTCTCATTTCTGTAAGTCGCAAGCAAAGAGCCCAGCATTCCGCTCATGTACCTGCAGGAGTCAAGAATCATCTCAAGAATTTCGCGCTGTCCTTCCTGTACAACCCCAAACTCACCTTTTAATAAAAGTTCTACGGCTCTTATCTGTGCAAGTGTCGGATTTTTTAAGTCGTGACCCAAAGATGCAACAAAAGTTTCTCTCTGTGCCTCCAGCATTTTTGAATCATCTATATTTTGTATTATTACAATAATACCGATAACGTTGCGATTAGAATCGTTTATCGGTGCCTTATAAATATTATACCAATGTTTTCTGCCCTTTATATCATAAATCTCCTTTTCAATTGAAATAGATTTGTTGGTATTTATGACTAATTTATCTTCTTGCTCGGTTGAAACCTTTATCGGCTGCATATTAAGAGTTATATTGTGAATTATATCGTTGCCGTTCTTCACAAAATCCTCTGAATGTTTGGTTCCGGTAATATATTTCCCGTTCGTGTCTTTCATGTAAATTAATTGCGGAACATTCTCAAGAAGAGCTTGAAGCCTGTAATTATCAGTAAAAAACTGTTCTCTAATCTGCTCCTCTTCTGTAATATCCCTAACAATGTACGAAATTCCAAGTAATTCTTTACTGCTGATAACAGGCAGGGCAGTAATACTTAATGTTTTTTCGTTATTATTTTTTCTTGATGTGGTTTTAAATGTGACGGGTTGTTTATCTTTGTTTACTTTATGTTCTATTGCGGAAAATTTTTTGGCATTTTCTTTCGTTATAAACTCAACCCCTAACCTTGATGAATCGGTCTTGATAAGATTAAATTCGTAAAACCGTTCATTTGCAATAAATTTTTGAGAGTCTTTACTTTTATATAAAATACCTTCAGGATAAGATTTAAATAAAATCTCAAGCATACCCAAATTCATGTTCCTTGAGTCCATGAAAAGGCGGCTGTTATTTTGCAGAATATTCAAGCTGACTCCTTCAAGATTGTAATTATGACACTTATTTTATACTATTTTTTTCAAATAATATATTAACCGGATGTCTAATTTTATTTATTTTCTATCTTTACATACAATGGGTTGTAAGTCAGTGTCAAAAGTGACGGACACAGATTTTTATACGTATTTTCAAATTTACGCAAGTCAGTTTTTGTCCAGATTTTTTTCTCTATAGCGTTAACCCCCGTTAATTTTATGTGTCTGAGAACATCTTTTGGAGTTTTGAAAACCTCAATACGAATCTCTTCTTCTATACAATGAGGACTCTTCTTGAGCATAATTTCATAATCTTTACGAGAGTAATACTCAAGGGTTTCACCCGAGGCAAGACAAACTTCGCGGAAGTTCTCCTTGCCAAAGGTCGAAAACAAAAGAATTCCGCACGGATTTAGCTTTGAAAACAGCTTGTTAATAAAATCAGCCGGATTATCTATCCACTGAAACGCAGCGTTTGAGATGATTAAGTCATACTTAGCGTTAGTGTTATCAATACACTTTTCAATGTCGAACGGGATAAATTGAATATTGGGGTCAATGTTTTCTATATACTCCTTACACTCCGTAACAAAGTCATTAGCGTAATAATTTTTGTATTTAAATTTTTGTATAGCAAGCTCTGTCAGTAATCCTGTTCCGCATCCGATTTCAAGAATGTTATCAAAATCAGTTCTATCAATCAGGCTGATAAGTTTCTGAGCCATGAGTCTTTGTATTTTTGCATTTTCATTATATGTCGCAAGATTTTTGGCAAATCTCTGTTTTATAAGCTCTTTATTCATAACAGCTCTTCCCAGCTTTGAAACAAATAAAACGGGCAATGTCCGCTTTTTACGTTAGGCTCCAGATTCCAGTATGCACACTGGTTTTTGCTCGGGATTATTTTATCATTATCGCTTATTATGATTCTGTCATATTTAAAGTATGTATTTGCCTGATAATTCTTTAAAGCCTCAAGCTCCGTTTTCCGGTTATCAAATTCTCTCTTGACATCCGGCAGTTGTATCGGCTCTGAAAACATATTTTCTATGAATCTTTTTGCTCCTGCAGGACTGAAATTCTTTATCGTAAGTTCGTATATTTTCACGGGAATCCCAAATTTATTATCAATCGGTTTTAGTGTACCATTGACGGCGGTTTTACTTTTGTAATCATTATCAAAAAGTGTTGCGACCATAACGCCCATAGACCAGGCAATCAGGAATTTTTCCTTATAAGACGAAGGGATTTTCATATCTGTATCAAGAGAATTATAGTCATAAAACATAATAACATCAAAATCGTTCGGATTAAGATGTTCTACAACACTTTCATCCATTCCCCAACCATTAAAAAATACTATTAGTTTACTGCTGTTTTTACGGTTAAGCCATTTATATTTCATAAAGAAATTTTAGCACAAAATTTTTACGTATGCTGCTTAAAAAAGTTTCTCACGCTTGCGGTGCAAGAAAACAACTACAGATTGAGAATAAAGCCGATATTTAATCAACGGCTTTTATATGTGCAATTTTTGTTTTATAATTATTTTTAAGTTGTATTTTATTTCGGTAAGATAGGACAATATAGGGAAAGAGGTAGAGACTATGAAGGTTTTATTAGTAAACGGAAGTTCTCACAAACAGGGATGTACATATACTGCACTTTGCGAAGCTGCAAAAACTCTTAACGAAGAGGGTATTGAGACTGAGATTTTTCAAATTGGAAACCCCGAACTTCGTGACTGCTGCGGATGCAATGCTTGTAAAACAACAGGTAAATGCGTATTTAACGATATTGTTAATGAATTTATTGAAAAAGCAAAAGGTGCAGATGGTTTCATATTTGGAACACCGGTTTACTTTGCCCACCCATCAGGAAGGATTTTGTCTCTGCTTGACAGAGCATTTTATGCAGGCGGGTACGCATTTGCATATAAACCTGGGGCGGCAGTTGCATCTGCAAGACGTTCCGGCACAACTGCAAGTTTTGATGTTTTAAACAAATACTTCACTATAGCTAATATGCCGGTTGTTTCTTCTAATTATTGGAACAATATTCACGGTCATGTTGCCGCTGACGCTATGCAGGATTTGGAAGGACTTCAAACAATGAGAAATCTTGGCAGAAATATGGCTTGGATTCTTAAGTGCATTGAGGTCGGAAAACAAAACGGGATAGAGCCTAAGTCTCCGGAAGAGCGCATTTATACACACTTTATAAGGTAAATTTTATGAGAGATGAATTATTAAATTTGATAGAAAAAAACAGCAGATTGGGCTTGAAGGAGCTTGCTGTACTTTTAGGCGTAAACGAGATTGATGTTGCAAATGAGCTTGCGAAACTTGAACAAGAGGGAGTTATTTGCGGATATCATACCTTGATTAATTGGGATAAGACAGATATTGAAAAAGTCACTGCGCTTATAGAGGTTAAAGTTACACCTCAGCGCGGTCAGGGGTTTGATAAGATTGCCGAACGTATTTATAACTATCCGGAGGTTAAATCAGTATATCTGATATCAGGCGGCTTTGATTTGCTCGTGACTTTAGAGGAAAAGAGCTTGAAAGAGATTGCAAATTTTGTATCGGATAAGCTTTCTACGCTTGATAGTGTTTTGAGCACAGCGACTCATTTTATTCTTAAAAAGTACAAAGACCACGGTACTGTCTTTGATAAAAAAAGGGAAGATGAAAGAGAGGTTATATCTCCATGACAAAACCGCTTTCAAAAGCTGTAGAAGAGCTTAAGCCTTCCGGAATAAGAAAATTTTTTGATATAGTAAGTGAAATGAAAGACGCTATTTCTCTCGGGGTTGGCGAGCCTGACTTTGACACACCATGGCACATTAGAGACGAGGGAATTTTTGCACTTGAAAAGGGTAAGACTTTTTACACTTCTAACGCCGGCTTAAAGGAGCTTAGAGAAGAAATCTGCAATTATTTAAAAAGACGGCAGGGGATTGAGTATAATCCGTTAAAAGAAGTGCTTGTAACCGTCGGTGGGTCTGAAGCTATTGATATTGGATTAAGAGCACTGATTAATCCGGGGGAGGAGGTTATAATTCCGCAGCCCTCGTATGTTTCTTATGAACCCTGCGCCGTCTTAGCAGGAGCAAAGCCTGTTATCATAAATCTTAAGGCAGAAAACGAGTTCAGACTTACCGCAGAAGAATTAAAGAGTGCTATTACCGATAAGACAAAAGTTTTAATCCTGCCATTTCCCAATAATCCGACAGGTGCGATTATGGAAAGAAAGGATTTGGAGGAAATCTCTAGGATTATTATCGAGAATGATATTTACGTAATGTCTGATGAGATTTATGCAGAGCTCACCTACAAGGGTGAACATACTTCTATTGCGTCTTTGGAGGGTATGAAAGAGCGTACAATTTTGATTAACGGTTTTTCAAAGGCTTATGCAATGACCGGATGGAGGCTTGGTTACGCCTGCGCGGCGGAGAGTATAATCAAGCAGATGACAAAGATTCATCAGTTTGCAATAATGTGTGCACCGACTACAAGCCAGTATGCTGCGGTAGAAGCTTTAAAAAACGGTGATGAAGACGTAAAAACAATGCGTCAGGCGTATAACCAGCGCAGAAGATTTTTAATGAACGCCTTTAGAGAAATGGGGCTGGACTGTTTTGAACCATACGGAGCGTTTTACGTATTCCCTTGTATAAAAGAATTTGGAATGACAAGCGAAGAGTTTGCAATGCGTTTTCTTGAGGAAGAAAAAGTCGCGGTCGTTCCGGGTAACGCTTTTGGAGAAAGCGGCGAGGGCTTTTTAAGAATATCTTACGCCTACTCACTTGAGAATCTCAAAGTCGCAATGGATAGGTTTAAAAGATTTGTTGAGCGCTTAAGAAACAGCGGAATTTAAAACATAGATTCTATCAATAACTGCCTGAGTAAATTCAGAGCACTTAGCACTGCCGCCAAGATCGGCTGTTTTTACATCTGCATTCAAGGTCTCAAATAAAGCAAATTTTATTCTTTTAGCAGCCTCAATTTCGCCGATATAATTTAACATTTCTATTGCCGACATAAGTAGGGCTGTAGGATTAGCTTTATCCTCACCTGCGATATCTGGCGCAGAGCCGTGAACCGGCTCAAATACTGCATAGTCAGCCCCTATATTTGCGCCCTGCGCAATTCCGAGCCCGCCGACAAGCCCTGCACACAAGTCCGATACGATGTCTCCGTAAAGATTCGGAAGCAGCAAAACATCGAATTGATTAGGGTTTTGTACAAGCTGCATACAACAGTTATCAACAAGGATTTCTCTAAATTTAATCTGCTGATAATCAGATGCAATCTTTCTTGCGCTTTCTAAAAATAAACCATCGGAGAGTTTGCAAATATTCGCTTTTGTAACTACGCAAACCTCTTTTCTATTGTTTTTTACTGCATAATCAAACGCAAATTTTGCAATTCTTTCTGACGCATTCCTTGTAATTCTTTTTATACTTTCTGCAGTATTCTCATCAACTTGTCGTTCAATTCCTGCATACAAATCTTCTGTATTTTCCCTCACAACAACGATATCTACCTTGTCATATCTTGTCTTTACATTTGGCAAGTTATAGCAAGGACGCAGGTTTGCATATAAATCCAATTCTTTTCTCAGTTGAACATTTACGGAGCGGAAGCCTTTGCCTATTGGTGTGGTAACAGGGGACTTGAGCGCAACTTTATTTTTCTTAACTGATTCAATAACTCTTTGAGGCAGAGGGGTGCCTTCTTTTTCTATAACATCTGCTCCTGCGGTCTGGATATCCCAATCTATTGCGACGCCTGCTGCATTCAAAATTTTTATAACAGAATCAGTGATTTCAGGCCCGATTCCATCTCCTTTGATTAATGTTATAGTTTTCATTATTATCTTCCCCCATCCTTATTCTTCCCCTGTCGGGGAAGAGTTGTTTATACGGCTGCAGCAGCTTTTTTGGCCTCAAGATAAGCTTCAATACCCTTTGTAAGCTGGTCAGGGCAGCTTGTTGGTCTGCTTCCGCATGGGAGACCGCTTAACTTAGGAATAATTTCATTAATATTCATCCCACGGATTAGAATCCCGATTCCTTTTAGGTTTCCGTTACATCCGCCAAAGAACTCGACATCTTCAATTATGTCATCTTTAATCCGCATCTGCATTAATTTGCAACATACGCCTGACGGTTTATATTGAACTATATCTGCTCCGTCAACTTCTTTTATCTGTATATTCTCATCCATTTTCCAATCCTCCGCTATGTTAGACCTGTAAATAGAGGCTCTTTGTACTTCTCCCCTATTTACCACTGTTCCTATTATATCATTTTGTTTTATCATAATCAAATTCTCCGTTTTTAGTGTAATATATGTATATGGATAGTATAACAAGAATCGGGTTTTGGGGTTATCCCGACCCTGATATAGTAGAAAAAGTTAAGAAGAATTATCCGAACGCCGAATGGATTGATTTGGATATAGATTTTTACTATCCCAAAACAAATATTCTTCCCGAATCTTACTGCAAAATTATAAGGAATATTGTTGATAACACGATGTATTTGAAGCCGGATTTAATAGTCGCTCCGATTGGTAAAGACAAATGCGACAGCGGCTGGTTTGCGTCTAAAATCCTTGCAGATAAGGGGTTTAATGTTATTCAAACAATTTATGAAAAGCTTGAACCCAAAAGGGATGTTGTTATCTGCGACAGCAGAATGCCTCTTTATGAGAAGTTTACGACAATTACGGCAGGAATAATTGACAACAAAATAATTGATGAGGCTGTGAATAAAATTAAGAATAATGAATATAATAATGGGGAGCTAAGACTTACCCCATTTACCCCCGGATTTTGGGGAGTTCCGCCAAACGACCTGGAGATTTTAAGATTATTTCCTGATACAACACGTGTTTTTGGCTGGACAAGGTGCGTAGAGGCTGGAACTCCTGCTGATTTGGATTTAGAAATGTATGTGGATGAGAATGTTCCTACAGTATTCTATGCACAGGCATTTTGTGCAAAGGCACAGCTTGCAAAGTATTTGGCCGATAAATATAACGGTCTTTATGTTGATATTGACGATTATGCTTCAAACTCTATACGAGCTAAAATAGAAGCGTTTTTGAGATTGAGATAAAACAAAACTCTTGACTTTAAAATCTGAGCATGTATTATAAAAATATGCTGAGCGGGGGTAATTCAGTGGTAGAATGCCTCCTTGCCAAGGAGGATGTCGCGAGTTCGAGCCTCGTCTCCCGCTAATTAAAAGACCGTAGAACTTTAGTTCTAACGGTCTTTTAATTTATTGAGATAGTGGCT
>CALUWH010000033.1 GCA_944324435.1 Candidatus Gastranaerophilales bacterium
GGCGAGATACCTAATGATACGGTTTCTTTTGGTATGGGTCAGACATTGAACGGTAAAAACCTTGTTGCAATCGGCTCAAATGTTAACGCAGGTGCAGAAGGAGCAACAGGTATCGGGTCAGGAGCCTCAGCAGGCGGAAGTTCTTCTACTGCGATAGGTTATCAGGCCTCTGCAAGTGGTTCACAGAGTACGGCAGTGGGAGCTTATTCTACAGCTTCACAAAACGCGGTAGCAATCGGCGGCGGTGACAAGAACAGTTACGCCTCAGCCCAATCAAACGCCGTCGCAATCGGAAGCAATGCGGTTGCGGCAAAAGACAGTATTGCAATCGGAAAAGATGTAAATATTACGGGTTCGGGTTCAATCGTAATCGGTAACAATTCAAAGGCAGAAAAGGCAAATTCTATAGTTATCGGTAACAATGTAACAGCAAAGGGCGATAATCAGATTGTTCTCGGGACAAAAGATGATACTATTTACATACCCGGGAATATTGTTGTTGGTAAATCTGCTTACCTCGGGGCAGATGATAAAAATGCAACTATTGCCATGAGAATCATTAACTCCTCGAAAGAAAGTAAGTTTATAAGACTTAATGGGGGACCCGAAAAGATAGATTATTGGAAGACGGGTGACCATGTAGATTTTGATACCGAACTTGTAGATTATTGGAAAACGGGTGATCACATAGATGCAAGAGCAAAGGATGGATCTTGGTCATACTGGAAGACGGGTGACCATGTAGATTTTTCTGGGACAATAGGTACTACTGGGCCATTGGTATTAGATGCAGATGGGACATTGCTTTATGTATTTGGTGGATTAGGAGCGAACACCGTTGTTGCACCAACCAATGGTGTAATTCCCGGCAGCAGTAAGTCAGGCACAAAATCTGATAGAAGATTAAAGAATGTTGGCGACAAATTTACAAAAGGTCTGGAAGCTTTGAAAAAGCTTGACTTTTATCATTTTACTTTTAAAGATGATGAGACAAAAACACCTCACGTTGGTGTAATGGCTCAGGATTTACAAAAGGTATTTCCTGATGCGGTTACAAAAGGCGATGACGGGTATTTGAGAATTCGGTTTGAAGATATGTTCTACGCTGTTATCAATGCAGTAAAAGAATTGGACTGCAAGATAAATGAACTATCTGCTCAAGTCAAAACCGTTCTAGAAGATATAGTTAGTGTAAAAAGTAAAAATAATGAACAAGATAAAATAATAGAAGAGCAGCAGAAACTGATAGAAGTTCAGCAAGAAGCAATCAAAGAACTTCAAAAGCGTGTTTCTGAACTTGAGAAAAAAGCTTAGCCGCTCATTACGGCTGTTCCTTTCTAAGACGGGGTAACCCGTCTTTTTTTTAGCAAAAAAAAAAGGCCTCATTGCAGAGGCGAGGGGAATTTATTAAGTTAATAGGTATACACTTCACGCGTTCAACACATTTGAAGCTTTTAGAGTTTATATATCATTCTTTTATCCAAGCCCGAATTTAGGTGCGCTGTCCCGGGCTTCTTCACTTGCAAGCTGTTTTACTGATTCCAGCATTGCTCGTTTCATCTTGATTCTTTGTTCTATATCGTTCATTTGAAGCTGAATTTCTTTTTCTTTTTCATTAAGAATCCGTGCCTCTTGTTGTTTAAGAGCTTTCATAGATTCTTCTTTAAATTTGGCAAATGCACTCATCTCTAATTGATACTGCGCCATCGGATTCCCGACAAATGGCACCTGTCCTGTCATTTTCATAAATTGAAGGTTTTGCATAGCACTCATAGAGCTTGCCTGATTAGAGAATTGGGCAAACAGAGATGCTCGCGGCAATAGTTCTGCAGAAATTCCGGCTATGTTATTGGCAGTCAGAATAGAGCTGCCCCCCAGAACGCTGGCATATTTCTGATAATTAGAAAGCAAGTTGCGCGTCTCCATAGCCTGTCTTTCTAAAACGTTTATTTCGCGTGTTAATCTCTGGACTTCCCAGAATGCCATTAACATAGTGAACCTACCTAACTTTTTCTAACCTTACATGTATATAAAGTATTTTTTGTTTAAAAAATTGCCTTTTTTTTACACTTTTGTTAAGATTTGTTACGGAGGTTATTATGATTAAAGACAAGCTGGCGAGAGCTAAATATTACCATAATTTATCAGAAGGGATAAAAATCGGTTTTGAATGGCTGGAATCTCAAGATTTAAAAAATCTTCCTGATGGTAAATATATAATTAACAATAGTGTTTATGCAAATATACAGACATATTTGACTAAGCAATCCGCCCCCTTTGAAGCTCATCATCAATATGTTGATATTCAATACATGATTTCAGGCAAGGAAAGAATAGGCGTTGCTGATACTTCTGAATGCGCCAATAAAGTTCCTTATGATATAGAAAAGGACATTGAGTTTTTGGAGTGTAATATATCGCCGTCTTATCAATATCTGTCAGAAGGGGAATTTTTATTATTATTTCCTCATGATGCGCACCAGCCGTCTCTCAGTGTCGAAAAAACGCAGAATGTTAAAAAGGTTGTTGTCAAAGTACGATTATAATAGAGGCCGCGGCCTGGAATGACTTCCAGGCCGCTCTTTGAGGAGAAACCTAAGCTGCAAAAATATTTTTTGCATTATAATTTATTTGAAAATCGCATAATTCACCTCGGTAAGGATTTTTTTCAGAAGCATCATTCTTTGCCGCAAAGGTGTCCCATATTTCACCAAGAACATGTTTTTTTGCTTCTTTTTTATTTGCGTGTTCTTTCAAATATTTAAGTGTTTCTTTTAAACTGTTATTAAGAGTTATTTGTGCTGAAGCTTTAATAACAGCAAGCTGAGGATTAGTGTAAATTTCTTTAAGCTGCCTGTCAGAGTCGAATATAGTTTTATCTATAATTTTTTGCGCAGTTTCAGAAGAAGCGCCGGAATTATTTAGAATATTCCGGACCGCATTTTTCAAATTTTCTTTGTTTTCCAGCTGCAGCGCTGTGCCCATTGATACATTAAGCGTCATAATCCCTAATCCTTTATTTTTTCCCTTTTGTAATATATATATCGGCATAAATTATAAAAACTTTAGGTTTTGTGAGAAAAATTTTACAAAACTTAATAAAATTTTTTAGGCGAATTCAAGAAGTAATTGCAGCAGAGTAGAGTTTTATGATTATTATACAAACAGAACTTTTTTTGCTATACTTTATGTAGGAGTTATTTAAGCAAGGAGAGTTTTATGCGCCAGAGACCAAAAGAACAAGATAAGCTTGAACGCCGTCATAATTTTGAAGCGGTAGAAGAAAATCTTACAGCAGAACAGGTTAAAGCGGAGGCTGACAGATGCCTCACTTGCAAGAATCCGCGCTGCGTAAAAGGATGTCCGGTCAATATTCATATTCCGGAATTTATTAAGGCATTAAAAGAAGATAAGCTTGAAGAAGCCGGAGATATTATTCGAGAAACAAGCATGCTACCCTCTGTTTGCGGCCGGGTTTGTCCTCAGGAAAGACAGTGTGAAGGCCAATGTGTTCTTGGGATAAAAGGCGAAGCAATCGCTATCGGCGCATTGGAAAGATACGTCGGAGATAATACTTCTGCAAAATCAACGGAAATTGTTCCCAGTGGGAAAAAGGTTGCAATTGTAGGTTCGGGGTGCGCAGGTATTACAGCGGCATCGGATTTAAGAAAAGCCGGACATGATGTTACAATATTTGAAGCCCTGCACGAATTTGGCGGTGTGTTAAGATACGGAATACCTCCATTTAGACTTCCAAGAAAAGTTCTCGACAGAGAAATCAATTCTCTAAAGGCTATGGGTGTTAAATTCGAAAAAAATGTTATTGTCGGTAAATCCATAACTCTAAAACAATTGAAGGATGATGGTTTTGATGCAATATTTATATGCTCCGGTGCAGGACTTCCTAAGATGATGCATATTCCGGGCGAAAACTTAAACGGCGTATTCTCAGCCAACGAATTTCTAACAAGAGTTAATCTAATGCATGCAAACGATCAGAGTGCAATAACACCATTAAGAGTTGGAAAATCTGCTGCGGTAATTGGTGGCGGCAATGTTGCGATGGACGCAGCAAGAACGGCCGTAAGAGTAGGTTTTGAAACAGTTTATATAGTATATAGAAGAACTGAGGCAGAATTACCTGCACGACTCGAAGAAATCAGACACGCAAAAGAAGAAGGTGTTATTTTCCAATTCCTTCATGCTCCTTCTGAAATTCTTGAAAAAGACGGGTATGTTGCAGGTATGAAATTTGAAACCATGGAACTCGGGGAACCCGATGAATCCGGCAGAAGAAGGCCTGTAGGTACCGGAAGATACACAACGCTTGATGTTGATACAGTAATTGTCGCACTGGGAACAGGCCCAAATCCTATTATTCAAAAGTCTGCCCACCTTGATGGTTTAGATTTTGCAACAGACAGTAAAGGATACTTTACTGTAAATCCAGAGACCAGAGAAACATCTGTTCCAACAGTATATGCAGGAGGCGATGTCGCTCCGGTAGGAGAGTCAAATGCTATTAATGCTATGGGTGCCGGCAAAAAAGCGGCAAAAGCCATTAATGAATATCTGTCTAAAATTTAAGGCAAAGAAACAATTTTCTATTGTCAACCGGACTTTTTATTTACAAGATTTTTGTTTTATGGTATATTTAGTATGTAAAAGAGTGCTAATGAAGAGGGACTTTTAATGCTTATAGAGAAATATTTAGAAGTAGTTGTAAAACAGAGAGGATCTGACTTACACATTTCTGCAGGACTTCCGCCGGTAGTCCGTATAGATGGTAATTTGCAGAGAATGGATGTTCCGGCATTAAAACCGGAAGAGGTTGAATTACTGCTATTCCCAATGCTTAATAAAGAGCAAAGACGTAAACTTGAGCAGGACTGGGAACTTGACTTTTCTTACGGTATACAAGGCCTCAGCCGTTTCAGGGTTAATATTTATAAAGATAGAGGGAACTACGCTGCAGCATTCCGTGTAATTGCATCAAAAGTTCCGTCATTTAAAGAATTAGGCTTATCAGATACAGTTAGAAAAATTGCTGAAAAACCACGTGGTTTAGTATTGGTAACAGGGCCTACAGGTTCAGGTAAATCAACTACACTTGCTGCAATGATTAACTATATCAATGAAACACGCTCTGAACATATATTGACGATTGAAGACCCTATTGAATTTATTCACCCTTCAAAACGTTCAATTATTCACCAGAGAGAGCTCGGTCAGGATACAAGAAGTTTTGCAAACGCACTTAAATCAGCACTTCGTGAAGACCCTGATATCATACTGGTAGGTGAGATGCGTGACTTGGATACGATAAGATTAGCCTTGACAGCTGCTGAAACAGGTCACTTGGTATTTGGGACTTTGCACACTTCATCAGCTTCCCAAACAATTGACCGTATTATAGACGTATTTCCGGAAGGTCAGCAGCAGCAGGTTCGTGTACAGTTATCTAACTCATTAGTTGCTGTATTTTCACAGACCTTGCTTCCTCTACTGCAGGCTGATGGTACTAAACAAGGTCGTGTTATGGCACAGGAGGTTATGCTGGTTATTCCTGCTATAGCAAACTTGATTCGTGAGGCTAAAGCCGCTCAAATTTACTCAACAATGCAAACAAACTCGGGCTTTGGTATGCAAACTCTTGAAATGTCCTTGAGAGATTTGTATATGAGAAAGAAAATCACTCTTGAAGATGCGCTTGCTCGTTCAAGCCGTCCGGAAGAATTCAAACGCGGATTACAAAATTCGTAATAGAAAAAGTTGCTAAGTAAATCCTAATAAAAGGCTTCTGTTTTTTCGAACGGGGGCCTTTTTGCATTGACTTTTCTTACTTAAATTTAAATTCATGCTTTAAAGATTTGTTTAGATTATAATAAATATGTATACAAGAAGAGTACACTAGAGGAAATAAAAATGGAAAAGAAATTTAAACGTGTAAAGACAAAGATTGTCGCAACCCTTGGCCCTGCCACATCCAGCTATGAGATGATAAAACAGCTTGTAGAAGCCGGCGCCACGATGTTCAGGCTTAATACTTCCCACGGTACAGAGGAAGGACATGCAGAGAACATCTTAAATATAAGAAAAATATCAAAAGAAACAGGACGTTATATTCCTATTCTTATAGACCTGCAAGGCCCTAAAATCAGAGTCGGTAACATATCGGCCCCTGTACCAATTAAACAGGGAGAGGAAATTGTTCTTGAGGCAACGGATGTAACGACAAATCCCGAAATCATTCCTGTTGATTATGAGGGGATAGCAGAAGACGTAAAACCCGGTGACAAGGTTCTCCTTGATGACGGTAAGATTGGACTGGAGGTTTTGGAGGTCAAGGATGGTAGAGTACGAACAAAAGTGCTTTATGGAGACTTGATTCGTCCGAGAAAGGGAATTAACCTTCCCGGAACAACAGCAAGCTTAGCGGCCGTAACAGAACGCGATGTCGAATATATCAGATTTGCAGTTGAATATGAAGCCGATTACATAGCGCTTTCATTCGTACGTGAAGCAAAAGACATAGAGCTAGCCAAAAAGTATATCAAAGATTACGGCGGCAGAATTCCCGTTATAGCCAAAATAGAAAAGCCACAAGCAGTAGAAAAGCTTGAAGAAATAATAAAGGTTTCAGACGGAATTATGGTTGCAAGAGGAGACCTTGGTATAGAAATGTCACCGGAGGAAGTGCCGATAGTACAAAAATACATAGTAGATCAGGCAATAAGATACAGAAAGGCTTGCATCGTTGCAACTCAAATGCTGGAATCAATGATAGAAGAACCTATTCCGACCAGAGCAGAAGCAAGTGACGTCGCTAATGCTATTTTTGACGGAACAGATGCTATTATGCTTTCAGGTGAAACAGCTATGGGCAAATATCCTGTTGAAGCCGTTAAAATGATGAAAAAGATTGCCTCAAATGTCGAAGATTGCAACTTCTGTCTTTCAAATCTTGATTTAGAAATCAGCAATGAATATGAGCTTTCGCCTCAGGCAATATCAAATGCTGCAGTCAAGATGGCGGAAGATTTACAGGCAAAAGCAATTATGGCCTTCACTCACAGCGGCTACACTCCAAGACTTCTATCGAAATTAAGACCGAGTGTACCTATTATTGCAATTTCAGATCTTGAGTCAACTTGCAGAAGATTATGCTTGTACTGGGACATTTTTGCTGACCACAAAGAATGGGATACAGTTTTGGATGCAGATTTACTCGGAAAAATTGATGATTATATTCTTGAAAATACAAACTTCAAGAAGGGAGAACGCATCATCATTATTGGTTCTATTCCAAAGCTTATAACGGGACGAACGAATTTTATCCGGGTTCACAGGATAGGAGCTCCAATGGAAGAAACTTCTACAAGATAAGGTTAAAAATCAAGAACTAAAAATTTTTAGTTCTTGATTTTTTTTGTTTACTTATTTTAATATATTGCTGATATACTCTTGTAATAAATTATTTATATGATATAATAGTGATGATATGGAGGGACTATGGCAAGAGTATTGATTTCAATGTCAAATGATTTTCTAAGCAGAGTAGACAGCATAGCCAGCTCTGAGCAGCGTACTCGAAGTGAGTTAATCAGAGAAGCTCTTCGGGTTTATATTAAGCGGAATAAAATCTCCAACAATCTGCAGGCGGAGAAGAATGCAACTATCCTAACGGAACTTTTGAGCTAGATTTTTTTTATCTTTTCCGGAAAAGAGACAATACTAAATAAAAACTGACTCATTTTGAGTCAGTATAAGTATTTCTCTAATAATTTTGGGAGGAGATTTGGGGATAGTTGATACATGGCATGCTACTATAAATTTACAATTTATGGTACTTCATGTTGTCAAATTTTTACAAAAATTTACAAATAGTATCCGGTGTGAATTCAAGGCGCAATTGTAACCTATGAAGATGGTTGATGAATAGAAAAGAAATTATTGTGTTGAAAAGTGGAAAGTGTAAAAATTTTAAAGTGGTTTAAATGTCATGCTGAACTTTTTTAATATGCAGAGTAGTTAATGGTCTAATTGCAAAGTTAAAAATTTAATCAGCATTCACAAAAACTTTTAACTTAATCCATTAAAATCAAACCTTTTCTCATTCTCGCATAAGTTAGGAAGATTTATAAAAGGTGACGGCGGAAAGTTTTAACTTTCCGCCGTCACTGAGATTGGGGTATGTTCTTATATTTATCCTAAGATATCTTCCAGATCACCGATGATACCTTCGTGGTTTCCGCCGCAGTTGCAGTTACATTCAACCTTACCGGTTATATCAACTGTGATACTGTGGTCTTTGATAGCTCCGAGGATATCGTCCAGTTTTGCCATCAATGCAGTGTCATCGTATTTGTAATCCGGGATTTTGTTAAGGATGTTAATGATTGTATCCATTTTATTCAGTATTGCCTCACTGTTAGAGCTTGATAGTGCCATAAATTCGTCGAGTTTTGCAAGTATTGCCTGAGCGTTTGCATCGTTGCTGTCCATTTTGGCAAGGATTTCGTCTTTGGCTCTTTCAATGGTAAGTGTGATAACATCCATTTTACCGTCGATACTTGTCAGGACATCATTACCTGATTTTACGAGATCCAGCAATTCTTTCATCATTAATTCAAGACCTGACAGATCTACGTTTCCGCCTCCATCGACTTTAATATTGCTCATTGCTTCAATGATAGCTTGCGTATTGGCATCCATATTAGTCAGGACTTTGTTCAGCAAGTCTCTGATATATTCGCCGTTTTCGTTATCTTTATTAGCAACGTTCAAGATTTGAGTCAATTGAGCAGTAATTGAGGTTCCGTATTTTTCAATAGCTTCCAGAATCTTGTTGCCAAGCTCTTTGCCTTCCTCGCCGTATTTTGAAATGTTGTCATTGATAGTTACGAGCAAGTCGGCAATTCTCTTCAAGTCAGCGGTATTATCACCTGCAGCCGCAATAAGCTTATCGAATTTAGCGAGGAAGGTATCACCGAGATTTTTAACGGCTTCTAGGACTGCGTTCTGGTATTTTTCATCCTGATCCTGCATTTTGGCAAGCATTGTCATCAACTGATTGAATCTTTCCGTATTACCGTTAGCAAGTTCTACGGCTTTATTCAGAATGTCAAGAGAGATATCACCGAGGTTTTTGAGTTGTTCAAGCACTGCAGCCTGGAATTCTTTATTTTGAGATTGTATGCTTGCCAACAGCTCATTGCTAGCCTCAATCTTATCGCTGTTTGCTGCGATTGCGTTAATGATTGCTGCGATATCATCTTTGGTTATCGTACCTGTATTGCCGTTGTAGATTGCGAGTAATTTTTCTAACAATTGGTTAGTTACATCGGCCTTATCATTATTTGATTCAACCAGTGCCAGAAGCTTATTCAAGGCATCAGAGATTGTTGTATCATTCTGGAATTTATCATTAAAGTCTTTGATTGTATCTTTAATTTCATCCAGTTTGTTATTAATTTCTGTTGTAGTAAAATCTATGGATTTTAACAGATCGATCATAAGTGCCAATTTTTCGTGACCTTCAAGCTGTGAACTTTGAATTTGTTCAAGAATTGTCTTAATTTCTTCCTGAGTTTTTCCGGCAACTTTAAATTCACCTAACAATTCATCAAGTTTTGCAGCCAGAGAATTAACTATTGTCATGACTTCAGAAAGTGTCTTGTTGCCGTTCTGGATAGCATCTCTTATGGCAGTAATATCTCCTTTTAAGTCATCCGGAATTTTAGCATTTGTATCCGCAGCAATCTTTGTCAGTACCGCCACACCATTCTTGAGCTCGACCAAAACTTTAAGAATTTCTTTATCAGCTTCGGCAGAATCAGAAAATCCTTGATTAATATCTTTACCAATATCCCCTAATAGTTGATTAGTCAATGTCATTGAGTCAACTAGAGCTTTTAGAATACCTTTATTGTCACCGACTAATGCAAGAATTTGTTCTGCCGTTTTCCCATTAGCAATTTCTCGCTCAAGAATCTTCGAAAGAGTTAGATTTGTAATTTCTTGTTCCTGCCGCAAGGCTTCAATTGCATCCTCTAGACTGGAGAAATCATTTGATATTGGAATTTTTGCTTCCTGTGTATTATCAACACCAATACAGTTTGTCAGTGTCGTTATAACTCCGGCAGCAATTCCAAAGAATTTTGCTATTTTTGAAAAGGCGCCGGCTTCCTGTACTGTCGGGTCTTTGACATTGTCATAATCGTACCTGCTCTCTGCAACTCTGCCCAAGGCTCTTGCTGCACCACCGACATCACCATCTCCGACAGCATCCCAGAATTGCCTGCCGTATTTATCGGCACGTTCTTTGTGTTTTGCCCGTTGTTCGTTATAGTCTTGTTTTGCATCTGCGAGTAAGTATGTATTCTGCTCTGGTTCAGTGTCTCTGCCGGCTTTTTTTCAGCCTCCGCCATTCTTTCTGCTGCGGCCTTGTATTCGTCGGCTTTTTCAGGATTAAAGGTAACTTCATCCATTACCTTTCCCCAGTTTGCATCACCGGTCATTCCCGATGCCAGCTCCCGAGCCTGTGCCTCTGTCAGCCCCAGCTCCTTTGCTGCCGTGTTGAAGTCAATATTATGCTTTTGTGCATACACTTGGACTTCTCTAAAACTTACTTGATTGTTCATTTGAGTTTAACTCCTTTCTTTTTTTCTAAAAACAAAAATACAATCCTACTTTGTTATGGTTAACGACATTTTTTTTGAAAACTTTAGCGTTTTTGGATAAATCGTTACAAAATTTAATAATTGATCCTATTTTTGTTTTAGAAAATTCTCTTCTCTTTTTCCCCTTGGTTGTTTAGTGTATGTATCTATAAAAATTTTTTTCTGTTTAAAATTGACACTTTGTTACAAAATTGTTACAAACAGTATTTCAACCAAAGCGTGAAGAGTGTATCAAGTGACCAAGTGATCAGGTGACCAGATGATCAAGTGTTTTTAGTGAATGGAGAATAGTGAAAGGTGATCAAGTGATCAAGTGATCAGGTGAACAAGTTAGCAAGAGTGAATAGTGATTGGTGAATAGTGAATAGATTTTTAACTTCGCCTCAACTTTTCAACTTATCAACTTCTCAACTTATAAACCGAACAATTAGAGTTTTAGTCAGGCATTGCCCGACCTACTGTTCTACTTCTTCTAAACTTCTAAACCATAATCCCGTAGGTTTTGGTAATCTCTGATTACCGAAACATTTTCATTATAGTAAATCCTACGGAACTTAACATGTTCTTTTCTTTCTCTTTTCTTGCGAATAAAAAGAGAAAGAAAAGAACGAAAAGAAAGAGAAAATCCGCAAATGTTTTCTACGCCCTTTGGGTGTTGGATTAAATGGCTGTAGCAGGCAAGCCTGCACTCTTGTGCTCGCTATAGCGGCTTCGCCGCACGCTCGCAAATAATTTAAAAAGTTCGTAGGTTTTGGTAATCTTTGATTTACCGCATCCTACGGAACTTACCAGAAATCAAGTATAACGCCAAGTTGGCAAGATGCTGAAACAAGTTCAGCATGACATTTTAATTTTTAACTACTATTCAACTATTCAACCTTCATAACTTCCCCTCAACTCCTCAACTTATCCCCCCCCCCACTCCTTCCGCAGGACGCCAAGACTGTAGCTTCTACCAACTAACTAAATACATCCCCCCTCTAACTCTTTCTGCAATGCTAAATATTGCACCATTAATCAGCCTTTACTTTTATTGCCCCCCAGGCTCGAATAAAACCTTTTTCATACATTATAAGATAATATCCACCTTCTTTTATATACTCTATTGAAGCCTCCATGTGTTCGTATTCTTGCGGCGGTGTCGCACCTGTCTTGGCATATTTCGCGTCAATTATTCTCTGAAATTTTTCTTTTCGCTTCTTTTTTCTGAGTTCGCTTTTTTCGTCGGAAGTGAGCTCTTTTTTACTTTTATAATATTTTTTGAGTTCTTTTTCATTTTCTGCAATCTTAAAGACAGGAATAACGGCAATTAGCTCTCGTGATTCAATCAGATAAAGAAATTCTTTATCTGTGGAAAGGGCGAGAGTATAGTGTCCCGGTTTTATAAAGTTGCCGTTATAGTCCGGAATATAGTCTACAATAATCAAAACGGGCTGTTCATCTGTAGGTACCGCATATCTATATATTGTTTTTTGATGCACTGTTATGCCGGAGGGAGTTGCAGGATAAGGCGCAGACGGTGCAAGGTAATCTATATCCCTTATCTTAGGAGTTATTATACCGTCTATCATATACGCTCCATGAGCTGTTTTACGGCATTATCTATATAATGAAAATCTTTGCCCAAAAGCCTGGTTGAGGCAACAAAGATTAATGACATATATTTTGTTGAAAGCCCTTGTTTTTTTATATAAAGCCGGCAGCTTTCTCTCATAAGTCTGCGGATACGATTTCTTTTTACTGCTCGTTTGTGAATTTTTTTGCTTACGACAAAGCCGATTTTTGTCGGAATATCAGCGGTCTTTTCTCTGCCGCAAAACACTGTTATTCCATCTTTATGAAAGGTTTTTCCTGTTTTATATGTAGCTTTAAATGCACTTCTTTTTTTTAGTCTGTATTCTTTCGGAAGCATAATAAAATAATACCTTTTTTGTAAATATTTGTAAAGTTTAGCCTAAAAACATTAAAGTTTAATATTTATTGTGCCGTAAAACAAATTAGTAAGGAGTAATATTATGTCAGAAGAATTCAGAGTCGAAAAAAGCGGAACTAATCAGGAAGGGGCAATTCAGAATAACTCGCAGGGAGGCGGAAAAGTTATTGATGAAGCCAATTACAGAATACACGCTCCGAGAGAAAACGGCCCTACGGCTGTCGGAAGAGGCGGAGATCCGCTTTTCAGAAGAATCCGTGCTTCAAAAGAACAGCTTCTGGAATTAATGGAAGAAACACAGACCGTTCAGGACTGGGTTCAGAGAGAGACTAGCAATAATGTTGCTCTTGCCTGTCTTGATAATGCTGATTTAAAAGAAATCTATTACGCAATAAAAGACGGGTTCGGGGACTATGGAAAGATATCTCTGATGGGTTTCAAAACTCCTACAGGCGTTGAAATTCCCCGGCTTAAAGTTTACGATAAGAATGGTGAAGTCATAGAAGTCTTAACAGGCCCTATGGCTATGGATGAATTGAATAAGCGTGCCTTGGCTTATAAGGAATCACAAAAAAATTACGAATCACTTCCTGAACAAGAGAACGAACACGCCGGAGTTATCGCTGATTATTCCGGAAATCCGGATGATTATACTACTTAGCACCTTTTTTAAGAATAATTCCGTTTAACTTACAAAAAGATGTTAAAATTGAGACCTCTTCTTTTAGTTTTCTTTGGAGATAAGGATTTTCCGATACAATGTTTATATTTTTAGCAAGCTGGAACATCTTGAGCGACTGTTTTATATAATTTATTCGCAAGGTCGATTTTGGCAGTGCGAGCTCTTGAAAGAACTTGGCATATACAATGTAATCATTAACGAGAATATATTGGAGTTCAAACTGTTTGGCAATGAATATTGACTTCTCCAGATATACTTTTGCAGAGTCAAAATCTTGTTTTGCCATATATATCTCACATATCAGCCGGTTAAACAGAGCTATGAAATAATAGTTATTTATATTTGGCCCCTGGGCTATATCAAGAGCCTTCGTTGCTATATCAAGCGCAAACTGAGTTCCGCTTGTTATAAGTTTTATTTCTGCAATTAAATACCAAGACAAAAGAACTCCGGTTGCAACCTTTTCTTTTGCAAAATAGGCAACCTGTTCTTCCAAAATACCTAAGGCTTTTTTAGTTTCGTTTTTATCTTTCAGCATTTTGGCAAGAAGCGTTTTTAGCATATTTTTAGTAAAACTGTCATTGACATTGTTTGCATAAGCAACAACATTAAACAATTCTGTATATAGGCTGTCATAATCTTTTTCAAGAAATTTATTAACAATATCTATAAAATTCCATCTTGAAACTATATAGCTGTCCATATTATCCAGCGAGTATTCACGCAGAATATCATCAAGAATTTTGCAAGAAGTTCTTGTATCCCCTTTAATAGTATTCGCAAGAGCGAGCGCCAAATGGGCTTTGCATAATACAATAGTGCCGGTTGTTTGATTTCTCTCAATAACATCAAATATAAGCTTAATAACATCAAACATTCTGCTATCGCCCTGAAAAGTCAAGGCTTCTGCAAAATCGAAGTACACTTCCAGCCATATTTCATAAAGTTCAGACTGGGTTGCTATATGACTGCTTCTCCCTTTTGACAAATATTTTTCCAAAACTGGAAGAACTTCAGTATCCACCAGATTAATAACCTGCCCGTAGTTCCCTAATCTGAGCATTGGCCGAACCTGTCTGGATTTTATCAATGTCCTTTCCAGTTCCATATCGTCAGGAAGCTTGTTCAGAACACTGTCCGCACATTCAATTGCACCCCAGTAATTTCCGCTCTTCATGGAACACGAAGCTAAATAACCTAAAAGCTCAATATGTTCGCAATCTTCAGTATCCTCAAGCATCATTACCGCATGCTGTAAATATTCAAAAGCTTCTTCATGATTTATTGGCTCCAAAAGTTTCCCAACCCGTGTATATATATTTTTCTTAATTTTTTGGTAATACGGGCTCGTCTTGGATTCAATCAGTTTGAGAGACTGCTTCTGGGCAATAATATACAATCCTATATCACCCACATAAGCGGCTTGTTTCATCAAAACCGTCCAAATCTCGAAAGCTTGATTATCATCTTTTAGCTTCTGTACGATATAGCCTAAAAGCGCAATAGATGACTGTTTATAAATACTCAAAGTCTCATATAAGATGTTCAAAATTTCTTCAAAACAATCATCATTTTTGACAATTGCAACAACCGATTTCCATATATCGCTCGTCTTAAATTCAAAAGAAAGATTATTTATTTGCGTAATATATCCCAGCTGAACAAGAGTTTCAATAATCCTTTCAAACTCTTGAGCTCCATTGTTGTCAAAATGCTCCAACATAGCAGGATAAAACTTTGTTCCGAGAACAGAAAGTGCGGCAAGCATACGATAAGATGCAAAGTCTTCCTGTCTTAGGAGCTGAAGCCGCGCATCCATAATAGATTCTAAAGAGTCGTGAGTTACATATTTTAAACCATTGCGTTTTGTATCTTTATAGAGCATAACCATCTGTTCTACAACTGAGGGATTACCTGCTGATATTTTGTAAGCTTGGTTTATAAAGTCTTTTCCTGCGGAAATTCCAGTATACTGGCTTATTAGTGTCTCGACCTGTGTCTGGGTAAAATTAGCCACCGTCAGATCTACATAGTTTTCATCTGTGAGTTTTGCTGTTGAAATATATCCCATAGCAGGTTTGGGGGTCTTATACATCAGAATAAATTTGCATTTCTCAAGCACAAGCTCCTCATTCAACAGCTCTTTAAGAAAATCAAAAGACATTCCATCAATATATTCAAAATTATCTATAATAAAGATTACCTTCATTTTATCAATAATTGTGAGAAGGATTTTCTTCATTATTATAAACATTTTTGCTTTATTAAAATAGATATTTTCATACTTATCGAGGCTTTCGGGATATAGAAAATTCAGCAAGTCCAGGATTTCCTTGTTCGATAGTGCAGGAAAATCCTGTTTAAAAAATTTAATAGAGTTCTTCTTTAGCTGTAAAGTATCCGGACAAAAGTTGTTAATATTAAAGAATGTCAGCAGCAAATCTTGAAAATATCCAAAAGGAGAAAGCTGGGTTACTTGTGTACATGTTCCTGCAAGCCATATTAACTTAGCATTTTTAAGCTCACTGACTGTACTTCTTAGAACAAGATTTTTGCCGCAGCCGCTGTCGCCACTGATTGAAATGATTTTAGCAGAACAATCTTTGATTGCATCCAAAAGACATGCTTTAACTTTTTGTTGTGAATTTTTTTCTGCCGAGTATTCCGGCTTTGGGTTAAATTTCTGCTGGGGTTTTACAAACTCAAATCCGCATTTCCTGCAGGATTTTGCGTCCGGAATATTCGCAGCTCCGCATTCCGGGCAAATTTTTAAAAGTACACGATGACAGTATGAACACTCTGTTGCTGTAAGAAGGTTATATGTCCCACAATCTTTACAAATTGATGCAATTTTTGTGTTACAAAATTTGCACTTCAAAGAATTTTCTTCAATCTCTTTTTTACATTTGGGACATTGCATAAAGCCTATCCTTTTATACTAATGCAACAATTTCACACAGAGCTTCTATTACATCATTCTCTGCCATCTCAAGTTGATTGGCTATTTGAGGAACAGATTGTTTTTCCTTATACTTTAAATTATAAACCTGTGAGATATTTAATTCCGGACGCTTGCCTGACAGTTTGGCAAGCTCGTCTGAAATTTCATTTGCATCATAAATATCATCTTCTTCATCTTCAAGCCCGATGTTAAACTTTGAGTAATCTGTCGGAGTATAACCTGAGTTACCGGAATCACTGCCTTCTTCTGTTAAATCAGAGACTTCATTTAGCCCCGAACTTTCCAACTCCTCTAGAACAACAGGTTCATCCAGGTCAAGACTCAGCGTATCATCAAATTCCGGAAGCAGTTCATTGTCAATATTCTCAAACCCGTCAGCAAGCAGTAAATCATCTTGTGTCGAGATATCTTCAACAAGATACTGTTCCTCGTTATCATCAAGTTCTGTTTGCTCATCAGCGTTATTAACAGAGTATTCACCAGTTTCCGAAATTGTTTCCATGCCGCTTTCTTCAATCTCAGGAGCCAGGCTCGCATCTATCGTTTCCTGAACTTCTTCGAAAGGTTCAGCCGTCGTATTGTCGCCGTCTTCAAGTGTCATTGAATAATCAACAGGCGTCGTTTCCTGAACTTCTTCCAAAGGTTCAGCCG
>CALUWH010000034.1 GCA_944324435.1 Candidatus Gastranaerophilales bacterium
TATACTTTTAGATAATTAATTTTAGTTTTGTCAGGCATTAATCCGTTTATTGCAGGGAGTATTACAGCGGCAACAACACCTGCTATTCCGAGAACTATTAATAGCTCTGCTAAAGTGAACCCTCGTTTTCTCATCAAACTATTCCTCTCTTTTTGTCTTATATATTTGGCGTTAATGTAACACAATACATTTTGTGTTACATGTGCTACGCACGTAGACATTGGGCCGGCTTCTAGGTGAGACGACAAGCCGGTTTTAAAATTCCACGTCCGCCTAAGAATTTCTGCTGCAGGCTTGTACGCTTGGGCTGGGCCGAGAGGTAAACATTACAAGAGTTTCAGAAAACGAATTTTTTGTAAAATTTGGACAAAAATGAGTAAATTTTTCGTTTTTTCAAAAAGAGCGCCTCTTCACAAACCCAGTGATATATGGTATCATGGATGTCGAGGCGCTCTTATGTAACACAATATGTAGTATGTTACATTCAATGTAACATATCGAGTCGTGAAATTTGGTGACTAAGGGACCGCGTAATCAAGTTAGCAAGAGTGAATAGTGATTGGTGAGGAGTGAATAGATTTTTGCGTGAAGGGTGAAGGGAACGTTTTTTAAGTGAACAAGTTAGCAGGTGAACAAGTGATCAAGTGATCAAGTGATCAGGTTAGCAAGAGTAAATAGTGATTGGTGAATAGTGAATAGATTTTTAACTTCTTCTAAACTCCTCAACTCCTAAACCATAAAACTACTCTTCAACTGTTCAACTATTCAACTTCTCAACCCCCATAACTTCTTCTAAACTCCTCAACTCCTAAACCATAAAACTACCCTTCAACTGTTCAACTGTTCAACTTATCAACCCTTTATAACTTCTCCTAAACTTATAAACTACTCAACCTCTAAACCCTAAAACTACTTTTCAACTGTTCAACTTATCAACCCACTAAAACTTACCTCAGTCTGCAAGCTTCCAGGTTACAATCAGCCGATATCCCATCTTCCGCAGGTACCGCCCCATCTTGCTATTATATTACCTTTGATATCGCCAATTTTTTCAACATGCCCTATAGGTTCAGCTCCTTCTAATATAGTAATAACCTCACAGTTATTAGAACATCCCGTACACTGGCACGTTACAGATTGGAAGTTCATATCTCCGACTTCCCACCCCTTAAATTTGGTTGGGATTTCTGTGTACTGATGATTTTCCATAGCCAAAAGCGCCGCTCCTATGGCACCCATTGTCTGGTGATTTTCAGGAACAACAATTTTTGTATTTAACGCCTCTTCAAAAGCTTTTACCATGCCGGAGTTTGTAGCAACACCGCCCTGGAAAGAGACTGTAGGAAGAAGTTCTTTTCCAAGCGCAAGATTGCTCAGATAGTTTCTTACAAGCGCCTGACAAAGACCGTATAATAAATCTTCTACCGGATATCCGAGCTGCTGTTTGTGAATCAAGTCACTTTCTGCAAACACACCGCATCTTCCTGCAATACGCGCAGGATTTTCAGACCTAAGCGCAGTTTCGCCGAATTTTTCTATAGGAACATTCAATCTCTGTGCCTGATGATCAAGAAAGCTTCCTGTTCCAGCCGCACAAACAGTGTTCATCGCAAAATCCGTTACAATGCCGTCTCTTAAAATAATTATTTTACTATCCTGTCCACCGATTTCAAGAATGGTTTGAACGCCCGGGATATTCGTACTGGCAGCAACTGCGTGAGCGGTAATTTCGTTTTTAACAACATCCGCACCAACAAGAGCTCCTGCAAGGTTTCTTCCTGAACCTGTTGTACCAACTCCCTGCACGTTATAATCGCAAAGAGCCTGAGATATAATATGTTTCAAGCCTTCTTGAACCGCATCTACAGGTTTACCTGCAGTTTTTAACATATAAGAATCTACGTATTTCCCCTTTTCATCAACCAATGCCAATTTTGTAGTAACAGAACCAACGTCGATACCTAAATATACATCTAAACTCATCTTTTTACCTTCTTCCCTTTAATATTTTTTATTATAACACAAATGAGAAAATAAAAATCCAAACAATAAATTACCCTGACGGTTATTAATTTACCGCCCATTGAGATAATTCTATTTGAAGTTTTATTGAAATAACATGATTTAGTCAAAATAATTAAGGAGGATTTATGAGCAACAGTATTTATGCCGCTCCTGTTTATAAATTGGAGGAATTAAATAATATTTTTATAGAGCTAACTGCAAAAAATTGTAACCAGCGCTGCCCGAGCTGTTACATTGATTTTCCTATGAGTAAAAATATAAAAGATTTTATCGCAGTTGATAAAATTAAAGAGGCCTTAGACGATACAAAATATGAAAATTTGTACTGCATTTATCTTACCGGAGCAGAGCCTATGACACATCCGGATTTCAATACAATTTTAAGATTATGTTTAAAAAGATGTAATGTATGTATTTGTACAAATGCAAGTTTTTTAAATGAAAAAAAAATCAGATTTCTGAAAAAAGTTGAAGATGAAGGTTCCACACAAATATTTTTTAAACTTTCGCTTACGCACTATAATGAAATAGAAAGCGACAAGATGCGCTACAGAGGAAATTACAGACAAACAATTTATGCCCTTAAAAATTTAAGCAGATATAATTTTACAACAGTTTTATCAATACAAAATTGTTATAATCTTAGCGAAAAAGAAATAATGGAATCGTTTAACAAAATTTTTAAAGAACAGGAAATATATAACACAGATGTTCAGATAACAGTATCGCATCCATCTTTTGACGATAAAAATCTTTCCATGCCATCTAAAAAAACAGATTGCATGTATGGCCGCACCCTATCTCAAAACGGAGTATATTCCTGCCCGTTTCTTGCAAACGATTATCGCGGAAGATCAGGGAGTTCTTTCAAGGATTTTTCAAAAACAGTTAGTGCCGAAACAGATTTTTGCGCAACCTGCTCTAAAAATAATAATTATATGTTTACAATAGGTTAGATATAATCCTTATATAACTGAATTAGAGGGAGTTTCAGTGCTGAAATATAGTTAACAAATGTAACATTATTCCTCATAATTAATCCTAAAGAGTTAATTTTTTGATAAAATTGTGTTATAAATAATAATGTAAAAATATATATTCAAAATACAAAAATAAATGAGAAGATGATTGGAGGCAAAAATGTCAGTAGGACAATTCGTATTTATGTTACACAGCCATCTGCCGTATTATAGAATGGCAGGTATGTGGCCGTTCGGAGAGGAAAACCTCTATGAATGTATGGCTGAAACCTATGTACCTCTGCTCAACGCTATTTCAGAATTATATGATGAAGGCATTAAGGCAAAATTGACAGTAGGCATTACTCCAATTCTTGCAGAGCAGCTCAATGACGAACATTTGCAAAACGGGTTTGTTGAGTATATAGACTCAAGAATCGCATCTGTATCAAAAGATTTGGAAAGATACCCAGATCCTAAAGTTGCTCATTCTCAACATTTAAAATACTTGGCAAAATATTATTTCGATTGGTGGAATAAACTAAGAAATGATTTTGTTAATAAATACGAAAAAAACCTGATTAAATATTTCAAAAAATATCAGGACTTGGGTTGTATTGAAATTACAACCTCAGGCGCAACCCACGGTTTTTCACCGCTGCTTGCAACAGACAGCAACCTGAACGCTCAATTCAAAGTAGGTCAGGATACAACAAAAAGATTATTCGGTAAAAAAGCAATGGGAGCATGGCTTCCGGAATGCGCTTACCGTCAAGGATACGAATATGTAGGTAAAGACGGCAAAAAGCACTGGAGACCAGCTATTGAAGTTACTCTTCAAAATAATGATATCCAATACTTCTTTACTGAATCTCACGTAATCGAAGGCGGAAATTCTATCGGTAACAGACGTGTAATCGGCATGTACGGAAATATTGAATATATTCCGCTTCCGGACAGACCGGCAACAGGATATGATACATATTCAGCATACTGGCTTCCTGATGCTCAAGTTGCAGTTATGGGACGTAACGACAGAGCCGGATATCAGGTTTGGTCTGCGGCTGACGGATACCCGGGAGACGGATGCTTTAGAGAATTCCACAAAAAAGATGATAAATCAGGCATGCACTATTGGAGAATAACATCTCCTACTACGGATTTGGGCGACAAAATGCTTTATGACCCGGTGCTTGCAATGAATAAGGTTAATGAAAACTCAGACCACTATACAACATTGATTTATCACCTTCTTAACGATTATAAATTAGGTACAGGAAAAGAAGGTCTTGTAATGGTATCTTTTGATACAGAACTCTTCGGACACTGGTGGTTTGAAGGTGTTGAATTTATCAAACAGGTTATCAAAAAATTCCACGACTATCTTCCGGAAGTCGAAAGACTTACTGCCGGCGAATATATTACTAAATATCCGCCGAAAGAAGCTATTCAAATTCCTGAAAGTTCTTGGGGACAAGGCGGTCATTTCTATGTATGGATGAACCATCTTACAGAATGGATGTGGCCTATTATCCACTCTTGCGAAAAACGTATGAGTGCAATTGCGGACAAATATCCTGATATTCCGGATAACAAGCTTCTGCATAGAGCTCTGAACCAGCTTGCAAGAGAAAACTTGCTGTTACAAAGTTCTGACTGGCCATTCCTGATTACAACATGGCAGGCAAAAGATTATGCAACAGACAGATTCAACGAACATGTTGACAGATTCAGCTTTATCGCGGATATGATTGAATCAGGATGTATTGATGATTCTAAACTCAAAGAAATAGAAAGCATTGATAACTGCTTCCCTGTAATTGATTACAGAGTATATCAATCAATTGAAGAAGGTGTAATTCCGCAGCAAGAAAAGAAACTTGCTCCGCTTTATCAATAAATAAATTATCAGTAAAATAACTAAAAAAAGAGAAATTTTTATACTTAAATTTCTCTTTTTTAGTTATAAATATTTTTACAGTTTATAAAAATCTTCTAAATTAAAAAATTCATCGGCTCCTATTTTAACGCTTTTTATCGCGGCTTGAACCCTGTTGGCTACATTAAGTTTTTTATATATAGAAGCAACATGCGCTTTAGTTGTATGATTAGAAATAAAAAGTTTTCTCGATATTTCTCTATTATTAAGCCCTAACAATAACAAATACAGTACATCCCTTTCCCGTTCTGTAAACATTTCCATTAATAATGCTACCTGTCCTTTTTAATCTGTCACCAATACTTATATTTATTTTTTACACTATCCCACACCAACGTGTCTATAAGCTCGGTGGCTACTTTTTGAAACTAAAAATACGAGTTTTCAAATAAAAATTTTATACTGACATGTATATTAAGAAATGTAACAAAAGCCGCAAAAATTGAAATTGTTATATATTTATATACTTTATATATATGTAAGACTAAGATAGAAAGATGGCACCAAAATGACTTTCCAATTACTAAATAGTTCATTTTTAACAAATAATTACACCGGATTGAATTTCTATGGATTAGGCACATCATTCGGCAGCTTCACTAATTGTTATGGTGACATTGAGTATGAAAAACTTGCAGGGTATTCAGTTGCAAGCAGCATTATGAGCATAGGATTACAGGCATTACAATCAACGGTAGGAAGCAAAGAGCCTAAGGTTGATTATAATAATGAGCTGAAAAATATAAACAGTCAAATTGATGAGCAGTTGGATAAACTACCCGGAGCAACAGAAGATAATTATTACGGTTATCAGGTAGAACCAGAATATGATGAAGATATAGCTTCCGCAAAAACAAATATTGAAAATGCGAAAGCAAGTATTGCAAGTTATGAAGAAACAATAAAAACTATCGGTGCAAAACCGGAAGCAGAAATGACTGCAGCTGAAAAAGCACAGTTTGAAGAAGCAAAGACGAAAAAGGCTGAGCTTGAAGAAAGTATTGCAGAAGGTGGAAAGCTTAATGAAGCACTTAAACAGGCAGAAGAAGCAAAAGAAGCCCGTCAGGACGAAATAAATGAAATAATAAGCAAGATTGACGAACTTCTTGATGAAAGAGACAGAATCAATGCTACAAGTGATATGAGTGTTTTGGAAAAGGCCGATGGTAACAGACTTACAAGAGCAAAAAAATCTTGTATGACAGAGACTTATGATGCGAATAATCAAGCTTCAAAAGCTGATATAAGAAGAGCTTTCAATGAATTTATTAAAGCAAAAGATTCTGAGGGCAAACGCGCTGCTGCGAATAAAATACTTGAAATGGCTGACTCTAACCCTAAGCTTGAGGACAAATATTCTCAAGAGCTTGACATTATTAATAATTGGCTTGAAAACAATTAAACGGTTTTAAATTTATAAAAATTAATAATTTGTCTAATAAGCTTATTTGGGTTAATATGGGGATATGGGGAAGATTGTAGTAGTCGATGACGAAAAAATAGTAACATCTGCGTTTAAAACTCTGCTCAAGGTAGAGGGATTTTCTGACGCGCATTTTTTCAATAACCCCGAAGAGGCTGTTGAGTTTCTTAAAAGTAATACGCCTGATTTGGTTATATCAGACTTTTTAATGCCGCAGATGAACGGTTTGGAATTTTTGAGCGAAGTTAACAAAATGTATCCCGAGGTTAGTAAAATTTTGCTCACGGGTTACGCTGATAAAGAGAACGCTATCCGCGCCATAAATGAAATCGGACTTTACAGATATATTGAAAAACCGTGGGATAATGCGGATTTAATGATTAATATAAAAAGTGGGATTGAGAGAAGTTATCTTTTGAGCGAGTTGAGGAAAAAAATCTCCGAACTTGAGGCTGCAAAAAAAGAACTTGAAAAATATTCTCACAACCTTGAGCAGCTTGTTGAGGAAAGAACCGCTGATTTAAAACAATCTAATGCAAAACTTGAAGGAATATTCAACTACTGCGCTGACGGAATTGTTATAGTAAACGAGGACGGAATTATCGAACAGGTTAACCCTGCTTGCGAAAACTTAATCGGGCTTGTTAACAGCAAAATTGTAAACTCTTCAATTGACGATTTCTTATTCAGCGGCAAAACATTTATCTCAAAAGAGCTTCATAAGCTTGATGAGAGTGAACTTCTATTGAGGGATTTTCATGTAAAAAATCATCCGGGAAGTCTTGTTATTCCGGTTGAGATAAGTTTTGCAAGGATTAATCCTGACGATGAATATAAACGTTTTGTCGGCGTAATCCGTGATGTTACGGAGCAGAAGAAATCAGACAAACTCAGAGACGATTTTATTGCAACCCTTACCCATGATTTGCGAACCCCTCTTCTTGCCGCGATTCAAACACTTAAATTTTTCCTTGACGGTGCGCTCGGAGAGCTGGATGAGAAACAGAAACTTCTTCTTTCCACTATGCAGAAGAGTAACGAGGATTTGTTAGGACTTGTTAATGCGCTTTTGGAAGTTTACAAGTATGACGCGGAAAAACTTACGCTTGCAAAAACGAATTTCAATATCTATAATCTGACAGAGCAAGTATACAGTGAGCTTAAACCGCTTGCAGATAAGAAAAATATCGAATTTGTTATTGAGTGTTCTGACCAATCAATGACAATAAATGCGGACAGAAGCGAGATAAGACGCGTTATTTGCAACCTCTGCGGAAATGCAATAAATTACACGCAGGAAAGCGGAAAAGTCGTTATTACCATCAAAAACGAAGGCCGCGATTTAATCTTCTCTGTTTCGGACAACGGCAGCGGTATTCCTCAGGAAGATATTCCGAACATGTTCCAACGATTCTCTCAGGGTACAAGCAAGAAACGCTCTACAGGAACAGGTTTGGGGCTATATCTTTCGCGCCAGATAATAGAATCACACGGAGGGAAAATCTGGCTTGAAAGTACGCTCAATAAGGGCAGTGAATTTTCATTTTTACTTACTGATACTGTAAAAGAAGAAAGTTTGGTGTAGTATGATTAATGTTTTACTGGTAGAAGACCACGAACTCTACAGAATGGGATTATCAATGCTTTTGGACAAAGCAGAAGGTATTAACCTTGTAGCGGAAGCATCTGACGGTCTTGACGGAATAAAGAAAGCAAGAGAACTTTCGCCCGACGTAATCCTCATGGACATAGGGCTTCCCAATGTTGACGGAATTGAAGCTACACAGAGGATTAAGGAATTTAATCCGTCAGTAAAAATACTTATATTCACATCAAGAGACAGCGAAAATGATGTTTTCGAATCCTTCAGGGCCGGCGCTGACGGCTATATTATGAAAGGCGCAACACCGGAGCAGACAATTTCTGCAATAAAATCGGTTTATGAAGGTGTGGGCTGGATTGACCCTAATATTGCAAAAATGGTGTTTTCTAACCTGCAAAAACCTTCTGCAGCATCTCAAGTTAATACAACCCAAGTTAAGAGGGGCGCAAATAACTACGGGCTTACAGAGCGAGAACTTGATGTTCTGGAGCTTATGGTAGAAGGGCTCTCCAATCCGCAAATTGCTGACAGATTGGTTATAACAAGGGCGACAGCCAAAGCGCATGTTCACAGCATTCTTCAAAAACTTTGCGTAACATCAAGGACTCAGGCAACGGTTACAGCTATGAAAGAGGGGCTTGTTTAAACATGATGGAAGCATTTGCCGGAATGATTATGGCAATGAAAGTTCATTTCAGCCAGATGAAATACTCAGTTACCAAACATCAGGACAGGGCGGTTGCCGAAGCCATATATAAAAACGAAATTGACAAAGTCGGTGAAACAGAAAAGTACGAAAAGAGCAGAATGGCCGAATCGGGCTACATGACTGTAGCAGAATATGAGGCAAAATCAAGAGCCAAAACAAAAAAAGATATTAATGAAGATATTCTTGATAAAGCAGAGATGCCGAAAGATGAGAATATGGTTTACGTTCCCCAGAGAAAGTTTAAGCTTGTAAAATACAATGACCCTGTAGGCAGCCCCGAGTTAAGCCTTCCGAGAAAATTAAACTTTGACCGTCAGATTAACGCGCAGGGAATCGTCTCCGGAGATTACACAAAGCTTGTTTACCCTGCGGTTTACTACTACGCGCAATCCGATTGCACAAGCTGCGATTTGTTTTTAATAAACCTTGATACCTCACTTTCAAATACAGAGCGAGTTAAGAGGGCAAACATTGTTAACAAAGAAGAAGAACCGTTAATATCAACAGATAAGGATATTGATACCAAGTTTATATTCAGAACCCTTACCCCGATTGACTTTTCAAGCGATAACACCAAGCTTGTGATAAAAGAAAAAGTCGGTCACAGGCATGACGGAATCTGGAAAACGGATTTATGGGTGTATGATTTTGAGAAAAATGAGGCCAAAAAGCTTCCCGAAATCCGCGAAGCTATAGTTAACTACTGGGCAAACACAGGCGGAGTGGATTTTGACGAAAAACGCTGGGATATTTATCCGATGGGATTTGACGCCAATAACGAAAATCGGGTTATTGTGTGCGCCTATGCCTACACAGGCGAAGTTCCAAAATTCCTCGGCACCTGGAGCATTGATGTTGAAGGTAAATTATCCAAGCTTGAATCTCTGTCAGGCTCGAGTTTCCCTGTATCAATCGTGGGCTACAGGCTCGCAGAAGGCGATATTGTGCCGTCATCGGAAGCGGAGTTTGAAGCTAAGCAGGAAAAAGAACTTAATAAAGACAAAGAAAAAGAAGCCAAAAAGGCAGAGAATTTTGATAAAGAAGTAAAAAAACTTGAATACCAGCGCAAACTTAATCAAATGGATATGGAGACAATGATTAAGATACGCGAGCGCGAGGAGTATTTAGACCAGTTCAAAAATAAGAATGACTACGAAGGTATAACAGGCGACTAGAAAGTAATATACATTACTGCTCAAATAGGGTTTAAGAATTATGCAAGAATATAAAATGCCAGAGCGTGAACAAAATTCTAATAAAGGAACTTTCGGCAAAGTTTTAAATTTTGCAGGTTCTAAAAATTATATCGGCGCTGCCTATCTTTCAACCATAAGTCCGCTAAAAGTCGGCGCCGGTTTTGCTGCACTTGCAAGCGAAAAAGAAATAATTCGTGCGGTCTCTGCTCTTCTTCCGGAAGCGGTTTATCTTTCAAGAAAAGAGGGATTGAAAAATATTAAGAATTATTCTGTTGTACTGATAGGATGCGGACTCGGCAAGGCTGACAGACTTTTTTTGAATGTAATAAAGCGGTTACAAAAAGAAACCATACCGGCAGTAATTGATGCTGACGGATTAAATATATTATCAAGACATAATATTAAGCTGCCGCAAAACAGCATAATAACACCTCATCCGTTAGAAGCTGCAAGACTTTTAGGAATTAGCCTGGACGCTGTTTTAGAGGATTTGGAAGGCAGTGCAAAAAAACTCGGTGACAAGTTTAATTGTGTTGCGGTTCTAAAAACGCATAGAACAATAATTTATTCTCAAGATAAACTGTTTGTAAATCAGCATGGAAATTCTGCTCTTGCAAAAGCAGGTTCCGGAGATGTTTTGGCAGGAATTATAGCAGGGCTTCTCGCTCAGGGAATGGACTTATTTGAGGCCGCAAAGCTTGGAGTTTATCTGCATTCAAGAGCAGGAGAGATTGCATCGGAAGAATTAACGGAATATTCCGTTCTTGCCTCTGATCTCCCTATATATATACATAAAGCAATAGCCGAAATCTCAACAATATAATCCCGGCTTGATATATTAATTAATAATCTCGCCTCTCAAATACCAGGTTCGTGCGGAAGTTATAGTAACGTTAACAAATTCTCCTGTCAAATCCTTTTCGCATGGAATATGAACAATCTTGTTATTTCTGGTTCTGCCTGTAATTATGTTTTTATCCTCTTCAAATTTTTCAACCAGAACTTCCATCTCTCGGCCGACATATTTTTGGTTAGATTTAAGGCAGCAGGCGCGGTTATGCTCATTTAACCTTGCGAGACGCTCTGTTTTTACATCTTCCGGTACATACAAATCTACCCATTTGGCGGCGACAGTTTTTTCTCGCGGTGAATACGCTGCCGTATTTGAATAATCCAGCTCCAATTCGCTCATAGCCTTGAGAGTATTTTGAAACTGCTCTTCAGTTTCGCCGGGAAATCCTGCAATAAAATCACTTGTAATAGTTACGTCAGGAATCCGTGAACGAATATTGTCGCAAATTTGCTTATAAGTCGCATAATCATACCTGCGGTTCATTTTTTTTAGAATATAATCATCTCCCGATTGCATTGGAATATGGAAATACTCGCAAACTTTATCAAGTTCTATTACGGTGTTGATAAGCTCTTCAGTAATATCAGTCGGGTAAGATGTTACAAACCTTATTCTGAATTTTCCGTCAAGCGAATTTATTTGCCTCAAAAGCCAAGATAAATTTTGATGAGGCTCCAAATCTTTCCCGTAAGAATCCACATTCTGCCCGAGAAGCGTAATCTCCTTAAAACCCTCTTCCAGAGCTTTTTTGACCTCGTTTATAATAAGCTCCGGAGCTCTTGAACGCTCCCTTCCGCGAGTATATGGAACAATGCAGTACGTACAAAAATTATTGCACCCCTCCATAATCGGAATCCACGCATTTACGCCCTTAACGCGTTTGATTTGCGTACTATTTTCTTTGTAAGGTTTCTCTTCTACAGAAACAACCCTTTCGCCATTTTCAATCCTCTTGACCAGTTCAGGGAGTTCATATAATCGCTGGGTACCAAGCACTAAATCAACATAAGGTGCTCGTCTGAATAATTTCTCGCCGGCCTGTTGTGCAACACATCCGGCAAAAACAATCTTCAAATCCGGACGACTTTTCTTCCATTTACCCCAGACCCCTATTTGGCTGTACGCCTTATCTTCCGAAAGCTGTCTGATAGAACAGGTGTTTATAACGAGCATATCAGCCTCTCGCGGTTCTTCTGTCTGAGTATAATCCAAATGTTCCAACATTCCGTACATTCTTTCCGCATCAGACTTATTCATCTGGCAGCCCAGAGTTTCTATATATACCTTTTTCATTTTTACTCCATTTTGCAATTAATAATTTATATTTTATTACAAAGATAGCAGGAATGAGCGCTCATTCATATTATTTGAAACTATTTAACTTCAAGCTCGCAGCACATCTGGCATGCGCCGAACGTTCCGCCGTTTGCTTTAAGATTCTTTCTAAAACAACAGTAATGAGGTGCATTAAAAAGTTCCTTCAAGCTCTTTTCTTTTACATTCCCGATTTTCTGCGAAAGACAGGGATATACATACCCCTCCGGATTTATCATCATATTGTTGTAAGGATATGTGCAGGGTTTGTATATCTCATATACGGGCGTGTCCGCAGGAATATCAAAGAATTGCTCAATCGCCGCAAGTGGGTCAGATGAATATTCAAACTTAGGAGAAAATCGAAGCTTAGTTTTCCCCTTCATTCCTTCTATTTCTCTATAAACTTCCTTAAAATGCTCCATATCAAAATATTTTTGAATAGGGTAGTTTTCATTAAATTCAGGAATAAAGCTTTCCTGCAAGACAGAATTCTGTTTCCAGTTATTGTTCCTTAAAAAAGAGATAGATAAAAATTCAAACCCCATATTTTCGCAGAGCCTGTAAAGTTTCGGTAAATCATCCAGATTATTTTCAAGCACAATGGTTTTTATATCTATCATCTGATTTTTTTTCTTTGATTTAAGATTCTCAAGATTACTCAAAATTTTATCAAAAATACCTTCTTTGCCTCTGTTTTTATCGTGATTTTTCCCATATCCGTCAAGTGAAACCGAGAGCAAGAGAAGTCTGTATTTTATAAAGGCGCTGATAATTTCATCGTTAATCAAAATTCCGTTTGACACAACGTGGACTTTATTCATAATTTTCTTTGAAGTATACGCAAGAATATCAATAAAATCCTTCCTGATAAGCGGTTCGCCGCCGACAAGAGTTGCTATTGAATAAAACGGAAGCTGGTCAATAACCCTCTTCCATTCATTTAAAGTAAGCTCTTCTTTGTTTCTTTCACACCCTACGTAACAATACGGGCAAACGAGGTTACATCTGTATGTAAGCTCCAGAAAGTACCTGAAAGGAATTTTTGCTCTTCCGTATTTATCGTTATATGAAAATGAAGTGTAAATTCCCCTTAAAGTATCAAATAAATTAGAGTAATTCATACCTATTTTATAGCATAAAGAAACCTCTCTTAAAACAAAGAGAGGAAAGTTTGAGCGATGAGGATTCTTTATCATAATAAACTTGAAACCACATCTTTTCATTAAACTTTAGGGGTAGATATTTAGTTTAGAAGTTTAGCAGTTGAGAAGTTGAGGACAAGTTTTAATGGGTTGAAAAGTTGAAAAGAAGTTAAAAAATTAAATGTCATGCTGAACTTTTTTCAATATGCGGAGTAGTTTATCGTATCATTGCCAAGTTTTATTTACCCCTTTCAGCATCTTACCGGCAAGGGATTATACTTATTCATTGGTAAGACCCTGAAAGGGGTAAATATGACTTGTTAGCTTCACGTCAAACTATTCCGCTTGTATTAAAGGCGAAAAAATTGCAGATAAAAATATTCTTGGTGATAAGTAGTTTAGGTTTCTCTTAAATAGAATATTTTGCCGTCTCTGTCAATACTGTTTTTCATTCCTTCATGTTCAAGTGTTTTGTAGTTTGTTACATCAAACATATATGGTGTCGGCAAATCATCAAGCTCCAAGGCAATTCCTGAAAGCTTTTCTTTATCTGACCAGATTGCAAAATCAATATCGGAGCCGGTACGATAATTCCCTTTTGCGCGAGAACCGTAAATTACAACTTTTTCAATTTCCGGTTTGGATTTAAAATAATCCAGAAGCTCTTTCATAGTCCTTTCCGGAAGTCCAAAATCATTATTCATTAATACCTCCTAGCCAGGCATGAAATCTGGTAAGCTCTTCAAAATAGATAGAACACATATCTGATAAAAACTTGTTAATCTTGTCCATATTGTACTCATGTGACGTTGAGTTGCGTGCTTCTAGCATATCAATCCATAATTGAGCATTTTTTAATGTTTCTTTATTAAAAGCCTCTTTTATAACCTCTTTAGGGTAATTTGCGATTACTCCATGTTCAGTCATATAATCTTTTAAACACTTCCAAGCAAGTTCAAAACAAACCTCAAAGGACTGTACAAGTGCCATATGAGTTAAAATTTTGTTGATATCAAATTCTGTAACAGCATCTTTATATATTTCAAAAGCTCTATTAAAATTTTCAATTCTCTCGGATAATCTTGACATAGCCAACCCTTTCCTTGCTAATAATAGCATACTTAGGTAAAATTTGCTAATATAAAAAGCTCGAGGAAGGTCTTTCCTCGAGCTTTTACTTTCTGTTTCAGAACTACTTCTTGGCTTCAACAACAGCTTGAGCTGCAGCGAGTTTTGCTTGAGGAATTCTGAACGGTGAGCAAGATACGTAATCAAGACCGATTCTGTAAGCGAACTTAACTGAATCAGGGTCTCCGCCGTGTTCACCGCAGACTCCGCCGATAAGTTTCGGATTAACAGCTTTACCTTTTTCCATAGCCATTTCCATTAACTTACCAACACCCTTTGTATCAAGTGTTTCAAACGGGTTAGCAGGAA
>CALUWH010000035.1 GCA_944324435.1 Candidatus Gastranaerophilales bacterium
ATATTAATAAGTATTTTCCCCTTTGGTTTACATTTCTCTTAATCAATTGGTCGTGGGTTCGAGTCCCACCACACCCAAAATAAATAAGGTCCACTTTTGTGGGCCTTATTTATTTGTGTAGGGGACGAGAACCCCAATGCGAAGCATTTTTAGGTTCGAGCGCGAGTGAGCGGAGGCTGGAGCAATTTTGCGAAGTGTTAAAAACACTGAAGCAAAATGCGAAATTGCCGTTCAACGCGAACGAGCAAGACAGTCCCACCACACCCATTTACTTTTTTGGGTAAATGAAAGAAACCGGTATTTTGATTACCACCTCAAAAGTTTAGTAAAATAACTAAAAAGAAAAAGTAAACAAAAAGAAAAGAAGGAATTGGCTTGTAGTAAATCTACAGGCTTTTTTGTTTAGTGGGCCTTATTTATTTGTGTAGGGGACGAGAACCCCAATGCGAAGCATTTTTAGGTTCGAGCGCGAGTGAGCGGAGGCTGGAGCAATTTTGCGAAGTGTTAAAAACACTGAAGCAAAATGCGAAATTGCCGTTCAACGCGAACGAGCAAGACAGTCCCACCACACCCATTTACTTTTTTGGGTAAATGAAAGAAACCGGTATTTTGATTACCACCTCAAAAGTTTAGTAAAATAACTAAAAAGAAAAAGTAAACAAAAAGAAAAGAATAAATTGGCTTGTAGTAAATCTACAGGCTTTTTTGTTTAGTGGGCCTTATTTATTTGTGTAGGGGACGAGAACCCTAATGCGAAGCATTTTTAGGTTCGAGCGCGAGTGAGCGGAGGCTGGAGCAATTTTGCGAAGTGTTGAAAACACTGAAGCAAAATGCGGAATTGCCGTTCAACGCGAATGAGCAAGACAGTCCCACCACACCTGGTTTTAAAACCCAATGATAGCAAAAAATCGGTAGAAATTAAGTATATCTTTATCAAATTTTAAAAATTTTAACAGAATCGCTAAAATGTATTGTGTTACATAATCGCGGTTTATATTTTGTGAAGCGTGGGGTGTGAAGGGTGAGTTTTTAAGTGACCAAGTGAATAAGGTTTGGAGTGAGTAGTAGATTTTAAATTTTTCCTAAACTTCTCAGCTCCTTTTCAACTCTTCAACCTTCATAACTTCTTATCAACGACTAAACATGTTGAAAATAAATTTTGTGTGTTTTTTATGTTATAATGCCGATATGCGAAAGAGAATTTTGATAGTCGGTAACAGTGCTTCTGCTTATGCGCTCGCTAAAAAGCTGGTAGAAAAACACGACGTTTTTGTCACTCCTTCCTCTGATACGCTCAAGGAATTTGTAACCGGACTTGATATCAGGGAGGACAATATTTCGGAACTTCTTGAATTTGTGATGGAAAACGAAATTGACCTGACTGTGCCGGTTTCTGTGACAGCTATTAAAAATGATATTGCAGGAAAGTTTCAGCAGAACAATCAGCAAATATTTGCCCCGAATGCTCGTGCCGGTAGAATTGCTTTTGACAAGGCTCTTGCAAAAAAGGTGCTGTATAAACTCAGAATACCGACACCTAAGTTTGGAATATTTGAAAAACCAAATATGGTCTTAGATTATATTAAAAATTTAAAAAATCCGTTTGTCTTAAAAACAGACGATACACATAGTGCGGCGGCTTTTGCGTCCTATACTACTGCAAAGAATCTTGTTGATAAAAGTTTTATAGAAAAAAATAAGAAAATTATAATAGAGGATTATATTTACGGCACCCCATTTTCGTTTTATGCCGTTACCGATGGTTACAAGGCTTTGCCAATAGGCTCATCCATTACATATAAACATGCTTTGGAAGGAGACGGAGGACAGCTTACAAGCGGAATGGGAGCGTGTGCACCTAATTATAAACTAAGCATAGAAAATGAATATTTCCTTATGGATAATGTTATATATCCGCTTTTGGATTATTTGGAAATAGAAGGAAATCCCTATCTGGGAATCCTGGGTGTAAACGGAATTTTAACCGAAGACGGCAGAATCTCCGTTCTTGGCTGGCAGTCTTTTATGCAGGATTGTGATGTGGCCCCTGTATTAGATATTTTGGACGAGGATTTGTATAATTTGTTTGAATCCTGCGTCATTGGGTCATTCAGTGATGAAGTCGATTCAATACGTTTGTGCGAAAAATACTCTGCATCACTGGTTTTGACAAATAAAAACAGAACTAATACCGAAAATAGTATCGCAGGGCTTGATAACCTTGATGAGGAAACTCTAATAACATTTTATCCTTCGGTAAGAAAGAATAGGTATCTGGAATATGAAGCGGCTGATTATGGTTCTGTATTAGCTTTAACATCTTCGGGCTCAACTCCGGCAAGAGCCACCGAGAGGGTTTATAGGGAAGCTGAAGACATTAAGTTTAAAGGTGTTTCATATAGAAAAGACATTTGCCGCACAAAAGTATAGCTTAACATTTCTTTACAAACCACATCAAAAAAGGCAATTTTTTAATCTCTAAATACTTTATATATATACAAGTTACAAATAAATATACAGAGTATAAAAGGAGTACATTATGGCAAGAGTTTTGATTTCAATGCCTGAAAGCTTTTTAGGCAAAATTGACGAAGTAGCAGAGAATGAAAGCAGATCACGTTCTGAGTTGATTAGAGAGGCTTTGAGGAGTTACATTACACGTTCTCAGGTTCGTCAAAACACTTTGGCAGACAAAAATGCCAGAATTTTAGAGGCGCTGCTGGAAGGGTAGGGACAGGTGTAAATGTAGTGGGCCGACAGGACAACCCACAAGCTTAAAACTCCTAGAAACTACCAATTTAGCGAGGGGATTTAGAAAATTAACACAAGAAACACGCGAGGAAAACACGAGGAAAGACAGAAAGACGAGAGAAAAAAGAAAAAACGCGAAAGCAAAAAAACAACCATAGGAATTCTGCAAAAATGGAATTCCTTTTTTTTGTGTATTTTAATTGACAGAGAGACCTGTTAGCAGTAGATTATCAAAAGGTATGAAAGATAGAAAATTCGGGATACATTTAACTTTAATAATACTGGGATCTTTATTTTACTTTTTTGCAAATTTTCAAAGAATAGTCATCCCCGGTACGGTTTTTGATTTATTGCAGCATGAGCTACATGTAAGTGCTCCATATATAACGGCTTTTGGCGCAATATTCATGTATATTTACGCTTTCAACCAGCTTGTGATAGGGGTTTTGGTTGACAGATTCGGCGGCTATAGAGTTATGTGGGGCGGCGGAATTATTCTTGCAATTGGCGCAATGCTTTTCCCTGCGACTTCTAATCTGTTTATTATGTACTTGAGCCGTGCACTTGTGGGGCTTGGCGGAAGCTGCTTCTATTTGAGCCTGATAAGGGAGCTTAAAGGATGGGTTTCCGATAAAAACTTTGGGATTGCAATTTCAGTAATGCTTTTTGTCGGATATGCAGGGGGTATCGCAGCAAACGCGCCGTTTGTTTTTTTGACGAAGTTTATTAACTGGCGTGAACTGCTTTTTATTTTAGGTGCAATTGTTTTTGTGGGAGTAATTCTTTTTTCTGTATTGAAAACCCGAATTCAGCTTCCTGAGATAAATAAGTTTGTAAAGATGAGAATTTTGCCGTTCAGGCTTGTTTTGCATAAAAAACATAACCGAAACTTATTTAGCTTTGCTTGCTGTAACTTTGGCATTTCTTATGTTATACAGGCTATTATCGGGAAAAAATTCCTTGAAGATTTTTGTCTTATGTCATCATCAAAGGCCGCAATGGTTTTATCGATTATGGCAATAGTAGCGGCGTCTTTTAATATTATTAACGCATCTGTATGCAAATTGTGTCATAATCATAGAGTGCGTTTTCTAAAAAATGCGTCAATTATTACATTTGTATCATTGTTAATAATTTGTCTCTGTCTTTTATTCAACATAAGGACAGGGTTTATTGCGTTTATATTCTGTGTTCTTGCTGCAAATGCAAGTCTTACATCCCTTCTTGTTCCGGTGCTCCATCTTACAAACAGAAAAATGGTTTCCGGAACCGCCGTAAGCATAATGAATTTTTGCTTCTTTACGATGGTTGGGATTTTGGGTACAGCAATGGGATTTCTGTTAAACCTGTTTGAGCCTGTCAAGAAGGGGAGTGTTCTTGTGTATTCTAATCATTCGTACCTTGCTGTATTCGGGCTATTTTTCATTATCAGCGTTTTTGAGCTGTATAAGGCCGGAAAGCTCTCTGATAAATATTGATACCTGCCTTTTTAAATCCTCTATAGAGCCATTGTTATGAATAACCCAGTCGGATTTTGGGATTTTTTCATCTTGAGGAGTCTGGGATTTTATTCTTAACAGAGCCTCATCTTCCGTAAAATTATTTCGCCTCATAAGTCTTTCAAGTCTGAGTTTTTCATCAGATGCAATAAAAAGAATTTTGTCGAACATTGTATCAAAATGAGCCTCAAAAAGCAGCGGAACTGACACAAAAACCACTTTACTATCTTGTTGAAAAATCTTTAGAATTTCCGCTTTAACTTTCGGGTGAATGTATTCTTCAAGTTTTTTCTTTTTCTGAGGGTCGGCAAAAATTTCTGCTCCGAGTTTTCTTCTATCAACATCACCCAGAAATTTGTGTGCGATTTTATCTGCATCATATACAGGAAATTGTTTTGCAAGAATACTTTCAACCTGAGATTTTCCGGCTGCAATATTACCCGTTATTGCTATTTTCAGCATATTCCCTCTTTATTTTTGAAATGTATGCTTTAAGCTCTTTTACCTGTTTGGGCTTAATCTGTTTTACCTGTCCGCGCTTCAAGCCTTCTATTGTAACAGTAGCGTGCTGAATCCTCTTGAGTGATTCAACTTCAAAGCCGAGTTTTGCAAACATTTTTCTTATCTGTCTGTTCATCCCCTGATATAAGACAACCTGAATAACAGATGAGTTATTTTTTATATCAATCGGCAATGTTTCGGCGTAAGCTGTCTTTTTTTCTCCGCTGTCTGTTTCAATTTCAATACCGTTCAGCATTTCTTCAGCCTGAGATTTGGCAAACCTGCCGTTTATTGTGACAACATAAACTTTTGGAACTTTAATTGACGGATGTGTCATTTCATTTATGAAATCTCCGTCATTTGTCAGAATCAAAAGCCCTGTTGATTCTCTGTCAAGTCGACCTACTGGTTTAAGTCCGTGCAGTTCTTCCGGTAAGATATCATAAATGGTTTTTCTGCCTTTCTCATCTTCGCTTGTGGTAATATATCCTGCCGGTTTGTAGAATTTATAATATTTTAAATCCTGAGGTTTGATAAGTTTGTTGTCAACATAAACGCGGTCTTTTTCTCTTACATAAAAACCGAGCTCTTCAACAACCTTATCATTAACCCGAACTCTGCCTTCAAGTATAAGCTCATCAGCTTTTCTTCTGGAGCAGATTCCGGCGGAGGCTATATATTTATTCAGCCTTGGCATAAACCTGTTCCTTTTCAAAAGCATTCTTTATAACTTCAGGCATTCTCCTGTGAAGTCTGCCGTCATTGTGTACTGCAACAACTTCAAATTCTGCCTGCAGAAATAATTTTCCGCTTTCTTTGTTACGGATGGTCTGTTCAAAAACAATTGTAACAGGAGTTAATTTCTTTACCTCTGTCTCTACAATAACTATATCGTTCAGTTTACCGGAAGCTTTGTATCTAATGTTCATATTGGTTACAGGCAAGACGATATCCTGTCTTTCCAAATCTAACATGTTGAGCCCCACAGTTTCGCACAATTCAACCCTGCCCATTTCAAGCCATCTTAGATATGAACCGTGCCAAACGATACCGAATGAGTCTGTGTCTGAATAATAAACTTTTTGTTCTATAACATTTTTCATAAATCTATATTATCATAATTATAGAGATAAGGTAAAATTTTTATTATAAAAAGTAAACACTACGAAGTCAGCAAAGAATAGAAGCCCCCGTCATCGCAATTTAAGCCTTTTGCACTCTTGAGAAGCGGAAAATCATCAATATTATTGTTTTTAGCAAAATTAATAGCTTCTCCTCTTGCCTGTTCGAGGATTTTAGCATCATTTACAATGTCCGCAATAATCATATCAGGAAGTCCGCTTTGACGTGTTCCCAAAAATTCTCCCGGCCCTCTTATCTGCAAATCCTGCTCGGCAATTACAAATCCGTCGTTTGTTTGTGTCATTATATTAAGCCTTGCTCTTGTTTCCTGCGATTTTGTCGAGGATGATAAGATACAATACGACTGCAAATCACTTCTTCCGACACGCCCTCTGAGCTGGTGAAGCTGGGAGAGTCCGAATCTCTCGGCGTTTTCTATAATGATTACGGTTGCATTAGGTACATCTACTCCGACTTCTACAACCGTTGTGGAGACAAGGATATCGTATTCCCTGTTTTTAAACTTGTTCATAACTTCATCTTTTTCATCGTTTTTCAGCTTGCCGTGCAGAAGTCCTATTTTAAATTGTGGGAATACTTCATTCTGCCACCGTTCTTTCTCAATGGTTGCGGCTTTTGCAGAGAGAGTTTCACTCTCTTCTATCAGCGGATAAACAATATATGCCTGCCTGCCTGCTTCAACTTCCCTCCTTATAAGGTCGGAGATTTGCTTTCTGGAGTTCGTAAGGGTAGTAATAATCGGTTTTCTGCCCTTTGGAAGCTCGTCTAATATGGTTAAATCAAGGTCTCCGTTAAGAGTAATTGCAAGAGTTCTGGGAATAGGCGTAGCAGTCATTGTAAGAACCTGCGGATTATTCGATTTTTTCCTTAATGCAAGCCTCTGTTTTACGCCAAATCTGTGCTGTTCATCGATTACAACTGCACCAAGGTTTGCAAATTCAATATTATCCTGTATAAGCGCGTGTGTTCCCACTGCAATATCCGCCTGTCCGTTTCTCAGATTTGTCTCTGATTCTCTGCGCTGTTTTTTGCCGAGGCTTCCTAAGAAAAGCTCAACCCTGAGCCCCAATGGCGTAAGCCAGTTTACGAGATTATTGTAATGCTGCTGGGCAAGGATTTCCGTAGGCGCCATCATCGCAGCCTGATAACCGTTCTCGATTGCCGCAAGAAGCATTGTTGTCGCAACTACCGTTTTTCCGCTTCCGACATCACCCTGAAGCAGCCGCTGCATAGGTTTTGTTGAATTTAAATCGTTCAAAATCTCATTGATGGCTCTTTGCTGCGCACCGGTTAGTTTGAACGGAAGCCCCTCTATGAATTTCATAACAAGTCCGTCTCGTTTAACCTCAAGCGGAATTGAGGCAAGATTTTTATTGTTTTCCTCTCTTAAAAGAGCAAGTCTGAGCTGGATTAGAAACAGTTCTTCAAATACGAGAGTATACCGCGCGCGCTCAAGAGTTTCATTATCTTTTGGAAAGTGGATATTCTCTATTGCTTCTGATTTTTCAAGCAAGTTGTATCTTGTTATTATATCCTGAGGCAGGACAGTCTTAATATCGTTTTTGAAAAGCTGAATTGTATTAAATATAGCCCTTCTTAGAGTTTTTATATTCAAATTCTCGCTAAGCGGATAAATCGGAACAATTCTTGCAAGGTTAATATTAGACCCGTCAAGAATGTCATTGTCCATTATTGAATAAGTCGGCTTATCCAGTGTAGGCATCCCGTCATACGGGTTTATTTTTACAAGCCCGGAAACCATTATACCTGAACCTTTGGGGAATTGGGATTTCATTCTTTCAAGAGCATATTTATTAGACTTTGAAGCAAAGAAATTGAGATTCAGACTTCCGGAACCGTCATTAATCTTAACTTTTATAATTCCGAGGTCTTTTTTTGTGGTAAAAGCCTCAACAGAGCGTATTGTCCCGAAAATAGTTGTTGTCTCACCCGGGGTTAAGTCGCGAATACGTGTTCTTGTCGAATAATCAACGTGTTTCCTCGGGAAATAGTAGAGCAAATCCGATACAGTATAAATTCCAAGTTTGTTTAAGATGTACGCAATCTTGGGCCCGACACCTTTTAAATACATTACATCAGATTTTAGTGTTGTTTTACGGTTTAATTCCGGATTCTCAGGCTGCTGTTCCGCACGAAATGCTCCTATAAGCCGCTCAAGTGATTTTTTCCTCTGAGGCAAAGTATCCATCTGATACCGCTCAAAATGCTCTAAAAGAACCTGCCATTTCGGATTTTGAGAATTTTTGATTTTTTTTCTTAATTCCCGACAGATAAAAGCTGAAAAACTCCCTGTCTTGCCGTTAATGTTAATATATTTATACTTAACCTCAATTTCAACGGCTTTTTTGATTTGCTCAAGATTCTCCATACATAAAATTATACTAAAAAGCCGGATTTTTTTAAATCCGGCTTTAATCTTTTATTCTTCAAAAGGAATGGTGATGATGTATTTGTCGCCTTTACGAACTTTTGTCATTTTATCTGCGTTCAGCTTTTCGTCAAGATAAAAGGATTGAGAAAAATTCATAATTTTTTCTCCGTGGCGGTCATTTTTTTCAACCTCACCTGAGACTGTAACTATGTTTTCATTGAGTTTTACATTAACATTTTTTTCGTTTCCGCCTAATGGTTTTAAGTCAACTATAACTTTGTACTCATCAGATTCTTTAACAAGATTTACAAGCATAGGCGCCATCCTCGGCTCGAACGGATTGTCCTGCATTACCCTATCTTCAAACTTATGCATCCTCTTTTCCTGATGTTTCATCATTTTTTCCATCTTCTTGATTTGATAATCAGGATTCATCATTCTGTTGAAAGTCAAGTCAACCGCAAAATAGAACGCTAAAAACGCACCCAAAAATGTTGCAAGTATTACACCAATTACTTTCAACCAGTGGTGATTGTGTTTTTCTTCTTCTAACATATTAAAAAACTCCTTTCTCTCTTCAATTTATTTACCCTATTTTAAACAGCGAATCAATTATTCCATCGGGGAATATTTATGACAGATGGACTTGTACAAGTGTACTATTCGCGAACATGTTCAAGTGCCATCTCAAGAACTGTTTTCACGTGATGATCGCTCAGAGAGTAAAAGACATTTTTTCCACGCTTTTCTGCTTTAACAAGTTTTGCACTCCGCAATATTTTCAACTGATGTGAAACCGCTGATTTTGTCATATTCAATAGTGATGTCAAATCTCCGACACACATTTCGTTTTCTTCCAACGCCCACAAAATCTGTATTCGTGTGCTATCACCCATCAGTTTAAAAAAATCCGCAAGGTCATAAAGAATTGTTGTATCAGGCATTCTGGATTTTATAATATCAGTGTCAATCATGTTAATATTATAATTGAACAGTTGCTCAACTGTCAAATCATTGTAAAGATTTGTTTCAAATCACACCTTCTATTCTTGACAGTTGAATAGTTGTTCAACTATAATATAAATAAAGAGGTGCTTATATGTGCGAACATCATCACGAAGAACACGAGAATAGAACAACGCTCCTGAGGGCACTGATAGCTCTCGCATTTTTCATCGGGGGGTTTAGACTAAAACCGTTATTTATTCTTGCATATTTGATTGCTGGCGCGGATGTTTTGTTGAGCGCGGTTAAAAATATCAAGAAAGGAAAAGTTTTTGATGAGAATTTTTTAATGTCAACCGCAACAGTGGGAGCTCTGTGTATAAAAGAGTATCCGGAAGCAGTTATGGTAATGGTTTTATACCAGCTTGGCGAATATTTTCAACACAGAGCAGTTCATCAATCCAGACATTCTATAAGCGAACTTATGGATATCAGACCTGATTATGCAAACCTGAACGGCGAAAAAGTTTCGCCCCAAGAGGTTAAAATCGGGGATATTATTACCGTTAATACAGGAGAAAAAATCCCCCTTGACGGTATTGTGACCGCCGGCGCAGCCTCAGTAGATACTTCCGCCCTGACAGGAGAATCCGTACCCAGATATGTTAATGCCGGAGATAATGTAGTCAGCGGATGTATTAATCTTGACGGCGTTTTAAGTATTAGAGTAACAAAAGAATTTGATGAATCTACAGTTTCAAAGATTCTTGAACTTGTTGAACACGCTTCTTCAAAAAAAGCTCGAACAGAAAACTTTATAACTAAATTTGCCGGATATTATACTCCTGCAGTAGTTGTGATGGCATTATTAATAGCGCTCATACCTCCGCTTTTCAGCCCCGGGAATTGGATTTTGCGAGCCTTAACCTTTCTGGTAATCTCCTGTCCTTGTGCACTCGTCATATCTGTTCCTCTAAGCTTTTTTGCAGGAATCGGCAGCGCCTCTAAAAATGGTATTTTAATCAAGGGAAGCAGCTATTTGGAACTCCTCGCAAAGCCGAATACGGTCGTTTTTGATAAAACGGGTACATTAACAAAAGGAGCGTTCAAGGTCAGAGAAATTCATTCCGAAGAACCTGATTTCTTGAAATACGCTGCTTATGCCGAAAGCGCCTCCTCTCACCCGATAGCCGCCGCTATCAGGAATGCTTACGGACAAAATATACCTCCGCAAAGTGAAATTACGGAAATTGCAGGATACGGAGTCAGGGCAATAACAGACGGCAAAGAAGTTCTGGTAGGAAATGCAAAGCTGCTTAATGTCCAACCAGTTGAAAGCGACGGAACTGTTGTTTATGTCTCGATAGACGGAAAATATGCAGGATATATTATTATCGCAGACGAGATTAAGGAAGATTCAGCCGAAACAGTAAAAGAACTACGGGATCTGGGTATAAATACCGTTATGCTTACTGGTGATTCCGAAACCGCAGCGCTCAAAACAGGAGAAAAGCTTGGTATTAAAGATGTCTACGCTGAATTACTGCCCGAAGATAAAGTTAACCGCATAGAAGACATTATGTCCAACACTACCGGAAGCGTGCTCTTTGTGGGAGACGGCATAAATGATGCGCCGGTTTTAACAAGAGCAGATGTCGGAATTGCTATGGGAGGTTTGGGTTCAGATGCCGCAATTGAAGCGGCAGACGCGGTAATAATGAACGATAACCCTAAACAAGTCGTAACCTCCGTAAAAATCGCAAGAAAAACTATGAGTATTGTAAAGCAGAATATCGCTTTTGCGCTGGGTATAAAGGCATTATTCCTCATTCTGGGCAGCATGGGCAGAATGACTATGTGGGGTGCGGTATTTGCAGATGTGGGTGTTACACTTTTGGCTGTGTTAAACTCCCTAAGAACGCTAAAAAAATCATAGCTATACTATATAATTAAGCGCATAGATCTTCCTATGCGCTTAATTCGTTAATTAGTGTGCGAAATTAGTCCTATCGTTGAAACTCAAATTTACAATCAGCAAATTTTACCGGCTCTGTAATCATAGTAAAGGACTTTACTCCTTTCGAGTTAAGATAGCTGGCAGCATCCTGTTTGCTATTAATGGGAATGTATTTTATATCCACAATTTCAGGCGCGGAAGGTACCTTAAATCGTTCTTCGCCCACGTTAGGGTTATCAAGATTATCATAAATATACATGAGGCATACACTTGTCTCAGAACCATCCGAACCTACCTGCGGCACCAATATTAAATTTTTGTCGGCCGTGCTCTCAAATGGAGTTAGTTGTGGAAACAGCTTAATATTGTAAGGTAAAAGGGCAAAACGCTTAGGCTCTCTGGTAACTGTATAGCTGGAAGTTATGGGTTTAGGTATACTCCACCCCGGACCGACAGTAGTCTCTTCGTAGTCAGAATACTCTGCTGTGAATGTAAGCGGAGAGACCTCTATTTCATAAATTCCGGTATCTGGATATGAGAGCTCTTGTTCTCCTAGTCCTCCTACTATTTGCTTTCTATATATTAATCGTGAAAAATAAAACTTTTCAGACAATATAGAATTTTTGCTTGAATAATCTTCCCAGCGGTCTGTCATTGTATGCCAGTATGAAAACACACGCCTGCACGCAGGATTTGTGTTCTCAGGCTCTTCATTGTCTGTAGCCGGAGGCTCATTGTCCTTGGGCGGCTCTGTTACATTATCCTCGACGTCATTGTCTATAGGCTCGTTATTATCTGCAACCGAATTGTCTATGTTGTTTGAATGACCATTATTAAAATCTACATCATCCAAACTCGCAAGAACTTCACCTTCTACCTCGAATTTCTTCTTGAGTAAATTCTTCCTCGTATTAATATAATGTACACCAACAGGGTCAGCAGGGACTAATCTCCCATCCGCCGCAAGTAAAAACTTGAACCTATCAGGCTGTTTGCAGCCATCTTCCCCGTACATACAATTGGAGGATTTCTTAGAAGAATCAACATCTACATATATATCAGTCTGATAAGCTATCTTATTGCTTGCCGTATCAATTTCTCTTTTCGTCTGACTTATCCACCATTCCATGCCGTTTGATGTTGTGAAAGATGATTTGTCAGGATAAGAAGTTGTATTGCAGGAATCCACACCAAAAGTATGTGCAAGCAAATTACAAAGCTTCTTATCTCCTGAATATTTTGTGTCATCCTTAAAAGGTGCCTTTAATGGCTGAGAGTTATTTACAAGCGGATACCTGCTTACATCAATATCAGTGCTTCCTTCTTTGAGTAAAACAGGAAAGATGGATGAATCTGAGGTTAAAGCTTTTATATTTTTACCAAGCTCATCATACACTTTCAGATAATTAATCTTAGTTTTGTCGGGCATTAATCCATTTATTGCAGGAAGTATTACCGCCGCAACAACCCCAGCTATTCCGAGAACTATTAATAGCTCTGCTAAAGTAAATCCGTGCTTTCTCATCAAACTATTCCTCTCTTTCTGTCTTGTATATTTGGCGTTAATGTAACACAATACATATTGTGTTACATGGTGCTACGCACGTAGACATTGGGCCGGCTCCTAGGTAAGACTACAAGCCGATTTCAAAATTCCACGTCCGCCTAAGAATTTCTACTACAGGCTTGTACGCGTGGGTTGGGCCGGAAGGTAAATACTACAAGAGTTCTAGAAAAGAAAAATTTCATAAAAATTGAGCAAAAATGAGGAGATTTTTCGTTTTTTTTTAAAAGAGCGCCTCTTCACAAACCCAGTGATATATGCTATCATGGATGTCGAGGCGCCCTCATGTAACACAATATGTATTGTGTTACATGAGGACGTTTTTTGTATTTAGTGAATAGTGAAAGGTGATTAAGTGATCAAGTGATCAGGTGATCAAGTTAGCAAGAGTGAATAGTGATTGGTGAATAGTGAATAGATTTTTAACTTCGCCTCAACTGTTCAACTGTTCAACTTATCAACCCTTTATAACTTCTTCTAAACTCCTAAACTTATCAGCTCCTCAACTCTCCTGGCACCCTGAATTCTATTTACCCCTTTCAGAATCTTACCAGTTTATCGTCATAACATCAAGTTGGTAAGATGCTGAAACAAGTTCAGCATGACATTTTAA
>CALUWH010000036.1 GCA_944324435.1 Candidatus Gastranaerophilales bacterium
CACATGTAACACAATATGTATTGTGTTACATGAGGACGTTTTTTGTATTTAGTGAATAGTGAAAGGTGAGCAAGTGACCAAGTTACTAAGCCGGTAGGTTTAGGTAATCTCTGATTGCCGAAACATTTTCATTATAGTGAATTTTGTAGGGAGTTAACAGGCAGTATTAAATCTCAGGTTAACGATTAAATTATATTGTTGATGCGGTAAATCATAGATTTACCGCATCCTTCGAAACTATTTTGGTGAAGCGTGAATGGTGTGTTTTTAAGTGACCAAGATAATAAGGTTTGTAGTGAGTAGTAGATTTAAATTTCTCCTAAACTCCTTAACCTCTCAACTTATAAACTCTAAAAACAATCTACGAATCAATTATTAATCCAAATTTATATGCGCACTTTCCTGATGTTCAACTTCTGTTTCTGACTCATAATATTCCTGAGAATATTGAATATCGGATATTTTTACATTAACAAGTTTTTTCAACAAATCAATATAATCAAGACATTTTTTGCCTTTTACTCCATGCGTTTCCATCTGAATTTCACCATTTGGAAGCAGTTTTATTTTTAATTTCTTTGCCATATATTACTCCAGATTTACTGTCAACACTATTGTATTATCGTCCAGAACTTCCTCTTCTTCTATCTCCATATTGTTCTGCTTGAGCTTATCAACAATATTCATATAAGATTCTTCCTGAACATTTAGAGCATATTCATTTGATAAATCTACAAATTTTTCTTCTGCATTATCTGTTTCTGTACAAGAGATACGCATAAAATAAGGTTTATCCGCCTCCATTTTTTCAAATGTTAGTGAATAGTTATCAATGCAGCCGGTGATTTGACCGAGATTCTCACTAATACTTCTAATTCCATGCTCTTCTAAAGTCTTCATTAAAATTTCTTTATCCATAAAAGCTGTTTCAAAGCTTTTTTCAATAAAATGTTTATCCGAAATAACCTGCACATCCTCGCAAGGCTCCGGAATATTTATATTTTCAGTATTCTCAGAAAAATCAAGCTTTTCCATTCCAAACTCTCTATTGTAATGATTTGATACATTCACCGCACCCACAGCGAATGCTCCTATTACGTATGCTATTGCATAAGGGAGTGCTAAAACCGTACAAGACATATTTTCTCCTTATATTAAAAATCCAAAGTTCTTCCGCCTCTGCTAGCAGTAACATTATCACCGTCGATTTCTCGGGCGTACTGTTTCATGCTTGAAGTCTTGGTTGCAGAAACAGCTCTAACATTTGCCCAAGCTCTTAGGGCAAGTATCTGTTCTCTCTGCGTCATTGAAAGAGGCACCGTTGTTGATATATTTTTGGCTAAGTCTTCAAATTTAAGCGGTCTTTGCTCAAAAAACGCATCACAAAGAGAAGATACTACAACCTGCTCGATTTCAGAGCCGATAAAACCTTCCGTCATTTTCGCAAGCTCTCCGCAGAGATTTTTTATGCCCACAACCTCTGATGCAACTTCCTTATCTTTAAGACGTCTTTCAAGATGAAGTTTGAAAATCTCTTTCCTTTCCCCTAAGGTTGGTAAATCCACAAAGAAAATTTCGTCAAAACGTCCTTTTCTTAGCAATTCTGGCGGTAAACCGCTAATATTGTTGGCTGTTGCAATAACAAATACAGGAGCTTCTTTTTCCTGCATCCAGGTTAAAAACTGACCGAAGATTCTTGTAGAAACACCGCTGTCTCCGTTTGAGCCGATTCCGCTTAATCCTTTTTCAATTTCATCAATCCAGAGAATAGAAGGCGCGACAGCCTCTGCTGTTGCAAGAGCTCTTCTCATATTCTCTTCAGAGCTTCCGACCAGCCCTGAAAAGACTTTACCAAAATCGAGCTTCAAAAGCGGAAGCTGCCAGATGGTACTCATAGCCTTTGCAGTTAAACTCTTACCGCAGCCCGGAACTCCAGTTACCAGAACACCTTTCGGAGCAGGTATACAATATTTCTTGGCAGATTCAGACCAGGAATTATTACGCCTTAAAAGCCAGCTTTTCAAGTTATCCAAACCACCGATATCTTTTATTGTATACTCAGATTTTATAAACTCCAGAATTCCTGTCTTTTTAATTACCTGCACCTTTTCTTCCATAATTATTGGTAAATCTTTAATATCAATCTTACCGTCATTAACCATGGCCAAGGCAAAAGCACTTTCCGCTTCCTGAAGTGTTAAGCCTAATGCGGCTTTGCAGAGTTTATCTTTCTCCTCTTCCGTCATATTGGCTTCTACATTCTTATTCTGCGCAAGCATGCTGTCAAACTTCCCACGAATTTCTTTTAGAGTTGGAAGCGGAAAATCATAAATTGTAATTTCTTTCTGCAAAGATTCAGGAATAAGAAGCTCCGGCGCAATAAAGAAAATTGTTTTCCTAACAGAGCCCAGCTTTAAATCGGGTATAATATCACGGATCTTTCTGATTACATTATAATCAGGTGTCCTGTTTTTGGGGCCAAAATTTACATGAAAATCATAAATTATAAAAACTGCATCTTTGTCATATTTATTTATGTAATCAAGCATTTTGCAAGGGCAAGTTGTATCTGAAACGCTCTTCTTTGTTGTATCATTATACAATCCGCTTGTCTGAGTCCAGGTAAAAACTTCTCTTGCAAACTTAACCTGCTTAACATCTGTGACAACAGATTTAATAAATTTTGTTACTCTATCTTCTTCAAATGTTGCTATATAAATTAGCGGAAACCTTGCTCTTATTAGGTTTGAAAGTTTGTAAATACTCATATAAAATCCTCATTTTGATTAAGTATATCAGATTTTCAGCTTTGTTAAATCAATCTTTTTCAGTATATCGTCAAAATTACCCATACCATTTATAAAAACTGCACCAGATTCAGAGATATTAACCTCGACTTTATTCTTATACTTTTCTAAGATTTCCTCACTATACCTATCCGTCAAAAAATGATACCTCTGGTTTGATGAACCGCACCAGGGTCTTGAATAATCAAGTTTGTCAATCTCAAACGCCCCATCTATTAACAAGTCCGTATATTTTACAAGTTCAGTGTCTTTTACTTCTTCATACAAATTTCCTGTAAAAGTCAAAACAGAAAGCCCGTTTTTTTTAACTGCCCTCGCAATTTCCACTAACGCCTCTTGCTGTTCAAACGGTTCTCCTCCCAGAAAGGTAACTCCTTCAATATCTTTTTGGGATAAAATGTCATCTACAATATCATCAGTTTCTAATAAAACTCCGCCCTTATGGCTCCACGTATGAACAGCCTGGCATCCCCTGCAGTGCCTTGAACACCCTTGAGTCCAAATACAATAGCGCAAGCCCGGCCCCTCGACTTTTGTCTTTTTTAAGATATTGTACACTCTTAATTTCATTTATAAATCCACAGTTCTTTCGCTGCTCCGCTTAACCTTCTTAACCCCTTTCATTTTGTTTACACAAATCAATTCTCTTAATTGTTTTTCTATATGGGGTTTTACCTTCATAAAAAGAAAGAAGTCTTCTACATTCTTGAACCCTTCAATATCATTCCTTTTTTTAATAATTTTTTTTGCGTGCACAATACTAATTCCCGGCAGCGCAGTAAGCTCGTTTTCAGAACAATTGTTAATATCAATTTTTTCAGTTACTTTTATTAACTTTTGCTCATCTTGTTTAATCGGTGCAGCATAATCCGCCTGAATATGATTCTCCTCAATAACAAGCTGGAATCTTCTGCAATCCTCCACAAGCCCATCATAAGTTTTGTTATGAGAAAAATTTATACAAAACATATCCCACAAATCATCCCAGGCATGTACTTTTGATGCCACTATCCTAAACGTTCTGTATGGATTAGCATTGTTTTCTTTTCCGGTTATAGTAACCCCGTCACGTCCGAGTCTTAGAGAGCAATACTTGTTAGAAAGCCTTAAATTATTCCAGATGTTGTCGTAAGGCGCAAGATAAACCTGGGCTTCCCTCAGAGCCATTTCCCTCCGCCATTTTTGGCCATTGTCGGCAACAGTGTTTCTGCGAAGTCTTGAGAAAACTACATAAAGAATTATGCAAACAACGGATATTACAATCGCCTGCACAGGAAATCTAATAAATAGAAAGATTAATAAAGATATTAATGATGCGACCAATCTGGCCCTATAACCGTACATATATCCTCTCTAGCAGATTGTGAATACTTTTCTGTAATATAATCCGGCTCCTGCAATCGACAAAACTATGTTTGGCATAAACGCCGCAAGGGCAGGAGTCAGCGAACCGGCTTCTCCAAAAGATATTGAAAGAGCACGCACCAAATAGTAAGCGAAAATAATCAAAATACTGAACAAAAATCCTCTGTTATATCTTACCCTCGGAGGCGTAATCGCAAGAGGTACGCCGATTAGGACAAGGACTACCGTTGTCAGAGGTAGTGCTATCTTGTCGTACAGGCTTATCCTCAAGATATGTTTGTCTTCTCTGTCGGAATTTGCAAGAAATTTACATAATTGTATAAAATTATGCTCATTTGCCAAATTCCTGTTCATCTCTTTAGATAAATCCATACCAAACTTGATTGTAGTATCTTCAAACAAAGTTGTATCAAGAGTTTTTCCGCTATCTGTTACTGTATAAATTGCACCCTTTTGGAATTTCCACCCTTCCGGTGTTGTAGCCCCTTCTCTTGCCTGCAAAATTTGTATCGTACCATCCTTTGAAGCATCCAAAACAGTTATATTATGAAGCTGTTTGTCCGTACAATCCCCTACATAGAAAAGACGTTTCAACAAACCGCCTTCCTTTGTTTCTTTAAACGTAAAATTATGCTTGCCTTCCGGAATATTTTTCTTTGAAAAAGCATAAAGTGCCAAGTCTGTTGACTGTTTTGTCATAACAGGAACTACAGTTTCATTAAGAATAAAACTTACGCCGGCCATAATAATTGCGAATATAAAAATTGGTTTTGCAATCCTGTTAAGCCCGATTCCGCAGGCTCTCATAACCGTAATTTCGGAACTTAAACTCAACCCGTTTAATGTCATAACAGTCGCGAGTAAAACACCCATGGGAATCGTCATGACAAAGACAGCCGGAAGGTGCAAAATGATAATTAAAAACGCTATTTTAAACGGAATTCCATACATCGAAATCTGTTTAATCAGGGTTATAAATGTATCTGATGCAAAAATTATTGAAGTGAAAACCAGCACACCCATAATAAACATTTCTATAACCTGCTTTAGAATATACTTATCAAGCAGTTTCATGTTTTTTAACTGGTATATTATATTTTTAATATTATTTTTCAAAATGCTTCAGCTCCGAAAATAATTATACCACAATTAAAATTAGAAAAACTGTCGTTCAAATTTGTGATAGACTAAAATATAGTTATGAAATTAGAAAACGCATCATTTTTTGACGGTTTTGTCAGAAATATAAAAAAACAAAAAAGCTTTACGCTGACGGGATTAACTTCTTTCAGCAGGCTTTTGCTTTTAAAATACATTTATAAACTCTCAGGCGGCAAGGTTTTATTTATAACGTCTACGGAACAGTCGGCATTAAAATACTCATCGGATTTAGAGCGCTTGTTTGATATAAAAAGCGAGACTCTTCCTTATCAAAATATTTCACCATACGAGGCTGTTGCTGGGAGTTTGTATGATTATGAAAAACAAATTTCCATCCTTCAGGCACGTCCGGATATAGTATTTGCTCCGGTAAGAGTTTTGCTGGAGAAATTTCCGTCTCGGGAGTTTTTTGTGAAAAATTCCTTTACATTAAAAATCGGAGACAGCATAACACAGCAGGATTTGTTAAAAAGACTTATCAAACTCGGCTACAAACGCTCTACAATGGTATCAGATATTGGAGAATTCAGCATAAGAGGCGATATTTCCGATATTTATTCTCTTAATGATAACCCTGTGAGGGTTGAATTTTGGGGCGATGAGATTGTTGATATCCGATTCTTTAATAATGAAACTCAGAAGTCCGTTGAAAAGATTAAAGAAATCACGATTGAACCTTTGTATAAATTCATTTTGCCGGAAACTCTTCCTGATGATTTTCCGCCTGAATTGAAAGAGCAGTTCCAAAATGAAGGGTATTTTGAAGGAATAAATGTTTACCAGTCTTATTTTAATAGTGATTTAGTAAGTGTGCTGGATTATTATGATGACTACACTCTTGTGTATGATGAGTATGCAGAAGTCTCTGCGAAATTTCAACAGATAGATGAGACTTTTATTAACGCGTATAATGAAGGTTTAAAAACCGCTCAAATTTCTCCTTTGAGAGAGATTAACCATTTTACATGGGCAGAGATTACTCAAAAAGCTGCTGGGTTCCATAAGATTTATTTAAACAACTTTTTATCTGATGAGAATAATGAAGTTATTGATATTGATGCAAGAAACGTTCAGATTTTCGATGCTGATATGGATGCGCTTGCAGCGTTTATCGAGGAGCATAAAGGCTGGCAGATTACTATCGCAACTGATTTTCAGGAGAGAGTTAAGGAAGTCCTCTCGGAGTATGGAATTTTTGATATAAATTACATCAAGAACATAACTTCGCAGGGTACGGAACTGCCCGACGGTAAAATACTGCTTTTGACTGACAGAGAATTGTTTAATAAAAGACAGAAAGAAGTCTCTTCAAATCGGAAACGCCGTTATAGAGAAAAGGCCGAATATATTGAAAACATTAATGATATACAAGAGGGTGAATATGTTGTTCATTCAATACACGGTGTCGGGATATACAAAGGATTAACAAAGCAGGAGTTTGACGGTCAGCTTAAAGATTATTTGACAATAGAATACGCAAACAAAGATAAACTTCATATTCCTGCGGAACAGATAAACATGCTATGCCGATACAGAGGGTCGGGACAGATTAAGCCCAAGTTATCAAGGATGGGCGGAAGCGATTGGGAAAACACAAAAACAAGGGTTAAAAAAGAGGTTGAAACAATTGCTTATGACTTATTAAGACTGTATGCAAGACGGAAAATGAATACAGGGATTGCATTTGCTCCTGATTCCCCACTGCAGCTTGAGATGGAAGATACATTTGAATACATTGAAACTCCTGATCAGTTAAAATCTATTAATGAAATTAAGGCTGATATGGAGAGTGAAAATCCTATGGACAGGCTTGTATGCGGCGATGTTGGCTTCGGAAAAACAGAAGTTGCAATGCGCGCAATGTTTAAGGCTGTAACCTCTCTTAAACAGGTTGCCGTAATAGTTCCGACAACGGTTCTTGCTCTCCAGCACTACCAGACTGTTTCAGAAAGATTCAAGCCTTTTGGTATTGATGTTGAACTCTTATGCCGGTTTAGAAGCGCAAAAGAGCGTAAAGAAACATTAAAGAATCTGGCAACAGGCAAGTGTGATGTCGTAATCGCGACTCACAGCCTTTTGCAAGACAATGTTACATTCAAAGACCTGGGGCTTTTGGTAATTGATGAAGAGCACAGGTTTGGCGTACGTCATAAGGAAAAACTAAAAGAATTCAGAGAAAATATCGACATAATCTCTATGTCTGCAACTCCTATTCCACGAACGCTTTACATGTCTTTATCCGGAATAAAAGACATTTCCGTAATTAATACTCCGCCTCAAAACAGGCTTCCTATCAAGACTTACGTGGGCGAATACAATGAACAAACAGTTAAAAACGCAATAATAAACGAGCTTGATAGAGACGGTCAGGTATTTTATCTCTATAACAGGGTTGAAACTATTGAAGAGTTTAAGCTTGAACTCCAGAAATTGGTTCCGAATGCAAGAATTGCTGTCGGGCATGGGCAGCTTAGCGAAAAACAGCTTGAAGATGTAATAATAAGTTTTGATAATCACGAAAGCGACATACTTCTCTGTACCACAATTATTGAAAACGGACTTGATATTCCAAACGCCAATACAATAATTATTCACGAGGCTGACAAATTAGGTCTTGCGCAGCTTTATCAGCTGAGAGGCAGGGTTGGAAGAAGCGAAAAGCAGGCCTATTGCTACTGTTTTTATAAGAAAAACAAGGAGCTTTCAAAAGAAGCAACAGAAAGATTAAAGGCTATAAAAGAGTTTACAACACTCGGAAGCGGATACAGAATTGCAATGAGGGACGTGGAAATAAGAGGTGTCGGGAATATTCTCGGAACTAAACAACACGGACACATGATAAATGTCGGATTTGATACTTACTGCCAGCTCCTTGAAGAAACTGTGCAGGAGCTTAAAGGAGAAGAGGTTAAGAAGAATAAGCCTGCTATTGTGGATATTAATATTACAGCCTATATCCCGGATGAATGGGTTGGTTCGGGCGAACAAAAAATGATTGAATATAAAAGGCTGTCGGATGTTAAAAATGAAACAGAGCTTAATTATATCGTATCCGAATGGAAAGACCGTTTCTCAAGAATTCCCGATGAAGTAGAAAACCTTATAAAACTTATTAAGTTAAGGCTGCTTGCTACAGAATCCGGAATTACAATTATCCGTGAAGCAGGAAACGATATAAGAATTTACACACCTTTTACACCTTATGAGTGGAACATTATCAAAACCGGTTTGGATAAGAATATATTAAGAAGAGTAAAATTTACCGTAGCCCCCAAAACCTGTGAGGACGGTAAATCTATAATTCTTGTTAATAATCAGAATGTAACTTTTGATGAAATGTTTAACATTTTATCAAGTTTGTTTTATTATATAAAAGAAACTGCAAACAGATATCACAAAGAAGAGACTAAGGAGTAGAGTGAATGAAAAAATTATTAACGTGTTTGGCATTATCAACAGTGTTGCTGTCAGGCTGCACATTGATGCACAAGAGTGAAGGTATTATTAAGGTAAACGACCAGGTAATTACTCAGGCAGACTTTGATCAGGCTTTTGATAAAAGCGTAGACAAGTCCTTTCTGAAAGCTTTTGGCGGTTCAAAGAATTTCGTAAAATCCGATGAAAACCCAATGTTCAACATCTTTAAAGAAAAAGTTGTTAATGAACTTATCGTAAAAACTTTACTTGATGAAGAAATGCAAAAAAGAGGCATAGAAGCTACATCTGAAGATATACAAAATGAGTTAAAAACTATAATAGACAAAATCGGCTCTAAAGAAGAGTTGAACAGACTGCTTAAACAAAGAGGAGTCTCTAACGAGCAGTTTACTGAAGATTTGAAAACTCAAATCAAAATCAGAAAATTGGTTAATTCTTTGGAAAAAATCAATATTTCAGATAACGATACAAAAAAATACTATGATACACATAAACAAGAATTTACTCATGGCGAGCAGGTTAGAGCATCTCATATCTTAATTTCTGCAAACACAATTGAGCTAATCCAGAAAATAAAAGAGAAGAATCCTGATATTTCAACAGAGGATTTAAATAAACAGGTTGATGAAAAACTTGCAGCACAAAAAGCAAAAGCAGAAGCTGTTCTTGCAGAAGTTAAAAAATCTCCTGATAGCTTTGAAAAAATAGCCCAAAAACAATCAGATGATAAAGCGAGCGCAGAACGCGGCGGTGAGCTTGGTTTCTTCCCGAAAGACGCAATGGTTCCGGAATTTGCAAATGCAGCATTCTCTATGAAACCGAATACAATAAGCGAATCTCTTGTTAAATCACCATACGGGTACCACATTATTAAGGTAACAGACAGAATGGCAGCAGGTTCTACACCTTATGAAAAGGTAAAAGACGAAATCAAGTTCTATCTGGAAACCCAAAAACAGATCGAAGTGCTTAAAAACTTTACATCAGGGTTAATGAAAACAGCTAAGATTGAGTATCTAAACGATTTATATAATCCGAAAAAAGCTCCAAAACCTGTCGAAGAAAAAACAGATAAAAAATAAAAAGTACAAATAAAAAAAGCCGAATCTTTAAGGTTCGGCTTTTTTGTTATAATTGTAACAATTTAGCAATTTTTTCTCTAATCCTGTTTTATAATATATACAGTGTAATCAGGTGAAGTGTGCAATAATGGTCAACTCATTCTATTATGACGGAAATCAATACATCCCGAAAACCCAGGGCGACAGTACAAAAGGTTTTATCCTCGCAAGTATTGCCTCCTCTGCAATTATGGGCACACTACCGATTTGTGGGAAACCGTTTGAAAGACAGTTAAGAAAAGAAATTCCGAATAATATTTCATATAAAGATGCATTTCTAAAATCAGTAGAAACTGCCGGACTTGACTCAAAAGGCGTCAGCATAGTGCCGGCCCAAAGGCTTGCAGGCGGAGTTGGCGCTGATTTCATAGAAGGAAGAAACGCCTGTTATGTTCCGACAACAAAACAGATAATAATTAACACCGATAAAATCTCAATTGCAGGTTTTCACGAAGTCGGACACGCTTTAAACCACCAAACCGGTAAAATAGGAAAAGTTTTACAAAAACTCAGAGGACCTGGTTACGCTCTTGCAGGTTTGATGGGGACCATTGCACTGTTTTCAAGACCAAAACCCAAAGATGCGCCGCGCTCCGGAGGAGATTTTATAAGAGATAACTGTGGTAAAATTGCTTTCTTAGGCTGGATGCCGACAGTTATAGAAGAAGCTATGGCAAGCTATAAGGGGGTTAAAGTCGCAAGAAAATCCGGAGTTGCAGAGCCTCTTATTAAGAATATGAAAAAACTTTATGCAAAAGCGCTACTGACTTATGCCGGAAGAGCTACGGCAACGGGCCTTGCTGTCGGAGCAGCAAGCATGATTATGGAAAAATTTACAAGGCCTCAAAGAGTTGAAGAAAATGACGGATTCTACTTATTTGGTTAAGATTTTCTCAACCTCTTCATTATTGTTATCTAAAACCGTTATATCGGTCATTTCGCCTTCAACATAGTTTGCTTTGTATACGTTTTTAATCTTTAAATCAGGTGTATACACCGTTTCTTTAACTTTTTGACCGTCCGTGTAATCACATATTATGATAGAACTCTCATCAGGTTTGTCTGCATTATAATAAGTAACTCTTTTAATATCCGCGCCGTCAAACGCCGTAGAAAAATTTATTTTAGTGTTCCCGTCTTTGTCATACACAATATGTTCAAGCCTCAAGCCCGTCTCACCTTCGGGTGTTTCTTTTTTTATTGACAAGATTTTGCCGTCTTTGTCTTTAAGCTCATATTTAACCGGATTCTCCGCTGAATAATGCCAAAATTCCGTATATTCAACTTCCCCCTGTGGATTGTATTTTATGTGCATAGTAGGAAGATGAGTTTTCTTATCGTATTCCCAAATATCCTCATCCGTTTCATCGTTTGTAACCTTGTATCCGATAGGAATTGTAGTTTCCTCGGCTGTCACCGTATCGATTTCATTAATCTCAACTTCATGCCTTGGATAATCTTCAGAATTACCCAAAATCAGGGTAATTTTATCTCCGCTTTTTCCGAGCAAATATAATCCCTGCGAGTTATCTATAAGACCGTTAACCTTGTCTTTAACATTTGACGGAAGATCAGCAAGTATTGATGCAGCCGAAAACGGAAGCGACAAATTTTCGTATACATATTTTTTAATCTCCGTCTTTTTAGGCTCAACCTTTTGAACGTTTTGAGAAAGCTGCTTAGGCACCTCTTGCGGTTCCGGATTTTTAGGAACCGCAGGGGTTTCCTGACTAACTTTTGGAGTTTCCACAGGAGCCGAAGTTTTATTTTTCTCTATACTAAAAAATATCAGCACCCCGATAACTGACACAGCAACAAGTACAGCACCCCAGATGATAGTTTTCTTGTGGTTCATAATCTCACCTGCAATTTCTAATATATATTATAGATTTGATTTAACATTTTATCAATACTCTTGATAGGGATAAAAAAAACCGCTTGTAAGGTTCAAGCGGAAAAGGGAAAAGGGATTAAAAAGGGAATATTTTTTGTATACTTGTATCATTAACTAAAGATTCCGAATGTTCTTTCAATGTTATCCTGGATAACTTTCTTTACGGAG
>CALUWH010000037.1 GCA_944324435.1 Candidatus Gastranaerophilales bacterium
AAGATAACTCCGCCGCCTGCAAATAACGGTGATCTTAAAGAACCTGCTCTTGCACGGCCTGTACCTTTTTGTTTCCAAGGTTTTTTACCGCCGCCTGAAACTTCTGCTCTTGTTTTAGCGCAAGCTGAACCTTGTCTTGCATTATTTAACTGTCTTCTCAATGCAAGGTGCATTACATGAAGGTTTGGTTCTACACCGAAAACAGCTTCGTTTAATGTAATTTCACCTAACTTTTCACCGTTTGTATTCAATAATTGTTTTGACATTGTTTTATTTCCTTATTTATCTGTACTTCCTCTTACCCCTTTCGGTTTCCCGTTTTATATGGCAAGTCGGGATTTTTTAAACTTTTCTGTTTATTTTCCGCCTGTGCAATCAGAGATTGCTTCATTCGCTTCACTTACGCTCCGCTCATAACGGCGGTATCGTAGAGTTTCGTCCCTGCTCGGATTGCTCACGCAACCCGACACCGGACTTCACTCCGGCTGTGCATGTTAGTTCCATTTTGTTCTTGAAGGAACGATTGTTACCAATCTGCCTTCGCAGCCAGGAACTGAACCTTTAATCAAAACTAAACCGTTTTCTGAATCAACCTTAACGAGTTTTAATTTTGTTATGGTAACTCTTTCATTACCCATATTGCCGGCCATTCTTTTACCCTTGATAACACGGCTTGGAGTTGTACCTGCACCGATTGAACCTGGTTCTCTGTGGTTCTTTGAACCGTGAGCCATTGGGCCTCTGCCAAAGTTCCATCTTTTTACTGTACCTTGGAAACCTTTACCAATTGATGTACCGGTTACGTCAACTTTTTGAACATCATTTAATACTGACAAATCAATTTCCTGACCTACTTTGTAATCAGAAGGATTGTCAACTCTGAATTCTTGTAAGTGTCTGTAATTATTTAAGCCATTTTTCTTGAAGTGGCCGATTTCTGCTTTTGTTAAGTGTTTTTCTTTAGCAGGAATTGTACCAACCTGTATAGCGTTGTAACCATCTGTTTCAACTGTCTTTACCTGAGTAACAACTGTTGAATCAACTTTGATTACTGTAACAGGAACTGCCAAACCTTCTGAATCAAAGATTTGTGTCATCCCTAATTTTTTACCTATTACACCTAGTGTCATGTGTCTTTCCTTTCCGACATATATACGCACAGCACCGGAGTGCCGGTTGTACCAATATGCCTTTCATCTTGCGAGCGCTACTGTCTTACTCTTTACCATTTAGGGAAAAATCCCTTACGTCTTACCTGACGCTGTAGTTCACATTATATGCATAATGCTTATTAAGTTTTCAATTTGTGGTGCTTTTGAAAGTCTGCTTTGTCTTACAGCTTAACTTCAATATCAACACCTGCCGGTAAGTCTAACCTGCTCAATTCTTCAGTTGTCTGTTGAGTAGGTTCGTAAATATCGATAATGCGTTTGTGTGTACGTATTTCAAAATGTTCTCTTGATTTTTTATCTACGTGTGGTGAACGCAATACACAATAGATACGTCTTTTTGTAGGTAAAGGAATAGGACCTGCTACTTTAGCGTCTGTTCTTTTTGCTGTTTCTACAATTTTTTCAGCTGATACGTCAACTAATTTGTGTTCGTATGATTTTAAACAAACTCTAATTCTTTGTCTTTTAGCTGTTGTCATTTTTCATTCCTTTATTTTTGTATTTAACTATTTCCGTTTAACCGTAAAGTTTTTAACCAGCACTTCCGTCAGAAATCTTTATTTTAGTCCGCCAGAAGTTTTAATTTCAACTCTTTCCGGCACACGGAGCTATTCTTTCGACTATAGCATTTTAATCTTATTTCAAACACAAATCAGTGTCAACAAGTGTTTTTAGTTTAATTTAATAATTTACAAAACTTCATATAGAATATGATATCGCTTAAAAATTTATCACACTATTACTGCTTAAATCACAGCTTTTTATATTTAAAACACATGAAAATTATTTTATCTTACCTTATTTTCATTTCCCTGAACAAGACGTTTTATATTTTCTCTGTGAAGATAAACTATATACACCGCACCAAGTATGCAATATAAAGTGTATGCAATAGGAGCGTTCAAAAAATACATTATAAAAGGTGATAAAACAAGTGCAATTATTGAGCCTACAGAGACATATTTTGTCGCATAAGTTATTCCTCCCCAGATAAGGGCAATAATAATCCCTGCTGTCCAGTTTAGGGCAAGTATTGTGCCTACACCTGATGCAACAGACTTTCCGCCTTTAAATCCGAGAAAAATTGATTTACTGTGTCCTATAATCACCGCAACAGCCGAAATTACCGGCGCTATCCCGATTGAGGCCCCCGTGGAAATAAATATCTTTGCGAGCACTACGGGCAAAGCTCCCTTTAGGGCATCCAATAACATTACCAGAAAAAAATAGTTTTTCCCAAGAACTCGTTTTACGTTTGTTGCACCGGTTGAGCCTGAACCTACTGTTCTTATATCTTTACCGGTTTTTGCCTTTACTATCAAATATCCGGTCGGAATTGAGCCTATCAAATAAGCTGCTGCAAATACCAAAGCTAGTTCTATAAATTTATAAATCATTAAGTTGCCTCCTGTTGTTTTTCTATTATACCAAAATATTTGCAAATTACATAAATATCATTTAAAATCGTTGTATGGATTATAAGTTTCTGAATAGCGCCGTAGATATTGAAAATATTTCTCTTCCTAACTCTGACAAGATTAATCCTTTTTTATTAAAAAATAATTATGCTGATATTATAAAAGGAATTGATTTTATTAATTCGGAAGATATTCTGCTTTATGTGCACGGATTTCTAGGAACAGGAAAAAGACAATATATAAACTATATCTCGGAATATTTCAGTAAAGATGTCGTAAAACTTGAGTATTACTGTAAGGAATCAACTGTTTGTGATGATATTCTGCTTGCCTTTATTGATACGATTGAACGCAGTGCAGCTTCCAAAATTGTTAATCTAAACGCAAAAATATCTACGCTTGCAGTAAAATTTCAACAATATATATCTTCAATAAAGAAGCCTTTCGTAATTATACTGCATTCTTTTGATGACGTTATAGACGGAAACAGGGAGCTAATCCAACATTGTATTGCAGAAAGTTTGAAAAATAATAATATAAAGCTTATTGTTTCAACCCGGGCAATGATTCAGAATGTTATGGGAGAAATCAATATTGACCGGAAGATTTTTCTAAAGGCTTTTAGTAAAAATATTTTTAAAGAATATCTTGAGTCGAATCAGATTACGGGATCAGAGACCTCGATAGATGATTTTTACAAATATACAAGAGGTTATTACTACTACACTGCATTAGCCATAAAAATTATACTCTCTATGAAGAGTTCTCTTAGTGAATTTTTGCAGAAATTCGCACTATCGGGCATGAGTTTTGATTCTTATTTAGGAGTAACTTATATTAACCTTATTCCTACTGCTATTCGAAATTTTTTCTGGTTTTTGAGGACAATAAGGCATGGTTTGACATTGAACGCACTTGCCGTATTGGAATTGTATGACGAATTTTCCATTGAGTATTTAAAGACAAATTTGATGGTTTTTCTTGCTAACGAAACTGTGTATGTACAGGATTATTTTTTGCAAAATATTGATATTTCTATACCTGAAAAGACAGAGATTAAGCTTCATAGATACATAATAAACATATATGAGGCACAGCTGAAAGAGCCGCTTCAAAGCCGTTCAATTCTTATATCAAGACAGGCTCTGAGAGCTGAGATAGAGTATCATAATAAGCGCATAAAAGAGCTTGAGGCAGGTGTTGTTCATCAACAAAAGACGGAACGTGAACCGGTTGTAGAAAAATCTGCCGCGACAAAAGAGACACCCCCTGCAGCTTATGGAGGCATTGAAGAAGCCATAAGCCATGCTGAAACTTTATTTAATGATAAAAAATATACAGAAGCAATCGAGGCTTATACTAAGATTTTAGATTCTAATAACATTGATTCACATTCGTTAATTATCTCTCGTCTCGCGCTTGCGCGGTTATATAAGGCCGTAAAAGAGTATCGCAAATCAAGTCATTTTTATGAGCTTGTTGAAACTTATTATAAACAGCACAATGAAGTTATAAATCTGAATTATCTGTATTATGAACTCACAGACTTATATTTTTTGATGTATAAGAACGACCGCGCAATTGAGACAATAAAAAAAGTTATATATTCAGTTGACACTCCTCAGTCTCTTATGGTCTCATCCTGCACTCTTTTAGGTAATATTTATTCTGCGATAAATAATCCTGATGAAGCTTATTCGTATTACCGGAAAGCGTTGGATTCTCTGGACGAAAATACTGCAGATGACATTCTTGCAGAGCTATATTTTAAGTACGGGCTTGCAAACGATGACAGAGGAGACGAGAATACAGCTTTTGAATATTACACAAAATGTATAGGTATAGATGGGAATAATCCTTATAAAGCCCTTGCTTACTCAAATATGGGGTCGTGCTATTTTGAGAATGAAAACTTTTCAGATGCAAGTGTCTGTTTCAAAAAAGCCTATGATATTGACAAGGCAAATAACAACTACGATGGGATTTATTATAATGCATCTTATCTTGCCAAGATTTGTATTAAACAAAACTCACAAGATGCTTTGAATTATCTTATAGAGGCGAAGCAGAGTGCGGAGTTCATAAACGAAGATTTCTATATACTCCAAGCGGCAATTGCTCTTGGTGATTATTATTACAACAACATTTCGCTTAACAAGAAAGCGTTAATTGAGTATTTTAAAGCTAGAAAAATTGCGCAGAATCTTTCGGGCTCAGTTGAAACGGATAAAATTGAGCAGAGAATAAATGATATGCGTTTAAGAATGGATAAGGATGTTTTTGACGAGATTGAGAGAAAGCATGGATAAAGTTTTTATGATAAGAGCGGATTTTGAGGAGTATAAGCAGATTTTTTTAGAGGAAAATTCTAAACATAATCTGATATCAAAGAATGACGAAAAGTTTCTTTTTGAAAAACATATATATGATTCTCTTGCTATCAAGCTTTTTTTTGAAAAATATCGCATAACCAAAGGAGAACTTCTTGATATCGGCTGCGGAGGAGGCTTTCCATCCGTTCCGATTGCAATTGAATTTCGGGATATCAAAGTTACTGGGATTGACAGTATTAGAAAGAAAATTAATTCAATTAATACCATCAAGAACCGTCTAAATTTGACGAATCTTTCTACAATTTGTGCTCGCGCAGAAACTATTCAAGGAAGTTATGATATAATCGTGAGCCGCGCTGTTGCAGAACTTGGAAAGCTTTTGGAATACGCTCTTCCTTTACTGAAAAAGGACGGGTATTTTGTTGCATACAAATCAAAAAAAGCTCTGGAAGAAATAAAATCCGCTGAAAAAATTCTAAAGAAATTTCATGCGAAAGTCATTGATATAATTGACTATACTTTACCTCTTGAAGAAGTTTACGAGCGAAACCTTATTGTAATTGGCTTTTAGCCATTTCAAACCTGCTCCGGTGTATGTTGTAATGAGCATTGTAAGTACAAAATACAGATAAGTGTTTTGTACAGGATTAAATATCCAGTAAATATCATGCCGACTGCGTTCGCTGATAGGAATACCGTTAATCCAAAAGATTACGGCGGTAATAATGTACATAACCAAAAGATGATTTGCCATTATGTGATAAGTATTTTCTCCGACAAGCTTAATAAACTTGATGTTTTTTAGATAGTCATAAGTAACATTAATAAAGAACAAAGAAAACCAGATGCCTGTAATACTGGTAAGAACCGGTACAATAATCTGACTGTCAAATCTTGCCCATACAAGTACATAGCTCAAACCTATTCCGTGTTCCGGATCAAAGTCCCTGTTAAAGTGCCACAAAACCGCCTGAATACAGATGACTGCAGCAAGAATCTTTGGTGTAAAAATATTATAGTTTCCCTTAATTTTTTTAGTATAAAAATTGCCCAAATATACAAAAAATAACGAAAACATTGTCCTTACCGCTATCAGCGAAGCCGGTGTAAGTTCAATCACTTTCGATAACGGAATTGCTGCAAACCCCATGATTGTATATAAAAGCACATGAACTCGTTCGCTTTTTTCTCTTAAAACACGCTGAAAGAATAAAAAACAAATCATTGTAATGAATAATTGCGGCACAAACCACATTGGGCAGGATAAATCAAACTGATGTCCGTTCAAAAACGGGGTTACAAAAAAATTCTTTAAACTAAGTTCCATGCCCCAAAATTTTCCGGTGAGTTTATATATGATTACCGTAACAATAGCGTAAAATGCAGAGTATAAAAAATATAACACCAAAAGACTTTTCACCCTGCGTTGAATAAATTCGACTACGCTGTCCAAATACCTATCCTTGAAAAGCATTCCTGATATAAAAAAGAATAGCGCAAGCTGAAATGAATAAGGCGGAAACATATCGAACATTCTGAACTCCAGATGCCCTGAAACAACAAGCGTTATTGCCAGCGCCTTCAATATATTAATTTTATCCGAAAACACTTTATCCATAAAAACAAGTCTAACACAAAATCAAATAAGATTTAACAATAAGCCGGGTTCTATATGAAGAGATTTACCAAAAAGCGAGTCAAATGAAACTCATTTAACTCGCTTTTTAAATAAATTCTATAGTTTTAATACTCTAGCAGCCGCAGCTGTTACCCAAAGAAGCGTGGAATGTTCTTGAAATAACATCATCCTGCTGCTCTTTTGTTAACTTGATGAAGTTTACTGCATAACCTGAAACTCTTACTGTAAGTTGAGGATATTTTTCAGGATGTGCTTGTGCATCAAGTAATGTTTCTCTGTTGAATACGTTTACGTTAAGGTGGTGTCCGCCTTTTTCAACATAACCGTCTAAAAGATTTATTAAATTTTCTTCTTGTTGAGTAGTCATTTTTATCATCCTTTCCAGACAGTGACCAAGTGATCAAGTGACCAGGTGATCAAGTCTTATTTATTTTTTACTAACAAGATTTCGTATGATCAAGTAACCTCGTGGTCACTTGATCACCGACTTCTTGATCACTTTATTGGCATGTTCCTTCGCAGCATCCGCAATCAAGCTGGATGTCCAAGTCGCCCATAAATACTTCATCTTTACCTAATGCGTTAGGAATAATAGAGAATGTATTTGAGATACCGTCTTGAGCATCGTTGAACGGAAGTTTAGCAACTGAAGCTAATGAAGCAACTGCACCGTGAGAATCACGTCCGTGCATCGGGTTAGCACCAGGAGCCAAAGGAATACCTGCTTTACGTCCGTCAGGAGTGTTTCCTGTTTTCTTACCGTAAACAACGTTTGATGTAATTGTTAAGATTGACATTGTAGGAATAGAATTTCTGTATGTAAAGTGTTTTCTAATCATATTCATGAATTTCTTAACAATATCTACTGCAAATTGGTCAACTCTGTCATCGTTGTTACCGTATTTCGGATAATCGCCTTCAACTTCATAGTCTACAACAATACCATTTTCGTCTCTGATTGTTTTAACTTTTGCATATTTAATTGCAGAAAGTGAGTCAGCAACAACAGAAAGACCTGCAATACCTGTTGCGAAGTATCTCTTAACGTCTCTGTCGTGAAGAGCCATTTGAGATCTTTCATAGCAGTATTTGTCGTGCATGTAGTGAATACAGTTCAATGTATTTACATACAAGCCTGCTAACCATTCCATCATATCTTCATATCTTTCCATAACTTCATCGAAGTCAAGGTATTCAGAAGTAATAGGTCTGAATTTAGGACCAACTTGTTCTTTTAATCTTTCGTCAATACCGCCGTTGATTGCGTACAACAAGCACTTAGCAAGGTTTGCACGAGCTCCGAAGAACTGCATTTCTTTACCTACAACCATTGAAGATACGCAGCAAGCGATTGCATAATCATCACCGTGAGTAACTCTCATCAAATCATCGTTTTCGTATTGGATAGATGAAGTTGTGATAGAAATATGAGCAGCGTATTGTTTGAAGTTGTGAGGTAATCTCTTAGACCACAATACTGTCATATTCGGTTCCGGTGCTGTACCTAAGTTTTCAAGAGTGTGAAGGTATCTGAAAGAGTTTTTAGTAACCATGTGACGTCCATCGATACCAACACCGCCGATTGATTCAGTTACCCAAGTCGGGTCGCCTGAGAACAATGAATTGTATTCAGGAGTTCTTGCAAATTTTACTAATCTTAACTTCATGATGAAGTGGTCGATCATTTCTTGTGCTTCTGATTCAGTGATAACTCCGTTTCTTAAATCTCTTTCAATGAAGATATCCAAGAAAGTAGATGTCCTTCCAAGGCTCATTGCAGCACCGTTTTGTTCTTTTACTGCTGACAAGTAACCGAAGTATAACCATTGAATAGCTTCTTTAGCATTTTTAGCCGGTTTAGAAATATCATAGCCGTATGTTTGACCTAGGACTTTCATTTCTTCAAGAGCTCTGATTTGTTCAGCAAGTTCTTCTTTTAACTGAATCTTATCAGGAGTCATTTCACCATCAACTGATGCGTGTTGTTCTTTTTTATCTTCGATTAATCTGTCGATACCGTAAAGAGCAATTCTTCTGTAGTCACCAATGATACGTCCTCTGCCGTAAGCATCAGGAAGTCCTGTCAAGATAGCTGCGTGACGAGCTTTTCTCATTTCAGGAGTATAAACATCGAATACGCCCTGGTTGTGAGTTTTTCTGTATTTTGTAAAGATTTCAGTAATTTCAGGATCAACTTCATAGCCGTAAGATTTGCAAGAAGTTTCAGCCATTCTGATACCGCCAAACGGTTGAAGTGAACGTTTTAGCGGAGCATCTGTTTGAAGCCCGACGATTGTTTCTAAATCTTTATCAATATAGCCTGCGCCGTGAGAAGTGATTGTTGATACAATCTTGGTATCCATATCAAGAACACCGCCGTTTTCACGTTCTTTTTTAAACAGGTCGCAGCATTCCTGCCACAATTTTGTAGTAGCTTCTGTCGGACCTGCAAGGAAGCTTGAATCACCATCATAAGGTGTGTAGTTTCTTTGAATAAAATCTCTGACGTTGATTTCTGACTGCCATTTGCCGCCTACGAAATCAGTTGCAGAAGATTGTTTTTCTAATGTTAATTCTGACATTTCCTATCTCCTTGTCTTGTGCTGTCAAATTGACAGCTTACTGTTACTATTTTCTTTAATTATTATTATACAGCCTAAATAAAATATAGTACAGTTGTTTTTACAACACTTATTAAGATTTTATTAAGTTTTATTGAATATTAAAGAAAATTGGCTTTTAAATATTTGCAATTAAAGAGAATTATAGATTTATTTATATTCTATATACTTATCCTTGTTATCCTGTATAAATTGATTAATCATATTTAATTTTTCTTTTTCAAAAGCGTATCTTTCTTTTTCGGATTGTTCTATCATCGAATCAATGCTAGATTTAAGACTTGCCCATGAATTAAAACGAGTAAAATAATTTGCAGAGTTTGTGTCAAGATAGATATAGTCGTTATCAACATTTATTGTAAGAGTGTCTGACGGATAAAAGTCCAGATCATAATTTTGCAAATCCATACCAGAGAAGCCATATACCCTTAAATCTTTTAAACTTTCCTTTACGCTTTTTTCAAGACTTTGTAAATCTTCAACAGTAAGATTTTGAATGAATTCAGGTAAAATATCCGGTGCCTTATATTCTGTTCTTCCGGCCGGCAGGACATAATATACAGGCATATAAGTCCCCAGGTAGTAACCGGGAGTAATGTGAGGAGTTCCGAATCGTTTATTACCCCAATCAGAAATCTTATTAACCAAGGCTTTACCGCTTTCGTCTTCAATATTTTCGTCCCCATCAGACAAGAATGGAACAAGCGAATAGATATAGTTGGAGTTCTTTTCCAGCCTCGGCGCATAAAAATTTTTTTTCAAAGGAAATTGAAAAGTTATATCAGAGGGTTGGTAGTATATTATAGTGTACTCCCCTATTTTATGGAATATTAGTGATTGATTGCGAAGATAATAAGACCATCTGTCATTGTCGCTAGGCGGATAAGTAAATGTATTGCTATGAGTTGAGCGAGTATAACAGTTGATAATCCTGCCTCTATAAACACTGCCGCATCTGCACAAAGCAAAATCTGTAGTGCAGTCTTGCGCCTCCTCAGCAGGAAGATTTTCTTCTGAATCCCCCGTGTTCGTTCCGGTAGTATTATCAGGAGGAGTTGTATCAGGTGTCTGCACAGTTCCCTCGCCTCCCGATGAAGGAAGTTTGCTAAAATCAATATCATCCAAACTCGCAAGAACTTCACCCTCAACATCAAATTTCTTCTTGAGTAAATTCTTTCTCGTGTTAATATAATGTACGCCTACAGGATCAGCAGGTACCAACCTCCCGTCTGCCGCAAGTAAAAACTTAAACCTGTCAGGATTCTTGCAGCCATCTTCCCCGTACATACAATTGGAGGATTTCTTGGAGGCGTCCACATCCACATATATATCCGTCTGATAAGATATTTTGTTTTCTGCCGTATCAATCTCTCTCTTTGTCTGACTTATCCACCACTCCATGCCGTTGGGCGTCGTAAAAGATGAGTTATCAGGATAAGAAGTTGTACTGCAAGAATCCGCACCAAAAGTATGCGCTAACAAATTACAAAGCTTATTATCTCCAGAATATTTTGTATCATCATTAAAAGGTGCCTTTAATGGCTGAGAGTTATTTACAAGAGGGTACCTGCTTACATCGATGTCTGTGCTTCCTTCTTTGAGTAAAACAGGAAAGATTGATGAATCTGAAGTAAGGGCTTTGATGTTCTTTCCGAGTTCGTCATACACCTTCAGATAGTTAATCTTAGTTTTGTCGGGCATTAATCCGTTTATTGCAGGAAGTATTACCGCCGCAACAACCCCTGCAATTCCGAGAACTATTAATAGCTCTGCTAAAGTGAATCCGCGTTTTTTCATTAAATTATTCCTCGCTTTTCATCTCTTCTATTTTGCTCTAATGTAACACAATACATATTG
>CALUWH010000038.1 GCA_944324435.1 Candidatus Gastranaerophilales bacterium
ATCGTTTCGAACGGAGGAAGGCGAGTCCGAACAGAATGTTCGGCGAGCCGTATAGAGATATCTACCAAGCTGCGCCCAAAAGTGAAAATTGAATATTGTGTCGGGATGTAGCGCAGCTTGGTAGCGCACTTCGCTTGGGACGAAGGGGTCGCACGTTCGAATCGTGTCATCCCGACCATTTAAGAGAAGAAGCCGTATGGCTTCTTTTTTTTGTTGCTAGTGTTCACGATTCGAACGTCTCAAGGGGATAGAGTTATAATCAGAGGCAGACTTTTAGTTTTTATTTGTATTGGGTAAAGAATCTATGTCTGCCGACGGGTTTGTCTACGTGCGTAGCACTCGTGTCATCCCGACCATTTAAGAAAAGAAGCCGGATGACTTCTTTTTTTTTGTTGCTAGTGTTCACGATTCGAACGTCTCAAGGGGATAGAGTTATAATCAGAGGCAGACTTTTAGTTTTTATTTGTATTGGGAAAATAATCAATGTCTGCCTATGGGTTTGTCTAACACGTTTTATTCGTCCTTACTCTCGGAGTGATAAGTCTTTCTTTGACTTTTATTATTATGCAAGTATATAATATTATAAATTGAGAGGATGGTTGTATGAAAAAAATTGCAGCTTTATTAATACTAATGGGGTTTACTCTTAGTCCGGTATGTGCAAAGAAGTATGAACCGGTGCCTTCTAATGTTCAGCTGCCTGCAAAATATACTCAGGAGTATATTGACAGTATCTCCGATGAATATAAAAATATTTCAAATGAACAAATTTTCCATGTAGCGTTAGATATGCTCAAAGATACAACAGGAGAATTTTCAAGAAAAGCACTGCTTGGTTATAACGTTACTCAGTATCCCGTAAAGGTAATGTTTAAAGATTTATCGGAAATTAATCAGGCATATTCAACATTTGATGCTATCGGCTGGAAGAAAAAAGGAAAATTGTATGTTTATATAAACCCTAAGCATGAATACGCTCCCCCTGGAGCTTTGGCGGCACTATTAGCACATGAAGCTATCCATCAGGACGAGTATAATTCTTTGAGTGAAGAAACGTATGCCTGGACAATGGAGGCCGTTGTTTGGTCTGAGATTCTGCAAAAGTATCCCGAATCAAATAATTTGGAATCAGCGCTTGTAACACGAGAAAACGTCTTGAAACAATTGCTTGACAAGGGAGCTCATACAAACAAGTATATTAAGAAAACAGTTTATGCAAATGAAGGCTACAAGAATCTTCCGCTCACGTCTCCCGGATTCGATTATAAATAACTTTATAATAAGCTTGGTGACTTACCATAAGTATATTGATTCTTTGATATTCTTGATGTTAAATTGATGTATGAAGAATAAACATTTGCTTATATTTTTATTGTCCGTATTGATTTTGGTAAGCTTTAACAAGATATTTATGTCAATGTTTACTAAAACAAATTCCTTTTTTACCAAACAAGTTTTAGTAAATTCATCTGAAATAGAGCCACAGAAATTGTTTGACAAAACCTGGAAAATTATAAGCAAAGAGTATTATGAGCCAAGCCTGAACCATCAGGATTGGGGGCGGTGGAAGGCTCGGTATCACGGCAAGATTAAAACAGATGAGGACGCGAGAGTCGCAATTGATACAATGATTGCAAGCCTTAATGAACCTTATACCAGATTTATGCCCAAAAAGGATTATCAAGACTTAACAACCTCTATTACTTCAAAAATATACGGAATTGGGGTCAATATTTATTCTAATTCGGGAAAGATAGAAATTTTTAATGTCATGCCATCAACACCAGCAGAATTTGCCCAACTCAAACAAGGCGATATAATAACTGCTGTTGACGGCAAAGATACAAACGGAATGAACGTATCTGATGTTGCAGCTCTGGTTAGAGGACCTGAGAATAGTATTGTAGAGCTTACTGTATTAAGAAACGGGAAAAAGCTTACAAAAAAAATAAAGAGAAAAGAAATTAAGATAAAAACCGTAAAAAGTTCTATTGTCGATAATCATATCGGATATATACAAATAGTCAGCTTTATGAGCGGTACTACGCCAAGTGAATTTTTAGAGGCACTTGAAAATACAAGGAGTGCGGATAAACTGATTATTGACTTGAGAGGTAACACGGGTGGGCTTTTGGATAATGCTGTTTTTATAGCGGACATGTTTATATCTAACGGAACGATTGTTGATATCATTTATAGAAACGGGTATAAAAAGTCTATAATGGCTCAAAATGATGAATTTCCACTTACGAAGCCTGTTGTTGTTCTTATAAATGGTGCAAGCGCAAGCGCAAGTGAGATTTTGTCAGGAGCACTTAAAGATTACCATAAGGCAACACTGGTTGGCAGAAAAACTTTTGGGAAAGGACTTGTGCAAAAGGTTGTGCCGCTACCGAATGAAACAGGGCTTAATGTTACAATTGCAAGATATCTGACTCCCAGCGGTACAGATATTAACAAGCTTGGTATAAAACCTGATATTGAGGTCGGAAATGAATTTGATTTCTTTATAGATTCAAAAAAAGATCTTCAGCTTGAGAAAGCAAAAGAAATTTTAAACAAAGAATGAAAAGAATTGCAGAAGAACTGGATTTATTAAAAAACAACGCTCAATTTAGGCGGATTCCTGATATAGAATCAAAGTCCAACGGCAAAATTGTTGTAGAAGGTAAGGAGTATGTGAATTTTGCCTCAAATGATTATTTGGGAATAAGTACAAAACAGAATTTGCGGCAAGAGTTTTTGCGTAATTCTGATTATCTCATGTCAGCAGCTTCCGCAAGGCTTTTGACAGGAAGTTCTCCCGAATACAAGGAGCTTGAAAAGACTGCCGCAGGGCTTTGGAATAAAGAAGCGGCTCTAATATTTAACACAGGCTATCAGTGCAATTTAGGTGTTATATCCGCGCTTATCGGTAAAGGTGATGTTGTGTTCTCTGATAAACTAAACCATGCAAGTATAATTGACGGTATGCAGCTTTCAAGAGGAGATTTTCTCAGATATAAACATTTGGATTATGAGGGGCTTGAGAATATGCTTAAAACGAAGAGGAGTCAATATAACAGAGCCCTTATAGTGTCAGAATCCGTATTCAGTATGGATGGAGATATTGCTGACATCGACAAGTTAATAGAACTTAAAAATAAGTATGATTGCCTTTTAATGATAGATGAGGCGCACGCTTTTTGCTGTATTGGAGAAAATTTTACCGGAGTATCTTTGGGCAAAGACGTTGATATCATAACCGCGACATTTGGTAAAGCCGTGGGTTCTTTTGGGGCTTTTTGTACTGCATCACGTCCGATTATCGATTATTTGATTAATAAGGCTCGTTCTTTTATATTCTCAACATCAATTCCTCCGATTAATATTGCCTGGTCAAATTGGCTTTTAACATATAAGCTTAATTATTTAAAAGAACAAAGAGCAAAGCTGGATAGTTTGGTTTACGAGGTTCATACTATATTGAATCAACGAGGCATTATAACACCCTCCAGCTCACATATTATACCTATCCTTATAGGAGATAACGAAAAGACTGTAAAGATATCAGAAGCCCTAAGGGCTAAGGGATTTTATATTCCAGCAATACGTCCGCCAACGGTACCTCAAGGTTCTTCCAGGCTTCGGATTTCACTAACGGCAGATAGCAAGACAGAAGATTTTGAAAGAGTTCTGAATATAATACAAAAAGACTGACATAGCGTATTAGTCAGTCTTTTTTGTAAAAATTTTCTAATAAACTATACAGCCTTTTGTACTTTACCGGCTTTTAAGCAGGAAGTGCAAACTGTCATTTTCTTTGTTTGTCCGTTCACATTAACTCTGATATCCTGTAAGTTCGGAGTTTGTCTTTTAACGATTTGTTTATGAGAAAATGTTAATTTAGCTGCTTTTAAAGGCTTTTTACCGCATACTTCACATTGTTTTGACATAATTCTATTTCCTTCTTTCTACCAGTGTATCCTAAGTGTACATTAAAAAGTTTTAATTTACAAGTCTAAATGTAAATTTATTGTAACAATTATGGTATTTACTTCCAAACACAACACTTTGTAAAAAATGTTATATAAAAACAGATTGGCTTGTACCAGAATTGCTATGTATATCTAGATTTTACTAATTGTTCATTTTTCTTTGGTTTCAAAGCAAAGCAGGGAACACGAGATGTATAAGCCAATGGAGGGAGTGAGAACGCGAAAATCTTTGATTTCATAACAAAACAGTAAATTTGATAATTCCTAACAGACAACCGGAGTGTTTATGGAAAAATATATTTTGTCGTTAATTCTCCATTTGGTAATTCAAAAATTATCTTCCCATTTATGCAATAAACGTTGGGGATTCCATTTTTACGGTTATTTTCCTGAGCTTTTTTTATAGCTCTATTTCCAAGTTTTAAAAGTTTTTCAGATAATTTGGTCATTATTCAAAATCCCTTGTAAATTCATTATACAAATTTTCGCTGAAGATTTCAATCTCATCATTAGCACATTGGGCGACTAAAATATACTCCGATGTTCCGTTATAGAAAAGATTCCATTCGTCTGCCAAATCCTTATAAATATTCCAAAAGTTTTCCTTGCTCCTGTAAAAACGTCTTATAATATCATCTTTAGGGATATCATGTCCGCCATTTAATACTCTGATTTTTATTCTGTTTTCACATAAAAGGGGTGTATCAAGATAAGAATAGACTAAAACAACGAAATATCCTAAATCTTTTGCTTTTTGAATAGTTTTTATATGATTTTTACCTGATAAAGTTGTTTCAATAGCAAAAGATTTTCCACTGTATAGCAAACTTTCAAGTCTTTTTAAGACAATTTTACCGGCTCTAATTTTAACACTTTCAATATTTTCTGGGCAAATTTCTTTTGCAACTTCATCCGCATTTAGAAAATTTAATCCTTCCGAAGGTAAAAGCTCGCTTGCCAGGGTACTTTTACCGCTGCCATTTGCTCCTGCAATTATGTACAAAATTTTATTCTGCATAAGATTATCATAACATAAAGAATCCAGCTCCTCTCTTTCGAATCTTCTAAAAATTTGACAGGTGTAAGGACTCCGTTGGCGAGCAGCAAAAGGTGACTAAATATCACGTTTTGCGTAGCGACACAGAACAAACTCCAAGTTACTCATAAGCCAATGGAGGGAGTGAGAACGCGAAAATCTTTGATTTTCGCGGAGAATTCACCCAACAAAAAAGACTCTCTAAAGAGTCTTTTAAAGTATTGGGCAGGGGTAAGGACTCCGTTGGCGAGCAGCAAAAGGTGACTAAATGTCACGTTTTGCGTTGAGGTGCAGAGCAAACTTCAAATCAAGCATAAGCCAATGGAGGGAGTGAGAACCCGAAAATCGAAGATTTTCGCGTGAGAATCCACCCAACAAAAAAAGACCCCGGAAGGAGTCTTTTAAAGTGGTGGGCAGGGGTGGATTCGAACCACCGTACACTCTCGTGAACAGATTTACAGTCTGTCGCCTTTAGCCACTCGGCCACCTACCCTTATTAGATTTTCATTTAAAATTGCCTTTGACGGGATTTGAACCCGTGGCCTCTCCCTTACCAAGGGAGTGCGCTACCCCTGCGCCACAAAGGCCTGATACTAAATCGTTCTCAACGGAGTTCTTGTCACAACGACCTGATGCCGCGAGGGTTTATTTGATTTTCAATCAATTTATGGTTCATTAAACCAGAGGTATTTTTATTGCCCTCTTCCGCTCGGAAGTGTTCTTAACTTACGCTTCCATCCGGAATAAACAGCCGGTAATAGGAATCGAACCTACAACCTACGGTTTACAAAACCGTTGCTCTACCGTTGAGCTATACCGGCGTCAAGTCCTATGATATTAGAAACAAGATTTGTTGTCAACAAAATTTTTGACTTTTCAAAAATTGTTATTATTAAAATATTAAGCTACTTTAATCGGATGATTTTAAGTATTTTTGCTAAAGAATATATACTATTTATCCGAAGAAACAGGTAGTAAATGAGGTATAAACTATGCAAATCAATGGTGGTGTAAATTTTTGTGAACCCGGTATGCGCTCTTCCATTAGAGCAATGCACGTTCAGAGCGAAATTATAGGCATGATAAATGAAAATGTAGCCGGATTTGATAAAATAGGATATCAAAGACGTGAACCGGTTGTGTCTTCTTTTACAGAATTTATCGGAGTACATGGACTATCGACTACCATTGATGACCAAGTCGGGCGTATAACCGTATCATCAAATCCGTTGGATATATCAATGGCTAACAAAGGATATTTTCAAATTCAAACACCAAATGGGGTTCAATTGACAAGAGATGGCAGATTTAAGCTCGATAAGGATGGGAATTTGCTGAATCTTGAAGATTATCCTGTGCTTTCGGACGCCGGAATGCCTATAAAACTTCCAGTTATACCTGATAATCCAGCTCAAGTTGTCGTAAATTCCAAAGGAAAAGTTAGTGTATACGCAAAAGAGTCTAATGAGTTATTACCGGCAGGGTACTTGGGCATTGTTGATGCTAACGGTATGGCAGTTCTTAATCCTGATGTCAAGCAAGGTTATAACGAACGCTCTAACGTATCTCTTCAAACAGAGTTTCTTTCTGTAAAACCGGTGGTAAGAACATTTGAAGCAAACAGACAAATTTTCTTAATCGAAAGCTCAAATTTGCAAAAAGTTATAAGCCAACTTGGCTCTACTTCATAGGAGGATTAAAATATGTATAATATGCAAGCCGTAATAAGAAAAAGCATAAACAATACAACAATGCAGTTTGAAAAGCTTGGCTATTTAGCCAATAACCTTGCAAACTATAATACTGTAGGTTATAAGGCTTCTCGCTTTGAACAAATTCTCCGTGAAGACGGCTATGTCGACGGAGCAATCAGAACTAATGCGTTGCAAGGCTCAATAAGAGTTACGAATAATCCTTTTGATATAGCGATTGATGGTGAAGGGTATATTCCTGTAGTTTCTCCGGACGGCGAAATTCAATACACCAGAGACGGTTCTCTCAAAAGAGGGGAAAATGGCTATCTGGTAACTGTTGATGATTGGATGGTAGGTGATGGTATAAAAATTCCGGCAAATTCGTATAAATTTGAAATTAAACCGAACGGCGATGTTTTAAACTATGATAACCTTGGCTCTCTGCCTGAGAAAATAGGTACTATTCCAATTGTTCAATTTGACAATCCTGAAGAATTGGAGCAGGGGCATAACAATAAAATGGTTTACAATGAGCAATCCGGTGCTCCAAAGATTATAAAAGATTCGGATAATATAAGACAGCACGCAATAGAGGCTTCCAATACCAATATTTACGACGAGATTAATGACCTTATGAGGCTTAATACATCAATGATTGCAAGCATGAATCTGATGAAGGTCGCTGATGACATGTACAACAAGGCAATTAATATTAGAGAATAAAGGTGAGTAAAGATGACATATACAAGCTTAGATTCAATGGGTAAAGCCAATTTAATGATGGATTTGATTTCTCAAAGACAGCGAGCTCTGGGTTCTAATATTGCTAACGTAGACACTCCGGGGTACGTAAGGCGAGATATAGATTTTTCACAATACTTAGGTTCAATGAACAGTCCGCTTGAAACAAAATTATCTACGAAATTAGGCCCGTCAGGTATTATTGAGGACAGGCGAAAACAGGATGTGGATATAGCGCAAGAGTTAACAGAAATGCAAAAAAATTCCATTCTGTATACAATGGCAACCAGAAGAATGTCAAATATTATTACGGAAATGAAAACAGTAATTAATGTAGGTAAGTAGGGGTAAATCCGAGCAGGGCCTGATATGATGGGGCTACTTATCCAAATATGTCAAGAAAGTGAGGCAGTAAAATGAGTATAATGGAATCAATAAATATCGGTTCAAATGCCTTGAGGGCACATGGTCTCAGGCTTGATATACACGCAAAGAATATCGCAAATATCGATACTCCTAATTACGTTAGAAGAATTCCTGTCCTAAATGCCTCGGAGGATATTTCATTCCACGGACTTTTGAACACAATGAAAGAGGATGTATTCGGGGTTGGAACACTTCCCTATCTTCAAGGCGGTGTTGTATTTAACGGGTGTGTAGAAGATCCTACTCTGGGTGAGAGAATTTATTCTCCGGGACATCCTGATGCAGATGCTAACGGATATATAAGATCCTCAAACGTTAATGCTATGGTAGACATGGCAGATGCAATAATGGCCCAAAGAGCTTATGAAGCCAACCTTGCTTTAGTCAATATTTCACGCTCTATGGCATCAAGAGCTGTTGAAATAGGCAGACAATAAATTTACAAATAAACTCTTTTGAAGTATAATCTTCAAAAATACGGAGTTTATTATGTTTGAAGAATTTAATGAAATTATATGTCTCGGGCTTGGCGGCTCATATTCAGAAATTGCCAAAGATAAATTATTCAAAGCATATGATTTGTATCTCTACCAAAGGTCATTAAATTCTATCAAGGATTGTATTGATTACGTTGATGAGAATTGTAATGCCATAGCTGTTTTGCCGGTTGAGACAACGTACAAAGGAATTATAAGAGAAACTATTGACAATTTGATTCTGACAAAAAATCAGAATATTAAAATACTTGCGGAGACGATAGTTCCGGTCAATGACTGTATATTATCTAAAACAACAGAATTTTACAGTCTTACCGGATTAATTGCAAATCCAAATGCTCTTGCCAAGAGTAAAATTTTTGTAAGAGATGAAATGCCGAGACAGTTAAATATTGTAATAGCCGAAAACATGGATGAATCAGCAAGGCTTTTGAACAGTTACAATCTAACATATTCAATAATTGGCACGCACAAAACCGCAGAAATTTATAATCTTAATATCTTGCGAGAACATATAGAGGATGACAAGAATAATAAGCGTAGATTTATAGTAATCGGGGATGCCGAAACGCAGCCGACCGGGCATGATAAAACAAGTATTGTTTTATTCCTGAATGACCGCCAAGGAGCTCTTTTAGATATAGTTCAAGTATTCGTAAAATACCATATAAATATTACTCAGATTAATTCTAAAATGATGAATAATAACGCGGAAGAGCAGGCAGTATTTATAGATTTTGATGGTCACAAGGATGATGAAATTATAAAAAATCTAATCTCTGATTTGGAACCGCAGGCAAAAAGCGTCAGAATTATCGGTTCATACGCAAAATTTTAACAGCAAACTTGCGTATGTAGATGCAAATTCTTCGCTTACATTTAAGATAATATAGAGCCTAGGTTTGTAAACATAGAAACGGTTTAGAAATAAAAATGTAGGTTTTGCTAATCTCTGAACACCGAAACAAAACTATGAAAACATAAGACGCGCTAATATAACACAATATGTAGAACAGTAGGTCAAGCATTGCCTGACTAAAACACGTGGGCACTTAACCACCAAATTTAACGACTCGATATGTTACATTGAGCGTAACAAACTACATATTGTGTTACATGTGC
>CALUWH010000039.1 GCA_944324435.1 Candidatus Gastranaerophilales bacterium
GTATGACAAAGAGTGATTATCAAGAAATCACTACATCAACTCCTGAAAAATCTTTATTGAAGAAATTAAACAAGACTGCCGGCAGAAACAATACCGGTAGAATAACTTGTCGTCATAAAGGTGGCGGTGTAAAACAAGCTTACCGTATCATCGACTTCAAAAGAGAAAAATTCGGTGTTCCTGCAACAGTAAAAACTATTGAATACGATCCGAACAGAAACGTAAGAATTTCATTAGTATTCTATGCAGATGGTGAAAAAAGATACATCTTAACACCGGAAGGTTTGAATGTAGGTGATGTAATCGTAAGCGGTCCGGACGCTGCTATTCAAACAGGTAATGCACTTCCGTTGGAATTAATTCCATTAGGTACAATAGTTCACAACATTGAACTTTTACCAGGAAGAGGCGGAAAGATGGTTCGTTCAGCAGGTAACTTTGCTCAAGTTATGGCAAAAGAAGGCAACTATGTAACTATTAAATTACCTTCAGGCGAAATGAGAATGGTAAGAAAAGAATGCATGGCAACAGTCGGAACATTGGGCAACGCTGAGTTTAAGAACTTATCAATCGGTAAAGCCGGCAGAAAGAGATATATGGGTATCAGACCTACCGTACGTGGTGTAACAATGAACCCATGTGATCACCCACACGGTGGTGGTGAAGGTAAAACCGGTCCAGGCGGACATCCTAAGACACCTTGGGGTAAACCTGCTCTTGGTTATAAGACCAGAAAACAAGGTAAAGCGTCTGATAAACTTATCGTAAGACGTAGGAAAAAGTAAAAAATCTAGATAGGCGAGGGTAAATTAGTATATTTACCCTGCCCCTAGCAAAAAATATTTTTATAAACATTAATACTAATATACAAAGGAGAAATTAATGGCACGTTCATTAAAAAAGGGCCCATACGTAGAAGAAGCTCTTCAAAAGAAAATTAACAAAATGAATGAAAATTCAGAAAAGAAAGTTGTTAAGACTTGGTCAAGAGCATCCATGATAATTCCTGATATGTTGGGACACACAATAGCCGTACATAACGGTAAAACACACGTTCCGGTATATGTAACAGAACAAATGATTGGACACAAGCTGGGTGAATTTGCGCCTACAAGAATGTTCAGAGGACATGCTGGTTCAGATAAAACAGCAAAACGTAAGTAGTCGAATTTAGATTAAAAAATATAAGGAAAATAAAAATGGAAGCTAAAGCAAGACAAACAAACATAAAAATGACAGCAAGAAAACTTCGTCGAGTAATCAACGAAGTCAGAGGTAAGGCTGTTAACGAAGCTCTTGATATGTTACGTTTTATGCCGTACTTTGCAGCCAGAGTTGTTGAAAAGAACTTGAAGGCCGCAGCTGCAAATGCTTTCGAAAAAGCAGGTGTAAAATCAGATGCCCTAAAAGTTTCTGAAATTTATGCGGACGAAAGTGTAACATATAAAAGAGGTAAACCAAGAGCACAAGGTCGTATATACAGAAGACTCAAACGTACATCTCACCTCACAATTAAAGTTAGTGACGCAGTAAAATAGAGGAAATAAGGAAATGGGACAAAAAACACATCCAACCGGATTTAGAGTAGGTATAATCAGACCTTGGTCAAGTACATGGTATGCTAAGATTAAGGATTATGCCGGATTCGTAGCAGAAGATGCTAAAATTAGAAAATTTATAAAGAAAAAATTATATGCAGCAGGTGTTGCAGAAATTTTAATTGACAGAAAAGCTCAAAATACTACAATCACAGTAGTTACAGCAAAGCCTGGTATCGTAGTAGGCAGAGGCGGACAAGGTATTGATGAATTGAAAGCTGAAGTTTCTAAATATTTAGGTAAGCAAGTAATTATAAATGTAGTAGAAGTTGCAAGAATCGATTTAAATGCTTTGTTATTGGCTGAGTATGTAGCACAACAATTAGAAAAACGTGTAGCATTCAGACGTGTAATGAAACAGGCTATGCAGCGTGCAATGAGAGCCGGCGCACAGGGTATCAAGATTATGGTATCAGGTCGTTTAGGCGGTGCTGAAATTGCAAGAAGCGAGTGGGCAAAAGAAGGAAGAATTCCTCTTCAAACACTCAGAGCTGATGTTGATTACGGTTTTACGGAAGCAGATACAATCATGGGTAAGATTGGTGTTAAGGTATGGATTTTCAAAGGCAACTTAATGCCGGGCGAAAAAGCAGATATGAACATCAAATCTAAAAACTCAAAAGAATCAGCAGGTGAACGTTTTGGCGGCAGACGCGGCAAACGCAGACCTGTAGAAACAAAATAAGTAAATAACAGGAGAACAATATAATGTTAATGCCAAAAAAGACAAAATACCGCAAGATGATGAAAGGTAGAATGAAAGGTACTGAAACAAGAGGTACTGAATTCGAATTTGGTCGTTACGCATTAAAGGCTCTTGAACCTGGCTGGATAACAAGCCGTCAGATAGAGGCCGCAAGACGTGCAATGACTCGTGAAATCAAACGTGGCGGTAACGTTTGGATAAAAATATTCCCGGATAAACCGATTACTGCAAAACCTGCAGAAACTCGTATGGGTTCAGGTAAAGGTAACGTTGAATACTGGGTTGCAGTTGTAAAACCTAACAGAATATTATTCGAACTTGACTACTTTGATAGAGCTGTTGCTATAAATGCATTGCAGCTTGCAGCACAAAAACTGCCTATTAAAGTAAAGGTTATAGAAAAAGAATCTGTATAATTAATTAAGGAAATATAACAATGAAATTAAGTGAAATGCGTGAAAAAACAGTTGAAGAGTTAAAACAGTTTGTTAAGGAATCAAAACAGCAATTGTTGAATTTTCGTATACAAAAAACAATGCATAAGCTTGAAAATACAGCAGAGATTTCAAAAACAAAACGTTTAATAGCTCAAGCAAAAACTGTGATAACAGAAAAGGAAGCGGCTTGCGAGCAGAGGGCGTAGAGCCTGAACGGAGTTCAGGGTCGAGACCCGTTTAATGTGAGCAAACAAGGAGATAAAAAATGCCTAAGAAAGAAAAACAAGGTGTAGTTATAAGCGACAAAATGGACAAAACAGTAGTAGTAAAAGTTGCTTCATATAATCCGCACCCAAAATATAAGAAAATTATTGAAACAAATAAAAACTACAAAGCTCATGATGAAAAGAATGAATGCGGTATTGGTGATATAGTAAGAATTATCGAATCAAAACCAATTTCAGGAAGCAAAAGATGGGTTGTAGAATCTATCGTAGAAAAAGCTAAGTAGTAAATGGCCGGGGTGAGCTCAACGCATAGAGTTCATGGACAGGCGCGGTAAATGCAATAAATAGGAATTTATTAGCAGAAAGTAGGTTGGGGTTTCCACCCCAACAACAAATAAAAAGGAAACAGAAAAATGATACAACAAGAAACAAGACTGGTAGTAGCAGATAATACAGGTGCTAAAGAATTATTGGTTATCCGTGTTATGGGAAGCTCAAATAAGAAATTTGCGGCTGTAGGTGATGTTGTTGTTGCAACAGTAAAGGATGCAACTCCTAATATGACCGTTAAAAAATCTGAAGTTGTAAAAGCTGTTATCGTAAGAACAAAGCACGATATCAAACGTGCAGACGGTTCAGTAATCAGATTTGACGAAAACGCAGCTGTTATAATTAACAAAGACGGCAACCCTCGCGGAACTCGTGTTTTCGGACCTGTAGCAAGGGAATTGAGAGACAAAAACTTTATGAAGATTGTTTCTCTTGCACCGGAAGTTATCTAATACGAACGATATAAATCCAAATAAAAAGTAAATGGAGAATAAAAATGGCAGACAATAAAAAAAGCTTGCATGTAAAGACTGGTGATAGGGTTATCATCACAGCAGGCAAAGATAAAGGAAAAACCGGTAACATAAAGAAGTCTATACCATCTGAATCAAAAGTAGTGGTAGAAGGCGTAAATATGATTACCAAGGCTACCAAAGCTAATCCTGCATACGGTATTCAAGGCGGATTAATCAAGAAGGAAGCTCCGATTGATTCATCTAACGTAATGATTGTATGCCCTAGCTGCGAAAAGCCAACCCGCATAAAACATGCAGTAGTGGACGGTAAAAAAGTTCGTGTATGCAAAAAGTGCGGTGAACAATTAGACGTATAAAACAGAGACAATACGCGGGGTTAAGTAATCTTAACGATTAGGTTTTCCCCTTCCGTATGAACAGAAGGAAAAGAAAAATGACTAGAACTAAAAATTTAAGAGCAAAATACAATGAAGAAGTAAAAGCAGCACTTAAAGAAAAATTCGGTTATAAGAATGATTTGATGATTCCAAAACTTCATAAAATCGTTTTGAATATGGGTGTTGGTGAAGCTTCTCACAACTCAAAAATTGCCGATGCTATTCAGGCTCAGCTGACAAAAATTGCAGGCCAAAAAGCTGTTGTTACGAAAGCTAAAAAATCAATTGCTTCTTATAAGTTAAGAGAAGGAATGCCTGTAGGTGCTATGGTTACATTACGCGGAGAAAGAATGTACGATTTCTTGCAAAAGTTAATCTGTGTTGTTCTTCCTCGTATTCGTGACTTTAGAGGTGTTTCTGCAAAAAGTTTTGATGGCAGAGGTAATTATACTCTTGGCTTGAAAGAACAGTCTTTGTTCCCGGAAATCACTTATGAAGAAGTTGATTTGGTAAAAGGTATGAACGTATCTGTTATCACAACTGCTCATACAGATGATGAAGCTAGAGAATTATTAAAATTATTAGGCATGCCATTCAAAGGTATGGGAAAAAACTAGTATAGATGGATTGTTTATCCCGATTATGCTAGGATGATTGTAGAAATTAAATTTGTGAAAAGGAGAAAATCATGGCTAAAAAAGCGATGATAAATAAAGAACAAAAAAGAGAAAAATTAGCAGCTCAGGGCAAATACCCGAAGGTTAGACTGCACAACAGATGCAGCATCTGCGGCAGACCTCACGGGTTCCACAGAGATTTCGGTTTGTGCAGAATTTGCTTGAGAAAAATGGCTCACGAAGGCGTTTTGCCGGGCGTTACTAAGGCAAGCTGGTAGGTGAATTTATATTCTATTAAGTTTGTCTATGTAATAGCAGACTCAGTTGAATTTTTCTTACATGCAAATATTTGGCGAATGACTGTATAATAAATTTTATAGAGTAGGCAATATATCAGTGTGCCTACTCTTAATATATAAAAATCTATACAGCTTTTATAAACAGTTTCATACGGAGTCAAATTATTAGAATAAGTTCTCTTCGTAAAAGTTTTTCAAGACAAAATATAATATTGAAACGAGTTATAGGTTAGCTGACACACTGGATGCAACACCCTAAAATCTGCAAAATTCGTTATATCAGGAGATTTATGTATATTTATTCTTCTGGCTCTTTTCTTATAAAATCTTGTTCAAAGCCGTGCTTAGCAATGAGAACTCTGTTATTAGTTCCGAGTTTTCTGTAAATGCTTGACAGATGAGCTTTTGTTGTGTGGTTAGAGATGCAGAGGCGTTGAGAGATTTCTTGATTATTTAAACCAATTGATACCAAATTCATAACTTCCGCCTCTCTTTTTGTTAATTTATCCATTTGTCAAAACTCCTAATTCTTAACCTATTATTCTATTGATACATAAGCAGTATACAATATTTGTATAATATTTTGGTTTTATTGTCTATAGGGCTAATAGCTAATATTTTGATATAAATTATATATAATATTTTTTTTATTAAAAAGGGGTGAATAATAGTAATAACAGTGTAAATAAGGGTTTAAACTTTTGTTAGCAGTTTTACAAAAGGCATGTGAGAATAAATTAGAAAAATTATATTTATTTTAGAATAAGTAAAATTTTAGGATAAGTTTGTATTTGAAACTTGACAAGTTTCTGTAAAAAAGCTTTCTTTTTGTATGCAGTATCAAATGCTTGTAGTTATAAACCAGTCAATAATGGGTTTTCTTTCTCCAAATTTAAAATTGAATCCACGTTCAAAATCAGGATCAGTTAAAAACTCATAACTTATATTAAAAGCAACTGGTTCTTCAGGGACTCCAAGTTTTTTAAATTTTTCGGGTGATACTTTTTTGCCATCATCGTCCATGACATTTGAATAATTAAGTCCTTGAAAACAGCAGAATGGAACTTGAACTTTTCCGTTTGTCCCGTTCGTCATTAAACCAAAGCATCTGCAAACGAGGCCTCTATATTCATAAACACAACAAATGTCATTAACCAAAAAAGGACAGTCGTACCTAAACTTTTCACCGGTAAAATTTTGTTTGTCTAATATAATTTTTTGAATATTAGCTTCTACAGCTGTTTGTAAAGCCTCATCAAGCTTCATAAAACCTGACATAAGATAAGTAATTTCGATTAGAGTATACGGGAATTGTGCATTTTTACAGCACTTTGCGCACCCTTTCTTGCAAAAAATGTATGGCTTTTGCCTTGCAAAAAAACGCTCCAGTTTTTCACTTATAAAATTTAAATAAGTAACATAATTTTGTACCATAATGTTATGTTGGTATAGGCTGCTTAAATCTTCCATTTATCCCTTCTTTTCAAATTTACGAGCCCTGTTATAGTGGTCTCTTACTATTCTTTTGGCTTCCTCAGGAGAATACTTAAACTGCGACAGGTCGAGTTTAATTTTCCCTTCGGATTCTTGTTCTAAAGTTCGCTGAATTTTATATGGATAAGTTTCATTTCTTTTTAGTTCGCCGTTGTATATTGCCTGAATAATTTCTTCTATATATTTTTGGCAGAGTTCTGGTATGTTAGGAAATCTCTTTATAAACTTGACTAATGAAATATTTTCTCTTAGACTATTTCCTTTAGCCGAAACAAGAAGAAAATTTGCGATGGAATTTTTTCCCCCCTTGGAATCCGGAAGAACATGCTCAATAGTTGCCTCAGAGGCTCTTAGTAACCTTTTTGCAATCTCTTCATGAGAACGATTAGCATACTTTACAACAAATGCGTTCTGACTAGTTGATGATGTCGGAAGATACAAAGCTCTGTCTTTCATTTGTTCAAATATAGTCTTTTCATAGGGTTCAGGTTTAATTTCATCAAGCGAATTTAAAAGAGTTTTTCTTTTAAAAGTATCCTCTTTATCATCCGCGAGGATTATTTGTCTGCATCTTGTTGTCTTGTATCTTAAAGCAAATGCATTTTTAGGAGACATGTGCAGGGATATTCTATCTACATCATCAAGAACTACAAATTCTTCAAGTTTCAATTTAGTAAGACTATCTTCATACATTTCTTGCAGACAATCTGTAAGCTTTGCGTCCGGATGGAGCTTTGAATATTCTGCAAACTTGGTGAACATTATTTTTTCAACCGGTTGTAGAAAATTCCTATAGGGCATAAGCTCTTTTATAACACTTTCTGTACTAAAACAAGAATCAAGCCGTTTGTTTATCCTATTAATGTTTGAGCCTGGGATCATTTTTATTCCGGTATAAGGGCAAGTTATATTGCGTAACTTTTTTAAAACATTTCCGGCGGAAGTGCTATTGCCTTTTCGTGCCATAAATGTACTATATGACATGTTTCGACTATCCCTATAGAGAAAACAAGAACGGTTATTGAACGTATAATTATAAAAATTATTATTAATAGTAAGAATTTGCACCCTATAAGATCCCTATACGTTTATAATAACAAATATAAAACTTTATAGCAATTTTTATTTTTAAGAGATTTAGTATAAATATGAAAATAAGTATACTCAGGAAAATTTATCCTTATATAAATCAAAATAGAAAAAATATAAAATGGCGTGCTATAAGTGATAATGAGCTAGAGGCTTTAAAAGTCGAAAAACAGGTTATTTCAAACTGTTACGAGGAGAGTGTCCGGTATTCACTTTTACGCTCACCTGAAGGGAAAAAGCTTTTACGAAAAAGAATTAAAATAGAAGATGGTAAAACTCAAGAGCCGGCATACAAAATTAGCCTAAATATAAATGAGCGTAATGAGAATTACAGAAGTACAATATTAGATTACTACGGGAAGTATTCAAGCCTATACAGAGATTATTTTAAAACTCCGTTGGACTTTATAAACGCTGCAGAGCGACAAACAAGTCCTAGTCTTGGGATAAATATTGCCATTAGTAAGATGATTTGCAGACACCCTTCTCAAAAACCATTGATATCAAGGCTTTATATGTTTCCATTAATATCTAATCGTTTGTGCGAGCATAACAAACCTTCCAATGCATATAAGTGGTTTACCGGAAAAACGCCGGTAGAAATCGGCGAAACAACAGCGAGTTTAACTTTAAAAAATTTCGCAAATGAAACCAGAGAACTTTTAAATAAAATAAATCCAAATGTTGACAGTTTTATCTGCATACTAGGCAGTAAAAAGATTCCGGGGATTGATAAATGGCACTGCATGCCTATAATAGGGATAAACAAGCAAGATAACACTCTTGATGTTATCAACAAGAGAAATAACAAGATTCTAACTTTTACTTTTGACGAATTCATCAATAAATTCAAGGCAATAGTAGGGATAAAATTTGAATAATCTCGGATAGTTTTCTTGCAAGCGCTCGTAAATTGGGCAATGAATTTGGTTGGTTGAGGGGGCGAGATTTTAGGGTTGAAGAGTAGTTTTAGGGTTGAGGAGTTGAGGAGTTTATAAGTTGAGAAGAAGTTAAAAATCTATTCACTAATCACCAATCACTATTCACTCTTGCTAACTTGATCACCTGATCACTTGATCACTTGATCACCTTTCACTATTCACTAAATACAAAAAACGCTCTCATGTAACACAATACATATTGTGTTACATGAGAGCGCCACGACATTCATGATACCATATATAACTG
>CALUWH010000040.1 GCA_944324435.1 Candidatus Gastranaerophilales bacterium
GCCTCCCTCCATTCGAAACGATTCTCAATCGTTTCTCTGGAGTCCTTGCTACATCCCGACACAATATTCAATTTTCACTTTTGGGCGCAGCTTGGTAGATATCTCTATACGGCTCGCCGAACTGTCCGTTCGGACTCGCCTCCCTCCATTCGAAACGATTCTCAATCGTTTCTCTGGAGTCCTTGCTACATCCCGACACAATATTCAATTTTCACTTTTGGGCGCAGCTTGGTAGATATCTCTATACGGCTCGCCGAACTGTCCGTTCGGACTCGCCTCCCTCCATTCGAAACGATTCTCAATCGTTTCTCTGGAGTCCTTGCTACATCCCGACACAATATTCAATTTTCATTTTTTGGGGCGCAGCTTGGTATATCTATATACGGCTCGCCGAACTTTCGTTCAATCTCGCCTGCCATCCATCAAAATGATACTTAATCATTTTGTCGGAGTCCTTGGCTCGCCGAACTGTCCGTTCGGACTCGCCTCCCTCCATTCGAAACGATTCTCAATCGTTTCTCTGGAGTCCTTGCTACATCCCGACACAATATTCAATTTTCACTTTTGGGCGCAGCTTGGTAGATATCTCTATACGGCTCGCCGAACTGTCCGTTCGGACTCGCCTTCCTCCGTTCGAAACGATACTTAATCGTTTCTCCGGAGTCCTTGCTACATTCCGATATTATATTCAATTTTCAACTACTAACCACAAAATATTATGACTAGTGCAAGTCAATCGTACTGTAAACAAAATTATAAATCAAGCCTTTTACTAAAATTGTCTCCATACAGCCCTCCCATCGGTTGCCAAGATAAATTGCAAATTAGTTTTTACAGTCTCTTAGCGAAACAACAACAGGCCTCGTTTTGTCTGAGCGAAGCGAGTTAACGAGGCTCGGGTTGAGTTTAGAGACTGTTTTCGGTAGCGTGTTTTTCTTTCTTTGTCCGTATTTCTTTCTTTTTGCATCGCGACAAAAAGAAAGAAATACGGTATGGAGAAGGAGAGACATAGTCTCCAATAATTTTTATTTTGATGTATAATAACCATACAATGACAAATCTTTTGAGCATAAATCAACCCAAAACAAAATCGGATTATTTATCCAACGCTAAAGTTCTTGTTGATACGCTGGTTAAACTCGGTGTTGACAGTGTTTTTGGTTATCCGGGCGCATCTGTTTTGAGTATTTATAATGAACTTGCTAAACAAAACAAGATAAAACACTATCTTGTGCGCCACGAACAGGCTGCCGTACATGCTGCAGAAGGTTATGCCGCAATCAACGGAGCTCCGGGGGTCGTGCTCGTAACCTCAGGCCCGGGATTTACTAACACAATAACAGGGATTGCAAACGCTTACTCTGATTCTACTCCGCTTGTAATTCTTGCAGGAGATGTTGCAGGAAGCAGCAAACATTCAAAAATATTTCAAAAAGTGGATATTATCTCTATGACAAAAACCTGCTGCAAAAAAAATTACCTGCTTAAACCAAACGACAATATTGCAGACATAATTACAGAAGCCTTTAGAGAAGCTAATTCCGGCAACAAAGGCCCTGTTGTGGTAGCACTTCCAAGAAACTTTCTTGAATCAGAATATATAGTTCACCCTAAAACCATTCCACATCTTCACGAAACCGAAAAAGACTTTTCTAATGATATAAAAAAACTTACCCAACTCATCCGAAATGCCTCCAAACCGCTCGTTCTGCTCGGAGGCGGAAGCATTGACGCATACTATGAAATCGAAAAATTTATATCAAAAGTTCAAATTCCGGTTGTTTCAACGCTTAAAGGGATTGGAGCATACCCTTCAGAAAACAATCTTTATCTTGGCATGATAGGCCTAAACGGAACCTACACGGCAAATGACGCCTTAAAACAGTGCGACCTGTTAATATCTATCGGCGCAAGCTTTTCAGACAGAACAACCTGCAAAAATAACGAATTTGCAGAGAACATAAAAATTGTTAACGTCAATATCAAACATATTTCAGAAGATTTTGAGCTTGAAATAATCGGTGATGCAAAAGACTTCCTGACCCAATTTCTGAATAGTCCGGACAGTTTTACCCCAGACTGGAAGTGGCTTATAGAAACGGATGCGCTTAAAGAAGACGCATTGCCGGATGTTTGCAGCCCAAATGGTCTGCACTCATCTTTTGTTCTCAAAACGCTTTCAGATTTTACAAAATACTATGAGCCTGTAGTTGTAACAGATGTGGGGCAGCATCAAATGCTTACGGCACAATTTTTCAACTTCAATAAGCCGCGCAAATTTATAACCTCAGGCGGATTAGGCACAATGGGATTCGGGCTTCCGGCAGCTATCGGAGCCTATATTGCAAATTCGCAAAGCCTTGTCTTGAATATTACCGGAGACGGCTCCTTCCAGATGAACCTGCAGGAACTTGCAACCTGCAGAGAGCACAATATTCCTATCAAAATTATTATTATGAACAACAGTTATCTCGGAATGGTTCGCGAATTACAGGAAAAAATTTATAACCAGAGGTATCAGGTAGAGATGATTAATCCTGATTTTACAAAAATAGCCGAAGCTTATGATTTGTTTGCAATAAGCGTAAAAACAAAAGAAGAACTAATTCCTGCGCTCGAAAAAGCCATTAACCATAACGGCACAGCTATTGTTGATATTGTAATAGATTCTTTTGAAAACATATAAAAAACGCTCTTTTATGGAGCGTTTTTATAAATCCTATTTCCCTTTTCCGGCTTTTCCCAATTTCCGCCTGCGCAAATGACATAAAGCCATTCCGCTAATTTTACTAACTCCTGCCTAGTCTAGCAGCGCCTCTAAGATTGCGGCATTTTTTCCTGCCATTGTATTTGCTTTTACTCTGCTTTTGTACATATAGCTTCTCAAAGCTTCTCTAATCAATTCTGAACGTGTTCTGTTTTCGCCTTCTGCTACTTGATCGATTCTGTCTAAAAATTCTTCGGGCATTGAAATTAGTACTCTAGCCATATATTTCTCCTTTATTATGTAATGACTTTAGATATCTTGTATATATATAAAGTCTCAAAAAGAAAAAAAATTGCCTTTTTTTAACTCTTATATTAAGTTTTGTAACGAATCATCCCCAATATTCAGTAATATCGGGGATGATTCAAAATCTCAACTAACTATTTTTAGTAAATAATAGTTAATTCTTCATCAGGATTCAAGCTTGAATCGTTTGTTGTGTTAGGTACGATGAGGTACTTAACTTCATCAACGAATTCATAGCATACACCGAATACGCCGCTGCCAACAAGTTTAACAACATTGTAAACACCTTTACCAACAGTGATAAAGCTGCTTCCAACGCTCTTCAAGCCTTTAAGCGGATGAAGTGATGCTGTATCGCAGAATGCGTCAGACCAGTTGTCGCCGTATTCTTCAAGACCGTTAGCTACAACTTCTACACCTGAAGATGCTGTTCTGCCTGCAACACCAACTATTCTGCCTGCCATTGAGAACGGAGCCCCCAATAATCTTGAAATGATATTAGGATTTTTCAAAACATCTGCTTGTGCGCAAGATAATTTCTTAGGAAATTCTGCGCAGTTGTCACCGTACTTGATTGTTTCAAACTTAACTTCTACATAGCCGGGTTTTTTAACACCAGGTCTTGCAACAGATGATACAACACCTTTTACGGTAGAACCTGCAGGGAAGCAAGTTCCTGCAATTGTTACGTCTTCTGTTGTTTTAGCTGTGAAAGTATCACCAACATTAGATGTTCTTGCGCTGATTCTTTCACTTAATTTAATCTTGATAGCGATAGGTTCATACTTAGTAGCGCAGTTTACACCGCCGTTAGAAGTATCGATTACAAATCCTGATTTCATTGCACCAAGCATATAAGCAACTTGTTCTTTTGATAAATATTCATCATTAACAAGTTTGTCTTTGTCAGGAGCCTTGTTTAAGATACCGGATGCAATAACTTCGTTTGCTGCACCGTAAGCCCATTTAGGAACGTATTTTACAGCCTTGCCGTCAACTGTCGGAGCTGCATTTTTATCAGCAGAAACGTCCATCATTTTAGCAAATGTTGCCAAAACTTCTGCCTTAGTAACAGGTTGATCCGGTTTGAATGTTGAATCCGGGTAACCAATCATTACATCAGCTGTTAAAGCTCTGTCAATCTGATCTTTTGCCCAGTATTCAGCTGTTACGTCTGTGTAGCTGTTTGCTTTAACATCTTTTAATTCAAGACCATCTGCTAGGATGTAAGCTAATTCAGAACGCAATACCGGCATTTTTGGATTGAATAAATCTGCTCTTCTTGCATCCATTTTGCCCTTCATGTCTTTAAGCATTTCTTTTGCAAAACGATCTACAACAACGTTTTGTTTGTTTTCGATAGTTTTTGCATGGCATGGTTTGCAAATCTTACCGCCGATAATAACATCGTTTTCAGTTGTTACAAGAGAGTGCCCTTGTGACCCGAACAATGTCGGATGAGCGTAAGCCTGAATCGGAGTTGGTGCAGGATGTCCTGCAAATGCGGCTGATGTCAAGCAAAAAACGCTGACTGCCGTTAAAATTTCTTTTGAAAATCTCATACTTCTCCTTTCGTATAATTTCCTCTCGCATTCTACTCGAAAGTAAAACACTTTAAACCATCTATTATCATTATTTTTTCTTACGCGGTATTAAATATGCCTGAGGATAGCAGTAATCTTCTCTAAAGCCTATTCTTCTATACATTTTTAATGCTTTGTAATTATTCGTCTCAGTTGTTACATTAACTTCGCTGAAAACTCTCTTCCCAAGCTTTGTCCAATCTACAATCATTTTGATAGAACGATTGAGCATATGCTCGGAAAAACCATGCCCTCTGTGCTCTTTTTCAATCGCAACAAGAGGTATATTTGCAATCTTTCCTCCGGTCACATTTGCAAATGCAAATCCAACAGGAGCTTCATTATACAATAAAACGGACGTAACTTCCGGCAAAAATTCGCCGTAGATATTTTCTACAACCTTATTAATAATATCGGTAGTTCCTTCCATAGATTTGAAACGCGTATCATATATAGCATCCTGCTCATCACGGAAGGATTCATGAATAATCCTTATTGCATCGTCGCGGTACAAATCTGAATACCCTACGATTTTGTACCCTTCCAGTTTTTCTGAAAGCTTCATATTTTCAAGAATCCTTTCAGAAGAGGCATTACCCATCATAAAGCGCAAAACCGCAAGCCCTATAAATTTAAATCCGTATTTTGCAATATCTGCAGTAAATACTGACTGATGTCCTATCATAGGATAAGACACAACCTTATCCTGACGCTCTATTTCTGTTAGTTCAAGGAATTTTTCTATTAATAGTTTAACCTTTGCAATCTCATCTTCTGTGCCGAGGCAGTGTATAAGGTTCAACTCTATTGATTCAGATATTGAGGTTGTATAAACCAAAAATGCTGTAGGAATTTCGTTTTCTTTAAGAACGATACATTTCATATAGTCTTTTTCTATAGCATCAACAAATTCTTCATACGACAATGGTTCAAGTTCAAATTTGTATTCACTTACAGCTTTTGCCTTGAAATCATTGTACACACCGGCAAATATTTTTGAGATATTGCCGTTCAATAATTCTACTTCGTATGTTGAATCTGCCATAAAAATTCCTTTACATTAAGTGGTGCATTTTTTCACGCTTGGTATTAATATACCTCTCGTTATATTTATTAACCTCTGATTTTAGATTAATATTATCATGAATTGTAAGCCCATAACCTTTCAAACCAACGATTTTTTTCGGATTATTAGTAATAAGGTTAAAATTATTAAACCCTAAATCAAGTATAATCTGTGCTCCGACACCGTAATTTCTCAAATCCGGCGCAAAACCCAAAGATTCATTTGCCTCAATCGTATCCTGTCCTTCTTCCTGAAGTTTATATGCTTTAAGCTTATTAATCAATCCGATACCGCGGCCTTCGTGATCGTGGATATAAATTAAAGCGCCTTTACCATACTCATCTATCATTTTCAGAGCATTATGCAGCTGCCAGTTACAGTCACATTTAAGGCTGTGGAATACATCGCCTGTCAGACACTCGCTGTGAACTCTTACAAGCGGAATTTTATCGGAGCCGTCGTCCTTAACGAGCGCCACATGCTCACAGCCGGTTATGGTATCCGTATATCCTATTATATTAAAATCACCGAACTGGGTCGGTAAAAAGACTTCAACTTCACGTTTAACAAATTTTTCACGTTTTAAGCGATAAGCTATCAAATCTGCAACTGTTATAAATTTGATATTATGTTTTTTCGCGAATTCGTGCAAGTCATCTCTTCTGGCCATTTCGCCATTATCTTTCATAATTTCGCACATTATACCGGCTTCTCTGTGTCCGCATAGTTTTGCTAAATCAACTACTGCCTCTGTATGACCGCATCTTTTTAATACACCGCCTTTTTTAGCCACACAAGGAAACAAATGTCCCGGACGGCGCAAGTCTGAAGGCTGTGCATCTGGAGCAATTGCAACTTCAATGGTCTTTGCCCTATCAAAAGCTGAAACACCTGTTGTCACGCCGAATTTCGGATGAGCATCTATGCTTAAAGAAAACGCAGTCTGCATACTTTCCGTATTTTTAGCAACCATTTGCGGAAGCTCAAGCTTGTCTGCAATTTCTTGAGATATTGCAAGGCAAACAATACCGCGGCACTCTTTTGTAATAAAATTAACGAGTTCAGGCGTTACAAACTGGGCAGAACAAATCAAATCGCCTTCATTTTCTCTGTCCTCATCATCGGCGACAATGATTGGTTTTCCCTGACGGAAATCCTCCAAAGCTTCTTCGATTGTATTGAATTGATTTGTGCCTGTCATCTTAATAAAAACCATTCCTCTGTAGAAAATCTATATCTATTCCTGACCTATTATCACTCGTTGATAAAAATTTTTCAATATATTTCGCCAGAATATCTACTTCAATATTTACAAAAGCACCGCTTTTTAACCACTTGAGGTTTGTATTTTCAAATGTATGCGGGATTACGGCTATTGTAACAAAATTTCTTTCTGTGTCAGCAACAGTCAAACTTATTCCGTTAACAGTAATAGAGCCCTTTTTTATCACATATTTTGAATTTTCATCTGTAAGCTCTATTTTTACATCATAAAACCCTTTATTTGGATTTATACCAACAATTTTTCCAACCCCATCAACATGGCCCGAGACAATATGCCCTCCGAATCGCCCATTTGCAGGCATAGCCCTTTCAAGATTTACATAATCTCCCGATTTAAGATTATTGAGCGCAGTTACCGAAAAAGTTTCCGGTGAAACATCCGCAATAAAACCTTTATCCGAAAAATTCACAACCGTAAGACACACACCGTTTACAGCAACACTATCCCCGAGGTTAACATCATCTAAAATTTTATAACACTCCACACTTATTTGATTTCTTGTGACAGCTGTAATTTTACCGACTTCTTCAACAATTCCAGTAAACATAGAAGTATTATAACATAAAATCTGTATAATTTAGAGTCTTGATAAATATGCCTTACATTGCAATACATTTACATGCTCAGTTCACGCTTAGGTTGAATAGCGGATGAGTAATTTTATAGGTTTATAAGTAGAGGAGAAATTTAAAATCTATTCACTAAAAACCTTGGTCACTTAAAAAACGCATGCCTCACCCCGTCACTAAAAATGTAACGACTTGATATGTTACATTGAGTGTAACAAACTACATATTGTGTTACATTAGCGCGCCTCGATATCCATGATAGCATATATCACTTGGTTTGTGAAGAGCGCTAATTTTTTAAAAAAATGAAAATTCTTCTCATTTTTGCCCGAATTTTACAAAAATTTCACTTCCTAAAACTCTTGTAGTATTTGCCTTCCAGCCCAACCCACGCGTACAAGCCTGTAGCAGAAATTCTTAGGCGGACATGGAATTTTGAAACCGGCTTGTCGTCTCACCTAGAAGCCGGCCCAATGTCTACGTGCGTAGCACATGTAACACAATATGTATTCTGTTAAGTAGAGTGTAACATATCGAGCCTGAATAATTGAACATTGACACGGTAGAGA
>CALUWH010000041.1 GCA_944324435.1 Candidatus Gastranaerophilales bacterium
TCACAAACCCAGTGATATATGCTATCATGGATGTCGAGGCGCTCTCATGTAACACAATATGTATTGTGTTACATGAGGACGTTTTTTGTATTTAGTGAATAGTGAAAGGTGAGGAGTGAATAGCGTCAGGCGTGAAGAGTGCATTTAAGTTTTAGTATTTCAATGATTGAAGCTTAACGTATTTCGTTCCAAGAACAGCTTATTAACTTATCATTGTTGCTTTTTAAAGAATTTTCTATACGTTTCTTGTTCTGGGATGATAAGTGCATTGGATGTTTATCCTTTGTAAGTGCCACAATATACAAACATCTGTTATCTGAATTTAAAATGCCATTTAATTTTTCCATTGCACATTTATATTCATCTGACTTTAGTTCTTTTCTAAGAAGTCCTCCCCAGGCTAGTAATACATAAGGATTATTCTCAATGCTTAATAGTTCTTTCAGTAATTTAAAATTTGTTTTTATATCAGTTTCTTTCTGGCAGGCTGGATTACTGTTTCTAATGTTGAATAAATTGAAAATTTCAAACTCCTTATAATTAGTATAATCTCTGATAATTCTATACGTATTATCTATTGTTTTATCTGATTTATACAAATTTGCCTTAGCCGGATTAAACATAATAATTGTTATCTTGTTTTCTCTATTCTCTCCTTTTTTATTTTTTATTTCTTCTGAATAATAATACCTGCAGGATAAATCATTAGACATAATAATTCTTCCATTACGTTCTGATTTTGTATCATAGTGTAATTTTGTATCCGCTAATAAATCATTTATTCCAGATTCATCTAATTTTTCACAAATTTTTTGTACGTAATCCATAATAATAACCTTTCATATTTTCCAAATATTCTATGTAATATATTTTAGCAATTTTTTACAACTACCTACATCATATATTTAATATACGACCAATTCGGACATATAATTGTGTTATTATATTCTTAAAGAAAGGTTTAGATATGAAAGATAAGCCAAGATATTCAAGAATAACCGATTTAATAGATCTGATTGTTTTTATGTCATCAAAACTTAACGGAGTTTCTTTGAATGATATTCAGGAACGTTTTAATGTTTCCAGAAGAACCGCGGAAAGGATGCGAGACAGTTTAATGATTGCCTTGCCTCAAATAGAAGAAATCCCGTCTGATGAAAGAGTCAAGAGATGGGGCTTTCCTAATTGCGGATTTGGAGAACTCGTATATTTTACTCCTAGTGAAATTGCATTTTTGGAAAAACTTAAAACTCATTGTGATGGGATTTCTGCAGTAGAACTTCAAGGAATTATTACCAAATTAAAAGCTTTTAATCATAGAAAACTTACTAAGATGGAAGAACAAGCAGAACTTTTAATGAAATCCGAGGGATATGCCGTAAGTCAGGCACCAAGCTATAAAGTAGATTTTAAGCTTGTGTCAGACATAAGACTTGCGATTAAGGAAAACAGAAAGATTTCCGTAAACTATAAAGATAAGGCAAGAACGCTTATTCCGCTTGGTTTAATTTACGGAGAAAAAATATTTTTAGTTGCAAAAGAAGAAGCCAAAGGCAATGATATTTATCAATTTACTCTGCACAAGTTAAAAGATTTGAAAGTAACTTATGATAAGTTTGAGGCACAAGATTTTGACTTAAAAGAGTATTCACAAAAATCTTTCGGAGTTTATCAGGGTAAAATTTTTGATGTAAAACTAAAATTCATACCGGAAGCGGCAGAAGATGTATTAAATTACAAATTTCATCCGACACAAAAAATGAAACAACTCTCTGATGGAAGTGTAATTGTAAGTTTTAAAGCAAGCGGTGACAAGCATATCTTCTGGAATCTTTTCAAATGGGGATATGCTGTTGAAATTCTATCGCCTAAAAGCTTGAAACGCCTGTATAGAGATTATATCAATGAAATTAGGGAAAATTTGTAGAGGTCTTTTTTGTAGCGCTAAACACGTCCTAATTGGACGCACTTGCCCGTTATATTAAATATAAAAGGAGGCTTTTATGAGTCAAAACACAATATTAATAGGAATCGGGTATGCCGGATGCAAAATTCTGGATAAGGTAAAAACAGGAATAACAAAACTATATCTTGATACGGATCCGGAGGTTGAAAAAAAATATTCCGGTGGGGCAAATGAAAAAGTATCTTCTTCTGAAAATGCCAGGACTATGAGAATTGGTGAAAAGATTTGCGGCAAATATTCAGCAATGTGTGATGCAGGCTTGGCAGAGAAAGCTGTAAAGGAATCAAAGCCGGAAATTCTTAAAGAATTAGAAGGCTTTAACAGAATTATTCTTGTAACATCTCTTGGCGGTGGGACGTCGAATGGTGCAACAAAGAAGCTTGCAAAAATATGTAAAGGACTCTTAAAAAAAGAGGTCATTGTTGTAACGGGGTTGCCATCTGAACTTGAAGGACATCGGGCAGCTGCTGCGCAGTATGTTTTTCAATCACTTCAAACCATTTGCGAGGTAAAATATGTTCAATATGACAGCAGCTGGGTCAATAAAAAGATGAGTGTACTTGAGGCTTTTAATATTTGCGATGAAAAAGTTCTGCAATTATTAGATTTAGTCATCAAATCAAGAGTATGATATAATAATAAAATAGTTTTATTTCTGGAGTAAAAATGCAAGTTACAGATAAGATAAAACCAAATACAAAACAACAGGAATGTATTAATAATATTAACGGAAAGTATTTAGTCTTGGCAGGGCCGGGAACCGGTAAGACATTTACTATTATTCAGAGAATTAAATCAATGATTGAGCGAGGAATTGAGCCTTCAAAAATTCTTTGTTTAACATTTACGGATGCTGCAGCGAATGAAATGAAAGTTCGTTTGGAAAAAGAGTTAGACAAACTTTCTGTTGATGTAAATATTTATACATATCATAGCTTCTGCTGCAATGTTATTGACGAGTATCCGGAAGAGTTTGAGCTTCCCCATAACTATAGGATTATGAATGATGCTGTTTCAAGAGCCTTTATTAAAGAATGTATTGACGAAATTAATCCAAAAGAATTCCGTACAGAGAAGAACGACCCGTATTATTACATTGATACAATCAAAAGACGAATTGAGGAAATAAAAAAACACAGGCTTAACAAGGAGCAGTATTTCAAAAACATCGAAACAAATCCTGATTGGGAGCCGGAGTTGTTCAGGCTCAAAGATGAATTAGAAGCGAAACTCAAAAAAGGTGAAAAGCGAGTTAAAACTCTTGTCGGAAACATTGAAGCCCAAGGAAAGAAAATTGAACAAGCACGTGAGCTTTGGACTTTCTATGAACACTATCAGGCAAAAATGGAGCAAAACCATTATCTTGACTACAATGACATGATTAATTGTGTTTTAAACAAATTTGAAGCGTCGCCTGCGTTTTTGGATAAGATTGCAAACAAGTATGAATATTTGCTTGTGGACGAATATCAAGACACAAACCAATCACAAAACTCAATTGTGTTTAATCTTACCCATGCACTAAAGAGCGAAAACGTTTTTGTAGTAGGTGATGATGACCAAATTATATACACATTTCAGGGCGCAAAGCTTGATACGATTGAAAAATTTTTAGAAGAATTCCCTGATACAAAAGTTATCTGCTTAGAAGAAAATATGCGTTCAACCCAGAATATTCTTGATGTTGCACGAATGGTTGCAAAACAAGACACAAGAAGGCTTGAAGACAATCCTAAGTTTTCCGGTTACCATATAAGCAAAAATCTTGCAGCAAAAAATGAAAAATTGTTTGATAAAAATTCTCGTGTGCGTTGTTACAAATATGCTGATATAATGCAAGAATATACAGAAATTGTCAACGAAATAGAAAAGCTTATTGAATCAAGCGATTGTCCTGTTGACGATGAGTATAACAAAAAACTTTCAGAAATTGCAATTCTTACAAGGACAAACGGAGAGTTAGATACATTTGCGGAGCTTCTAAAAGCCCGAAATATTCCCTATGAGTTAAAAGACGGCAAAAATATTTTCACAATAAAAGGAGTAAACATTCTTTATTACTATATGCAGATGCTTGTTAATCCGGAACTGCATTCTTATAGAGTATTTCAGCTTCTTCTTGCGCAGCCGTTCGGAATAAATCCAAAGGATTATCAAAAGCTCTACGATAATATTTCCAAGGAAAAGACCTTTATTGATGTAATAAGAACAATGCCGGCAGAAGAGTTTTTAGAGCCTGAAAAAATAGAAGAATTTATTAAAACTTATGATTACTTATCAATTTACAAAACCAAGGAAAATATAAAAAATACAATTCTTGAAATTGGTGCAAAGACAGGGATTTTTAATTATTACTTAAATACAGACATTAATCAGGCTGAGAATATTATGGGCCTAAAACGATTTGTAGATGAAGCGGTGAATTATTCTGAAATTTATCGTGCAGGATGTCTGGAAGAATTTGTAGAGTATTTGAAAATTTTAATAGAAGACGGAATTGAAATTTTAACTGAAAAAGCGCCTGTCGCGATGAATGCAATTCAGCTTTGTACATACTATTCAGCTAAAGGACGAGAGTTTGAGTATGTTTATATGCCGACATTAAATGAGCATAAGTGGGAAAAAGACAGAGGCTCTTTGAAATCAGAAATTCCCGTGAATAACGCGGATTACAAAACGGAAGAAGAATTAAAAGAACTAAAACTCTCAGACAGAATCAAGGTTATGTATGTCGGAATGACGAGAGCGAAGCATTCCTTGAGACTTTCTTATGTCAGCGCAGTAAACGGAAAAGGTAAAAATTTAAGTAAGTTTCTTTTTAGTATTCAGGATGTTTTTGAAACAGAAGCAAAGCCTTTTGATTATACTGAGCAAACATTTTGCTATGTTGCAAAGCAAGCGCTTGTAAAGCGTGATTATGATTATAAAAAAGATTTTTGTGCGCTTGTTGATACCAAACTTGCAGACCGTGCGTTTTCTCCAAGTGCATTTAATACATACCTAAAATGTCCCCGTCAGTATTTGTACAATAATATTCTTGAGTTTAGCGGCAAAGACGGTAATCCTGATAATTTGAGCTATGGCTCTGCGGTTCATAGTGCGTGCGAATATTTAATTAACTTTGCGAAAGAAAAAGGAGAATATCCTTCTAAAGAAGATTTTGTAAAAGAGTTCAGAAGAAAACTGGATACACTTCCTTTATCAAGTTACAGTCAAAGAGCAAATCTTGAAATTCGTGGAGAAAAAGCTCTTGGCGAGTATTATCATCAGATTACATCCGCTCCGATTTCCTGGTTATATGTGACAGAAAAGCCTTTATCCTTTAAGTTTGATGGGCTCAAATTCTACGGAATTATTGACCGTATTGATAAAAACGAAGACGGAACATATACTATATACGATTACAAAACCGGAAATGCGAAAAAGGGTGTAGCACCTGATGGTGAACATGAGGATTATTATAATCAAATGGCGCTGTATAAATATTTCTTTGAAAAATCTGAAGGAACAAAAGTTTCTAAAACAACCTTCATTTACCCCGAAGATTATACTAAGAATCTTGAGCTTGAATTAAGCGAATCTGATTGTGAAAAAGTTGTTGACAAATTTAAGAATGCAATATCTTCAATCAGAGAATACAACTTTGAGCCATCTTATAATAAAGATGTTTGTCAACGGTGCTGCTACAAAGATTTCTGCGAGATGGAAATTGTTTAACCTTGACTTCAACCGGCTTTAAAGTGTTTGAACTGCTGTAATTAAAACAGGAGAGTTCATTATGAACGAAGCTCGATAAAATCTTTAATAGTTAAGGGAAAATGCACAGTCGAGTGATGATGCTTATAGCATTTCTTAGTAATATATTAAATCATCTTAGTCTGTAATATAACAGCCGGTTAAATATTTTCATGGTAGTATAATTATATTGAATCATAGGAGTATGAAAGTGCCAATTCTGGAGTGGTTAAATAAAAATGAGGCTATAAATGCTGCATCAAAAGTTCCTTATAGAATACTAAAAGCGAATAAAGAATTCTCCTACGGTGAAAAGAATGAGAATATGATTATCAAAGGCGATAATCTTGAAGCCTTAAAAGCCCTTTTGCCTTACTACAAAGGGCAGGTTAAGTGTATCTACATAGACCCCCCTTTTAATACGGGGAGTGCTTTTGAACATTATGATGATAATTTAGAGCATTCTGTATGGTTGTCTTTAATGTATTCCAGATTAGAATTATTAAGAGAACTATTAGCCGAAGACGGAATTATACTCATTCATATAGACCACAATGAAGAACCCTATTTGAGAATCATAATGGATGAGATATATGGCAGAGCGAATTATAGAAATACAATATTAGTTTCAAGGATTAAAAAGAATGTTAGAGAAAGGGAAAGAATAAAAGCTCTTAATTTTGGGCAAGACCCGATATTATTGTATACAAAATCCTCAAGTACAACATTTTTACCTCCTTTAAAATATGCTCCAAAGGCTAACCGATGGCATAATTTTGAGGCAGCAGGAATTCGTAAGGGGATGGATTATGATTTATTCGGATTTAAGCCAAATCCCAATAACCATTGGAGATGGACACAAGAACGAGCGAATATAGCTATTAAAGAAGGAAAATTGAGACCAAACCCTAAAACCGGTAAGCCTGAGTATTTAATAATGGCATCAGAGTTTGAAATTATGGATACAAATTGGACTGATTTGCAAGCATCTGCATTTAATTGGAAATTCCCAAATGGTGAAAAAAGTGAAAAATTGGTTCAGAGAATTATTGATTTAAACACAAAAGAAGGTGATTTAGTTCTTGATTCATTCTTAGGCTCAGGTACCACTTGCGCTGTGGCTCAAAAAATGGGTAGAAAATATATCGGCATTGAAATGGGCGAACATGCAATAACTCATTGTGTTCCCAGAATGAAGGCAGTAATTGACGGTGAACAGGGAGGAATTTCAAAATCTGTAAACTGGCAAGGCGGTGGCGGTTACACTTTTTATGACTTGGGAGAAACTGTATTCGATGAAGACGGAAATATAAATAAAGATGTGGATTTTAAGACCTTAGCAAGTCATATATGGTTCAGCGAAACAAAAACTCCATTGCTTGATTTTGAAAAAAATCCATTACTTGGGATTTATAACGGTACTGCATATTATCTTCTGTATAATGGAATTTTAGGCGATAAAAAGCCTAATGGCGGTAATGTATTAACACAAAAGATATTTGATACATTGCCTAAATTTGACGGTAAAAAAGTTATTTACGGTGAAGCAACAAGAATGAATGAGGATAAGCGAAAACTAAACAATATAACATTTAAGCAAACACCGTATGACATAAAGGCAAGGTAAAAGAGGGTAGTTAATGTTTCAACTAAAAGAATATCAAAAAACGACTTTAGACAAACTGCAAAAATACCTTGAATTAACAAGGTTTAAGGGGGCTGATGGCGCATTTCGGGAGTTTTATCCTCAGTATGGTTATAAGATATCTTGTTTTAAAACGTGATAATTTTAAATGTGTAATATGTGGTAGATCCCCAGCAAAAGACCCTAGAATAGAATTACAAATTGATCACATAATTCCTTGGTCTAAAGGTGGAGAAACAACTGTTGAAAATTTAAGAACTTTATGTTCCGAGTGCAATCTAGGCAAAAGTGATATCTATTAATATAATTTCCGACTAAAAATCCAATTGTCTTTGCCGAAAATAATCAAACCATTCGTACAAGTTCAAATGCACCATAAACTTCCGCCCCACAAGGGGCACAACCAAAAGTCGATGGGGTAGACTTCAACGGACACTTCGTGGACTTTTCAAGTAATTGGGTTTGAAACTTAGAGGCACACTTTGTAAAAGGACACATGGTTTGATTATTTGTTCCACATGGTTTGATTATTTTGGGCAACATAAATTTGAAATATTA
>CALUWH010000042.1 GCA_944324435.1 Candidatus Gastranaerophilales bacterium
GCGTATTGTGTACAAATCTTAACAACTTCTTTTGAATTTGAAAGGTTTGCACGCTTATCATCAGCTTCACCCAATTTAATGTTGTCTTTAATGTATTCGGTTGCAGAGTATGCACCTGTTGTTACAGCCTGCATAGAAGCTCCTGAGAACCAGTAAATTACAGCACCGCCTGCGATAAATCCGAGAAGTGTGTACGGATTCAGGATATTCAAAATCATTTCAGGCTGAATACCCAATGTTTCTTTGATTACAAGAATCAACGAGAAAATCATTGTCGTAGCACCTACAACTGCTGTACCGATAAGTACAGGTTTTGATGTTGCTTTGAAGGTGTTACCTGCACCGTCATTTTCTTCCAAATAAGTTTTTGCATTTTCAAAGTCAGGTTTGAAACCGTATTCTTTTTCAATTTCTTCAGCAACATTCGGAATTTCTTCAATCAATGATAATTCATAAACTGATTGTGCGTTATCGGTAACAGGGCCGTAGCTGTCTACTGCGATAGTTACAGGGCCCATTCCCAAGAAACCGAATGCAACTAAGCCAAATGCAAATACCGACGGGTAAATCATTACCTCTGACGGAATATAAAGACTTGCAAAGTAAGCCAATCCCATCAATAATACAACGATTGAACCAATCCAGAAAGCAGAGAAGTTACCTGATACTATACCTGAAAGGATAGTAAGAGATGCTCCGCCTTCACGAGAAGCTGTAACAACTTCGTGAGTATGTTTTGCCTTAGGGCTTGTAAATACCTTGGTAGCTTCCGGAATTAATGCAGCACCTAATGTACCGCAAGAAATGATTATTGAAAGAACTAACCATAGGTTATCACCCATATCTTTCAGTAAGTAGTTACTTACACCAAATGTCATTAAAATAGATAAGATTGAAGTAATCCAAACAAGGCTTGTTAATGGAGCTTCAAAGTCAAATTTTGCAGCCTTAGCTGTAAATACTTTTGTGATAATACCATTAATCCAGTAAGCAATTACTGAAGTGATAATCATCAAGAATCTCATAGTGAAAATCCAAGCTAACAATTGAACCTGGAAGTCTTTAAATACACCTAAAAGAATGAAGCTTACAAGAGCAACACCTGTTACACCGTAAGTTTCAAAACCATCAGCTGTAGGGCCGATAGAGTCGCCTGCGTTATCACCTGTACAGTCAGCAATAACCCCGGGGTTACGAGGATCGTCTTCTTTGATACCAAACTGAATCTTCATCAAGTCAGAACCGATATCAGCAATTTTTGTAAAAATACCGCCTGCTACACGAAGAGCAGAAGCACCTAAAGATTCACCGATTGCAAAACCGATAAAGCATGCTCCGGCTAAGTGGCCCGGAACAAACAATAGAATTACAAGCATCATGATAAGTTCAATTGATACAAGTAAAACACCGATACTCATACCTGCTTGCAAAGGAATGTTTAAAATATTTAAAGGGTTTCCTTTAAGTGCGGTAAATGCAGTTCTTGAGTTTGCAAGAGTGTTCATTCTGATACCAAACCAGGCTACCAGATAAGAACCCAAAATACCAAGAACTGACCAACCTAAAATAATTAAAACTGATTTCAGCGCCATTCCCTGTAAATACCAGAAATAGAACGCAATACACAAGCCGATGAGAATTTCCAAAGCAAGTAAGAATTTACCTTGTTGGATAAGATAAGTCTTACAAGTTTCAAAAATAGTGTTGCCAACATTGTTCATGGCTTCGTGGACTTCAACTTTTTTAACTTTTAAGAACTCTATAAGTCCGAAAATAACACCTACTACAGAAACAATAAGCCCGATAACTAACAAATTGTAGCTATCGAGACTTTCTGCTTTGATGTTAGGAACTACAAGAGATGCTTCTCCGGCAAATGCCGGTGCGGCCAAAATCATCGCAAAAATTGAAGCAAACAATGATTTCAACCCCCAACTGTTTTTCAACATAAATCTCTCCTTTTAAGTATTATATAAATATAAACACTACGAGACTATTATAAAGACTTAAAAAAAATAATACAAGAGGGGATATAAAAATCCTCCCCCCCCCTTTTTTCAACTAAAAAAAAGACCAATCATTGTGATTAGCCTTCTTAAATGTGTAGAAAAAGAATTGATTTATGATTATTTTGATTTTACGTTTATTCCATGCCCATTAATTTATCCATTACGATATCCATAACTGCCGGAGCAAGTTCTTCACCGAACTCTTCCTGAACAACACCGTAAATCATTTCAAACTGTTCCATATAACCGGCAACTCTATCTTGTGTAGCAGAATCGACTTCCCCTACTTCTGCGGTTTGAGGAGCTGCAATAAAGAAATTATTGCCTGATAGAAAATCCATTACCTTTGAAGGATCCACTTGTGTTTCTTCGTGGTGATTATTTAGTGTTGTATTTTCCTGTGCATTAGCGTCTTTTGATACATCGTTTCTTCTCTGAGGCAAATATCCGCCGACACCGTAGTTGCCATATCCTGAAAGTCTTCCGATTCCGTCTGCCATTTTATTTTACTCCTTTTTCTCTATTTTCTAGTAATATGTATAACGGCATTTTTTTTTTAAACTTTAGGCTTTTTAGAAATATTGTTACAATTTGTTACTTTTCGTTACATTTCGTTATAGTTCAGGCAATTTATCAAGACATTTTTTGTTTATATATATGTGTGTTAGTAATGAAAGGGCAAATTTTATGTTTAATATCGGCGGCTATGGTTATATGATGCCCGGAAGTATGTATCATTCCGGAAATATGGATCAATATTTCAAATCTAAATACGGATGTGAAGATTGCCTTAGAACAGAGCCATACTTACAGGAATACCCTAAACCCATTATGCCTGTAGCCAAAGAGAGTATCCGGCCGTCATTTTGGACAAGGTTGTTTAATAAAATTATAGGATAACTCCCAATTTCTTTATTCGTGATATGATGAATAAAGAATATAATAATAGGAGTTTATAAATATGGCCAAAGATTGCAGTTTTGATGTTGTTTCGGAATTTGATAAGCAGGAGCTTGTTAATGCGGTTGATCAGGTTAAAAGAGACTTAGCCTCCAGATTTGACTTAAAAAATTCCAATTCAACAATTGATTTAGAAGCAGATAAGTCAATTACAATAACTACTAATGACGAAATGAAGCTTAGGAACATATACGACATACTTCAATCTAAACTTGTAAAAAGAGGTTTGAGTATAAAAATACTTGATGCACAAGCAGTGGAGAATGCTCTTGGAGGCAACGTAAGACAGGTTTACAATTTAAGGAAAGGGCTTACACAGGAGCTTGCAAAGAAAATCGTGGCAGATATTAAAGATTCTAAACTCAAAGTTCAGGCATCTATTCAAGGAGAGCAGGTGAGAGTATCCGGGAAAAACAAAGACGATTTGCAGGCTGTGATTCAAATGCTGCGTGCAAAAGAGGATAAATACGATTATCCGCTGCAGTTCACTAATTATAGATAAACAAAAATGACAAATATAGAAAACACCATAGACAGAATACAAGAACTAATTGAAAGTGATTCTGATAAACAGCTTTCGGAAGAGTTGAACAGCTATCACTCCGCAGATTTGGCAGACATTTTCCAGCAATTAAAGCCGGAAGAGAGACTCAAGTGTATTACGCAAATAGAGGAAGAGAAGGCAGCCGATGTTATTGAATACCTTCCGCCCCAGCTTCAGGTAGAAATACTTGGCGACATTGATACAGAGCTCGCATCAAGACTTATTTCCAAGCTTCCCCATGACGAAGCAGCAGACGTTCTTGGAGATATGGAGGAAGATGAATCACAGGCCTATCTTGACCAGCTTCCGCAGAAGTTCTCCTCTGAAATCAGAGAGCTTTTAACATATAACGAAGATACCGCAGGCGGTATTATGACACCGCTGGTGCTCACGGTATATGACAATATGACCGTTAAAGATGCGCTTGAAACTATAAGAATTAAAGCCGAAAAAGAAAACATGGAGCTTTATTACGTTTATGTTGTTGACAAACATAATCATCTTACGGGCGTAGTCTCCCTGCGAAATTTGATTACTGCACCGATGGAACTAAATATTTCCGACATAATGTCTAAAGACATTGTAAAAATACACGTTGATGATTATCAAGGCCATATTGCAGATATTTTTATGAAATATCAGTTTAATGCACTTCCCGTTGTTGATTTGTATGACCACCTCAAAGGCATTGTAACCTGGGATGATATACAGGATATTGTTGAAGAAGAAACAACTGACGAAATTTATACATCTTCCGGTATTGTTACAGACCTGGGCGATGATGATGACGATTTATTGACGGGCAGTCTTGCTCATTCAATTAGAGCACGTATTCCTTGGTTATTTATTACTCTAATCGGAGAATTTATCGCAGTTACCGTTGCCAATAAATACGATAAAACCTTCACGGCCCTGCCTGTTATTGCCGCATTTATGCCTCTGCTTGCCGGTTTAGGGGGGAATATCGGTACGCAAAGTATAACTCTTATGGTACGTGGTATGTCTACAGGTCAGATTGCATTGAGTTCGGGATGGCATCATATAATGAGAGAGACGATTACTGGATTAAGTATCGGTGCGGTTTTTGGAGTTCTTGTAACTCTCGTTACGTGGGGCTGGCAGCATAATATTGAGCTGGGATTAATTGTCGGAGTTGCAATGACTCTTAATATGACGATTGCAACCATGATTGGAACCTGTACTCCTCTTGTTTTAAAGAAAATGAAAATAGATCCGGCAGTTGCCTCCGGACCTGTTATTGCGACAACCATTGATGTCATCGGTCTTGCAGTTTACTTAACTCTTGTAACCTGGTATTTACTCCACATATAAAAAACTCAGAATACTGGATTTTTTTACAAAGTCACTACCGGCGACATCTTGAAGCTTTTTGTTAAGAACATAAGCGGAAATTTCTTCAATAGACGGACGATACCCTTCTGCAAAATGGGTGCCCGGCTCATAGTCTCCATCTATAAGATAATAAATATTATTCTTATCATATCTTGGAGTAATTTCTCTATACAAAATTGTTGCTACAACATACTCAAAATCGGAAACATTTAATTTTAATACATCAAATGGATTATAAAGAGGAACATATTCCGGAGAGTTTAAGAAAGTCTTGTCACTATAGCTTTTATATTTTTACCAAGTTCATCATACACTTTCAGATAATTAATCTTAGTTTTATCAGGCATTAATCCGTTTATTGCAGGAAGTATTACAGCCGCAACAACTCCTGCTATTCCGAGAACTATTAATAGTTCTGCTAAAGTAAAACCTCGTTTTTTCATCAAACTATTCCTCTCTTTCTGTCTTGTATATTTGGCGTTAATGTAACACAATATGTATTGTGTTACATGAGGGCTGTTTATGTTTCTAGTGAAGAGTGCGCAGTTTCCCTCCCTTGTGAGGGAGGGATTAAGGGTGGGTGCTATCTTGGTGAAGCGTGAGGCGTGAAGGGTGAAGGGAGCGTTTTTTATGTGACCAAGTGATCAGGTGACTAGGTGAACAAGTGTTTTTTAGTGAATGGTGAATAGTGATTGGTGAATAGTGAATAGATTTTTAACTTCTTCTAAACTTCTCAACTCCTCAACTATAAAACTACTATTCAACCCTTCAACTATTCAACTTATCAACCCCAAAAACTTCTTCTAAACTTCTCAACTTATAAACCTATAAACCGAACGATTAGAGTTTTAGTCAGGCAATGCCTGACCTACTAATCTATTCCACTTATCAACTCCCATAACTTCTCCTAAACTTCTCAACCTCTCAACCCTTAAACAACCCTTCAACCTTTCAACTATTCAACTTATCAACTCTCATAACTTCTTCTAAACTTCTCAACTTATAAACCTATAAACCGAACGATTAGAGTTTTAGTCAGGCAATGCCTGACCTAC
>CALUWH010000043.1 GCA_944324435.1 Candidatus Gastranaerophilales bacterium
AGTCTTGCCTGCGATGCTGCCATTCCCATTGGTGTTACGTCCTTAAATTTGTCCCTTTTACATGTATTACGGCATTTTTTTACTAAACTTTAGGTTTTCCAATTCTTTTGTTACATTTCTTAATATTCCAGCCGGGAAAGGTTTTTTACATTCCTGCATCGCCGGAACAGCACCAACCTAATATCCTCAAAAAAGGAACACAAACTCCCTCTCTCGCAAGATGAGGAAAGCGAATTTAAAACACACTAAAAGTGTAGACCGACACGCGCTAAAATCTCGGCTTGTTTAACTCGTATAAAAAACGTAAACCCTCTAATGTTAAATAAGGATTCACAAAATCAAACTGTCTTGTCATATACTTGGAAATCAAAGAGCTGTATCCGCCTGTTGCAATGATTACGGCTTTTTCTCCGAGCTCTTCTTCACACTGTGATATCAAACCCTCAATTGCGCAGGCAGAACCCCGAATCACCCCCGACAAAATCGCATCAGCCGTGTTATCTCCGATTGCTCTATCCACAGTATCCGCCTCAATTTTAGGCAGCTTTGACGTACTCTTATTCAGCGCACGAAACTGCAGGTTAAGACCCGGCATTATAACACCACCTAAAAAATCTCCGTTTTTATCTATAATATCAAACGTTGTTGCTGTTCCCAAATCAACAATAATAGCCGGTTTTGAATACAGAACATAAGCTCCGCAGGCGTTTGCTATCCTATCTGCTCCGGCCTCTTTCGGATTCTTTAATTTTAATTTTATCCCGAGATTCAATTTGTTTGTAAGAAGAATTGAATTGAGGTGAAAAACATTATCAAGCGCGTGTTTTAAAACTCTGCTGAGTTCGTCTACAACAGATGCTATAATACATGCTTTTATATCGTATTTTTTAAACAAAGTATGAAGCAATATTTCATATTCTTCCTGCGGTAATTCCTTATCAGAAGCCAGCCTGAAAGTGTCTAAAATACTTTCATTATCAAAAACGCCGAGTGTTATATTTGTATTCCCTATATCAACCGCAAGAAGCATTAAAATTCATCTCCGTAATTGCTGAGTGCAGAGCTGATAATCTGCGCCATTTCTTCTCTGTATGGTTTTGGATTAATTATCTCGCAGTCAGTATCATATCTTAAAAGTCTGGAAAATAAAATATCTTTATTCTCGCCGCGGTTTGAAACTTTAATTGTATGCCCGTCAAACGGCTGGAGAAGCTGCTCGTTTTCCCTCAATGAATATCTCTGTGCAAGCTCGCCTCTCAATACATAAATAACAGAAGGCTCGTTATAATTTCCGACAAATTTCTGGCTCAAAATTTCAAGCCCTGAAACACGTTCCGTATCTATTGTGCGGTCTTTGTTTTTATAAAAAACATTAAAGAAGCTTTTGCCCTGATTTTCTGTCATTTTTATCGGAACACAAACATACTCGCTGCCGTTTTTGAGCATCAGTTTAATTTTGCGTCTTTCTGATACAGCATTTTCAAACATTTCCACAGTAAGTTTGTAAGAGCTTTTTTCAACCCTTGTGATACGTTTATTAGAAAATCGGTTAATCTTTTCAAACAAAGTATCAAACAGTTTATTGTATTTGCTCGACATATCACGCCTTACCAGATTTTGCAGAACATCCAGCAAATCTATATCAACAGGCGTTAAATCCAGACCAAAAGGAAGATTTGTTACAAAATACTTGTTATGTATTTTAGGAATCTCCATTCCGCAATATCTGCAGGTATTTATGTATTTGCTGATAACGCTGTTATTGAAAACCGGCTCAGGTTCGTTTTTGTTAAGCTTTTCTATGAGCTCCTGCATGGTAAAATTACCCTGCAAAAGCACCTGCAGTGTTTTAAGCACCTGCATTGATGAAAGATTTTTCTTTGACGACAATTTAGCCATTATAATTCTTCCTCATTTCCCTAAGCTTTTCAATTATTTTTTCTCTAAACTCCTGAGGTTCAAGAACAGTGCAAGATGCGCCGAAAGATAAAACTCTTTGGGAGGCTAGAAATTCGTTATGATAATTACCCTCAATTACATACCCGTCATCGCGCGTCTCGATTATACTCTCATTTTTCTCGAGTTTATTAACACCGAAATTCTTTAAAAAGAATCTTACTTGAAAAGTCTTGATATCAATAAGATTTCCGCCAAGAGCTCTGGATAAAATAGATTTTATACGGCGAAGATTTAATGAAACTGATTCTTTTTTGTTAATATCATATCCTCGCAGATAGATTTTATCATTATTAAATACAAGCTCTTGAGCAACAATTTCTTTTTGCGAATCCTCTTTTGCGGAAGGTTTATGATAAATCAGCGTCAATATTTTATTTTCGCGGCAGTCATTCAAAAGCTCTTTAAGCTCGCGAACTTTAAATTCCTTGAGAGCAGAAACCCCATACAGTGCCTCTTTTATCTCATTGTCAAAAATATATTCCGCAAGCTTGTTAAACAAATTATCGTATTCAATAAGCGTTTCAATACTGACATTGTCCTTAATCTTCTTATAAACTTTTTTTAAGAGTACAATTTCTTCTTTTGTAATATTAAGCGCAAACGGATGTTCTATCAAAACGTATTTAAAACCTGTTTTGGCATTAGCTTTGGTAATATCACAACCCATTGTCCTTAATGTATTCAAGTCAATCCTTATGATATCATCGGAATGCTCGGGCTCCATAATGTTTAAATCAACAAAAGTTTGTTTGATTTCACTAAAAGTTCTCGGCGCTCTCATCAAAAGCCCTAAAAGAACTAACGCGCGGACACCGGTAAGCGAAATTTGATTTAAGTCTGTATTTTCGTCAAATTTAAACACTCTTAACCCTCTATCATTAATTATTTACCAAATTCAGTAAATATTCAATCACATCTTCACAATATCTTCTGTTAACCGCGCTAAAAGGCAGAACATCTCCGCCAAACTGCTTCTTTACATTTGATATTACACCGGAAATCTTGCTTCCTGAAATATAATCTATCTTTGTTACGACAGTAAAAATCGGAAGGTTATAAGCCTCAACCCACTCCCTCATCTGAAAGTCATTCTTCTGAATATCATGCCTGGCGTCAATAAATTGAATAAGTGATTTGATTTGTTTTCTATTGAGCAAATACTCTTCCAAATACTTTTGCCACCGTGCCTGAGCTTCTCTGGAGACCTTGGCGTAACCGTAACCGGGCAGGTCAGCTATCATAAATTTATCTGAAAAATTAAAAAAATTAATCAGTCTGGTTTTACCGGGAGTATTAGAAGTCTTTGCAATCTTTTTGTTATTTGCAAGCGCATTAATAAACGAAGATTTTCCAACATTCGAGCGGCCCAGAAGCGGAAACTCCGCAAACGGGAAATCAGGACACTGGGAAAGTTTTTCAGCACTTATTATAAAATTTGCATTAAGCTGTTTCATCCTGTTTCACCTCTGCCTCTTTTTTCTTCTGCGCACGATGCTGAACCAGAGACAGAAGATTATAAACCTTTTCGTTATTAACAACAGTAAGCTGGGTTTTATTCTTCATCAAACTTACGTCAATCGAAGGTTTGTGTTCAAATATATTCCCAGTCTGCACACTGACAATCTGAATAAAATTATCTCTTAGGATGCTGAGGGGTTCTTTCAAAAATATTTCAAATGTTTTGAATATATTCATAAATCAAATTCTGCTTCATTTATTAACACAGATATTGTATAATAGTTGTGAGGAAAAGTAAAGAATCGGAAGGGGGAAAGTGAATTGATAAGCAGTTGAGAAGTTTAGGAGAAGTTTTAATGGGTTGAATAGTGGAAAGGTTGAAAAGTTGAAAAGTTGAAAAGAAGTTAAAACTCTATTCACTATTCACTCTTGTTCACTCAATACGCACCCTTCACACCTCACGCCTCACCCTTCACGCTTATTTCACTTGGTCACTCAATACGCACACCTCACCCTTCACCAATAAAAAACCATGAACACAAGAGACAAAAATTTTATAGATGAATTTAAAAACTATTTGAGTGTGGAAAAGAATTTTTCCGAGCACACACTCAAAGCCTACTGCTCCGATATAGTCAGCTATATTCTCTGGCTCGACAATATCGACCTGCTTCAGGTTGATTTTAACAAACTCAGAGAATACCTCCATTTTATCCAGAGATTTGATTACAAAAAAACAACAATTGCACGCAAAACAGCATCCATAAGAACATTTTACAAATTTCTATTCAGAGAAAGATACATCGACACAAACCCTGCCCTGTCTCTTTCCGCACCCAAAAGACCAAAATCTCTGCCTAAATTTCTTACGCCGGAGGAGGTCGAAAAGATTCTCAATAACGTAAAAATTGACACACCTGCAGGGTTTAGAAACAGGGTTATACTCGAACTTCTCTGGGCCACGGGCATGCGTGTTTCAGAGCTTAGCAACCTGAACTTCGGGGATTTAAACATAGAAGAAAATGAAATCAAAGTTTTCGGAAAAGGCGCCAAAGAAAGGATTGTACTAATATCTGACAGGGCAAAAGATTACTTAATCCAATACATAAATTCCGCAAGAAAACTTCTTGCGCCGGGATATGATATATCGGAGATTAACGACAATACACCGCTTTTTATAAACAACACCGGCTACAGACTCCAGAACAAAACAATACGAAAGGTCATAAACGAAACCGTTGAAAAAATTGAGCTTCCCAAAAAAGTAACGCCACACGTATTCCGCCACAGCTTTGCAACAAAGCTTATAGAAAACGGCGCAGACTTGAGAGTTGTCCAAGAACTTTTGGGCCATGCCGGAATCTCAAATACCCAGATTTACACCCATGTTTCAATGAAGCACATGAAAGACGTATACGAATCCGCTCACCCTCACGGGGGAGGGTAACGGGCATTTCCAGCAGGTCGAGACCCGAACATAAAGCCCCTTTCCAGCCAATAATCATTTTAACCGTACACGATTGAAATCTCTGGGCAAAAACACTCACCCCCTTCTCGGGTTCTCATCCCTTTTCATTAAAAAAGCCCCTTGCAGGTCTAAGAATTCGAAGAAGAAGGGATTGTCTTGGTCGCTCGCGTTTAACGGCAAGTCCGTGTTTTGTTTTTGTAATTTCATCACATCAAACAAAAGCACTCCAGCCCCAACTCGCTCTCGCTCGAACTGCAAAAGAACACAAGGCTTGATTCGGAAACTTGGTGTTGGGGGCCAATTCCGGTATACACAACCTACAGACTGATTAACCCAAGTTTTTATAAAAAAATTTATAAACCCGAAGGGAAAATTAGCTATTCAAATCCAGTAATTCTAGAGGAGTTTCCGGATACAGATTCTGCAAAGCCTGTGTTAAAAGAATGCATTTCATGTGACAAATTTTATTATTTAGCAGTTTTACAAAAATATAATGAATATAAGGTCAAC
>CALUWH010000044.1 GCA_944324435.1 Candidatus Gastranaerophilales bacterium
ATGTAACACAATATGTAGTTTGTTACGCTCAATGTAACATATCGAGTCGTTTTTACTCAATAACTTCCGGCGGTTTTTCAAAATACATCGGAAATTTTTTCTTATAATCTTTCAGCTCTGTGCAATATGCTTCTAAATCAAGAGAAACCCCTTTGGCAAGCGGATAAGTCTTAATCCCGATAGCTTTGTACATCGCACGCATAAATACGTTTGAAATAGCGTCGCTTCCTCTCATCCAAGGTGTTGAATGCGCAAGAACCCAGCGTATTTCGGCGATTGTAGAATTAATCTCTTCCATATTTTCAGGCTTTACATCCTGATGATTGTATTTCGGAAAGATTTCTCCATACTTTTTGAATATGTAATCAAGTGCAGGATTGATGCCGGCAACTTCACCGTGCATCAATGTCTTGAACTCTACTGTTGTCGGTAATATGTGCTTGTCCGCAAAAGGATTCACAAGCGGTTTTTTCTCAACTGCATCAAACCTGGCTTCGTAGCTTTTATATGGCACGCAATTATACGGTGTCATCGTCTCACACTGCATACTTTTCCAATGCGGTCGTTCCGTTCTTAGAATACCGGTGTACTGCCTCTTTAGAGTATTTAAAATCTTGCTGTTTGCATTTTTAAGCCCGACGGATATGATTTTTAGAACATTTTCGGCGCTTGTGTCTTTACGGATAAGGTTAACGGCCGTGTCTGCCGTTATTTTTACTTCATTTGCCCATTCTCTATTTTTTCCGTAGCCGCGGATCCGTACGAAAAAATCATCCTGCTTGAATTTGAGCTTGGGAGATTTTAGGTTAGCATAAAAATTAGGGGTATAATTATTATTTGTAATTCTCATACTCTATATAAGTTACGTAAAAAATTTTTTTGCTTCCTCTCTTGAAACAGTTTTCTGTTCTGATGTATCAAGATTTTTTACGGTAACTTTGTCGGCTGCAATCTCATCTTCTCCTAAAATTAATGCAAATTTTGCAACTTTAGAGGCTTTTTCAAGCTGTTTAACGAATTTTTTGTTTGTTAAATCAAATTCCACAGAAATCCCCTCAGCCCGAAGCTCTTCTGTCAGCCTGATTGCTTCAAGAGTATTGTTGGAAACAACGAAAGCCGTTGTCCTTTCATCATTCTTTTGTCCGATAAGTGACGCAAGTCTTTCCATGCCCATTGCAAATCCTATTGCAGGAGTATCTTCACCGCCTAAATTTTTAACAAGGCTATCATACCTTCCGCCTCCGCATACTGCATTTTGGGAGCCGAGGTTGTTTGATTTTATCTCAAAAACAGTCCTATTATAATAATCAAGCCCTCTTACAAGAAGTTTATTAATCGAATAATTTATATTCAGCGCATTCAAATAACTTTTAAGTTCGTTAAAATGATTTGCGCAATCTTCGCAAATAAAATCAGACTGTATGACTTCCTGAATTTCAGGTTTGGCGTATATTTCTTTACACTCCTCTACCTTACAGTCAAGAAGTCTTAAAGGATTTTTTTCATACCTTGCCTGACAATCAGGACAAAGCTGCGGCAAATATGGCTTAATTACTTCTTTGAGTTTTGTCTTAAAAACTTCTCTGCACTCGGGACAGCCGAGAGAATTTAATTCTACGCTCAAATCATTTAACCCTAAAGCTTTTAGGTAATTGACCGCCATCAAGATAACTTCTGCATCTGCAGCAGCCTGTTTTATTCCGAAAACTTCCACACCGACCTGATGAAACTGTCTTTGTCTGCCTGCCTGCGGACGTTCATATCTGAACATAGGGCCTTTGTACCAGAGTTTTACCGGAGCAGATAATCTGTGCATGCCGTTTTCTATAAAGGAACGCACAACACCTGCCGTGTTTTCAGGTCTAAGGGTTAAAGAACGTTCGCTTTTTTCAAATGTGTACATTTCTTTATTAACGATATCGGTTGTATCGCCGACACCGCGTGCGAAAAGTTCCGTTGCTTCAAAAATCGGCGTTCTGATTTCTTTTGCACCATAAGATGTAAAAATTTCTCTTGCCTTGTCTTCCATAAAATGCCATACAGGCATATCACAAGGCAGTATATCTTTTGTTCCTTTTTGTACTCGTATTATTGCCATTTTTCCAATTCCTTTATATACTTATAATTGTACAACAAAAGGCATAGGTAGCAACCGACTTGATTTTGTTTTAAGTATTAGTAATGAGAAAGGCGCAAAGATGAGTATCAAAGTTACAAAGATGCAAGGGTGCGGAAATGATTTTGTTTTGATGGACTACGAAGAGTTTGAGAAAATGAATCTTCCGCTGGATAAAGCAGCTAAAAAACTTTGTGACAGGCATTTCGGTGTAGGTGCTGATGGACTTATTATTCCGAATATTAATACTCAAGACGCTGATATCGGCTGGTTTTTCTATAATTCTGACGGCTCAACCGCCCAAATGTGCGGAAACGGCATGAGATGTTTTGCAAAGTATGTATACGATAAGGGTTTGGTGAAAGAAAAAAAATTTACGGTAAAAACTCTTGCAGGGATTATGAAGCCCCAAATTTTTGATGATGGAACTGTAAGGGTGAATATGTCTAAGCCGATTTTGGAAACAGAGAAAATCCCTTTTCTTCCAAACCATAATCTGAATTATAAAGTTTCAGTGAAAAATATGATTTTTGAAGGAAACGCAGTATCAATGGGAAATCCTCATTTTGTTATCTTTGTTGCTCCGGAAGATGATGTTATGGAGTTTGCAAAAGAGTATGGGCCTATTATTGAAACAGGGGCGGAGTTTCCTGAGAAAACTAATGTAGAGTTTGTAAAAATTAAATCATACAAAAAAATAGAACTTGCAGTTTGGGAGCGTGGGTGCGGAATTACACTTGCCTGTGGAACAGGGGCTTGTGCGTCCGTTGTTGCAGGAGTTTTGAACGGCTTTATTGAAAATTGCGTAGACGTATTGCTTCCGGGAGGGCAGGTTAATGTAGTATGGAACGGCACTCCATCTAATCCTGAGGGTGATGTTTTTCTTACAGGACCTGCAGAATACGTTTATACCGCTGAATTATCCTAAGCTGTTGCAATTATTTTTGCGGATTCATCCAGCTCTTTCATAAGCTCAGGATTTTCCTTGTCCAGACCGCGGTTTCTTAGTGCTGCAGCTATAACCTCAGGCATATTCGGTGCCTTACCTTCCGCGGCTGCTTTGTAGTAATCAGCTTCAAAATTCTCACCGAGTCTCGTTGCCCAGTTTCCATTGATTGTCCCCGGACGGTTATAAGTTTTTCCGGTACCCCAGAAATCTGAGAAGAATATTTGAATCCGTTTTGCAGGACTTGTGAAAAGCTCTGTAAAACTTGCCATAAGGAATTTGGCCTTGTCGTTTCTTATTTCATCAAGATATTTTTTCTTTTCCTCTTTTGAAATACCTTGCGGCGCTGTATCATCCGCAAGAAGTTTTGTTTTTCTCATAAAGCGGGACTTTTTATCCTTGTCACCGTTGAAGTTAAACAAATCTTCAATAAATTCCAAAAATGAAGGGTTATCGTGCGAGCCGATCATTATTGTATTCTGTTCCGGAGCTTTTGCGCTTCTGTGGTCAAACTGGGTCATGGTAATCCCTGAAAGTTTGAGTTTTTTCATAACTCTTTCTGTCGGAATATTACGGTCTCCGAGGTCTTCGCAGATGATTGCGGATTTATCAAGGCCGTACTTTTCCGCAGCAGGAATTATTATTTTTGTCAGAATATTTGCATACTCATCATCGTTTTTCTTTTTGAATTCGCCTGTAAATACAGAATAAATTCGTCCGGAATTTGATGCGGTCATTTTGGGGCTGGTTGTTGAATAAATAAATGGATCAATCAAACCTATTATATGGTCTATTCTCACTCCGCCCGGGCAGCTTGCAAAATACTCTTCGTATCTTTTTTTGAGAGCTTCTCCTGCTCTGCCGAGCGAGCCGTCCTGGTTAAATATTTCTTTAGGGTTATAGTATTTGAATCCCCATCTCTGTCCGTTTTTTGCAAAAAAATCAGGAGGGCATCCTATTGCTGCGTCTTTAAGGAAAAGATGCTGATTTGCCCATTCTTCCACGGCAGGAGCCGCAACAGGTGAATCACCCGTAATTTTTATTCCGGTTTCCTGACTTAATTTGTGCGATTTTTTTATCTCTTTATCAATCAGCATTTGTTGGAAAAGATAGTAATCAATTTCATCAGGATATTTTGATTTTAATTCTGCAATTCTTGCCTCGGCTTCTTTTGCCTGTTTTGCGTTCTTAGGAGAATAAAGGTTTTTATCTATTCCGTCCCATCTTTGCCAGTTTGATTGTGCTCTTATGCTTTCCAAATTATGCTCTGCAAGCTCGGCGTTATCTTTCCAAACAATTCCGTTATCGTTGCCTTTTAGCTTGTTAATCAGCCTGAAAATTGCACCCTGTTCGTAATTCTTTCCGTTTGCTTCTTTGTACTTAGCAAAATCCGCCTGAAGCTCCGCATTCCCTTTTGCGTTTTCAAAAGCTTCTCTTAGTGCGGTTTCATAGCTTCCCCTTACATAAGGGTAAATAACCTCATCAGAAGAAGGGTTGTTTTTAACAATTTTATTAAATGTTTCTTTGGATAAAATGTTTCCGTACTCGTCTGATGCGAGTTTCTCGAGCGGAATCATGAAAATATTTCTTGCATTGGATTCCGGAGCATAAGGAGAGTTGTCAAAAACCTGCCTCAAACCGTTAGGTTCCTGCTGAACTCCAGATATTGCATGCTCTTTTAAGAACGGGAAAAGTTTGGTTGCCGTTGTTCTTGAAAACAGAGAGCCTATACCTGTATTCTCACTTTTTACGGCAGGAGCAGATGAGTTATGGAGAATTAAATCGACTTTTTTGCCAAGCAATTCCAAGCCCTGATTGAGCGATTTTGTGTAAACCTGCATTTCTTTTCCGGCCGGCTTGCGCGCAAAAGAGGGGCTGGTGTCGATTTTAGATATTCTCATGATATACTCCTATAACACAAATACACATCATAACTTAGCAATAATCGCTTTATATACATATCATATCACAAAAAGATTTCATGCAAGAAAATTTTACTTGACTGACACCTGCTATTAAAAGCCAATACATCTGTTGTCAGGCAATGCCTGACCTATGACTACGACTAAAAAGAAGCGAAAATGTACAAGATAAGGAATTATTTGTATAAAGTTTTACTTGATTGACCCAGCTATCAAGAATCTGTAGGTCAGGCATTGCCTGACAAAAATATTAAAATGTTATAAAATATAAGAATGAATTACAAAAGATTATTTATTCCAAATTCTTTAATCTTTATTACTGTTGTCACGAAAAACAGAAAACAAATTCTTATAGACAATATTGAATATTTGAAAA
>CALUWH010000045.1 GCA_944324435.1 Candidatus Gastranaerophilales bacterium
CAACGGCTCAAGATACAGACCAATTCCATCACCGGACTTAAATTTAAAAATTGAAAATTGAATACGCCGATGTGATGCCCGAGTGGGTAGGCAGGATATAAACAGCGCGTTCAGGCAGGTTTCGGCAGGTATAATACAGGTGGTGCGGTTGGTAAAAGCTCCAACGGCTCAAGATACAGACCAATTCCATCACCGGACTTAAATTTAAAAATTGAAAATTGAATACGCCGATGTGATGGAATTGGTAGACGTGCCAGACTCAAAATCTGGTGTAGGCAACTACGTGCCGGTTCGACCCCGGCCATCGGCAAATAAAAGGACCCTTATTAGGGTCTTTTTATTTCTTTTTTCTCCCAAAGAGATTTTTTGTATTCACTATGAAATGCAGCTTATTTAGAACTGCTAAATATAACTATACAAAATGGTCAGGTTTGCATAAAGATACTTCCCTAAACTGACTTTTTAGAAAATCCTCGGCACTTCCGGTGTGTTCTTTTCTGACGTAGTCTACACCGTATTTTCTCCTAATTTTAGTATAGGTGTGATATAACAATTTACCATCTTCCAGAACATCCAGTTCCTTGCCCATACCGTTAAGCCCCCTTGAGCCGGCAAGGGTATTTGAAATATAGATTGTATCCTCTTTGTTATTATATAAAGCAGTGTATCGACCAAAAAAATGAACGTCACGGCGCGCACCAAATATCGAGTATGGAATGAGATTTTCTTCAAATATTTTTTTTATTTTTCGCAATCTGTTTACATTATATTTTGAGTTCTCCTCCATCTGAAATCCGCCAAGCAAAAATCCGTGAAGATTCTCTTTAGATAAATCTATCTTTTCTAAAAGTCTGCGTTGAAACTCTTTAATACTAAACCCTTTAAGACGGTTCTGCCTTGCTTTTTCCTGATTAAGCGTACATAAGTGAAACATTGTGACCGAATTATTGTCAATAACTCCGCCTGCAATACAATCAAGAATTGAGGTTGTAAAAAGGTTCTTGCCTTTTTTCATAGTATCTGCATTCCAGGGATAGCCGACTTCATGCTTTTTAGGATTGAGGTGAGCAATCTTATCTTTAAATATTTGATAGTCAACGAATTTTATTTTTGATTGGAATGTCTGATTGTCAGAATTAATTTTCATACACAGAACCCTATTTATTAAAACTCCGTTAGTCCCAAGATTAATAATATTTTAGTTTAGAAAGCAAATCGTTGTCAATGTAAACTTTTGTACCGGCTAACAGTAAAGAAATAGAGCCGGTGTTTCTAGACCAGATGGTCTACTTAAATTATCCTAAATTTTAATCCCTTGATTGATGGCGGCACCATGACAATCAGGTACACTAATATCAAGGGAGAGAGAGTATAATGAAACGAGTATTGTTGTTTTTTATCATGTTTTTATCGATGCTGTCAGCGGTAGCAGAGGATAATGTTTTGCAAACAATAGAGATTGTTCCTGTAAAAGACACTTATAATATAGTATTGGTTGCAGACAGGGCTGTTGATGTAAAAAAAGAAGTACAAGCGCCCAACAAAATTACACTTACGCTAAAAGATATTCGCGCATCAAAAACATTAAATACCGTTTATAACAATGTGTCGAATGTTGATACCGTAATGGTCGAGCCGGCAGGCAACGGTGTAAGTATTTTTTTCCAGGCAGAAAACGCTCAGGGTACAAGTGTTTCATTTGACTCTTTGACGCCGGTGACACCGGTTAAGACTCAACAACAGCTTAAATTAAGCGACCCGATAGACAGCTACGCTCCTATCTATAGGGAAGATGTAGGTGATGTGAAAACTTCCGATTTATTTAATAAACTGAAAAATTCTTCTGCTGTAGGGAGTTTAAGGGAAAATATGGATGAAGATACTGTTTCAGACACAGTAAATAAGGTATTTTCTTTCGGACTCGTAGGACTTTTGGCGTTTGCTGTAATCAGGTTATTCAAGCGTAAAGAACCCGATATGAAAATTGGGTTAAGCAGAAGCCTGAATGATAGAGAAATTGAAATGTACAGAGGACCTCAGACATTTGGAAATTCTTATGTAAATGTAGAAAAACCATTTACGACAGTAAATTATGGTTTGAATGCATATCAAAAAGAAAACAGAAATCCTTATGAAGAGCAAGCTCCAATCCATAACCAGAGGTTGAGAAATTATGTAAATCCAGCCTACAATCAAAATGTACAGACGCTAAACCAGCCTGCTCCCCAGCCGGCACCTCAGCCCAAAATTACACAAACTGCTGTTCAGCAGCAGGTAAGAAAGAATACAACACCTGTGAATACAGCACCTGTAAATCAGTCTAACCCCAATATTGATAATATTAAATTCTTGGAGTCAATGACAGCAATATATGAAAAAAGCGGCAGACATGATTTGGCAAGAGGGCTGAAGGCAAGTTTAAACAAGAATAATATTAAGTAAAGTTAACTTTTTATTACTAAAAATAATGCAGTACAAACAATATGTTCCATTTAGCTGGAGCATATTGCACCCCTAACGCCTCACCCTTCCCCCGGTCACTAAAAATTATTATATTTAAGCCACGGCAGAAAATACCCCACGAATGTATATAAGTCACGTAAAATTTATTTTGGACAGCGAACAATTCGTCCCTGTACGAGTAAATCAATAGCAAAATTTATTTTTACGCTTTTAAACATGTATATGGAAATATACCGCTTGTTGAATATATACAAAGCTTAAAAACATGTATAAATTAAATCCTGATTATTCAATTCTACAAAATCTTTATAAACATATGGGATATCAATCATAATTTTTCCTTTCTCAATATCCGGAGTCAAATTGTAATCGTTCACAAAATTTTGATCCAGCGCGATTTTATATTTACCGGGAGAAATACCTGAAAAATAATAATTGCCGGCATCATCAACCGTTGAATATGCAACCTCCTGACCTTCCATATCAAAAAGACTCACTATAAAATCTGTAATGACCATCTTTCTGTTAAATTCATCTTGTATTTTTAGTTTTCCGGAAATATTGCCGACCGTACTTTTTAGTGGGAATTCTACTCTTGTTGTTTTCATCGGCTCAACATATATTGACTGATTTAAATCTTTTTCTGGTGACAGGTTCGCATGCAAATTATCTCCGTCAAGTTTAATATCATAATAACCTTTTTCTACGCTCTGAAGGGGACAAAAACCGTTTCTTTTAGTTTTTATAGGCTCGCTTTTCCAGGCAACTTTTACCGGGACATTAGGAACTTTTATATCATCTTTATCAAATATATTATTGTGATTTTTATCAATATAAGCACCTATTTCAACAAAACCCTCCTCAGGAGATGCTGTTCCTATTGATTGCAGGCTACAGCCTGAAAAAGCAAATGTATCATTAAAGGTAAAATTAATAGAATGTCTTGTGTTTGCCGGAATATACATATTATTAAACATATAACCCATAGCTGTATTATATTGATAATTAAGACTTATAACCATACCTGTTTTTGTCCTGTATCCTATTGCAGCAGTATATGTACAGCCTCCGTCATAGCCTTGATATTTATAACCTATACCTAAGGCTAAAATTATTCTTTTAAACTCGGGGAAGCGGTAATTTAGTTTTATCATATTGTAATCATTTTTAGTCCCTCCTGATTCATACTGAACCCTTTCATGCCCAAGTCCCAGGACACCTTTATTTTTAGGAAGTCGCCAATTCGTATTACAGTAGAGATTGCTGTAATTGCTTGTAAATCCGTTTGAATATGAACTTGAAGAATTATATTCAGTATTATAAGCATTTCCCATATATCCGGCTTCCAGAGTTAATTTAGAATTTATACTTTTTGATGCGTTTAAATTATAGTAATAATTCAAATTATGCCCGACACTGTTTTCACCGTATCTTAAATTCCCGTTGAGCCGGAGTTTAGCAAAATTAAACAGGTTTGCTCCGGCATTAATATACGCTTCATCAAAGGTTGTGATTCCCCCACTATAGCGTTGGTCCAGATTTGAAAAATATCTCGTATAGCGCATATTGGCATTGAATTTCTCACGGGTGTAACTATAAGCAGCTTCTGCGCCAAGCCTGTCGCAGATAAACCCTGAGTCGGAACCGGCTACATAATAATTTGGTGATTGCTGGTAGAGTCTTAGTTTTAGAATTGAATCATGGTAGTCAAAAACATTTTCAAGAGATAATGAATATCCCGGATTATATCCGGAAGCATCATAGTTAAAATCTTTCATTAGAGATAATCCGGCAAGAGCATTGAGTTTATAAAACTCATTTCT
>CALUWH010000046.1 GCA_944324435.1 Candidatus Gastranaerophilales bacterium
TTCTTCTCGCGGCGGATGGAAGGTTGGTACCTGCGGATCCTGTAGGCGTACATTATATTAACACGAGAAAGAATCTTCTTAAAAAGAAATTCGAGGCAGAAGGTGAAGTTCTTGCACAGCTCGATGATGACTTATTAAATAATGATTATAATTTGTTTGACGATAAAGAAGATAATGTGGACAATAATAATAGTAATAGCTCTTCCGGTGATACAACAGATCCTGGAACACCAGAAGGCTCTGGAGAATTACAGCCTGCATTTTGGGGAACTCCTTGTGCTGCCTATTTTCGCTCTGATTTAGGAACATTACGTATGCGATGTTTTCATAATGCACCAGCAATGAGTAGGTCTATTTGTGACAATTTTGGGGGGATAAGAGCACAAAATGATGGTGGGAGACCTGATAATAAAAGCTCGGTGTCAGATTATATAAAGAGAATCATAAGTGGAAGTAGTTTTCACCCGTCAATAGGAGGTGCCTACTTCTTTGATCTTTATGCAACTGACCATAGACCAACAACAGACATAAAACTTTATTATGATGTATTTTATATTTGCACATTTTCAAACCCTCCAAAGCTTTATTATCCTCCACAGCTTACTTGTTATGTAAATGATAAATACAGGAATAAATTTACAACGGCATTGTCGGCGATAAAAGAGCAAGTCAACAGGGAATATGGACAAAATATGGGAATATGTAGCAGCCATTATAAATATGAGCCGAGCGTTACTTATGTTTCAGAATGGCAAGATCATGTAGCAGTATCAACTCTTGAAAAAGATAAAGACCATATTCCTATGGGCGGACTTTCTTTTCTATATAATCCTTTTGAACAAGTTCAATTAGATAATATATCAGATATAATATTCAGCTCCTTATATAGTGACGTACAACCAAGATATGATGGTCATAATGTTTATATGATAGTTGAAGGAAAAGATAGTGACGAGCTTTATAATAAACAGACAAATGGGTATCCAAGAGTAGAAGATGTTGCTGCATGGGTTTTGAATAAAGATTTTAGCGAGGTTGTAGGAAGTGACTTTGTTAAAAATTCAAAGTTTGGATATTCTTTTGATGATTAAAGCAACAGCTAATACCAGTCCGGCAGGCTCTATTAATTAGAGATTAACAAAAAAACCTCAAAATTTATAAATTTTGAGGTTTTTTATTATTAATTTAACGAATATTATGAATAGACACTAATTATTCTTTGTAAATTCTGCATCAATTACATCTTCGACTTTTTGTCAGAAACGAGAGAGCTTTGCTCTCAGATTTTATCTTAAAAGTAGATTTGCATTTAAATGTTTAAGCTGGCGTCTCATTTCTTCTACTTTATCGGTCAGATTTTCTCGTTTATATATTTCCATCGCAATTTTGTAATTCTCTTCGGCATCTTTTTTATATTCAGGATTATCATACCCGGACATTAATTGAAGAGTTTGTGCAAGAAGTATATAGGCTTCCGGTTTATTAGGGTTAATTCCTATTGCAGCTTCAAAACATTCCTTGGAGTCAATGATATGGCCCTCTATATGATTTTTGTATCCTTCAAGTATCTTCATTGGATAGGCAAACAAGTTCTGCTTATCAAAAATGGATAATTCTAAGAGAAAGCAGATTTCTACTAAATCTCTGTCTTCATACATGTCTGTGAATCTAAAATGTGATATAAAATATTTAGGGAACACTGAATCAATTTTTCTTAATATTTCATTTTCTTTCTCTACCAGATTTGCAAGTCCATAGATATTTGATTCTTTTAAAAGTTTAATAGGATTATCTCTATCAATAATATCTATTATGCCAAGGAGTTTTAGTCCCTTTGCAAGCTCATCTTTCGCGAGTACCTGGGCAACTTCCTGAAACAAAAATTGTATAGCTTTATATTTATTATGTTCAAACAGCTCCATAACATAATCTTTTGCGATTTTTTCCTGCGAAGAATATACGAGAGATAAAAATTTAATCCGTTTTACCTCAAAATTATTCTCATCCCAGCCTAAAATGACATTAGCGTCAAGAATTGCTTCATAAAAATTAGAAATCTCAAAATTAAGAAATAATCTTTCATAGTACGCTTTTGTCTTTTGTGCGCAGTGTGTTATTATATATGTAAAATCAGAATACGCATCTTCAAGCATAAGAAGTTGATGGCATAACTGTCCGCGCTTTAGAAAAGTCTCGGAGGGTCTATACTCTTCTCTTATTAAAAAGTTGAGTTTTTCCAGAGCCAAATCGTAATTTTTCTCTGCAATACATTTATCAACTGATTTGAAACACATTAAATATTTTATATTATCTAACATAATCGCCCCTACATAATATTATGTATCATAAAATTTACGTAATGACGAGTGTCAACTTGGCTAAATAAGTTTTAACGCCTGTCTAATCTCCCTTACGGCAGTTGATATTTCTTTATTTGTATTTAATTCTTTTTTGATTTTTTCATAGCCGAACATTATGGTTGTATGTTTTTTATTATAGAATTTGGCAATATTAACAAAGCTCTGGTTTGTAATTTCTCTGCATAAGTATACTGAAATGTGTCTTGCAAGAGAAACCCTTTGCCCTCTTGCAGCGCCTTTTATCTCATTGACATCAACGCTAAAATAAGCTGCTGTAACACTTACTATTTTTTCAAAATCGATACTATCATCGCACTCACCACATTTAAGTATTTCTTTTGCAAGTTTGAGAGATAATTTTTGTTCCATCATTTCCGCGTACGCACAAACCTTGGTAAAAGCGCCTTCAAGCTCCCTTACGTTTTTTGTAAAGTTCTTGGCAATATACATTAAGGCACTCTCTTCAAATTCTAAATCATTTTCAACTGCAAGTTTCTTGATTATTTCGAATCTTGTTTCCAAATCAGGAGGCGTTAATTCAACCATAAGCCCCATCTCAAAACGAGAACACAAGGCAGATGTTAATGTCGGAATCTCCTTTGGTAATCTGTCGGAGGTTATTACTATCTGTTTTCCCTTATTATAAAGGCTGTCAAAAGTGTATTGCAAATTATCCATTGTCTTAATCTTGGATTCAATAAATTGAATATCATCAATCAAAATAATGTCAATATTCGTGTATTTTTTATTGAATTTAGACATGTTTTCAATATTATTGTTAGTTTTCCTGCTGTTTGATATGTAATCGTTAATATAATCCTCTGTTTTTGTATACTTAACTCTCAATTTTGGGTTATTAAAAATTGTATAATGCCCAATAGCCTGCATTAAATGAGTTTTTCCGAGTCCGGAATTCCCGTATATAAAAAGAGGATTGAATTTTTTTGCAGGATTTTGGGCAACGGCCATTGCTGTTGAGTATGCGAACTTGCTGTTTTCGCCAACTACAAAATTCTCAAATTTGTATTTTAAATTCAAGTTAGAAGCGGACTGCATGTTGCTCAGATTTTCCATCGCAAGTTCTTTTAAGTTTTTTTCCGCACTTTTTTTCTGCAGCCTCTTGGCCTCTTTTTTTAAAGTCATTGCTGCACTTTCATCGTATATAATAACAAATCTGGAATTTTCATCCCCTGTAACCCTCTTCAGAACCTCGTTCATTTTATTGACGTAATTGCGCCTTAATAAATCGCGTCCCATCATTTGCCCGGTTACAACAGTTAAAACACCTTTATCATAGCCGGAAACCTCTAAAGGATAAACCCAGGGATGAACATTCTCAGGCAGTACGCCCAATAACTCTTCCTTAATTTGCTCCCAAAAGCGTTTTAATTCAATACTTTCCATACAACTCTATGACTTGTGATATTGTTTCTTAAAATAAAAAGGCGACACCCGGATTCGAACCGGGGGTAAAAGCTTTGCAGGCTTCTGCCTTACCACTTGGCCATGTCGCCG
>CALUWH010000047.1 GCA_944324435.1 Candidatus Gastranaerophilales bacterium
CTCCGTAAAGAAAGTTATCCAGGATAACATTGAAAGAACATTCGGAATCTTTAGTTAATGATACAAGTATACAAAAATATTCCCTTTTTAATCCCTTTTCCCTTTTCCGCTTGAACCTTACAAGCGGTTTTTTTTTGCAGCAGAACAGATATTCTTATATTTATCAGGTTGAAAATGGAAGGGGTAAGTTTAGAAGAAGTTTTAATGGGTTGAATAGTGGAAAGGTTGAAAAGTTGAAAAGAAGTTAAAACTCTATTCACTATTCACTCTTGTTCACTCAATACGCACCCTTCACACCTCACGCCTCACCCTTCACGCTTATTTCACTTGGTCACTCAATACGCACACCTCACGCTTCACCAAGACAGCACCCCCCCCCTTAATCCCTTCCTTTTGAGGAGGGAAACAACACTCCGATAAAATAATGACGCTAAGACTTACTCTCTTTATCAATTCTTAATATTAAATCTATTGACCAATTTCAAAAAATAATATAAAGTGTACTTTGTACACATAAGGAGGGATATGTATGGATTTTCAACATCAACCATTAAACGGCGCAAGTTACACAGACGCAGACATTAAAAGGCTTATTGCTGAATATAATGTCCAGTTTATCAAGTTACAGTTTGTTGATATAAATGGTCAGGTCAAGAATATGGCTGTACCTTCGGAACATATTGACAGGGTTCTTAATAATGAAATTATGCTTGATGGCTCCTCTATTAAAGGGTTTAGAAATATCGAAACATCTGATATGTTTTTCTATCCTGATAAGAATACTTTTCAAATACTTCCATGGCAGGAGCACGATGGAAGAAATTCTGCTAGATTGATCTGTGATATACATAACGCTGATGGCACACCTTTTGAGGGTTGCCCAAGATGTAACCTTAAAAGGCTTATGGCTGAAGCTCAAAAGATGGGCTTTTCGATGAATGTTGGCCCTGAAGCCGAGTTTTTCCTGTTTGAAAAGGATGAGGAAGATAAAATCACGACAAAAACTCATGATAGAGCCGGCTATTATGATGTAGGGCCCGATGATTTAGGCGAAGCTGTTCGTTCTGATATTGTCAGCACGCTGCAGGAAATGGATTTTGATATAGAAGCTTCGCACCACGAAGTTGCTGACGGACAGCACGAGGTTGATTTCAAATACTCGGACATTCTTACTACGGCTGACAATGTTGTGACCTTTAGGGTTGCGGTAAAAGCTGTTGCAGCACAGTATGGTCTGCATGCAACATTTATGCCAAAACCGGTGTTTGGAATTAATGGTTCAGGTATGCACTGTAACATTTCATTATTTAAAGACGGCAAAAATGCTTTCTATGATGAGAAGGCGGAATACCAGCTTTCGGATACTGCAAAATATGCAATCGGCGGTTTGTTAAAGCATATTAAAAGTATAACTGCGATTCTTAACCCGACAGTGAACAGCTACAAAAGGCTTGTTCCCGGCTATGAAGCTCCTGTATATATGGCCTGGTCTCTTGCTAACAGAAGTGCACTTCTGAGAGTTCCGGCAAAACGCGGAATGTCTACAAGGGTAGAACTTCGCTCACCGGATCCGAGCTGCAATCCGTATTTAGCCTTTGCAACTATTCTTGCTGCATGTCTTGATGGCGTAAGAAACAAGATTGAACCGCCGAAACCGGTTGAAGCAAATATCTACAAACTTTCCGACAGGGAAAGAAAAAAAATGAGAATTGAATCTCTGCCCGGAAGTTTGAAAGAAGCCCTCTATTATATGGATAAATCTTTGATTGCAAAAACAGCACTCGGAGATCATATTGTTGACGAATTTATGACAGCAAAAGAAATCGAGTGGGATTCATTTAGAACATATGTTTCTCAGTGGGAGATAGACAGGTATCTGGCTAGATATTAGAAAATAAATCGGGATAAGTAAATTACTTATCCCGATTTTTATTTATCTAAAAATTCATTTCATTAAGAATCTTTTTTATCTTAGCCATATCTTCATCAGAAAATTCTATTTCCTCTCGTTTAATTTCTTCTTCAAAATATTTTGGCAGCTCTGACTTCTTCATAAGATTGCCATCATATTCTCTTTGCGTAAAATCAGGAAATGGGGTTGCGCCGGAGTAAAGATAATAATTTCTTTTACGATAAGGAGTGTTTGTTGGCACTAGATCATCATAAAACGGGGTTCCAATGCCCGGAATTGTCCGTGTATCCTGCCAATACATAGCTTCCATATCACGATCCGATGCTTCTATTCTTTTATCATAAAAAAATAGAGGTTCTTCACTTATCGTACGACCAGCAGGTATTTTTATTATACCTATTGCTTTATATTTCTTTTTCATAAAAGATTTTAGTTGATAAAATGTTATAAAATACAAATCAGTAGCAACAGATTTACGTAATTTCATTCCAATATAGAAATCAAAGTAATTTAGAGAGCCTTCGTGAAACGTATAAAAACAGTTTACAATACCACCAATATTGTATATAGAATTATGATAATAGTCTTCACCACAAACATAATATTTCTTGCGAGGTGGTATCCAATTTGAGGTATCTTCTTCCTTATCTGGGATTTCTGTATCAATGGGAGGCTCCGGAGAGTTTTCTTCTATATGGTCTTCTGGGGTTTCTAGAGATACATTTTGCCCCAGTGCAATGTCATCAAGACTTGCCAGCACTTCACCCTCAACCTTGAATTTCTTCTTGAGTAAATTCTTTCTCGTGTTGATATAATGTACACCGACAGGATCGGCAGGTACCAGCCTCCCATCCGCAGCAAGTAAAAACTTAAATCGGTCAGGTTGTTTGCAGCTATCCTCGCCATACATACAATTGGAGGATTTCTTGGAAGAATCAACATCTACATATATGTCTGTCTGATAAGCTATCTTATTGCTTACCGTGTCAATCTCTCTCTTTGTCTGACTTATCCACCACTCCATGCCGTTTGATGTTGTGAAAGATGATTTATCAGGATAAGAAGTTGTATTGCAGGAATCTGCACCAAAAGTATGTGCTAACAAATTACAAAGCTTATTATCTCCTGAATATTTTGTATCATCATTAAAAGGTGCCTTTAATGGCTGAGAGTTATTTACAAGCGGATACTTGCTTACATCAATATCTGTGCTTCCTTCTTTGAGAAGTATTGGAAACAATGAAGTATCTGCAACCATCGATTTAATA
>CALUWH010000048.1 GCA_944324435.1 Candidatus Gastranaerophilales bacterium
AGCTCAGTTGGTAGAGTATCTGCCTTCCAAGCAGACTGTCGCGAGTTCGAGTCTCGTCTTCCGCTAATAAAAAAGAGCCTATAAAGGCTCTTTTTTATTAGCGGAAACAATAAATAACTCTAATTTTTAGGTTTAAATTTGAAAAAATTTTCTGCTTTAGAATATAATATTTGTTGATGGGCTTGGAGAATAAAAAGGTAAAAAATGCGATTTTGTGGTTATGTCTGGCGCATCTTGCTACAGATGTGTACAGTGGATTTCTGAATCCTATAATGCCGTTTATTGCAGCAAAATTAGATTTTACAATGGGGTTTGCAGCTATTCTAATAAGTATTTCCCATATATGTTCGTCTATGCTGCAGCCAGTATTTGGATTTTTTGCAGATAACATTTTGAAACGATTTTTTATTTTCTGGGGTTTAATTCTATCCTCTTTGTTTATACCTATGGTTTCTTTGGCGCCGGATGCAAAAACACTTCTTATATTTATGATATTAGGCAGTCTTGGCGGAAGTTTTTTTCATCCTCAGGCAATGGGATTTATTAACGGTTTTTCGGGACGCGACTGCTCAGTGAACATGGGAATATTTATGAGTATGGGGTCACTGGGGTTTGCATTTGGCCCGTTACTTGCGGCTTTAATAACTCAGGTTCTTGGGCTTGATAAGGTTTCTTATACCTCCTTTGCCGGTATTATTCTGGCTGTGTTGATGTTTGTATTCGTACCTAAGCTTTCAAAACTAGAGAGTCCGCCTAAACATAAGGAATTTTTTAAATCATTTAAGGAGATTTTTGGCAGCCGCCAGATGAATTTTTTAATGCTTATATCAATGATGAAATCCCTGATAACCAACAGTTCTTGCATATTACTTCCGTTTTTATGGAAATCAATGGGGTATACTCCTTTTTATATAGGAACGGCATTATTTCTATTTATTTTTGCCGGCGCTATCGGGTCTTTTTTGAGTCCGAGGTTTGAAAGACTTGTTGGGCAAAAGCCTATCATATATTTTTCAATGTGGGCAACATTTCCTATGATGTTGCTCTTTGGATTGACGTATAAAACTGCCCCGGTTTTATCATTAATGATTTTCTTTATAATTGGTTTTACGACAATGCTTGCCCAGCCGGTGACTATGGTTTGGGCTCAGAGGACGCTTCCTGAATACAAGAGTATTGTTGCAGGATTTATTAACGGATTTTGTGTCGGGACGGTCGCACTTTTAATGTCTGTTCTTGGAACGGTTGCACAAAATTACGGAATAATGAATGTACTGATTATCTTGAGCATAGTACCTGTAGTATCGTCGTATTTTGTAAGATATTTAAAAGTTCGGTAATAAGAACAAAAAATACATAATTATTAATTTTTCCTTAACTTTTTAACTATTTCTTTAAATTTATTATATAAATATAATTGTAAGGAAATAGGAGGATATAATTATGGCACTAAAACCATTATCAGACAGAATTGTAATTAAGGTTATTGAAGATACTGAACAAACTTCAGGCGGAATATTTATACCCGACAGCGCAAAAGAAAAACCTCAGAAGGGCGAAGTAGTTGCAGTTGGAGCAGGTAAAGTAAACGATAACGGCGAAAGAGAGCCGATGGATGTTAAAGTCGGTGATATTATTCTTTACGCAAAATACGCAGGCACTGATGTTAAAATGGACGGAGTTGAATACAAGATTCTTTCCGTAAAAGATGCCTTAGCTATTGTTGAATAGCAGCGTGAAGAGTGAGGCGTGAAGCGTGAAGGGTGCATTATGAATCACAAAGATTTAGATGTTTGGAAAAAGTCGGTAGATTTAGTTTTAAAAATATACAATATTACTAAACAATTCCCGAAAGAAGAAATGTTTGGCATAGTTAATCAAATGAGAAGAGCCGCAGTTTCCATCCCTTCAAATATCGCAGAGGGTTGCGCGAGATTTTCTGACAAAGATACTTTAAGATTCATTGATATTGCTTTTGGCTCAGTTGCAGAACTAGAAACACAATTAATAATTGCAGAACAGTTAGGTTATTGCAAAAGTTGTGAAATTATGAGCGATATTGATAAAGTTGAAAAATTATTGTCAGGCTTGCGTCGTCATTTAAAAAATAAAAATTAAAAAGAACCCCTCACTCTTCACGCCTCACCCTTCACAATATTAATGATTAAGAAAAGGAGAAAATAAAATGGCAAAACGTATAGTTTTTGAAGAAGAAGCAAGAAAATCTCTTCTAAAGGGTATAGATGCAGTTGCTGATGCAGTAAAAGTTACCCTTGGACCAAAAGGCAGAAACGTAATTCTGCAGAAAAAATTCGGCGCACCTCAAATCGTTAATGATGGTGTTACTATCGCAAAAGAAATTGAACTCCAAGACAATCTTGAAAATGCAGGTGCACAACTTCTTAAAGAAGTTTCATCAAAGACAAATGATGTAGCCGGTGACGGAACAACTACAGCTTCTGTTCTTGCACAAGCTATTGTTCGTGAAGGTTTGAAAAACCTGACGGCAGGTGCAAACCCAATGTCAATGAAACGCGGTATTGATAAGGCTGTAGAAATTTCCATTAATAAAATTAAAGATCTTTCAAGACCTGTTAATACTAAAGAAGAAATCGCTCAAGTTGCAGGAATTTCTGCCGGTAACAACTCTGAAATCGG
>CALUWH010000049.1 GCA_944324435.1 Candidatus Gastranaerophilales bacterium
GAATGGACGTTCATTTTACTCTTTTTTAGTGAATAGTGAGTAGATTTTTGTCAGGCAATGCCTGACCTACCAACTTTTTTATTGTTTTTATATATTAAGAAATGTTATTAATTGTAAAGAAAAAAGATAAATCTTTACAAAACCTTCAGACTCAATGATAATGCCTAATAGGATAGGATAGGATAGGATAGGATAGGATAGGAGCAACTTTATTTTCTCAAAAAACTTTATATAAATGTAAGTAAGTTAAGAAAGGGAAAAATAAGATGTCAGAATCAAGAATTTTTAATTTTGGTGGAAAACCATATGTTTACATGAATTATACCAATGAAATGGGAAAAAATGAAAGAGTTTTTCAATCATTAACAGGTCCTAAATATTCTATCGTTGACAAATCTTTATTTTCTACTGGGACGGGGGAAGTTAGAGCTCGTTATTTTAATAATAAGTATAAAGATTTTTGTTATAACTATATAAGAAATCCAAAAACAAATGTCTATGAGCAGGTTGGAATTCAATATCCTAATCTATTTATAGATAGAAGTGGAAATATATTTCGTAATATTGAACGATTCCCTAATGGAACAATATCAGAAGTAGAAAACTATCTAAAAGTAAATGCTGAAAATTTGCCAAGAAAAGTTTCTCTTCAAATGGGTAAAATTTGTGAATTTGCAAAGAAAATTCTGAAACGGTAAAAGCAAGATAGTCCGCTGTTAACGTCTAAATTAATAGTTCGTAGGTTTTGGTAATCAAAGATTACCAAAACTGATATGATGCGGTAAATCTCAGATTTACCGCATTCTACAGAACTACTTAAAGAGCTATACAGCCAATATTATAAGAGAATAGGGGTATTCAGGTGAGGGGCCGGAGGCACTCTGATTTATTTACTCTTTGTAATGAAATGTGCTTTTTTGCTCATAAAAATACCGACCCTAAATAGGGCCGGTATTAAGCCATGCTATTACTACACTAAATTCAATGCAATACTTGGAGTTTGGTTAGCAGTAGACAACAATGTTGCTGCTGACTGCTGCAGTATTTGATACTTAATATAGTTTGATGCTTCTGTTGCAACATCTGCATCTTTTATTGACGAATTGGATGATACAATATTCTCCTTTTGAACGCTCAAAGCATCAACAGCTGATTCTACACGGTTCATGTAGGCACCTATAAGTGTTCTTCTATCTGATATATTTTCAATTGCATCATCAATAAAGTATATAAACTGGCGAGCAGTTGAATCGTTAGTATAAATAGCTCTACACATAGCAGTTATGCCGTCTCCGCCAACTGACGCAACAGCATCTGCATAGGCATCTTGCAATTGTTGGGTATCTTCTTCTCCAGTTCTTGCAAAATTAAACTCAGAAATTCCCAGTCCTGAGAAAAATATCGCAGTACACATTGCAGAAGCAAATAATGAAGAGTCCAAATTAATTACATTTGGCGCAGTTGCATTATTCCCGACTTGCAAATTTACACCTTCACCGCTTTGAACGGCATTACTTGTTCCATCCAGAAGTTGGATGCCGTTGTAGTCAACGACTTGACAAAGCCGATTAATTTCTAGCATTCTTTGTTCAACTTCCGCTCTGATTGCTTCCATAGAAGACGTTCCGTAAGTACCGTTTGCGGCTTGTTGGGTCAAATCCCTGATACGCTGCAAGTAATCTCCAATGATATCCAATACACCTTCTTGAGTATCCAGTAATGATATACCCATTTGAGCGTTTGAATCCGCTACATCATAAGCTGAAATTTGAGCTTCCATTAATGTTGATACAGCGGAGCCTGCAGCATCATCAGCGCCGGAATTTATTTTATAACCTGTTGACAATCTTTCCATCGCTGTGTTCATGCCGTCAGTTGCTGCGGATAAGTTACGTTGAGCGGTCAGTGAGGCTAGGTTTGTGTTAATAGTTATTGTAGCCATAACCTTTTCTCCTTTATTACTGTTTCATAAAATTTCATTTATTATACTAAGTTCAAAGCTATACTTGGTGTCTGGTTAGCAGTTGACAATAGTGTTGCTGTTGACTGCTGCAGTATTTGATACTTAATATAGTTTGACGCTTCTGTTGCAACATCGGCATCCTTAATTGAAGAATTTGCAGATACGATATTTTCTTTTTGAACGCTCAAAGCATCAACAGCTGATTCTACACGGTTCATGTAGGCACCTATAAGTGTTCTTCTGTCGGATATATTTTCAATTGCATCATCAATGAAGTATATAAATTGACGGGCTGTCGTATCGTTTGTATATACAGCTTGGCACATAGCAGTTATACCGTCTCCGCCAACAGATGCAACAGCTTCTGCGTATGCATCTTGTAATTCTTGTGTAACTTCCTCGCCGGTTCTTGCAAAGTTAAACTCGGTTATTCCGAGACCGGAAAAGAATATTGCAGTACACATTGCGGAATTAAATAATGATGCATCCAGATTAATCACGTTTGGAGCGCTTGCATTGTTTCCTACCTGCAAGTTAACTCCGTCACCGCTTAGTGCAGCATTACTTGTACCATCAAGCAGTTGTATTCCGTTATAATCGATTACGGAACAAAGACGGTTAATTTCTAACATTCTCTGTTCGACTTCTGCTCTAATTGCTTCCATCGAAGATGTTCCATAGGTACCGTTTGCGGCTTGTTGGGTTAAATCACGGATACGTTGCAGGTAATCTCCAACGATATCAAGAACACCCTCTTCTGTATCCAAGAGGGTTAAACCCATTGTTGCGTTTGCTTCTGCCACGTCATAAGCGGAAATTTGAGCTTCCATCAATGTTGATACTGCAGAACCTGCGGCATCATCAGCGCCTGAATTGATTTTGTAACCGGTGGATAATCTTTCCATTGCGGTATTCATACCGTCAGTTGCTGCGGCCAGGTTTCTTTGTGCCGTCAATGATGCTAAGTTAGTGTTAATTGTAATAGTGGCCATAATTAGATCTCCTTTTCTTTTTTAGCCTTCATCCTTGATAAACCGTAACTATCCTAATTACGGTTTGCTGAAATAACCTGCAATACGATATTGCAAGCACTTCTGGTTGGGGTATTTAAACCTTTACATTATCATATTACACACTGTTTTGGCTTTTTAAAATTCTAAATAAGTTAGAAATTTCTCAAACTTTAGTTCGATTTATTGCTTGAAATTAGCTAATTTTAATGTTAGACTGCATATATCCAATTAACACGAAAGGCTTTATGGAACTGACAAACGAAGAAATTGTAACCAGATTGTTATCTGCAAAAGAAATTTTGCGAGTAAAGAATCAGCCTTTTATCACGGATTCTGTGTATAATCTTGGAGATTTTCTAAAAAAAATTAAGGAGATGCCAAGCCCTTATGGAGAAAAATATATATTTATAAAATAAATACCATTCCATAGGAATGGTATTTATTTTAAGCTTTTTTTGCAAGAGCTTTGTCTGACTTATTAAGCAGTGGTTTTTGTTCGCATTGGTATTCAACTTCGATTGTGTTGTCAACTTTTACTGAAGTGTCGGAAGAAGATACTTTATATTTTGTATTTTCTGTATCTTGAGCCTGGAATGTGTATTTAGCTCCGTAAGCGCCTATGTTTGCACAATCAACGTTGTATGACAACTTACCGTCTGCTGCTTGTTGTACATTGCTTATAGGACCTTTTATCCACTGGTCATCAGATGCTCTGCGATGTTCAACTTCAACTGTTACACCGGATTTTTCAAGAAGCAGGAGCACGCCGTATATATTTGACAGGTGACCGACAGCATTGTCATCTTTACCGGTTATGTAGCCTAATTTAGTAAGAATTTCAATAGCTTGTTCCTTAGTAATTTTATCAAGTTCACTTGGATTTTTTATACCACGGAGTGTATCAACTGTTATTTCGCTAATATTTATAGGTGTACCGTTGATTGCAACCTGGTCTTTTTTGCCGGTTACCGGTTTATTACCTTGCTCGTCGCCGGAGGTTACTTCTTCATCAGAAGTCACGTCTTTGTCAGGATTGACACCGACTGGAGATGTTTCTTCTTCATCATCTTTTGAAGTTGTTTCTTCGGAAGTTATTTTGTTCAATTTTTCTATCATTTGTTGTTTAAGATTTTCCAGAGTTCTCTTTTGAGGTCTCTTATTATTGTTGTCTAAATCTTCTATAGCTTCATCAATATCATCTATAATGCCTGATACTGTTTCTTTAGTAGGCTCATCACCTAGGTTTTTAATTTTACCTGTTATATCGGCAATTTTTGCACAATCAGGGTCTTCTTTAACAACTTCTCTTGTTTCAAGGGTTTCAGTTGTTTTCTCGCTGGAACGATTGCCCCAGTTACCCCAATTACCCCAGTTACCACCTAAGTTACCGAAGCCTCCGAAAGAGGGGAAACCAAAGCCCATTCCGCCGCCAAAGCCGCCGAATCCAAAACCACCCAAGCCAAAGCCACCGAATAGACCGCCCAAGGCATTACCTAAGCCAAGTCCAAAACCGTTCCAGAAGCCGCCGTGGCCGCCGCAGTTGATATTAAATATTGTATTAGAAGTATTGCTGTAGCCGCCTCCGCAATGCCCTGAGTGGAACATTTCATAGTGTTTAAATGCGCTGTGACAATTAATTCTTGACATAGTCTGTACCTCGTTTTGCTTACATCTTATATATATAATAAGTATATAAAAAGGTGAGAATTTCACTACTTATTAAAATAGTTACAAAACTTTACAAAACTGCAAAATATCCTGTATAAAGTTTTGCAAAATACTGGAAGTAATTTCATTTAAATATAGGATAGAGATTTCTGAATAAAAAGTTACAATAGAATGAGACATACTTAGGACAGAGGGATGGAACAGGACACATCTTACAACAAAATTAAACGGGTTACTAACGAAGAGCTGGCAGAAATGTGGGCTCAGTATTTCGATGACCACAATAATAAAGAACTGCGTGATGCGCTTATTCTTCAGTATATTTACCTCACAAGATATGTTGTAGGACGTGTGAAAGTTGCTCTTCCTCCGACGTTTTCTTATGAAGATATTTCAAGCTACGGAGTAGAGGGACTTATTGATGCTGTTGAAAAGTATACTCCAAAAATGGGTGCAAGGTTTGAAACTTATGCTCTCGTCAGAATTCGTGGCAATATTATTGATAAAATTCGTTCTCAAGACTTTTTGCCAAGAAGTGTAAGACGAAAAATCAAAGATGTTAAACTTGCTCAAGAAGAATTAAAGAAAAAATTTGGTCGCGTAGCTACTAATTCGGAAATAGCAAACCATTTAGGCATTGAAAAAGAAAAGGTGGAACAACTGCTCTCTGAAGATACAACAGTCACTTCAATATATGATAAAAAAGGTTCGCAAGACGGAGATTTGGAAATTATTGATACCATTCAAGACTCTCATAGTCTTACTCCGCACGAGAAAATGGAAGAAAAAGATGTTAAAAAAGAATTGGAGAATGCCTTGAAGAGACTGCCGGAAAGAGAAAGAACTATTATGGTTCTATATTATCATGAAAATATGACACTAAAGGAAATCGGAGAAGCTATTAATGTTTCTGAGTCAAGAATATCACAATTGCATGCTCAGGCTATTATGAAACTTAAAAATCTTTTGAGCGAAAATCGTTCAGAAAGACTTAAAAAAAGTATTATTTAAAGAATTATTTATTATTTTTAAAATCAATCAATAAAAAAGCTTCTATTTTTAAAATAGAAGCTTTTTTATAATGTTTATAATCAGTTTTATTTTATCTTTTTGAGAACAACAATACTATTTGGCGCAACAGACAGATTTTGGTTATGGCTTGTGATATCTTGTCTGCCGGCATTAGAATATCCGCCTCCGCCGTATTCAGCAGCATCACTGTTGAATATTTCTTCCCAAGCTGAATTATCCGGGAAGCCGCCAAATCCGTAAGACTCATGGTGGAAGCCGGTACCATAATTTTTGATAACCATTGTTTCTTCGTTTTCATATTTTAGTTTATGAATATGAATATTGTTAGCATAATCCTTGTAAGTACCAGTGATTTCACCTTTAGCAATTGACGGATATTTGTCGATTAGTGCTCGCAAATCCTGATTATATTTAATCATCTCTGTCTGCAAGTCTTTGAAAATGCCCCCAACTTTAACTCTTCCAAGTGTAGAATCCGGACGAGCAAATTCTTCTAATGTATCATATCCTTTTTTATTAAATGTCTCATAAATCTGATTTGGATCAGCTTCTCTCTTAGCGCGTTCGTCTGATAATTCACGGAAGAATTTGAAGTGGGATAAATCAGCCTCGTCATCTCCCTGGAAGTATAATTTTGGCCCAGGAGTTGTCATAACAGTGCCCATAAGAGTTTTTTGTTTTGCAACACCTGCTTTAAAGGCATTAACTAAATCTTCTTTTGGTATAAAGACATTTAAACCGCGTTCTTTTTCTTCAAGAGCTAATTTTGAATTAGAAAGCTTATCAAAATCTTCTGATACAATCAATTCTGCCAGTCTCTGGGCTGTTTGAGCCGCCTCTTGGCCTCTTGATGCATTGTCGAACCCATCAACTTTATCAAAAAGATTAAAATGTCTTACTAAATATTTAGGAATCAATCTTGTTCCGTCTTCGTTACCGATTTCATCATGGCTGTAGCCGTATTTTACTCTGTAATGCGACGTTGGCAGGTATTTATCAAGCTCATCAAGATTAGTTCCGTTAGGTGCAAGTACATTATTAATTAGTGCCCCTTTATAATCAGAGTCCCATTCACTATCTACACCTATACTCCAAGGACAAGCATTCCAGCCTTTTCTGACACTTTCAACCTGATTGTCAATCTGGCCTATTTGTTCTTCATGAGTTACGTTTTCCGGTGTATAATAGCTAGTTAATGCATGCATTTTCCCTCTATGGTCCTCTGCAATAACAAATACTCCTGGATTGTGTTCATTTAATTCCAGAGCAATTTCTCTTAAGGTATAATCAGAATCCATATCTTTTGTTAAATCTAATCTGATTCCATCAACTTTAAACTCATTTGCCCACCAGAGAGCCGCATTTACCATCCAATCACGGACATACTTGCTGTTTTCTCCCTGATAATTTAATAAATCGCCAAATTCACCTGAACATTTTACATACGGTCCGGTCTGACCAAGATAATTTCCGTCAGGCCCCATATGGTTTGGCACCATATCCATTATAACATTCAGACCTTTACCGTGAGCATAATCAACAAGTTCTTTAAGCTTTGCAGCGCTGCCGAGATTTTCATTTACAGCAAACTTATCAACGCCGTCGTAACCCCATTGTTTTGAGAAAGTATTCTCTACAGGCATAAGCTCTATTGCTGTTGCGATTCCGCGGTCTGCAATTTTATCTATGCGAGCCTTTGCGCTCTCAAAAGTTCCTTCCTTTGTCAAGGTCGGAATATTAACTTCATCAATAATAAGTTTTTCAAGCCCTCTCAGCGGTTCATCAGGCTTTCTTACAATACGTCTTGAATCTTTGCCTTCAAGCCAGTCTGTATTTTGCCATTCGTAATTATCAGAATTATATACGGAACTCCAGCCGTGAATATTTTCCTGTTTCTTTGCATACGGATCTTTCACGATATTAATTTCATTATTTTTATCAACAATGATATATCTGTATTTATCTCCTGTTTTAGCGTCGGTATCATTAACCTCATAAACACCTTCGCCTTTATGCTCCATCGGATAAATTCTGGAGCTTTCGTCTATCGGTTTAACTTTTGGCTGAGTCTGAGAGCTTCCTGCTGTAGTATCTACTGCCGCAGCAGCGCCAGCACCTGCAACAGTTACACCTACTATTTTAAGCAGTCTGTCTTTAATGTTTGAAAGCCCTGCAACAGCTTTGTCCGCAACCTCTACAAACACAGCTTTTGCATCCGGAAACGAAAATAATTTAAAATTCGTTTTTCCGGTCTCTTTGATGTAATTTGCTCCCCAGCTTACGTGCTCCGGCCATTTTCTCTTAAAAGCCGGCTGTTGGGGGCGATTGTAATTTTTGTTTGTCCTTAAAGATTGATTAACATTCTGAACTATCATGCCTAAATCTCCTAACACACACTACACATTATTAATAAAACACATAAAACTTATTTTTGCTATTGATCTTTGGATTTAAATCCAAAGTCTTCCAATAATTTTTCTTTTTTTCTCCAATCTTTTTCAACTTTGACCTCCAGTTTCAGAAACACTTTTTTATCTGCTATCTCTTCCAGTTCTAATCTTGCTTCTGTACCTATTGTTTTGAGCAAGTTTCCGCCTTTTCCTATGAGTATACCTTTCTGGCTTTTCTGTTCGCAATATATTGTTGCATAGATCCTGTCAATCTCTTCTGTTTCTTCATATTTATCAACTTTTATTGCTACAGAATGCGGAATCTCTTCTTCAGTATGTAATAAAATCTTTTCTCTTATTATTTCTTCAGCAACAGATCTCATATTTTCTTCTGTCACTATGTCATCCGGATATAATTTTTCGCCTTCCGGAAGTTTCTTTAATATATTTGATATTAAAGTATCTTTGTTTCTTCCGGTTTTTGCCGAGATTCTTACTACCGGAATATTTTCTTTGAAGAGTGTTTTGTACGACATAAGGTTTTCTTCTGCTTTCTGTATATTTTTAATCTTGTCCATTTTGTTCATAACCAATACCACTGGTATTTTAGCATTCTCCAAAATGTTTTCGACTATCCATTTGTCGCCCTTGCCGGCGGGTTCAGATCCGTCTACAAGGAATAACACTAAGTCGGCATCCGGAACAGCTACCTTTGCCTCTTCCAGTAAAAACTCTCCCAATTTATTAAGGGGCCTGTGAACTCCGGGGGTGTCAATAAATATAATTTGTCCCTTCTCGTCTGTTAGTATTCCCTTAATCCTTTTCCTCGTAGTTTGAGCCTTGTCTGTCGCGATTACAATCTTCTGTCCCAGTATTTGATTCAAAAGAGTTGATTTGCCAACATTAGGCCTCCCTAATATTGCTACAAAACCACACTTCATTTTTTTAGTATACCAAAAAAATAATTAGCCAAGTGGTTTGTAAAGTTTTTTTAACATTTAGTCAATTCTTACGGCAAAACACACTTTATATAAGTAATGGGATATTAAATTAGAGATTTATTATGGGAAATTATTTTAGTTTAAATAATAATTGGACATGGACTCCATATAATAACACCTTTCTCAATATGCCTTATTTCAATTTTACTATAGGGGGAACAAGCTCTAGCAGCTCAAATTCTTATGAATCTTTTGAAGATTATCAAAAAAGAATTAAAGAAGAAGTAGAAGCAGAGCAAAAGAAAAGAGAGGCTAATGTAAAACTTTATGAACTAAAACTGGAAAAAGAAGAAATTATCGCCCCCCTTCAAAAAAATATTGAAGAGATAAAAATTACAAAAAAACAAATAGAGACTTCAAAAAATAAAGACGGCAGTTCAACTTTGAGGGCTGATACAAAAAAGATGGGCTTTTGGGGCAAGGCTGCAAGGTGGGGCTCTAATGCTGTGACATCTCTTGCTAATATCGGAAAAGGATTTATTGGAATTGAACAGGACGGCTCCTGGAACTGGAAAAAGGGCTTAAAAAATCTTGCAAAAACAGTTGCTATTATAGGTGGTATTACAGCGGCTACTGCCATAGCTGCTACATTTGTACCTGTTCTGGGGCCTGCAATTATAGGATACGGACTTGCAGCAGTCGGGCTCGCAGGAGGTGCTGTCGGGGTTGCAAAAGGCGTTAAAAACCTTAATGAAGCCAAAACCGAGCAGGAAATAGATAAAGCGCAGCAGGATATTTGTGCAAACGCATTTATCGGCATAACCTCAGCATTTGGTCTAAGAGGAATCGGCAAAGCTTTCAGGGTAAATTCTGCCTCTTCATCCGCAACTGCAGGCACAACAACAGGTACCAGCGCAACCGCCGGTACAGGAGCAGGTGCAGGTGCTGGAGCTGGAGCTGGAGCAAGTGCAGGTGCAGGTGCAGGAGCTGGAGCAGGTGCCGGAGCTGGTGCAAGTGCAGGTGCAGGTGCAGGAGCTGGAGCCGGTGCAGGTGCAGGTGCAGGAGCTGGAGCTGGAGCAGGTGCTGGAGCCGGTGCAGGAGCTGGAGCCGGTGCAGGAGCTGGAGCCGGTGCAGGAGCTGGAGCCGGTGCTGGTGCCGGAGCAGGTGCAGGAGCCGGAGCCGGTGCTGGTGCTGGTGCAACATCGTCAACATTTACAGCAAGCGTTGCGGCACCTAAAACGAGTTTCTTTGGAAGAATATGCGAAAATCTCTCTAACTTCGGACGTGATATGACGGTCAATGCTTGGCGCGGAACTAAACAGGCTGCTTTAAAAGACAAAGAGTTAATCGCCGCAAATGGCGGAGGATTCAAAGGCTTTAGAAAAGCTTACGGCACAAAGATAAAAGATTCATGGCAGAATTTTAACAGTTGGAAGGCCCGATTTGACAAAAAATATAAAGAGATGGAAACATCTTTAAATAACAGAATAACAGATTTAAATAATAAAATTGCAGCCGAGACAAATCCTGCAAAGAAAGCTCTTTTAGAAGAACAAAAGGCTTATGTTGAAAATAATTTACTTGAATTAAGAAGCCTTGGAACAAGTGTTAAAACAAAGGCTGATTACGATAAGCTCGCCAAAGACAATTCCGCATCATTTAATAAAGAATACGTTGGAACATATACCCAAAATTCTGCCGGTAATTACGACTTTAACGGTATTCAAATTGCCGTCAGGGAATTTCAGGTATTTAAAAATCAGGCTCTTAGAATGCAGAAAGACTACAGCAAAGAACTGCAAAAGTTAATAAAAACAAAAGAAAATTTGATGAGAGATTTGGCTAAAAAGCCTGATAAAAATACCTCAGAACTTGCTGAATATATTCCGTCTCCGAATGTTGCACGCAAATGGTACAAACCTTTAAGCTACTTTAAAAATGACTACCAGCTCGCAATAGGTGGGAAAAATCCGGGATGCTGGAGTGAAATTATAGGCATTACTCTTACTGCCCCAGTAACTACCGTTCCCAAAACTCTCGGACTTATAAATATGCCGTACTCTTCCCCGATGCTTATTGCTCAGGATATGAGCCCTGAAGAGACTATCCAAACACTGGAAGCTATCGAGAAGGAAATTGCAACGCTGGAGGAACAGATTAAAACCATCGAAAATATGGATGCAGAACAATTTTCGCAATTTAAAATAAATCTTTATAGCCAAAATAATCAATTATAAAACAACTTCGCCTTTTCGTGATTCAACAGTTTACACACATTAGGTCAGATAATAAAAAGCTTCTGTTTGGGCGAATTCAAGAAGCAATCGCAACACTATGGAGTTGGTTTGGAAGTTGAGAGGTTTAGTAGTTGAAGAGAAGTTTTAAGGAATTGAATAGTTGAAAGGTTTTGAAAAGTAGTTAAAATTATCTTGTCATTCTGAACTTGTTTCAGAATCTTGCCAACTTGAAGCTTCTATTTCCAATCGGTAAGATCCCGAAGGGGTAAATAAAAATTGTAGGCTTTACTTTTAACTACTCCGCCTGATTAAAGAAAATTCGGGATGACATTTTATTTTTTTCTTTACATTTGAAAATTTATCATTATAAAAATGACATGCAAAGAAAACAAAAAGATATAGGTGTAATTATAGAATTTGATGACAAAGAATACTCGTACGAAGAAGCTAGTTTTCTTTGGACACGATTTTTCTCTGTATTAGCAAGAATTGCAGAAAAAGAAATATCTGCAGAGTATATACATAAGGTGTTTTCGCCCGATTTTTGTAAAGAATTAGACTCCAAAATGGACTCGAACTCGGAAAATAGTTAGTTTAAAGAAGCTTCTATTTAAAGATTAAATAGGCAAAAAGATGAGATTAATTAAAATAATTTCGAGCACTTTTCTTGAATATCTGATGCAATATCTTTTGCAAATTTTTCCTTGAGTCCTATATTTTTTGCCACGGCTAGAATATCGTCTAAAGTCGGATTTTTGCCCTCGCCATTAATTGTTGTCGCATGTTCCCCATTAAATGAAAAACTGTAAGTTAAATCGTACGCAGGAGATATGTGCCATTCTTTTTTTGTATCATTAAAAAGAAAAGAAAAATTCTTTGAATGGTCATCTCTGTTGTGTGCAAAAACATTAAAGCACATTAGCCTGAATAATTGTTCAATATCTTGATAGTTTCTTGTTAGTTCAAGTGTTAATTTCATCAATGTATTGTAATCAAGATTAGGAAGTCTATGACTTGTCTCTAAAAGTCCGCTTGCTGATACCATATGAACTTTTTTACCGTTTTTGCGATCAAACCTTTTTATACCAAAATATCCTGAACAAATTTTAGATGGGAAAAGCCTTGTTTCAGTCATATTTATTCCGCAATCTTTTGCACATAATGAATATTGATATTCTTTTTCACCAATATTTTTAGGGTCAGATGATGATGGGAACTTAATAATCCAGTCCTCGTTGTCAATCGATGTTAAAATCTTTGGTCTTGCACCACCGGATGAGCCGCCTAAGACAAAAAGTTCATCCAAATTATCTGAATTTTGCGATTCTAATATCTTTGAACACTCCAGAGCAAGAATATCATAATCCGCAATGTTATTTTTAGATTCAAATCTATGTTCCGGTTTATAAGTCAAAGCTCCCATACCACTTTCTTGAACAACAGCAAGTCGATTAAGATTATCTATTTCAGCAGGATTAATTTTATTTTTCAAAAATAATCTATCAACAAGTAACCGCCCCCAACCATCAGGCAAACTGTCATTAAAAACTCCAAATAATCCACCAAATGGGTCATATTTCGGAATAAAAACTTTCTTGATAAGCGGCAAACTAAAAGGTGAAATGCTAAATCCGTTATTCAACCAATCTGAATCGTATTCAAAAGCAACAACACTATCAGGAGTTTTAGCTAAAGTGCCAACAAAAATATCATTATAAAAAACTTTTAAATATTTATAGTTATCCATTTATAACCTCATCAATGGAGTTGTAGTCTTTTTGTGTGAATAAATTTTCCAAATCCTGCTCTAAATTAAGAGCAATTAGGATTTTTATAAAAGAATTCAAAGAAATTTCATGCTTAGATTCAAATCTTTTAATGGAACCAAGGCTAACACCTGATTTAGACGCAAGTTGAACTTGAGAAATTTTAAGTTTTTTTCTACGCTGCTTAACTTTCTCAACCAAATTTTTTGCAATTTCATTAGGAGTTTTGGGATTAAAGAAAAAACCACTCATAGATAATATATTATACTAAATTCGATAAAAAGTCAATATTTGGATAATATATTATCTAATCTGTATTAACTTAAAATACAACATAATGAAGTTGTGTTGTATTTTGGGGTAAATGTATAGAGGTAGGATAAAATAGATTTTTGCAGGTGGTAGTTTTTGAATGCTATTTAAACGATATTTAAACGCTGTTTAAATGGTGTTTAAATTTTGTGTCATTAGACTTTACTTTTTATATTGAAGAAGCAATCATTGTCGGTGATTAAGCGAGTTTAAAAATGAATGTAGTACAACCTATAAAAAAGATAGAAGATATTCAAAAGATTAAAAAATATTTGGCAAAAAAGCCAAGAGATGCTCTGCTTTTTAGTTTTGGGATAAATACAGGACTTAGAATATCTGATATATTATCGCTTGATGTTGGTGATGTTAAGGGTAGGAATTATATTGAAATTAGAGAGAAAAAGACGAATAAGTATAAGAAATTTCCGCTTAATAGATTTTTGAAAGAGGAGATTGATGTATTTGTAGAAGATTTACCGAGTGAGCAACCGCTTTTTTATACTCAAAAACATTGCAGGCTTGATAGGGCACAGGCATATAGAATTTTGAATAAGGCAGCACAAGCAGTTGGGGTGAAGGAAAGAATCGGAACTCATACGCTGAGAAAGACATTTGGGTATCATCATTATAAAAAATATAATGATATAGTACTCCTGCAAAAAATCTTTAACCACTCTTCGCCATCAGTAACACTTCGCTACATCGGCATCGAACAAGACACAATTGACGAAAGTTATATGAATTTTTATTTGTAGAAATGTCATAGTGGATAATAGACTAAAAGTAATTATTTATAGCTTTCAACTTTTTGTCCGTATTTATCATAGGGATTAACTGCCAAACTCAATTTGCAAAAAATAACATTAACAACATAATTAAAAACTTTTTTTATCTGTACTTCGTATATAATTTATAACAAGATTAAAATGTTTTAACAAAGACTTAAAAATGCATAGAAGTTGTTTATCTTGTTTATGATACAATAATCATGTTCAGGTGGTTAGTAATTAGGGTGTCTATGAAGTTTAATGAAGATTCAAGGGTTAAGATCCCAGCAATATTAACATTAACAAGAATGGGATATGATTACATATCTTTAAAAAATGCAAAGTGGGATATAGAAACAAATATTTTTCCTGATATTTTTGCCAATAGTATAAGAAAAATAAATAAAGATTTGAATATTTCAGATAATGATATACAAATCATTTTAAAAGAACTATCTAATGTTTTAGATTACGAAGATTTAGGGCGAGAATTTTATAAAAAATTAACAGCAACATCAGGGCTAAAGTTAATTGATTTTAACAATTTTGATAATAATACTTTTAACGTAGTTACGGAACTTACTTGTAAAAATGGCGATGATGAGTTTAGACCAGATATAACTCTTTTAATAAATGGTATGCCATTAAGCTTTATAGAAGTTAAAAAACCTAATAACTTAAATGGAATACAAGCTGAAAAAGAACGAATGATGAATAAACGATTTACAAATAAAAAATTCCGTAAATTCATCAATATAACCCAAATGATTATGTATTCAAATAATATGGAATATGATGAAACAGAAACAATTCCTATTAGTGGAGCTTTTTATTCAACTACATCTTTAAAGGATGCCTTTTTTAATAATTTTAGAGAAGAACGACCTGAAGAATTGAGATTTATTTTAAAACCTGAGGATGAAGAGATAGAAAAGTTTATTTTAAAAGATAACAATCTTATTGCAATAAAAGATTCACCTGAATTTAAAACAAATAAACAAATAGAGACATCTCCTACAAATAGAATGCTGTTATCTTTATTCTCCAGAAAAAGATTAAAAGATTTTTTGGAATATGGTATTGCATATGTTGAAAAAGAAAAAAATGAATCAAAAGTTATAGAAAAGCATATAATGCGTTACCCTCAGTTTTTTGCTTCAAAAGCTATTCAAAATAAATTGGGAGAATTTAGAGAAAAGAATCTTCCTAAAAAAGGTATTATTTGGCATACTCAAGGTTCAGGGAAAACAGCATTAGCATATTTTAATGTCAAATGGCTAACTAATTATTTTCAAAAACAAAATATAGTTCCAAAATTTTATTTTGTTGTAGATAGATTAGATTTATTGGAACAAGCAAAACTAGAATTTATAGCAAGAGGGTTACAAGTAAAAATTGTAGATTCTAGAGATGAATTTAATAAGGCTATTAGTAAAATTTCCAACAAAGATAATCAAACAGGTGAAAGAGAAATTACAGTTGTAAATATTCAAAAATTTTCAGAAGATTCAACAGCTGTAAAATCCGATTATAATATTAATGTTCAAAGAGTTTATTTTATAGATGAAGCACATAGAAGTTACAACGAAAAAGGGTCATTCCTTGCAAATTTAATTAATTCAGATAGAGACGCAGTTTTTATTTCATTAACAGGGACACCGCTAATAGGAAAAACAAAATCCACAGCTATTTGGGGAGATTATATTCATAAATATTATTATAATTCATCAATTGCTGATGGTTACACGTTGCGTCTAATTAGAGAAGATATAGAAACAAAATATAAGTCTCAGTTATCTGAAATTTTGGCACAAATTAAAGTTTTAAGTAAAGATGTTGACCCAAAAAAAGTTTACGCTCATCCAAAATTCGTTGAACCGATGCTTGATTACATTATGGAAAATTTAAGAAAATCAAGAATTCAATTTAATGATGATTCAATTGGTGGAATGGTTGTTTGTCATAGTTCAGACCAAGCAAAAAAATTCTTTGAAATTTTTCAAGCAAAATATGCTAATAAACCTTTTGACATACATAGTGCCAAGAATGCAGAAATTATTTTGCATGATATTTATACAAAAGATGAAAGAAAAGATATTGTAATCGATTTTAAAGCTGGAAAGATTGATATATTATTTGTTTACAATATGTTATTAACTGGTTTTGATGCACCTAGATTAAAAAAATTATATATAGGAAGGCAAATAAAAGATCACAATTTATTACAAACACTAACGAGAGTTAATAGACCATACAAAGATTTTAGATACGGATATGTAGTAGATTTTGCGGATATTACTAAAGAATTTGATAAAGCAAATAAAGCATATTGGGATGAATTGCAAGGTGAACTTGGGGATGAGATGGAATATTATAGTGATTTGTTCAAAACCCAAGAAGAAATAGAAGCTGATATTAGAGAAATTAAGGAAACTTTATGGGAATTTAATACTCAAAATGCAGAAGTATTCCAACAAGAAATTTCTCAAATATCAGATAAAAAAGAATTGATGAGAATTAAAAAAGCCTTGGTAATGGCAAAAGAGTTATATAACATTATTAGATTTAATAATTATACAGAAATAATTGAAAAACTTGACTTTTATAAAATGAAACAATTGCTTGCCGAAACTGAAAGACATATTGCAATTATTAACCAGAGAGAAGCTCTTGCTAATGGAACAGATACAACAATGTTATTAAATGAAGCAATTGAAGATATTATTTTTGTATTCCAAAAACGAGGCGAAGAAGAGTTAAAACTCGCTGATGACCTTAAAGATGCACTAAGAAAAGCGCGAGAAACTTTAAGGGATAATTTTGATAAAAAAGACCCTGAATTTGTAACTTTAAAAGAAGAGCTTGAAAGAATTTTTAGAAAAGGCAACTTAGACGAAATAACTCAGGAAGAAATGAAAGTAAATATTCCCTTCTTGAGAAAGATTTATGATGCAGCAAAAGAGCTAAATCGTAAAAACAAATTACTAAAACAGAAATATGATAATGATGAAAAATATGCAAGAATTCATAAAAGAATCAAAGAAAGCAAATTAACTCAAAAAGAATCTGAAATACATGAGGTCTTAATCGACATAAAAAAACAAACGGACGAAGCTGTTGAAAACAACCATAATATCTTGAAAAATGAAAACTTTTTCTCTAATATGGTGCAAAAATTTGTAGTTGACGGGTTTAGGAAGATTTTTAAACTGGATGCACCAACTGCAAAAAGAATAAATAAATATGTTGTAGATGAATACACAAACGAATATAATGGAGAATGTGCATAATATATGGATTTGGAATTTAAAAGAAAGACGGAAGAATTAATTGATAATTTAAAAGCAATTTGTGGAAGCTATGGTCTAGGTAATGATGGAAATGAATTTAAGATTATAACTCAAGTATTTCTGTACAAATTCATGAACGATAAATTTGGGTATGAAATAAAACAACTAGATGAAAGATTAAAACAAGCTAAAAATTGGGAACAAGAAATTCAGTCATATTCAGATAATGATTATGAAATGTTACTTTTGCAACTAGGCAATAATGCTAAACTCCAAAGAGAACAATATTTATCAGCAATGTTTAATAGACAAAACGAAGCTGATTTTGCAAAATTGTTAGATGATACACTTATTAATATTGCAAATGACAACAATGATATTTTCTCTGTTAAAACTGAAACAGGTGCCAAAGTTCAACTTTTTGACAGATTAAGTAATTTTATAACAGACCCTTCAAAAAGAGATGACTTTGCAAGAGCCATTATTTCAAAACTTTTTGAATTCAATTTCGAGCAAGCATTCACTCAAAAGTATGACTATTTTGCAACTATTTTTGAATATTTGATAAAAGATTACAACAAAGACGGTGGAGGTAAATATGCAGAATATTATACTCCTCATGCTGTAGCAAGGATTATGGCAAATATTCTTATAGGTAAAGACAATGATATATCTAATGTAACATGCTATGATCCATCTGCTGGTTCTGGAACTTTATTGATGAGTATTGCCCATGCAATAGGAGAAGATAAATGTACAATATATTCTCAAGATATTTCTCAAAAATCATCTAGTATGCTCCGATTAAACCTTATATTAAATAATTTGGTGCATTCTATACCAAACATTATCCAAGGTAATACTCTTTCAGACCCATATCATATTGAGGATAATGGTAATTTAAAAAAGTTTGATTATATTGTTTCTAATCCTCCATTTAAACTTGATTTTTCAGATTATAGAGATAAATTGGATTCGGAAGCATATAAGGCAAGGTTTTTTGCAGGTATTCCCAAAATTCCAAACAAAGACAAAGACAAAATGTCAATTTATCTTTGCTTCCTTCAACATATTATTTATTCTCTTGATAAAAAAGGGAAAGCTGCCGTTGTCGTGCCTACAGGGTTTATAACAGCACAATCAGGGATAGAAAAAAAGATAAGGGAAAAACTAATTGATGAAAAAATGTTAAAAGGCGTTGTTTCAATGCCATCAAATATTTTTGCAACTACAGGTACAAATGTTTCAGTTCTTTTTATCGATAGAACAAATGCTGATGGTAAAGTTCTCTTAATGGATGCATCAAAACTTGGAGAAAAAGTTAAAGAAGGAAAAAATCAAAAAACTGTTTTATCAGAAGAAGAAGAAAATAGAATAATCAATACATTTAATGAACAAAAGGAAGAAGATGATTTTTCGATTCTTGTTTCTTATGATGATATTAAAAATAAAAATTATTCATTTTCAGCTGGTCAATATTTCGATGTAAAAATTGAATATATTGATATTACTCAAGAAGAATTTGATGCAAAAATGAATTCGTATAAAGCAAATTTAAAAGAATATTTTAATCAATCTCGCAAATTGGAAAATGAAATTCAAAAACAGTTGGAGTTGTTGAAGTATGAATAAGTTATCAGATTTATATGAATTTCAATATGAAAAAGGAAACAACAACCCCGATAATGGGGGTAAATGCCCTATATATGGTAGTAATGGAATTATTTGGGGTTATAATGAATATAATAATGAAGATTCACCTGTAATTGGACACATCGGATTAAATTGCGGAGTTGTAGTATTTGTAAAAGGAAAACATTTCGTTACTTATAACGGGGTTGTATGTAAGGCGAAAGAAGATGTCAATAAAAAATATGCTTATTATACACTTGTAAATAGCAGGATGAAAGATAGAGTAAGAGTGAGTGCTCAACCATTTGTTTCTTATGATTTATTAAATGATATAACAATAAATTTACCTGCTGAAAAAGAACAATGCTTAATTGGTAATTTATTGTGGAATATTGATGAAATGATAGAAAAAAATAATAAAATCAATGAAAAATTAGAAAAACTTACGAAAATTTTATACGAATATTGGTTTGTTCAGTTTAACTTCCCTAACGAAAATAAACGACCGATTATTTCTCGTATATTTGCCCTCATAAGTAATCTGTTTAGATTGGCGGTGCAATATGTCTAAATGGTTAAGTATAGGCGAAATAGTAGAAAGTGTTTCAATCACTCATACATTTGATAAGCCAAAATTGAAATTTTTGAATACTGCTGATGCTGAAAAAGGGGAAATTGTAAATTACACAGAATTACCAATATCAGAATTAAAAGGTCAAGCAAAAAAAACAATGCAAAAAGATGATATTCTTTTTAGTGAGGTTAGACCTAAAAACAAACACTATGCTTATGTTGATATTGAAGATTGTTCAGATTATGTAGTATCAACAAAACTTATGGTATTGAGAAAATTTAATGAAGATGTTGATAACAAATATTTTTACTATTCTCTAATAAATGACAAAATGTTAGATATTTTACAATCAAGAGCCGAAAATAGAATTTGCTCATTTCCGCAAATAACATTTGACTTATTAAGTGAATATAAAATCCGCATACCTGAAATATATGAACAAAAAAATATAGCACATATTTTAGAAATTATTGATAAAAAAATTGAATTGAACAATAAGATAAATTCCGACTTGGAAAATTTTGCAAAGACTTTATACGAATATTGGTTTGTTCAGTTTGATTTCCCTGATGAAAATAATCAACCGTATAAATCAAGTGGTGGGAAAATGGTTTATAATGAAGTTCTAAAAAAACAAATTCCTTATAATTGGAATAATGGAACAATATCGGATATTATAACTTCTCAAACAGGATATGCCTTTAAAAGTCAAGAGTGGACAGATATGGGGCATCCAGTTCTAACAATAAAATCAATTGAAAACAATTCTATAAATTTAAATCAAACATCTTTTATTGAAAGTTACAATGAAAAGTATTTAAAATACACTGTTAATAATGGAAATATAATTTTGGCAATGACAGGAAATACTATTGGGAAAATAGGTATTATTGCTTCAAAAGTAAAAAATATTTTAATAAATCAACGCATATGTATATACAAAACTGATTGTTCAAATATAGCTTTTTTATATTTTAATTTGTTAGAAGAAGCTATTCAAAATAAAATTTGGCAAATTGCACAAAATAGCAGCCAACCCAATATAAGCGAGGCACAATTAAAAGCATTGCCAATTGTTATTCCTGATAATAAATTATTACAAAAATATAATTTAATGCAAAGCAATGTATTTCAAACAATTATAAAGAATAAGATAGAAAATCAAGAATTAACTGAATTGAGAGATTTTCTTTTACCAATGCTTATGAACGGTCAGGTTACTGTTTCTGACAAAATAGAGAATAATCTATCTGAAGAAAAAATTATTGAAAAATCCCTAGAATTTTGGAAAACACATGGGAAAATGGATATAGATAAATTTGCAAGAGAAAATGGAATACTTGTTTACAAAGATAATGAACAAAAAAAGGGCGCTGTATCCTACAATGCAGAAAAAGATTTATACGAAATTGCAGTAAAAGATCCACGTGATAATTTTACTATAGCTCATGAAATTGGACATATTTTAAAACACAAAAAAGAATTAAAAACAGGAACTTTAGGTAGAAAATCTGAAGAATCTGGTTCTAAAATAATGGAATATGAAGCAGATTTTCTCGCTGCAGAAATCTTGATGCCAGAAGAATATGTCATGAAATATTTAAAAGAATATAAGATTTCAAATAAGGATTATTTAGATGAAAAATTTGTCAAATCATGTGCCAAAAAATTTGATGTAACTCCACCTGCAATGAATATAAGATTAAAGAACTTAGGCTACAAGGTGCCATATTTGAAATAAAACTAAAGGAATATAATGCAAGATTGGCTAGAAGAAAAAGAAAGAATTTGTTCAGGTTTAAATTTTAAAGTTATTGATATTTCAGAAAAAAATGAAATTTCAGATTTTTTAGAAAGACAGATTGCTTTTGAACTACTACAAGCATTTTATCCTTTAGAAGGTTTAAAAAGACGAATTAAAAATATGCCACTGGAAGATATTGAAAATTTTGTAAAAAAAATATTTTCTCCCCATAGACAAGGTTATGATTCTTCGGTCAGAGCAGGGGACTGGGGAGAAGTTTTTTCTGGCTTATATTTACAGCAAATCAAAGAACATGTAATTCCGTTGTATAAAATTAGATATAAACACAGAAATAATAAATCTGTTCAAATGCTAGATTTATTAACTTTTAAAGAGAATGACAATTCAATTCATTTTAACGAGATAAAAACAAGAAGCTCTGCTTTAAAAGATATGAAAAAAAATGGTGTAACTATAGCTAATTCAAAATATGATGTTGCCAAAAATGCATATGAAGAGTTAATAGCAGAATATAATGCAGATACACCATTAATATATTCTTTTATAAGTAGAATGTTTGATAATAATCAAAATTATGATTTAGCAGATCAGTTTGATGAGTACATAAAAGCTAATAATAACAATAAAAAAGGTAATATCTTTTTGCTATTTGAAAAAAAATATTGGGATAATGAAATAATTGATAAATTAAATACTGTTGAAATAGAAATCAAAGATTTAAAAGTTATAGTTATTTTGATAAATGATCTGAAGAGTTTAATAGAAACGACGTATCAATTAACTATAGATATTGCTAAGGAACTAAAATATGAATAGACAAGAGTACTTAGAAAAAAAAGAGCGAGAACTTGAAAATTTAATAAATAATTCGAATGATGCAGAAAGACTTAAATCAGAAAATGCACAGTTATTTGCCCTACGAATGGGGGCTACTATAAACAAACCATCATATAAAGAATATGATTTATGGGCAAAAGCAATTTATTTATCAAGTAAAGCCTCTTTATTGCTTCAAGAAAATATAAATAATAAAACGGCTTTAAAAGCTATGAAGTCCGCAGCTGAAATATTCTTGAATTTATATTATTTATCTAAAGAATACGATAAAGAATATAGCTTAGTTTTGTCAGCAATATGCTTTGATATTGCAGGATATCAAGCAAATGCATCTGCATTGATTTATTTTTTGGGGGGAAATTTATATCAAATAAATAATAATGATGAGACAAGTGTATTTAGTAATCATCTTTTATCAATAATACAGTTGTTTCTAACCAAAAGCCTGTTTTCCATTCAAATAGAAATTAATAATATTATAGAACAACTACATGAAACAGCAGACAATCTGGGTGTGAATACTGAATTTGCTTTTGGAAATTTTTTTGTTGGAATCAACGGTCTAGTTGATTTTTTATTATATGGTATAAATAATGATTATGAAAAACGTTTTACTATCGCAAGAAACTTATTTCAAAAAACAAAAGATGTCTTATTATATCATTTAGTAGATTTATTTATAACTAGATGCAAAATTTTAAATTATAGATGTATTTGGAATAAAATAGAACATAAAAATTTAATTTGGGATAAATATTTAAAGCTAATTTCTACTGATTTATATTCTGATACTGCAGTAAATCCTATATCAAAAAGAACTTCACGGTTTGAACTTTGGATTTCTCAATTAAGAGCACTAGAAGAAGGTTTGTTGGATTCAAATAAAAGTTTTGTTGTTCAAATGCCAACAGGAGCCGGAAAAACATTCATTGCAGAATTAGCTATACTTAAAGCGTTAACAGAATTTCCTGATAAAAAATGTATATATATTACACCATTTAGGACTTTAACAAATGAAGTTAAGGATACATTATCAAAAAATCTAAATAAATTAAATTTTGTTGTTTCAAATGTAATAGGAAGTTATGAAATTGATGAATCACAGACAATATTAATTGAAAAATCAGATGTAATTATTGCTACACCAGAAAAAATTGATTTATTGTTTAGAACTGACCCAGAATTTTTTGAAAACATTTCAATAGTAATTATTGATGAAGGACATATTGTTGGGAACGATGATACTAGAGCTTTTTTACTAGAACTTCTAATTTCAAAATTAAAATATAAATTAGAATCGAATGAAACAAGATTTATATTTATCTCAGCTGTAGTCCCAGATAATTCTTTAAAGAACCTTTCTTTGTGGATTTCATCAAGTAAAAATAATATTATCCAGTGCAATAAATATTTAGATGAAAAGCAATGGCAATCAACAAATCGCATAATAGGAAAAGTTACTTGGTCTTTCACTAAAAAAAGAAGAGATAAAACAGTATCTTCCTACGGAAATGCAACTATTGAATATCCAGAAATAAAGATAGATGATAATAACAACATAGCTTGGGCTAGTAAAGTAATTCAAGCTAAGGAATACAAAAAAACAAAAAAAGATGGAACTTTATATTCAAAGGGAAAAATTTTCCCAGCGGATGATAAAGGTGATATAAGCGTAGAATTAGCATACAAATATTCAGACGAAGGACCAGTCCTTATTTTTACAAGTTTACCCAAAAATGTTCTTTCTTTAGCTGATAAATTTATTGAAATGCTTGAATTGAAAAGTCGAGATGTTTCTAAGTCAATACTAGAATATTATAAAAGCAACACAAACAAAGATTCATATATTACTGCACTAGAATGGTTTGGAGAAGAGCATACAGTTACAAAAGCAATTAAACTTGGAATTGGAATCCATTATGGAGATATGCCAGAAGCAGTTAGGAAAGCTGTAGAGAAAGATTTCCGTGATAGAAAATTAAGAGTACTTATTGCAACTAGTACAATTGCTCAAGGAGTTAATTTCCCGATAAAAACTATAATTGTTCATTCTTTAATAATATTTTATAGCGAGGAAGAAAAAAAACTAAAGACTATTTCTAAAAGAGATTTCTTAAATATAGTAGGTAGAGCAGGAAGACCGGGAAAAGAAGCAGAAGGATTAATCTTATATCTTGTATTAACCAAGACTGATGAGAAATTGTATAAAGATTATTGTTTGTCAAACACAGCAGATGATATATATAGTATTATTTTTAAAATATTAATATCAAGACTCTCAGGTGATCTAACGGAAGAGATTTTTGCCAATAATTTAGAGTATATATTTAGTGCTTCCATATTAGATATATTGGCAGAAGAAACAGTCGAAACAACAGATGAAGAGTTAATTGATGCACTAATTGGTAAAACTTTATTTTATATACAAGCACAACAAGAATCTATTGATATCAGTTCGATTAAACAGAAAGTTAAAAAAATAAGAAATAATTTTTATATTCAAGTACCAGATGAAAATCTTAGAAAACTATTTTCACAGACGGGATTTAGTTTTTCAAGTTGTTTAACTATAAAAAAGATAATAGAAGAACAAGCTGAAATTCTCAAACAATACATAACAAGTAATGATTATCTAAATTTAATACTTTTTATATGTTTAAAATTAGTTGATATACCCGAAATGTTTCTTGAAAAAGAAGAAATTTCTGGTGTAGTAAAAGATGAAGACTTTTTCTCTTATTTTTTAAAAAATTGGATTGAATGCCATACAATTGAAGAATTAAGATGCCTATGGTTTAATAGGTATTCTGAATTGAGTACTGAGAGTTTTAATTTATTTCTCGAGAATGTTTTTAATTATAAATATCCTTGGGGTATAAGTGTTTTTATTAATTTAATGATATATATTTTAAAAATTGAAAATACAACCACTTTAATTTCATTAAAAACATTACCATCTTTAATAAAATATGGTGTAAATACTGAAAAATTAGTATGGTTACGTAGTCTTGGTATTCAGTCTAGAGCTACTGCAAATAAATTGAATAATTATTTTTTATCTAAAAACTTAAATGAAAATTTCAAAAACATTCTTATGTGGTTTGCGAATATTACTTTTGAAGAACTAAATAATTTTAATTTTCTAAATAATTCTGAAAAAAATGACATATTAAAAATTTCGCAAAATATAATATTAGATAAAAATACTTCTAGAGAACTTGAAAATTCTAAACAAGAATTTTGGGTTGTAGGAATTAGACATTCTGAAAAAAGAAAAAAACTTTCTAACGAAATTTCAGTTGGTGATATTCTAGAAATGAAACGTGATTACAAAAATGAACATGACCAATTTGCAATAACATTTAGCTTAAAAGGTAATATATTAGGATATGTTCCTAGATTACAATCTAAGAATCTTGCCATACAAATGGACTTATACAATGAGAATTATAAAGCAGAAGTTATAAATAAATTTCAACTAGATGACTATTCTCTGATTTTTTGTTCTATTTCAAATATTTAAATATTATAAAATATTTGACTTTAAAATTTTTCTGAGTGATGAATACGACACTTGAAAAAGGAGGTCGTATGAGTAAGAGTAAGAAATACAAGATTAAACAAAAAGATTTTAGAAAGTTAGAAAAATTAGCTGAGCGGATTTATAACACTTCTGTTGTTATTGATTATTTTTGCAGGACACAGCAAGAAATTGAAGAGCTATATAATCTTGCCCCAACCGTAGAAAATTTAAGGCGAGATACTGATACAGTAAACGCTTATTTTATAAACTATCCTGACAACAAAAATTCTTAAATGGTATTTAACTCCTGTTTAAATAGCGTTCAAAAAGTGTTCAAAAAATGAATTGTGTCTGAATGATAAGTTTTGAGAGAGTTTGCTTGATATTTAACTTGTTAAGAGTAATGAATGTCATTGCTATAAATGAATATAAGGGGTAGCAATGATTGAATTAGGCAAAAAATACAAACTTAAAAAGATTAAAGGCTTTGAAAACTATGATAATGAGTATTACAAAGTAATTGCCTTCTACAATTTCGACACTGTAATTTGTGAAAACAAATACGGAGAAAGGTTTGTATTTATGAAAGAGTTTTTAATAGACCCACAAAAGCCTGATGATATCTATTCAAATTTAATACTTGAAAGGAAAGAACAATGACAGAAAAAGACTATGCACTTTATGGCACAAAGGTTTTGAATTTAAAAACACAAGAAATTGGCTTGCTGATTTGTATTTGGAAAAATAAATTTGCAGATGCAGAGATAGATTACGCGACTTGCGTTGATAAACAAGGCAAAAGATACAACATAGAGCTTGATAACATACGAGGATTTGAAGATGATTTTGAAAAATAAGCTTACAAGAGAAACTTTAGAAATAACTTATTCTGAATTTAGAAAAAAGTTTGCAAAAGAAATCCGAACTGCTTTTGAAAGTTATCGCAGAACACAGCTAAATAAATATTCTTACAATTTTAAAGATGATAATTCAATGGAATACAATTTCTACTTCCAATTACAATGGAACTTCAATCACTTTGGAAATTCCAATTGGTATATTGAAAATTTATAACAAGAAATATATTTTATTTCTTTAAAAAATATTAATTTAATCATTTTTAAATACGGCATTTTTTAGAAATTTATCATTTATTTGATTTTGTTAATTATTATGGTTTATTTGTTTTTTAAATTATCAATTGCAGCTAATAATACTTGATATGCTATTTTTGCAGTATGTTTATCAGGATTAAAATTTTGCGTTACTTGTTCTTCTGGATGAATATAATTTCTAAAATCTCTTAAATTATGGCTAAATTTTTTAATATCTAAATTTATATAATCTATTTCATAAGCAACATCTATTAATGAACTTAATGTCCAATCTCTAAGTTTTTTTATTTTCCCGTTACTATCTTTGGGAGCTGCATTTGCTTTATTAAATTTTGCAAGATTTTGTTTTGCAAAATCTATTAATAAACCTTCTAAAGTGCTACCAATAAGAAATATTGCACCTAGAGCAATATCATTATTTAAACAACATTTTATTTCATTCAACCGCTGTTGTATTACAGTTTCCATATTTGTTGTTAGTTTAAGAGATTTAATATCTACAGATTTAAAATCTATTTTTAAAAATTCATCTTCTTCCTTTTGTATATTTGTTTCCACTCTTTTTCTTAAACTATTAGCAATTTCTTTACAACGTTCAGCTAATTCGGTTTTATCATTATCAATAGATTCTTTATTAATTAATCTATCAGCTTCCCAATAATCAATCATTTTATCAATTGAATTTGCAACAAGTTCACAAGATTCTTTTGCCCAAAAAGATCTTAGTCTTTTTGCTTTAGATTCTCCATTGTCAGAATATTTTTCATCATATATATTTATACCAAAATTCTCCCAGAAAAATTCATGAAATGTTCTATTTGAAAAATTTAAGACATAACCAGACTCCATTTCAAAAAATTTTTCTAAAATTTTCTTTTCTTGAATCTCAAATTTAGCAATTTTATTTTTTACATCTTTATATGTTAAAGATTCTTTTTTTGCATCAATTTGCTGTTTTATAAGTTCATTTTCTACTTGATTTGCTCGATCCATTCCTTTGTATGTTATGCGAATATATTGTTGGGTACCAATAATATATTTCTGAGAATAGCAATAATTTAGAACTATTTTAAACTCTTCATCAGTAATAAAAGTTTTCTCTTTTAATTGTGTTAAATAAATACCTTCAGGATTTTTAGAAATCGATTGTCCGGCATATTCTCCGCTACCTTGAAATTTAAAATCAAAATATGGAATCCTTGGTTCCATATCAAGTTTTTGTTTCATAATTAACAAAAATTCATCAGCAACAGAGTTTCTTTTTGATAATTCCATTAGCTTTTCCATAATTTAATAATATACCTATTTTTAACTTTATATTTATATTTTAAGAAAAATTTAATAGTTACAGTTAAATTCTTTTAATAGCAACTGATTATTATCTTTTTCAATTACATTAATCGGCACAATACTTACTGGAGTATTATTAAAATATTCCCATTTTGTGACTTCTTTGAAATTATTTGATTCAGGGTAAAGAAGCATTATTTCAACTTCTTCAACTTCTTCTTTATTGTTTTTTATCAATTCAGAATACGCAAATAGCTGATATAAATCAGCTTGTGCGACATCAAATTTTGCAGAAGTAGAATCTAATTCTTTCCATTTTGCATCAAGTATGATTGCTTTTTTATCTTTTTTAAAAATAACAAAATCCATCTTAGTTTTAAAAAGATTATTTTTAAGAAGATAATGACTACTATATTGCGAGTTATAAGATATATTTGCGGATTTTAAAAATGATTCAATATAATCTTCGAACATTTTTTCTAAAGGAAATAGCAGTGCCGGAAGTTTTGAGCGACCCTTTTTAGGGAAAAAGACTTGCTGTCTTAAGAAAAATTCTGCATACAATAATGGTCTTTCATAGTAGGAATTTAATCTGTTAATATTTACGTCCTGTAAATCTTTTTCAAGATTTGTTGAAACTGAAACATCATCTAACTCAACTAAAAATCTTCGCAAAATCTTTTTATTATTATCGATTTGAGTTTGTTTAACCAGATATAAACAAGCAGTTTTCAAAATTTTATTTTCTGCAATATCTAAGCTAAGCTCGCTATAATTAACAAAAAATCTGCTTTGGTTTGTAAGATTATGTTTTATATGCTCTGCAAAATTTAATTTACCTCTATATTTATTTAAATTTTCTGATTTTCTAATGTAAGATTTTTTAATACCTTTTTTTATGATTTCATATAAATCATCACAAAACACTGATATAAGTATTTCTATAACATGTTTATTTTTTTTAGTCTGTGAAATGACATCCTTGTTGTGTTTATATTCTCTGGTTAAATTTTTAGATGCCAAAACAAGATTTTCAAAAATTTTACGACTTTCATCTATTGTGTTCCCACTAAGTTTCGGTAAAATTTCCAAATAAGTTCCATCTTTTAATTGTATAATTCCTGTATATTTGTTTATACTGATACAATTAGCTTTTGCAGAATATTCTAGCCCACAGTCTTGATTTTCTATCAAACAGTACTGTTTTAATTCTTTAAAATAATCAGGCTTGCAATAATTTACGCAACACAAATTATCGCCATCTTGATAATTACAGCTGCTACATTCTTCCTTGCAGGAATAAATATTTTTATTTTCGTAAACAATTATTGATTTATTGTTCATTTTCTTTCTTAGTAGGTTTTTGAGCTTCTTTTAATACATTAAACCAATTTTCTTTTGAGGTAATTTCATTAGGTTTGCAATTTAAAATTTTTGCAACTGAGTCAATGTCATTATAAAAATATTCATTTAATAGTGGTAATATTCTGTTTTTATAAGCTCTTTCAAGCTGTTCTTTATTTTTAACACCCATTAAATATGAATGACCAATTTGATGATCTCTATCATAATCTTTTTTAATTCGGCCATTAATTTGGGTTAATAATTGTTCTAAGTCAACGCCTTCAATATCTTTTCCTCTTAGAAGTTCAGGTTTTGGCATCATTTCCTCAAAATCAAATCGACGTCTTAAAGCAGTGTCTAAAAGAGCAATAGAACGATCCGCTGTATTCATGGTTCCTATAATATAAAGATTCTTAGGAACTCCAAAAGTTTCTCTTGAATAAGGTAGAGTAACAGTCATTTGATGTTCTTTGCCAATACGCTTATCTTCTTCAATAAGGGTTATAAGCTCACCAAATATTTTTGAAACATCACCTCTGTTGATTTCATCAATAACAAGAACTGCATTAGATGATTTTGAATTATTTTTATTATTTATTAAATTTAAAAATGTATCCCA
>CALUWH010000050.1 GCA_944324435.1 Candidatus Gastranaerophilales bacterium
AGCCATAATTTCTTTAGATTCAGCCATTAGTTACCCCCCTTGATTTCAATAGGTTTTTGAGCTGCGTGAGGGTGTTCAGGACCGCAATATACTTTTAATTTAGTAAACTGCTGAGCACCTAAAGTGTTGTGCTGTAACATACCTTTAACAGCTTTTTCAATTAACTTAGTTGCATCTTTTTCGCGAACTTCTTTGACAGAAGCAGCTTTCAATCCTCCCGGATAACCGGTATGGTGATAATATATTTTATCTGTTTCTTTATTACCTGAAACCACAACCTTTTCTGCGTTAATAACGATAACAAAGTCACCGGTATCTACGTTTGGTGTATATTCAGGTTTATTCTTACCTCTTAAAATGTTTGCAATCTGAACTGCCAGGCGGCCAAGTATTTGACCGTCAGCATCGATTACATACCACTTTCTTTCTACTTCAAGAGGTTTTGCTGAATATGTTTTCATGCTTATTCTCCATTATTATGGCAAACCTCACTTTCAAGTGAGAATCTACCCCTAGTATTCTACTTTCATCAGGGTCAATCCGTACGGACTGACTGTTTGACCTGCCTTGCGGCGGTCTTTTGCCTCTAAAACATTTTTCATGTGCTCTAAAGGCAGCTTATGCCCCTCAATTTCAAGGAGCGTACCGACTATTGTTCTAACCATATTGTAAAGAAACCTATTCCCTTCAAGATGGATGAACACTCTGTCACCTTGTTTTTCAACTTCGGCTCTTGAGATAAAACAAACTTTGCTCGGGTTTAGCGTACCGGAACTTTTGAAACTTGAAAAATCGTGTTCGCCCAGCAGGAAATTCAAAGCATACTGCATACGCTCAATATCCAAATCGTACTTTACTCTTAAAATATCACCATCAAACGCCTGTTTATAGCGTCTGTTTATTAACTCATATCGGTAATATCTTGCCTTTGCAGACTTTTGAGCGTGGAACGATTGAGGAACAATTCTCAAGTCACTGACAGATATATCCTCGGGCAAAATTTCGTTCACATGATAGATAAAATCTGAAGCAACAATTTCTTTATCATAATCAAAGTGAGCGACTTGTCCCAGAGAATTAACACCCCTGTCAGTTCTTCCGGAAAAGATTGTTTTTATCGGTCTTATATTATTTGCGTCTCCTGTTTTTGTGTCCGTCCCCTCCGGAGTATTCCTCCTATCAGGTTCAGCCTTTCTGACGCCTATCAATGTACTGATTGCTTTCTCTAATTCGCCCTGTATCGTCGGCTGCATAATCTGCTTTCCGCCTTCAAATTGTATTTGGCTTCCGGCATAATTCTTACCTCTGTACTGAACGTTTAGAGCGTAGCGCATTAATTATACCAATTGGATTAATGCCATTTCAGAAGCATCCCCTCTGCGAGGAGGAAGTCTGTATATTCTTGTATAACCGCCCTGTCTTGAAGAATATTTAACGCCGATTACGCTGAATAATTTTCTTAAAACAGTTTGTTTTGCAAGTTTTTTACCTTCTTGAGGAGCTTCAAATACTTCGCCTGTTGCAGTATCAATAAATTGACCGATTTCTTTATCATAGATATATCTGCCAGCCAATCTTCTTGAATTCAGGTCACCTTTCTTTGCCATTGTGATAATATTTTCAGCATACGGCTGGAGCGCTTTTGCTCTTGCCATAGTTGTTTTTATTTCACCGTGAACAAAAAGTTCGGTAGCCAATGAACGCAACAAAGCCTTTCTCTGGTCTTGTGCTTTCCCAAGCGTATGTTTTTTTGTTTGGTGTCTCATTTTGTCTTTCCTTATATATTTTTACTATTTTATTCCGTACTATTCTTCAATTCCTTGAGCCTGTAAACCTTCTTCATCTACCTCTGGGTTTGGAGCTAAATCCAAACCGAAGTGGTGTAATCTTTCGATTACTTCGTCTGAAGATTTTTTACCGAAATTCTTAATATTCAATAAATCATGCTCAGATTTTTTAAGAAGTTCTGCCATAGAGTTAATACTTGCTCTTTTCAAGCAGTTATAAGCCCTTACTGATAATTCTAATTCATCAATAGTAATTGAAGGTTCATCTGCCGCTTTTTCTTCAACTTCTTCCTGAGCTTCTGCTGCTTTTTCCTCAACTTCCTTATGTGAAGTCTTGCCTGAGATTGAAGCGATTTGAACGAAATGTTCAATAAGAAGGTCTGCAGCCTGGCTTAAAGCGGTTGTTACATCAACTGTTCCGTTTGACCAGATTTCAAGAGTTAATTTATCAAAGTCGATGCTGTCGCCTACACGAGTGTTTTCAACTTCGTAGCTTACTCTTTTAATCGGCATAAATGTTGCATCAATAGGCAGCATATCAATAGGAGCCCCTGCCTTAGCATTTCTTGGAACATCGTTTGCTACGTATCCTTTACCGGTTTCAACAATGATATCAGCGTGGAATGAACCACCGTCTGCTATTGTACAGATTAACCAATCAGGGTTAACAACCTTTACACCTGCAGGAAGCTGAATATCACTTGCTAATACAGGACCCGGTTTGTCAACATCAATTCTTAACTGTTGAGGCTCTTTTGAGTCTGTCTTGATTGCAAGACCTTTAAGGTTCAACATTACATCAATAACGTCTTCCAATACACCCGGAATTGCGGTGTATTCATGAGTGATACCTTCAATTCTGCAAGAAGTTACAGCAGTACCTTCCAAGCTTGAAAGTAAAACACGTCTGAGTGCGTTACCGATAGTTGTTCCAAATCCTCTTTCCAATGGTTCTACAGTAAATTTACCATATTGTGAACCATCTGAGCTGGTCATCGTATTAACAGTTTTAATTTTTAATTCCATATTATTTTCTCCTATCAGCCTATTTTGAATAGTACTCTATAACAAGTTGTTCTTTAAATTCAGGATCTAATTCTTCTCTTTGAGGAATTCTTTCGAATGTAATCTTCAAAGCTTCTGCATCTACGGTAAGCCAAGCCGGTGCGCAAGATAAATCAATTGCGCTCATTACAGTTTTAAGGTATTCATTGCTTCTTGCCTTAACTGTAATTACATCGCCTGCTTTTACCAAGTATGATGGAATATCTACTTTTTTACCGTTAACCAATACGTGACCGTGGTTGACGATTTGTCTTGATTGTTTACGAGTTACACCGAAGCCGGCTCTGAAAAGAATGTTATCTAATCTTGATTCAAGAATCTGAAGTAGGATTGTACCTGTAACACCTTTCTTTCTTGCTGCTTCGTGGTAATATTTTGCGAATTGTTTTTCGCTTACTAAATATGTTAATCTGATTTTTTGTTTTTCATTCAAGTGGATTGCATATTCAGAAAGTTTTTTTCTAACAGC